>SUZM01000011.1 GCA_015059965.1 Rikenellaceae bacterium
TGGGAGATGCAATTGCTCATTGGTCTGTAATAGAGGATCTTGTCCCTGTTTGGACCCTTAAAGGGAACAGAAATTGGCCGTTGTACTTGGTAGCTCGAGCCATTGATTATTACTATAGGGGATATTTTAATCAAACCCACGAGATTCCGGGATGGACTTATAATGATATGGGACTAAAGATATATGTTCCATGCATTCCCGACGAAGATAATAATTACGCCGGGTTGTTTTATCCATCGCAGAATGGAGCTCCCGCATACATAAAAATATATAACATGGAAGCAAGTGACGCGGCTTACATTTCAGCCTTATATCATGAATTAGGTCATTTCTATCACTATTGTGAGCGTGGCGCATCTGTTTTTAATCAAATGCGAACATTCATTATAGAATCTTTTGCTTCATATGTGGGGGATTATCTTGGTCGCAATTATTACGAACAATACAATAAAACTTTTCCAGCGAAATCTTCCGATATGTATCAAGATGGCAAGGTTGGACGATAGAAAAGGATGATTTATATATAAATTACACCCCATTATTTGTAGATTTATTTGATGATTATAATCAAAACATTATGTTTTCTAGCCAATGCCCATCGGATGTGATTTCCAACTTTTCGCATGAAGCAATGTTGCGAATTGCCCGAGAGTGCTCTAATTGGGCATCCTGCAAGCAGATTCTGCAAAGTTATGTAGGTGAATTTTATACACAGTCGGAATTGAATACTAATTTGAGCGATTATAATTTCCGTTTTGGAAATTAAGGAATAAAAAACTGAAGATTATGAAGACTTTAAGATATTTTTTGATATTAGTTTGTGCAATAACACTTTTAAATGCATGCAACGATGACAAGGAGGATATTACGAATGCCACCTCTACTCCGGCTAATCCTTATACCCAATTGGCAGGATCAATTAGTGGATCCTATCTGATTCAAGGTGAATTATCGTGTGGGGATAGAAAATTCGAGTTAAAAGCAGAAGATCAGATCGGTCTCATGCCTCCTGCGATTTATTGTGTTTTTAATTACCATGACCCTAAAACAACGGTACGCTATTCATGCATGCTGAGTATTGATGACAAAATGTACACATTGACGGTGCCACCGTTTGAAGTATATGGGGAGCTCTGGCATGTGCATTTTAATACAGAAACCGCTGCTAAACTTTACGAAGGTGAGAAACAGATTGCAGAAGGGGCATTTACTCTGGTCGGAAGGATGGATCTGATAAGCACTCCGTTAGCATATCCTATGGATTACGACTGTGACCTGGAAATTCAGTTTGAATGTGAGCTGGGAAGTTATCAAATGTACATTAGTAAATTACTTTCTAGAAATAGAGAATAATTGACAACTATGAAAAAGTTATTATTTTTGGTTGTTTTGCTGCTCGGTTTTGCGGCATGCAGCAATGAAGAGGATTCGACAGGGCAACAGAGACAACAAAATGATCTCTCCGTGGCAGGTTCGATTGCAAGAAGTTACGAAATACGTCAATTTGAGGCTGCATGCAATGGAGAATCGCTGGTGTTGGAGACTCCCGGATTTGCAACTTGTCAGTTTAAAAAATTAACAGACGATTCCGTGCAATTTGAGCTGTGGTTTAACTCGGATGCCAAGAGCCATGAACTGACCGTATCGAAAGTTTCATTGCAAGGGGAACGATTCCATGTTAGAATGGACGACACCTCTTCCGATGCGCTCTTTGTGATCGACGATCAAAGATTTAACGAAGTTGAGGTTGAAATTTCAGGCTCGATGAACAGAGCATTTGACATGCGAACCGAACTTGCTCCATTCGACTATCGTTGTGATTTACAGATTGTTGTTAAATGCGGAGAAGATCACTACACATTCGGGTTGTATGAACTGTACGATACCATTTGACCTTTTCGACAGATGGAAGACTTTTGCTCCGGCCGGACTCCAAGGGGTCCGGCCGGTGTCATGGTTCTATTTGGTTATTTGACGCTAACTTTTGGCAACTCCTCCCAGCTGGTGGTGTAGCGTGGCGAGCGGTTCTCCTTGCTTGAGAGGATTTCGCCCGAACCCTGGGCACCGAGCCGCAGGGCGTTGCGCCCGAATGAGGCGCGAAGCTCATCGATGGTCTTCGAGAGGCGGGTTTCGCGCTCACGCTCCCCGCAGCAGCCGAAGAGTGCCGACTGGACCGCCCCTTCAGGGCCGAGGTGTGAGAGGATCACCCCCGCCTTCTTGTAGCCGCAGCCGTGGCGGAAGAGTTCGCGGGTGGCCGCCACGGCTGCGGCCACGATGCGGCGGTGGTCGTTTGTCGATTCCGAGAAGGGGATCAGCGTACTCCCGAGGCTCTGCGGGGCCGACTCCTTGAAGCGGTTGGTGTGGGCGAAGACCACCAGTTCGCCGGCCACCGAGTGTTGGCGGCGCAGCTTCTCTACGGCCGAGGCGGCGAAGTTGGCCACCTGCTCGCCCAGTTGGTGGCAGTCGGTGATCTCATGCGTGAAGCTGCGCGACACGCAGATCGTCTGCCGCCCCTCGAGGGTATCTTCAAAGGCGATGCAGGGGATGCCGCGCAGCTCTTGGCGCGTGCGCAGTCCCGTGACACCCATCAGTGAGCGGATCACCCCCTCGTCGGATTGCGAAAACTCCCAGGCGGTATGGATGCCCCGATCATGGAGCTTGCGCGCCGAGCGGCGACCGATGCCCCACACCTCCTCGACCAGCAGGCGGCGCAGCACCTTCTCTATGTCCTGGGGGCGATGCATGTAGCATCCGCCGCGCAACTTTGGGTATTGCTTGCAGAGCTTGGAGGCAATCTTTGCAAGGGTTTTTGTGGGGGCGATGCCCACCGAGACGGGGATGGCCGTGTAGCGGCGACAGGTGGCGGAGATCTGTCGGGCATAGGCTTCGAGGTTGGGAATCGCCATGCCTCTGAGGTCCAGGAAGCACTCGTCGATGGAGTAGACCTCGATCTCGGGGGCAAACTCCCGGAGCACGGCACGCACTCGCTGCGAGAGGTCGCCGTACAGAGCCATGTTGCCCGAAAAGACCGCGACCTTGTGGCTCTCCACCACGTCGCGAATCTTGAAGAACGGATCACCCATGCCGATCCCCAAGGCCTTTGCCTCGTTCGAGCGGGCCACCACACAGCCATCGTTGTTCGATAGAACGATGATGGGCTTGCCTTGCAGGTCGGGTCGGAAGACCCTCTCGCACGAAGCGTAGAAGTTGTTGCAGTCGGCCAGGGCGTACATGGTCGTTTAGGCCTTTTTGATGATATAGGTCACCACGCCCCAGATCGAGAAGTCGTTTTCTGAGGTGATCTCTATGGGACGATACTTCGTATTCTGCTCGTTGGCCGGCAAAAGGCGCACCCCCGTTGGCGAGAGCTCCACGCGCTTGACCGTGTATTCGCCATCGATGTAGCATACCGCCTTGCAGTTGTTGTAGGGGTCCAGGGCACGATCCACAACCAGGATGTCCCCCTCGTCCATTGCTGCATCGACCATCGAGACCCCGCTCACGCGGAAGAAGAAGGTCGAAGCCTTGTGGCGCACCAGAAGTTTCATCAGATCGAGCCGCTCGCGCATCTCCTCGGCCGGCGAGGGGAAGCCGGCCTTTACCTCGCCCACCAGCTCTCCGCAGATCTCGCGCTCGAGATCCACCGCCAGCGGATTTACCGTTATCTTATCGTTGTGCATCAATCTTCTCTCCTAATTATTATTTAACGCTTGGCCCCATCTTTTTTGCGGGCCAGGGCAATACCTGCAAGGATCATGCAGGCTCCAAAGGCCGCCGTGGGGGTAATCACCTCCTGCAGAACGAGAGCCGCCGCGAGGGTGGCTGCCAAGGGGTTCAGGTAGAGGTAGTTCGAGGAGAACGAGGCTCCCAGATTTTTCACCACGGCATTCCAGGTTGCGTAGCAGACCAGAGAGGCGATCAGCCCCAGGAAGAGCAGGTTTCCCCAGACGGCCGGGGCGCGGAAGGTCTCGAGCGAGAGTTCGGGCTGGTGCCACGCCAGATAGGGCAGGATGGTGAGCAGTCCGTAGCCGAAGACCTTGCGTGTGATCAGCAGGTTTCGGTATCGCCCCTCCACCGAGCGCAGCAGTAGCGTGTAGAGGGCCCACAGCAGCGATGCCGAGAGGGCCAGCAGATCACCCCGCGGATTGAGCTTGAGGGCGAAGTGGCCATTGAGCACCACCAGGGCCACTCCGGCCAGCGCTAAGAGCGATCCGCCCACCGTGTAGCGCGACAGCCGCTCGCTGTGGCGATAGGCCAGCCGCATGAGCAGAATCGTCAGCAGGGGGGTGGTGCAGACCAATAGCGAGACATTGGCTGCGGGTGCATAGCACAGGGCGGCATTCTCCGTGAGGAAGTAGAGCGATCCGCCTGTGATGCCGAGCCCCACCATGCGAAGTTCGTCCCGGAGGTTGCGACACCACATCCCGAGTCTCGGGCGGAGGAGCCACAGCACTCCGTAAGCCATCAGGAAGCGGAGCGTAAAGATCACATCGGGAGTCAGCCCATGGTGCAGCAGCACCTTGGTTGAGACAAAGGTTGTGCCCCAAATCGAGACCGTTGCCACGGCCAAAATATGATATAGCAGCTTTTTCATCGCCACAAAGGTAAGATAAATTCAACGACAGAAAGAGTGAAACCGCCCGCAGTCGGTTTACAACGGTCAGCTTTGCAAGTAAACAGAATGGGGTGATGCCTTGCACCACCCCATTCTATGGCCAATTCCCGAAGGAATTAAGCGTACTTGAAGGTCGACTCGTCCGAAACGGTCAGCTTCTTGCGACCCTTGGCACGACGTGCGGCCAATACCTTGCGACCGTTAACGGTTGCCATGCGCTGACGGAAACCGTGCTTGTTAATACGCTTGCGGCGCGAGGGCTGGTAAGTTCTTTTCATTGCCATAGCTATCTCGTTTTTAGTTATTTATTCTTCAAATTGTTGCATTTCGCGGAGTGCAAAGGTAAAACGATTTTCCCGATTTACCAAACATTTCCAACTTTTTTATTCTTTTTTGGTCCGTTTTTTCATTTTTTGATCTCGATTTACCCCCTCAAGAGAGGCGATCTATTCCGCTTGGAGGGGTTCGATCAGGGCTTTTCACCCCTCAGGGCAGCGATAAATCGGGGGTGGAGCGACCACAGGGGTTCGGTGCGCAGCCACAACTCGCGGGCCCGGGCCCGAGGGGTGGGGCGCTCGCTGTCGATCTCGCGCAGGAAGTTTTCGTCTGCGGGATGCTCCGTGGCCGTGAACTCCTCGTAGAGGGCCGGATGGCGGCTCTGCAACCCGCTTAAGAGGGGGGCAGGAAGGGCTCCCGTTTGTCGGTATGCGGCCCAGAGCTCGAGAATCGGGCGGGCGAGGCTCTTCTCGGCAATGTCCGGCAGGAGTTCCTCGAAGAGTTCATACTCCTCGAGTTCCAGGTAGTCGAAGGCCAGAGGCTCCACGGCCTCGAGGTGGTCTTCGGGATCGAGCTCCAACAACAACTCGAAGAGTGCGGCCGAGAGTTCGAAATCCCCGATCAGGAAGTGGTCGATGGCCGATTCGTGGATCACCTCCAGGGCCGCCCGGCTGTTCGGGTGGTTCCACTCGAGGTTGATCTCCTCCTCTTCGGGCAGGAGCTCTTCGAGGAGTTGCACAGCGCGGTAGCGCTCCTCGCAGGCGGCCTCCACCTCCCCGCGGCCTTGCAGCTCTCGGGCGATGTGCAGGCGTTTGCGGAAGTCCCAGGGGCCCGATCCCTCCAACTCGAAGGTCTGCTCTGCTGTGGGGGTCAGCGTATATTTAGGCCTGTTTTTCATGGTTCTCTTTTTTCATGAGTTTGCGTGAGGCGAGCAGCACGACAAGGGTTAGCACTCCTCCGAGCAGGTAGGCCGTCGTGCGGCTCTCCATGCCCAACATCAGGGGCGAGATAAAGAGGTAGCTCGAGCAGACAAAGGTCATGAAGAGGGCGGGCAGCAGGCCGATCCAGATGGGCTTGCCGCGGCGGGCCAGGTAGACCGTGATGGCCCACAGGGTGATGGCTGCGAGGGTCTGATTGCACCAGGCGAAGTAGCTCCAGATGGTCTGGAACGGCAGGGCGAGGATGATGAAGAGCCCCAAGGCGAAGAGCGGCAGCGAGATGTAGATGCGCTTGCTGAGGCTTCGCTGCTCGATCCCCATAAAGTCGGCCACAATCAGACGGGCCGAGCGGAAGGCTGTATCACCCGAGGTGATGGCACAGGCGATCACCCCGAAGATCACGAGGCCGGCAATGGTCGGGCCGAGGGTCTCGGTAGCGATCATATCGATCAGGATGGCGGCATTGCCTCCGTTGGCTGCAATGGCCTCGTTGAGCCCCTCGACACCTCCCCAGAAGGCCATTCCGATCGCAGCCCAGATCAGCGCCACGATACTCTCGGCAATCATCGCCCCGTAGAAGATCGATCGGCTCTGCTTCTCGTTCTCCATGCAACGGGCCATCAGGGGCGACTGCGTGGCATGAAAGCCCGAGATTGCTCCACAGGCGATCGTGGTAAAGAGCATCGGGAAGATGGGGAACTTCTCGCGGTTGGCGATCATATTCTTGAGCGACGTAAGCTCCGGGATGGGGTACTTGTCGCTCTGGGTGAGCAGTACGAAGAGGATGCCCAGGGCCATGACGAGCAGGGCCAGACCAAAGATGGGGTAGAACTTGCCGATGATCTTATCAATGGGCAGCAGGGTGGCCAGGATATAGTAGACAAGGATCACACCCAAAATCAGAAGCAGCGCCCAGCTGTAGCTCCCGAAGGCTACCCCGTCCAGGGCGGGGAGATCGAGGCGGAAGTCGATCAGGTTGGCGGGTTGAGAGAGGAAGACGGCCCCCACCAGCACCATCAGCAGCACCGAGAAGAGGCGCATGAAGAGCTTCACCTTGTTGCCCAGCAGTTCGCCGATGATCTCGGGGAGACTCATGCCATCGCGCTTCAGGGAGATCACTCCCGAGATCATGTCGTGCATCGCTCCGAGGAAGATACCTCCGAGGGTGATCCACAAAAAGGCCACGGGGCCGTAGGCGGCACCCAGCACGGCACCGAAGATGGGCCCCAGACCGGCGATGTTGAGCAGCTGAATCAGAAAGACCTTCCAGCGCGGCAGGGGAAGATAATCCACCCCGTCGTAGCGACTCTTTGCCGGAACGGGATTCTTCGCATCAATCTCACAGACGCGCTCCATATAGCGCCCGTAGGTAAAGTAGGCGGCCACAAGCAGCCCCAGACAGATTAAAAAGGTGATCATATCAGACGATTTACAATTTTTCGGTTATTTCGTGCAAATGTAATAAAATTACGCGAAAAAATATGCGATCATCGCCCTAAAACTCGCGATCGCTCCCCCGATAAACGCTGATATCCGGCAAAATAATACGCGCAACGGATTTTTTTAGAGTTCCGACTTTTGTGTGTGGTCCCCTTTGTCAAAGGGAGGGTGGGGAGGGAGGCGCAAAAAGAAGAAAAAGGACGAAAGTATTATTCGTCCTTTTTTGCTCTGAGCCGAAACCGAGATTTGAGCCCGGGGATGCGCTGCATCCCGGGCAGGCTCGGGAGCTGTGATTGACACCCCCTGACCCCCTGAAAGGGGGAACGAGGGGTCCCTCGTCAGCATCTCGCTTTCGGCCCAACGGGGCAGATCCGTTCAGCGATGTAGCCCTCCCTTTGTCAAAGGGAGGGTGGGGAGGGAATGTCGATATGCGAGGAGCAAAAAAAGAAAAAGGACGAAAGTATTATTCGTCCTTTTTTGCTCTGAGCCGAAACCGAGATTTGAACTCGGGACCCCTTCATTACGAGTGAAGTGCTCTACCGCTGAGCTATTTCGGCCTGCCGGAGAAACGGGTTCTCCTCTATTGCGGGTGCAAAGATGATAAAAAAAAATGAATCGACCAACAATTTTGCCAAAAAAATGTAAAAAAGTCAAAAATGGGGCCTCGAAGTCCGCTCCAAAAGAAAAAATGATTATCTTTGAATATTACTAAAACCTTGCACCATGAAATGCTTATCGCATATTTTGCTCTCTATACTCCTCCCTTTGGGGCTTATGGCGCAGCAACTCCCCGAGGAGCGTACCTCGCTCTCTTCCGAGCGTAGGCCCGACGGCACGATCGAGATCTCGGCAGAGAAGCACTATCCTGGCACGCAGACGGCAGTTATCACCTTCAAGAAGCTCACCAACTGCCATGCACCCCGTAGCGAGGAGGTCTTGATTCGTCAGAGCGGTGTGGTACGCACCTTGCGTCCGGCCGATCCCGATAAAACCATCGAATATTCCTACAGTTACCGCATTTTCGACAGCCACCTGAATCCGAAGTTTGACAAGCACTTTTTCTATCGTTTGCCCGTCTCAGAGCAAAATTCGGTGCGGGTCTATCCCGGACAGTTGGCTACCGATATCTACCTCCCGGGGTCGAAAAATGAAAAAAAGACGACATACATCAGTTATCACTTCTATTGCGAACGGAAACAGCGTAAACGCTAACTCAACGCTTTCTTATTAAGTAGATCCCCCGCAAAAGCCGGCATAAGACTTTTGCGGGGAATCTGTTTTGTGAGGCTTTGCGCGGGCGGAATCAGCCTTTGTGCAGCTCCAGCTCGGCAGGAATAGAAAACTCCGCGCTTAAGGGGAGCACCATGGCCCGGTCGTGGTCGGGGGTGCCGGTGCCGAAGTCGAAATCGGCCGTGGCAAGGAAGCGGGTGGGCACCTCGCCGGTGAAGCCGTGGCGGGCGTAGAACGAGCGCACCTGATCATCGGCGGGGATCAGGATCAGGGCCTTCAACCCCTCGGTTTGGCCACGCCGGATCGCCTCCTGCAGCAGCCGGGTGGCTAAGCCGCGGCCGCGGGCTTCGGGGGCCGTGGCCACCCCATAAATATATCCCACGCGCTCCCCCTCCGGGGTGTGGAATCCAATCAGGTGGAGCATCGAAAGGAGCTTTCTATATTTTGGGCTGTTGTGCTTTGGTGGTTCCGGGGTCTCTCCTTCGTTGTCGAATGTTGCTGGTTCTGGACGATCTTCCTCGATGCGGAGCATCTGTTCGCTTGAGAAGTGGTGGATCAGGAAGCGATCCACAAAGGCATCGTCATCGCCGAAGACCTCCTGCCAGAGGGCTTTGCAGGCGCGTTGCTCCTCGCTGAGGAGCAGGGCCGTGGTCTTGGGCCAGAGCAGGGTGGGGTAGTAGGAGAGTTTTGAGCGGCGCAGCCCCTCGAGGCCCATATCCTCCTCGCGGTTGATGTAGGTGAACGTTGCGGGCAGGTGGTCGGCAAAGAGTTTGTTGATCGCAGCGAAGATCCCCTCATAGCGTGTATCAGCCTTCTCGATGTGGCAATCGAAGGTGTCGTAGTTGATCTGAGAGCCGTAGGTGAAGGCCGCCAGCTGCTCGCCGACATAGATCACCCCACCCCTGAGGTCGAGGGCCTCCCAGTGGTCGAAGGCCTCGCGCAGGGCCCGCTGTTCGTGGCGCATCGCCTCACTATCCGTTTCGCTGGTGCGGGCCGTGCGCCAGGCCGCCTCGAGTTGCAGGCAGTCGGCGAAATGGTGGGGCGAGAGGGGCTCGTAGCGGTAGTCGTAGCTGTTGGTGAAGCGGTTCAGGTGGTTGCGTTTGGGCTGGTACTTGCGTCCCGTGAGCGAGCGCAGGTCTTCGGCCGAATAGATGTAATCCGACAGCGAGCGGTCATCGTCGTAGGCGAAGCGGTTGTGGTAGGGGCTTCCGGTGATGCAGCCTCGGCCCTCGCGGCAGAGGCCGTAGAGGCGCAGTTGCTGGCCGAAATGCTCCCGGGCATCCTGCTCCAAGAGGGGTAGCAGATGGGAGAAGTCGCCCTCGCCGATGGGCTGCATGTAGCCGACCGTATGGTGGCCGTCGATCAGAAAACGGATGATCAGGAACTCATCGACCACGGCCCATGCGGTGTGGTGAAATTCGCGCCAACAGAAGATGTTGGCAAAGGCCATGTCGCAGTTGCGGCACTCACTATTGAGGGTATACCTCTCGATGGTTGCCTTGTCCGAAAGTTCTACGGGTTTGAAAGGTATCATTTTACGATGTAGCTCTGTTGGCTGATGTGGGTGTAATATTGCTGAACGAGAGCCTTCAGCTTTTGGCTCTCTTCGTCCTGTTCGGTTGGGAGGTCAAGCCCGGGGGAGAGTTTTCGTACCCCGTTTTCGCTGACGAGTTGGTAGCCGTTCTCGTAGCTGAGGGCCCAGTGGGGGCGCTCCGGCTCGGTGAAGAGGTCGCGGCCGAAGGCGAAGTAGGGCTCAGTGTTGCCGACCAGCCCCAGGATCGTGGGCATCCAGTCGATCTGCTGTGTAGGCTCCGAACTCTCGCCCCGAAGATCGCTCCCGGGGGCGTAGCAGAAGCCGATGATGTGGTGGTCGCCGGGCCAGGTGCGGCTCTCGGCGCTGTAACGCTCCGATGAGACGTGGTCGGCCACAAAGACAAAGAGGGTGTTTTGGAACCATTCGGCCTTATGGTATTCGCGGAAGAATTGCCGAAAGGCATAGTCCTCATAGGCGGCGCAACGGTGGATGGCCGTGTAGCCTTTGGGTAGTGAATCCTTCAACGACTCCGGCACCACGAAGGGGTGGTGTGACGAGAGGGTGAACAGGGTGGCCATGAAGGGCTCCCGGAGGGTCGTCAGCTCTTCGCCCAGGAAGTGTAAAAATTTGTTGTCCCAGATACCCCAATAGCCGTCGAAGTCCTCCTTACCGTGGCGGGCCTCATACTCCTCGCGGGCGTAGAGACGCTCCACTCCGGCCGAACGGGCATAGGCTCCGAAGCCCATCGAACCCGATTCCGAGCCGCAGAAGAAGGCGGTCTCATAGCCTTGGTCGTGGAGGATGCGGGGCAGCTGACGACTCTCGCCCAAGGATTGGGGCATCAAGACAAAGGGGGTCTTGAACGAAGGGATGCTCCCCAGGACGGCCGGCATGGCCTGAATGGAGCGCAAGCCGTTGGCATACATCTGCTTAAAGCAGTATCCCTCGCGCATCAGCGAATCGAGAAAGGGGGTGAAGCCCTTGTAGTAGTCGCTCTTTTGGTAGAGGTCGGGGCGCAGGTGGGCCGAGTGTTCGGCCGACATGCTCTCCATGATGAATATCACTACGTTGCGCCCTTTCAAGGGGGCCTCTTCCTCGACCTTAGGGTAGTGATAAGGGGTGTAGTGTTTGAAAAGCTCTTCGGGACCGAAAAATTCCGGCACCTCGACTTTCGAGCTGCTGCCCGCCGTGCGCAGGATGCAGAAGGGGTTGCTCAAGATCAGGTTGGCCTGGGCGCTTGTCGGGGCGTAGAGCGAGGCGTTGGAGAGGGTGATCGGACGTGTCATGCGGGTGAAGCCTCCGCGAATGCCGCCGATCGAGAGGCCCACCGCGAGGGCCAGCACAATGAGCCCTGCGGGATAGTAACTCCAACCTCGGCGCAGGGGCGATTTGGGGTGCTCTCCTCCTCTGCCACCCCACACCAAAAGGGCCGTAAGGGCTCCCCAGGCGAGCACCAGCGGCCAATTCTCGGCCATGAATTTCCCCATAAGCTGGAGTGAGTTGCTGTTGTCGGCAAAGAAGATCTCGTCGGCCGTAAAGCGTTTTTGCGTGTAGCGGAAGTAGACCGCATCCGAGAGGTTGAGGGCAACAACCAAAGAGCCGACCACGCTATAAAGAGCGAAGAGCAGCCGTTGCCAGAGGCGGCTTTCGCGCCAGGCAAGGGGCAGCGGGAGGAGGGCCAATACGAGCCACAACCCCTCGGCGTAGAGGATCGATACGGTGTCGAACTGCAGAGCCCCCTTTACCAAGGAGCCCCACGTTTCGAGTGGGCCGATCAGCTCGCGGTTGTGGAGGAAAAACAGCGCCCGGCATAAGGTAAGTACGGCGTATAGCAGGGCTACACGCCGTACCGTAAGGGCGGTATGACTATTCCACAAGGTTTTCATGCGGCCGAATTTTAGCACGCCTTGAGCGACATGTCGAGCGAACGAATCTGGTGCGTGAGGGCCCCCACCGAGATGAAGTCCACGCCGCAGGCGGCATACTGCTCCATGCTTTCGAGGGTGATGCCGCCGCTCGACTCGGTCTCGCAACGTCCGGCCACCTTCTCAACGGCCAGGCGTGTCTGCTCGGGGGTGAAGTTGTCGAACATGATGCGATCGACTCCTCCCGCGGCAAAGACTCGGTCGATATCCTCCAACGAGCGCACCTCACACTCGATAGGGATCTGCTTATTCTTGGCTTTCAGGTAGGCTTTGGCCCCTAAAACAGCCTTCTCGATGCCTCCCGCGAAGTCGATGTGGTTGTCCTTCAGCAGGATCATGTCGAACAGACCGATGCGGTGGTTCTCGCCGCCGCCGATCTTTACGGCCATCTTGTCCAGCACACGCATGCCGGGTGTGGTCTTGCGCGTATCCAGTACCTTGGTTTTGTAGCCCTTCAGGCGGTCGGCATAGACGGCCGTCTGAGTCGCCACGCCGCTCATGCGCTGCATGATGTTGAGCAGAATGCGCTCGGCCTGCAGCAGCGACTGCAAACGTCCCTCCACATAGAAGGCCTCATCACCCGGTTTGACACGGGTACCGTCGGCAAGGAGGGGCTCGAATTTCATTTCGGGGTCGAGGCGGCGCAATACCAGCTCGGCGATCTCCACGCCGGCCAGAACTCCCTCCTGCTTGCAGAGCAGGCGCATGCGCCCCTGCTCCTCGGAGGGGATGCAGCAGAGCGAGGTGTGGTCGCCATCGCCAATATCCTCTTTGATGGCCAGCTCGATCAACTCGTCCACATAGGGCTTATATTCGGTTTTCATATCTCTAATTTGCTTTGTGTCAATTAGTTCTTGGGGATGCTCGAGGCCTTCACCTCGAAGAAGTTGTTCGAGCCCGACTCCAGGAGGCGATACTCGCCCTTGTTGCTCCATCCGGCGGGGCGGTCCTTAATCTTCATATCCTCGCCCGTGTCGTTCGATACATAGTCGCCGATCATGGCGTGCCACCCCTTGATGCGGGCCGTGGCGGCTGCGGGCTGCATCAGATCCTCGCGCGAGCAGATCTCCTGCAGGGCATCCAGGTAGATCTTGCGATAGTCGCTGTACTGTAGGAGCTTCTCGATGAGCTGACGACCCGAGTCGCCGTTATCCCAGTTCAGCGGATCCTGACGACCGGCATCGATGATTGACGAGGTACCCAACGTGTTGTCATAGTCGTAGGGGATGAAGAAGAATTGGTAATTCTCCTTGTCCGTGGAGTTGAAGTAGATGTAGTAGTTGTTCTGGTTGCACCAGTAGTCATCCCACATGCCCACAGCCACATTTACGGCGTAGGTCTTCAGCAGCAACTCCACATCGGTAACCGACGAGATCCAGGTCTTAAAGCTGTCGCCCGATTTGCCGTTGAGTTTCTGGATGAAATCCTTGATCTGGGCCTTGGCCGCATCGAAACTCTCGATCTCGGTCTTCAGGCAGTAGGCGCGGTTCTCTGTTCCGGCGTTGTCGTCGTGCCAGAAACGGTCATCATTGGTGTTGTCCAGGCCGGCACCAAATCCGCTGTTCGACCAACCACACTTCCAGAGGAATCCCTTGTCGTCGCCGAAGAGCTCCTTGCGCTTTTTGAGGTAGCGCTCATCGGCGGCCTCCAGCATGATGTAGACACCATAGTAAGCCTCCTTCGAGTCGCCCACCTTGAGCCACAGACGGCAGTAGGAGGTGTTCAGTGCCGTCCAGATGCCGTAGCGACGGAAGAGGTCGTAGCAGAAGATCTCGCGGGCGTAGCAGGGGTCGTCCTTGTGCCACTTGAGGTGAATCTTTCTCACGCCGCCCAGCTCATGCTCGTCATCCTTCTGGAATTTGCGCAGGTTGAGCATGAAGTGAACGTGGTGGTAGTCGGGGTTCTCGGTGTTGTGCATCTCCCCGCCATTGCCCTCGGGACGGCGGCGCGAGGTGTTGCCTCTCAGGCGCAGTCCGGCATCGGTGAAGCTGTGCGTCTGCCCATTCTTCGTAAAGCTGGCATCGCAGTGGATATATTCGTCGGTATTCGAGTTCTGGTCATAGAGGCTCAGCAGCTCGTTCCACTGCTCCTCGCTGATGGTCATGTGAATCTCGGGCAGGGCCTCCATATCGAAGATGTAGGTGTAGCCGTCGCTTACCTCCCCGGGGGTGGGGACGGGCTCCTCTTTGGACTCCTCGTCGATCACAAAGTCGATCTGCTCACCCTCCTCCCAATCGTCGATCGAGTGCGAGAGCTTCAGCTTAAGACCCTCCTTGGCGGTGAGTGTGGCCTGAACCGTGTACTGCTTGCCCGAGAGGAGGTCGGCGGCCTCCATCAATTCGCAATTGTAGCTTTTGCCCGAGGCGGTGGTGGCCTTCAGTTTGGGTTGTGCCTTGCTTTGCGGGGCGGTGATCAGCTGCCAACCCTCTTCCCCTTCAATCGTTACGGGAGCTGCCGTGATCGAAGCCTTCTCGCCCATGGCGCTAACGGCAAGGCTCTTCTGATCAAAGCGCACGGCTCGCTGAAGATTCGAGATTGAGACTTCGCTGATCTGCTCGCCCGTCTGGTTGTCGATGTGGATGATAAACTTCGTGAGCAGGTGGCGGAACGGAAGAGTGATGGCCTCCGAAGTGGGCTTGGCCTCCGTGGTGGCGGCCATCAGATCCGAGGCCGTGTAGTGCTCGCGGCTTCTCTGATCCTCTTGCAGGTTAAAGGTTACCCCTTCGGCGGTGTATTTCCACCCCGAAGCGTAGGGATAGTAGGCCGTAAGGAGAGCCTTTTGCTCCTTATCCTCATACCAGTAGCGAACTCCGTTCGATTGCAGATTCCCCTCCTTGAAGGTGTAGAGCCCGTTGTCCACATAGGCCTCCGGAGTGAAGATATACAAGCCGATCTGATCGCCCTCCTCAAAGGAGGTGTCGGTGGCACGTCCGTAGTCGGCCATGGTGGCCTGCAACGTGATCTGCATCTTGCCCTTGGGGGCCGGTTGTGGTTCGTCGGGGTCGCTTGCGCAGGCAAATCCTCCCATCAAAAGGGCCGCATAAAGGGCCAAGCTCAACATTTTTTTCATCATTAACCTCTCTTTATCTGTTTGTTAAAGTTTACTTTCCCCGCAAAGGTACAAAATAATTGGGAATTCAGGCTCCGAATTCCCAATTATTTTATACCTTTGGTAGTCGAACCCGAATTTTTGAAAAGAAATGAATTATGAACAATTTATATTGACGGTCAATACCTCTTCTATTGTCATTCTGCTGGTTTTGGCGCTCATTCTGCTCCTGGCAACACGTTTTAAAGGGGAGGCTGGTTATGCTGCGGCAATTATTATTGTCCCCACGGTTCCGGTCTATCTCTACAATGCGACCCGTATGTTGTGTATGTATGAGACGGCCTACCTCATTTTCCCTTTTGCCTCCTCGCTCAACACCCTCCTCATGCCTCTGTTGTGGCTTTTCACGCGGCGAAATTTCAATACCGATTTTCGATTTCGCCTCCCGCAACTTCTGCATATGCTCCCCATGATTCTCTTCTTGGTGTTCAGCTTTTTCTTCTCACGGCAGGAAATCATGGTCTTTATCCGCTACGAGACGACGGGTAATGACCTTTGGTTTGCGGATATGAACAGCTCGGTTGTTGCGCTACAGATGCTCCTCTATTTCCCGCTGATTTTCTTCTATATTTACAAGGAGCGGCGTCTGGTGGGAGATGCGTTATCGGATGCCGAGTGGGCACAGAAGGCGTGGATTAGTCAATTTATGATCCTCTTTGCGGCACTCTTTGTGGTTGTGATGGTGAGCTACGCCCTTTGGCCGCGAACCGATGCGTGGCTGATTCAGATACTGAACGTCATAGCCATGGCTTTTCTGGTTTATAACGCAATAGCGCACCCTACGGAGCACAAACTCTCCGTATCGGAACTGGCCCTCGATCCATTGAAGCCAAGTGTAGGGGAGTATGCACCCCTAACGGCTCTTCAGATGGAGCAGATTTGTTCGGATGTATCGGCCTATTTGGGAGAGTCGAAGGCCTATCTGCGTCCTGAGTATTCACTGGCCTCGCTGGCCTTGGAGGTGAAGATTCCGCAGCGCAACATCTCGCGTTCGATTAACAGCCACCTGAAGTGTAACTTCTTTACCCTGATCAATCGGTTGCGGGTGGAGGAGGCCAAGCACCTATTGCTTAATTTGGATGCTTCGGGTTATACGATCGATAGTATCTCGGTGGAGTGCGGATTCCGCTCCCGATCGACTTTTTTCCTGGTATTCAAAAAACTGACCGGACAATCCCCTGCGGCTTGGCTTTCGGCCAGAAAAAAAGAGTCGTAAAGAGGAGCAAAGAACATAGCACCAAATTTCAACAGGTTTAGCAGATTTAACCCCTGATCTATAGTCGAAAAAGAGGTCCTTAAGATCTCTTTTTTGACTTTTTTCTTTCTCTGTTCGACCTGAGATACACTCCTTAGAGGGGCTTCTGAGGCCGATTCGGTCCGAATATCCGCTATTCGGACTCGTGAGCATGCAAAATATTTGGAGCATTGTGCCTCTTTATACGACCTTTGTGACAGGAGAAAATGAGAGCGGAACCGAAAAGCTATAACAGAGTAGGAAAATTTTAAAACCAAACAACGATGAAACGATTATTACTTCTTTTGGCAGCCGTGATGTGTTTCTCGGTCGCCAACGCGCAAAAGGGCGAGATGGCCGCCGGCGTTAATTTCAATTTCGGCACTGCCTACACGGGTGCTTACAGCAACATGGGTATCGGGCTCAAGTACCAATATTTAATCACGGATCACTTCCGCATCGAGCCCGCCTTTACCTACTACTTCAAGAAGGACTATATCTCGATGTGGGATGTAATGGCCAATGTGCACTGGGTCTTCCATATGGCAGACAACAAGCTGAACCTCTATCCGTTGGTCGGACTGGGAGTATTGGGTGCCAAGGCGAGCGTCTTTGGTTATTCGGCTTCGACGACCAACTTCGGGATCAACCTCGGTGGTGGTGTGGAGTACAAGGTCCACGAACATATAGCCATCGGAGCCGAACTTAAGTATGCCATTGTTGGTAACAGCTACAGTCACCTCGGCATTCAGATTGGAGCCACCTACCTCTTCTAGCGGCCTGGAATAGGCCTCCAGAGACTCTTTTGTGGGGATTTCACCCTTAGACCGGAAAACAACGAACCTTAAAAATGAAGATTATGAAGACGATGAAACGACTTTTCTGCATGTTGCTTTTGGCAGCTGCAGCAACCGCCTTTATCGCCTGCAGCGATAAGGAGGATGACAACCCGATTAACCCCAACTCCGGAGAATTGGTTTACGGACAGTGGGTAGAGCGTGGCAACCAGCTCATCTACAGTGAATCCTACGATCAGGGGTACGGTATGGGATATACCATGACTTGGACACTTACCTTCGACAGCAGTGAAATTTGTGTTGCCTCCGAGTGCACCTACACCTTTGCCTCGGCCGATTTGGCCCAGATTGTCTACGAATCCTATGCCGACGAGGAGGTGAACGCCCGAATCTCGGGCCGCGTGGTAACCTTTGACTTTACGGAGTATCATGCCGGGCTGACCAAAGCCGAAGCGATGGCTATGGTAGAGTCGATGGGCGGACTCATGTAGCCCTCAAATCCGCATCAGAGGGTTTTATGATGTGGATTCCTGATTAAAATACGCCACAATGAAACCAGCACAATCGGCGTGCACCTGGTCCTTGGGTAGCAGTTAAAGACTGCACCCACCGCTCTCGATCCGACCAGGTGCATGCCTCTTTTTGCTGTTGAGGCGATCTTTCGGTTGCGAAAGGGAGGGTGTTAAAGTGGAAAATCGATTGTTCGGGGAAAATTATTGCTTCGGCAGTGGTTGAAATTTGTGAATTATTTTGTACCTTTGGTAGTCGAACCCGAATCAAAGTGAGAATATGGCAATATTTCAAGTCGAAGGCGGACATCGTCTGCATGGTGAGATTACCCCGCAGGGGGCTAAAAATGAGGCGCTTCAGATCCTCTGTGCCACGCTGCTGACACCCGAGAAGGTGATCGTGAGAAATGTACCTCAGATTTTGGATGTGCTCCAGCTCATCGAACTCCTCAAGGCGATGGGCGTCGAGGTGGAAAAACTCTCCGAGGAGTGTTACTCGTTCCGCGCAGCCGACATCAACCTCGACTACCTGCAAAGCGAGGATTACCGACGTCGGGGAACCAAATTGCGCGGCTCGGTGATGATGCTCGGCCCGCTGTTGGCCCGTTTCGGTGTGGCCTACATCCCCAAGCCCGGAGGCGACAAGATCGGACGTCGCCGTCTGGATACTCACTTCCTGGGCTTCCAGAAGCTGGGTGCCGAGGTCGATTTCGCTGCGGGCCGCGTGACGGCCAAGGAGCTCAAGGGTACCTATATGCTTTTGGACGAGGCCTCGGTGACGGGTACGGCCAACATCGTGATGGCCGCTGTATTGGCCAAGGGAACCACCACGATCTACAATGCGGCTTGCGAGCCCTATCTGCAGCAGCTCTGCAAGATGCTCAACCGCATGGGCGCCAAGATCTCGGGCATCGCCTCCAACCTGCTCACGATCGAGGGTGTGGAGTCGCTCGGTGGTACCGAGCACACGATGCTTCCCGATATGATCGAGGTGGGCAGCTTCATCGGCATGGCCGCCATGAATCGCTCGGAGCTCCTGATTCGCAACGTCTCGTTCGAGAACCTGGGCATCATTCCGGCCCAGTTTGCCCGCATGGGAATCCAATTCGAACAGCGCGGAGACGACCTTTACATCCCGCAGCAGGATCACTACCGCATCGAGACCTTCATGGACGGATCGATCATGACCATTGCCGATGCCCCGTGGCCGGGACTGACCCCCGATCTCCTGTCGATCTTCCTGGTGGTGGCTACGCAGGCCAAGGGTGCCGTGCTGATTCACCAGAAGATGTTCGAGAGCCGTCTCTTCTTTGTCGATAAGTTGATCGATATGGGGGCTCAAATCATCTTGTGCGATCCCCACCGAGCCACGGTGATCGGCCACAACCACGAGGTGAGGCTTCGTGCTACGCGCATGTCGTCGCCCGATATCCGCGCGGGTGTAGCCCTGTTGATTGCCGCCATGTCGGCTGAAGGGGTTTCGACGATTCAGAATATCGATCAGATCGACCGCGGCTATCGCGATATTGATCGTCGTTTGAATGCCTTGGGTGCCCGCATCACCCGCTTAGAGGATTTTTAATTTTATGCGGCATATTTTGCACTTCCCTTGCCGCCCCGAAAGCCCATCCTTTAAGTATGTTTCTGCCGAGGCGACTGCATGAAGCAAAAATCTGCACACCTGGATAGAAAACCGGCAGACGATTTTAACGGGCGCAAAGAGTTGAGAGGTGCCATCGAAGTCGACCCTTTGTCAAAGGGAGGATTTCGAAGGGAGTGTAAATACTTAAACAGATGAAAACCAAAAGGTTTTTATGTGTGCCACGGTAAACTGAACAGAATAGAGATAATTGTAAAATAACCTCATATGTTTTTGGAAAATTCAACAAAGAAGGGCTGGATCGAGGTGATTTGCGGCTCGATGTTTTCGGGAAAAACCGAGGAGCTGATTCGCCGGATGAAGCGAGCCAAATTTGCCAACCAGCGAGTAGAGATCTTTAAACCTCGTATTGATGTGCGCTACTCCGAGGAGGAGGTGGTGTCGCACGATTCGAATGCCATCCGTTCGACCCCGGTGGATTCGGCGCAGACCATTCTGCTGATGGCCTCCGATGTCGATGTGGTGGGTATTGACGAGGCGCAATTTTTCGATGAGGGGATCGTGGAGGTCTGCCGCAAATTGGCTGACAGCGGTGTGCGTGTGATTCTGGCCGGCCTGGATATGGACTACCTGGGCAAGCCCTTCGGTCCGATGCCTGCGCTGATGGCCACCGCCGAGTATGTGACCAAGGTGCATGCCATCTGTGTGCGTTGCGGCAACCTTGCGCACCATTCGCACCGCCTGACGGCCGATGACAAGCAGGTTGTGCTCGGCGCCCAGGACAGCTATCAGCCCATCTGTCGCCACTGTTTTGCCGAGGCGATGAAAGCGAAGAGTTCCCTCTGATTCTTTTTTTCTCCGCATCGGATCGAGCGATAGCAAAAACCGAACGGGCAGCAACTTCAAAACTGCTGCCCGTTCGGTTTTCTGTTGAACGAGAAGAGGCGGGTTATGCCATAAAATTCTTATAGCACTGGATCGTATTCTCCATCAGGCAGGTGATGGTCATGGGGCCTACACCGCCCGGTACGGGGGTAATGTGCGAGGCGATGGGCTCGATGGCAGCGTAGTCCACATCACCACACAGCTTGCCCGTCTCGGGATCGCGATTTACACCCACGTCGATCACCACGGCACCCGGGGCCACCATGTCGGCCGTCACGAACTTCGGGCGACCAATGGCCACTACCAGGATCTCGGCTCCGAGGCAGACCTCCTTAAGATTTTGGGTGCGGCTGTGGGCGATGGTCACCGTAGCGTTGTTGTCCAAGAGAAGCTTGGCCACCGGAAGGCCTACGATATTGCTGCGGCCGATCACCACGGCACGCTTGCCGGCGATCTCTACGCCTGCGGCCTTCAGGAGCTTGATGATGCCCTTCGGCGTGCAGGGGAGGATGCAGCGATCCTTCTGCCACAGGGCAGCGACGTTGAGCGGGTGGAAGCCGTCCACATCTTTCTCCTTGCTGATCGTGGCAATCACCTTCTCTTCCGAGATGTGTTTGGGCAGGGGCAGCTGTACGAGGATGCCATCCACGTTTTGGTCTGCGTTCAGATCGCGAATCAGCGAGAGGATCTCCTCCTCCGTGGCGCTCTCGGGGCGGCGGATCGTGGTGTTGTCGATACCCAAGGCGTTGCAGGCTTGGGCCTTGCCGGTCACATAGCTCACACTGCCGGGATCTTCGCCCACCAGAATCACCACCAGGTGCGGGGCGCGACCATATTTTGCCTTCAGCTCGGCAACCTCCTCGGCCATCTCGGCCTTCAACTTAACCGAAAGTTCTTTTCCAGAAATAATCATACCTTATCTATCTTTTTAATTCTTCTGTTCTATACCTAACTCATGTCTAACTCTTTTCGTTCCGGCGCCTCTTTTCGTCGGATCATCTCCACATCTCGGGATCAATCCTTAGAGGGCCCAATGGCCGATATCGGTGCGGTGGAAGAGGTTCTCGCACTCGATCTTTGCAACCTGGCGGAGGGCATCCTCCCGGGCGGCTTTCAGGTCCGAACCGCGACCCACCACGAAGAGTACGCGGCCGCCGTTGGTCACCAGACGACCCTCCTTCGAGGCGGTCCCCATGTGATAAACCTGCTCTACCTGATCCAACCCTTTGATCTCGAATCCTTTGGCGTAGCTCTCGGGGTAGCCTTTCGAGGCCATGACGATACCTAAGGTGGCGAAGTCGTGCCACTCCAACTCCCCCTCCACGGCGCAGGCCGGTTTCTCGCCGCGAGCCAGGGCGTGGAATACCTCCACGATATCGCTCTTCAGGCGCGGCAGCACCACCTCCGTCTCGGGATCTCCGAAGCGGGCATTGAACTCGATCACCTTGATCCCCGCGGGGGTCTTCATCAGTCCGCCGTAGAGCACACCCGTAAAGGGGCATCCCTCCTTTGCCATGGCGCGGGCCGTGGGGCGCATCACATGCTCCAAGGTCCATTGGCGCTCCTCATCGGAGATGAAGGGCAGGGGGGAATAGGCTCCCATGCCGCCTGTGTTGGGCCCTTTGTCGCCGTCGAAGGCGCGCTTGTGGTCCTGCGAAAGGACCATCGGATAGACCTCCTCGCCCGCCACGAAGCAGAGGAACGAGAACTCGGGTCCGGTCAGGAAATCCTCGACCACCACCTTGCCCTTGCCGAACTTATCATCCAAGAGCATATCTTTCAGGGCGGCATCGGCCTCTTCGAGCGTCTCGGCAATTACGACCCCCTTGCCGGCAGCCAATCCGTCGTACTTCAGTACGGCAGGCAGGGGGCGGCTTTGGACGTAGGCCAGAGCCTCCTCATAGGCCGTAAAGGAGCGGAATGCCGCCGTCGGGATCTCGTATTTCTGCATCAGCTCTTTGGCAAACTCCTTCGAGGACTCGATGCGCGTGGCCGATTTCGTGGGGCCGAAGATCGTAAGTCCTTCGGCTTTAAAACGATCCACCACACCGGCCGCCAAGGACGCCTCGGGACCAACGACCGTGAGATCGATTTGGTGCTCCTTGGCAAAGTTTGCCAGCCCCTCCACATCGGTATCTTTCAGATCGACACACTCGGCCTGAAGGGCGATTCCCGCATTACCTGGGGCGCAATAGATCTTCTCGGCCTTGGGCGAACGTGCCAAGGCATCGACAATGGCGTGCTCGCGGCCGCCGGAACCTATAACCAGTATTTTCATCAATTCAAAATTCAAGCAACAAAATTCATAGTTTGGCCGAAGGGGTAAACTCCCCGGTTTGGCGAGGAAGATCCGCACGCTGTCGGTGTGAATTTTCCCCGCAAAATGGAGCGTTTAGTGTTTGAAGTGGCGCTCGCCGGTAAATACCATCGAGATCCCCATCTCGTCGGCCTTTTGGATCGACTCCTCGTCGCGCACCGAGCCTCCGGGCTGTACGATGGCCGTCACGCCGCGCTCGGCAGCCAGCGTCACGCAGTCGTCGAAGGGGAAGAAGCCGTCCGAAGCGAGGACGATGCCTTCGTTTACCCCCTTGGCGTTGGCCTGGTTCAGGGCGATCTCGGCCGATCCGATGCGGTTCATCTGGCCGGCGCCCACACCTAAGGTCTGCCCCCCCTTCACTGCCACGATGGCGTTCGACTTCACATGCTTCACGATGCGCCAGCCGAACGACAGATCTTTCGCCTCTTCGGTCGTGGGGCACTTTGCGGTCTTGCATTCGCCATCCTCCACCGCTTTGGTCGTGATGTCGAGCTGCTGCACCAGAAGGCCTCCATTCACGCTCACATACTGCTGCGGAGTCTTGCCGTCGCGCTCCATCTTCACCTCCAGCAGGCGCAGATTCTTCTTCGTGGTGAGCACCTCCAGGGCCTCGTCCGTAAATTTCGGGGCCATGATGATCTCCAGGAAGATGGGCTTCATCTTCTCGGCCATCTCGCGATTGACCTCGCAGTTCGTGGCCACGATGCCGCCGAAGATCGAAACCGTGTCGGCCTCATAGGCCTTCGTCCAGGCCTCCAGGCCATCCTTACCCACTGCAGCTCCGCAGGGGTTCATGTGCTTCAGCCCCACACAGAAGGGCTCATCGAATTCGCGCACGATTTGCAGGGCGGCGTTGGCATCCTGGATATTGTTGTACGAAAGCTCCTTGCCGTTGAGTTGGCGTGCCGTGGCGAGCGAGTAGCTCACCTCCTCCTGCGAACGGTAGAAGTTGGCCTGCTGGTGGGGATTCTCACCGTAGCGCAACGACTGCACGAGGTCAAACTCCAGGAAGAGTTTCTCGTTCAGACCGGCTGCCTTACGCATGTAGGTGGCGATCATGGCATCGTACTGTGCCGTGTGGGTGTAGGCCTTGGCCGAGAGCTCCAGACGGGTCTCGGGGCGGGTGTTCCCCTCGGCCTCGATCTCGGCGATGATGCGTGCGTAATCCTCGGGGTGGCAGACCACCGTCACGTCGCGGTAGTTCTTGGCTGCCGAGCGCAGCATCGAAGGGCCGCCGATGTCGATGTTCTCAATGGCATCGGCCATCGTCACATCGGGCTTCGAGATCGTCTCCCGGAAGGGGTAGAGGTTTACACATACCAGGTCGATATACTCGATCCCGTTCTCGTTGAGGGCCTGCGTGTGGCTCTCGTCGTCACGGCGGGCCAGAAGGCCTCCGTGGACCTTGGGGTGGAGGGTCTTCACACGACCGTCGCAGATCTCCGGGAAGCCCGTTACATCGCTGATGTTGATCACCTCAACACCATTCTCCTTGAGGAGTTTCATCGTGCCACCCGTGGCAATCACCTCCCAGCCCAGACGGCGAAGGTTTTGGGCGAACTCCACCACGCCCCGCTTATCACTTACACTGACTAATGCGCGCATATTTCTCAATTCACAATTTTCTATTCACAATTTACGATTGCGGTCATCGTGCCGATATTCGGCCCCTTTGCGAAGCCTTGATTCCTAACGCTCGCAAAGGCGCTTGACCGTATCGATATACAAAGGATACTCCGTTGCGTGGATCATCGCCTCTAACGCTTCGATATCGTTACCCTCGTAGGGGAACGAGCGCTGGGCGATGATTTTGCCGCCATCCAGCTCCTTATTTACATAGTGTACCGTTACGCCATAGACCTTGACTCCGTATCGGAAGGCATCCTCAATGGCATGAGCCCCCTTGAAGGCGGGCAGCAACGAGGGGTGGATGTTGATCATGCGCCCCTGATAGGCATCGATGATCTCGTCGCCCAAGATACGCATGTAACCTGCCAGACAGATCAGATCGACCTGCTTCTCTTCAAGCACCGCCATTACCTGGCGCTCCCAGGCCGCCTTGTCCGCAAACTCCTTTATCGAGTGGCTCCAGCGTTCGATGCCGAGCCGTTCGGCCCGCTCATTGACCTTGGCCGAGGGACGATCCGAGACCATCAGGACCACCTCGGCATCAATCTCGCCACTCTGGCACGCCTCGGCCAAAGCCTGAAAGTTGGTTCCCGAACCACTGGCAAAGATCGCAATGCGTTTCATTCGCCCGACTATTTGATGGTTACACCTTCACCCTCTACCACGCGGCCGATTACCGAGGCCTTCTCGCCTTGGGCCGTCAGCAGCTCGATGGCCTTCTGTGCCTCGCTCTCGTCCAGGGCGATCACCATGCCGATACCCATATTGAAGATGTTGAACATCTCGCGATGGGCCACACCACCGTGTTTCTCCAGGAAACGGAAGACGGGAAGGATCTCCCACGAGCCCTCCACGACCTCCACGCCCTGACCGGCCTTGAGGATGCGGGGGATGTTCTCATCGAAACCACCACCCGTGATGTGGCTGATACCGTGAACATCGCAGTTGCGGATCACCTCCAGCACCTGCTTGACATAGATGCGGGTCGGGGTGAGGAGCACCTCGCCCAGCAGGCGGTTGCCCAGCTCGTCGTAGGCCTCTTTCAGATCCAGTCCGGCATCCGAAACGATCTTGCGCACAAGCGAAAAGCCGTTGGAGTGTACACCGCTCGAAGCGATACCCACCAGCACGTCGCCCACCTTGACCTTCGAACCGTCGATCAGGCGCTTCTTCTCCACTACGCCGCAGGTGAAACCGGCGATATCATACTCGCCATCGCCATACATACCCGGCATCTCGGCCGTCTCACCGCCCACTAAGGCGCAACCAGCCTGGCGGCAGCCTTCGGCCACACCGGCTACGATGGCCTCAATCTTGTAGGGCTCGTTGTGGCCCACAGCCACATAGTCTAAGAACAACAACGGCTCGGCACCCTGTGCCAGCACATCATTTACACACATTGCCACGGCATCAATACCGATCGTGTCGTGCTTGTCCATTGCAAAGGCGAGTTTGAGCTTCGTGCCCACACCATCCGTGCCGCTCACCAATATGGGCTCCTCTACGTTCAGGGCCGAGAGGTCAAACATGCCGCCAAAGGCGCCGATGTTGCCCATCACACCCAAGCGATTGGTCGAGGAGACATGCTTCTTGATGCGACGCACCACCTCATAACCTGCCTCGAGGTTTACCCCCGCCTGTTCATAAGTCTTTGCCATAAATTTTTCTATTCTTATCTTGTTTTTCTAATTATCGATTTGCTCTCGGCTGTAGCTCTAATTGCCTGTTGCTCATTACTTGAGCAGCTCCTCCATCTTTTCGTCGTACAGATCGGTCGGGTAGCGGCGCGTGAAGCAGGCCATGCAGAGCTCCGAGCGTTTACCCGCCTTCAGGAGCGACTCGGTGGAGAGGTAGGCCAGCGAATCGGCATCGAGCTTTATGCGCAACTCCTCTACGGTATTGTGGGCGCAGGCCAGCTCTTCGAGTGAGGCGACGTCCACACCATAGAAGCAGGGGCCGATGAACGGGGGCGAGGCGATGCGGACGTGTACCTCCAAGGCTCCCGCCTCGCGCAACATCTTCACAATTCGGCGTGAGGTGGTGCCGCGCACAATCGAATCGTCGATCAGCGCCACACGCTTGCCCTGCACAATGCTCTTCACGGCCGAGAGTTTCATGCGCACACCCTTCTCGCGCAACGCCTGCGAGGGCTGAATGAAGGTGCGGCCGATATACTTATTTTTAATAAGGCCCATTTCGTAGGGGATACCGCTCGCCTCGCTGTAGCCGCTGGCGGCGCTGAGGCTCGAGTCGGGCACACCGATCACGATATCGACATCGGCCGGAGCCTCCTGCCACAGCAGACGGCCCGACTCCTTGCGGTAGGAGTGGACGTTGCACCCCTCAATATCGCTGTCGGGGCGGGCAAAGTAGATATACTCCATGGCGCACATCAGGTGGCGCTTGAACTGCGAATAGTGTTGGCTGCGAATACCGTGGTGGTCGATCGTTACGATCTCTCCGGGCTCCACATCTCGGATGAATTCAGCGCCGATCGTGTCGAAGGCGCAGGTCTCGGAGCTGACGACGTAACCCTCGCCCAGGCGGGCAATCGACAGGGGGCGCAAGCCGTACTTGTCGCGGCAGGCGTAGATGCGGTTCTGGGTCATAATCAGGAAGGCAAAGGCCCCCTCCATCATGTTCAGCGCATCGATGATCGAGTAGATGCGCGGGCGGGTTGATTTGCCGGTCTCCTTCTTGATCAGGTGAGCCAGCACCTCGCTGTCCGAAGTGGACTGGAAGAGGCTGCCTCGATCCTCCAGATAGCGTTTCAGCAGGTGGGCATTGACAATATTGCCGTTGTGGGCCAGGGCGAAGTTGCCCGTATTGTGGTGGAAGAGAAAGGGTTGGATATTCTCTTCGCCGCCACCGCCCGCCGTGGCGTAGCGCACATGGCCGATCGCCATGTGGCCTGTCAGGCTCCGGAGCTGCTGCTCGCGGAAGACCTCGGTCACTAGACCCGAACCCTTCACGCGGCTGAAGCGGCCATCGGAATCGACACTCACGATACCGGCACCCTCCTGGCCGCGGTGTTGCAGCGAATGCAGTCCGTAGTAGGCCAGCGACGAGGCATTCTCCACGCCATAGACACCGAAGACTCCGCACTCCTCGTGCAACTCTCGGTCAGCGACTTCGATCATCGGATTTCTTAGTTCATTCATACGATTCGATTTCTTTGCAGGTAAGACGTGGTTCCTTAATTCTTAACGGCCTGAAGACGTGTCAGGATCAACTCGTAGGCCTCACGCACGCGACCCAGGTCGCGGCGGAAACGATCCTTGTCGAGCTTTTCGCCCGTCTCGATGTCCCACAGACGACAAGTGTCGGGTGAGAGTTCGTCGGCCAGGATGATCTCCCCCTCGGGGGTGCGGCCGAACTCCATCTTAAAGTCCACCAAGCGGATTCCGGCGCGACGGAAGAGCTCCAGGAGCAGCGTGTTGATCTGCTCGGCCAGGCCGTAGATCACCTTCAGCTCCTCATAGCTCACCAACTCCAGGGCTACGGCGTGGTGGTCGTTCATCAACGGGTCGTCCAGGTCATCGCGCTTGTAGTAGAGGTCGTAGATCACGTTTTGGGGCTCCACGCCCTCTTCCACTCCCAAACGCTGGGCCATCGAGCCGGCAATCGTGTTGCGGACCACCACCTCCAGCGGGATCACCTGCACGCGGCGGCACAACTGGTCGCACTCGTCCACAAGCTCCACAAAGTGGGTCTTGATCCCCGCCTTGGCCAGGTACTCATACAAGAGGGCCGAGATGGCCGACGTGACCTTGCCCTTACCGACGATGGTCGCCTTTTTGATGTTGTTGAAGGCGGTTGCCGTATCCTTATAGCGGACCACCACCCGATTGGGATTCTCCGTCAGGAAGACCTGTTTGGCCTTCCCTTCGTAGAGCATATCCTTCAGTTCCATATAAATCAGTTCTTCAGTACTAAATTTAACCTAACTAAACCGTTCTTATTCTTTGCGGAAGTAACGCACGGCATTCTCGAAGAGCGGCTGGCGCTTCTGGCCAGCAATGTTCTTGAAGAGCGACTCCTCGTAGCGCTCCGTGTGTCCCATCTTGCCCAGGATCTGTCCGCACTCCGAGACGATACCCTCAATGGCGTAGTAGGACCCGTTGGGGTTGGCCGGAGCCTCGGCCGTGGGCAATCCCTGCTCATCGGCATACTGGAAGGCCACCTGACCCTTGCGGAAGAGTTCCGCGGCCAATGCCTCATCGACCACAAACTTACCCTCGCCATGGCTGACGGCTATGGCGTGCAGATCACCCACCTCGAAGCTCGAGAGCCAGGGGGAGTTGGTTGTGGCGATGCGCGTGGTGACGATCTGTGAGATGTGGCGGTTGATGTCGTTGCGGAAGAGCGTGGGCGAGGTCTCATCGACACGACCCAATCGGCCATAGGGCAACAGCCCCGACTTCACCAGGGCCTGGAAGCCGTTGCAGATACCGATGATCAGGCCGCCGCGATCCAGCAGGCGGTGAATCTCCTCGGCAATATCCTGGTTGTTCAACACATTGACGATCAGCTTGGCGCTGCCATCGGGCTCATCACCGGCCGAGAAGCCGCCGCTGAGGGCCAGGATGTGGCACTCGCTGATGTGGCGCTTCATCTCGGCAATCGAGCGCAGAATATCCTCGCTCTCCAGATTGCAGAGCACGCTGGTGCGACACTCGGCGCCGGCGCGACGGAAGGCGCGGGCCACATCGTAGTCGCAGTTCGTGCCGGGGAAGACGGGCAGGTAGACGATGGGGCTCTCTACAGCCTCTCCCGGGTAGGTGAACGTGCGCTTTTCATGGGGCAGCTCCATCATGGGGGCGCTGTTCTGCCCCTTGTCGGGATAGATGGTGGCAAAACGCTCCGAGTTGGCCCGCTGCAGTTCATCGATCGAGAACTCCACATCGTTGATCTTAAGAGACTCGGTCTCCACGGTACGACCCAGCAGTTTCAGATCTGCAAAGTCGAGCTCCTCGGTCGATTCGATCACAAACGAGCCGTACTTCAGGTCGAAGAGCTCCTCTGCGGCCATCTTTAGCTCGGCACCTACACGGTTGCCGAACGACATCTTGGCCAGAGCCTCGGCCAGACCGCCCTGCTGCAGGGCCCAGGCCGAAACAACCTTCCCCTCCTCAATGCAATCGGACAAAAATGTAAAATTGCGTTTCAGGGCTGCGGTGTCGGGCATATAGTTGTTCAGCGGCTTGTGCTCCAACAGGTAGATGTAGTTGCCGGCCGACTTGAACTCGGGCGAGATTACGCGGCGGGCATCCACCGTCGTGATGCCGAAGGCGATGAGCGTGGGCGGAACATTGATGTCGCGGAACGTGCCGCTCATCGAGTCCTTGCCGCCGATCGAGGGCAGTCCCAGCTCCACCTGCATCTTCAGCGTACCCAAAAGGGCACTCAGGGGTTTACCCCACGAGTGGGCATCGTGTGTCATGCGCTCGAAGTACTCCTGATACGAGAAGCGCATCTTCTCGTAGCGGGCTCCCGCAGCGACCACCTTCGCACAAGCCTCCACCACCGAGTAGGCGGCACCGTGGTAGGGGCTCCAACTCATCAACTCGGGGTTGAAGCCGAAGGCCATCACCGAGGCCGTATTCGTAAATCCGTCGGTCGGCAGCTTCTGACACGAAACCTGCGTTTCGGTCTGTTGCGTGCGACCGCCATAAGGCATCAGCACGGTCGAGGCTCCGATCGTCGAGTCGAACATCTCGATCAGCCCCTTCTGCGTCAGGACATTATCCGACTGCATGTGGTTGATCATCTGCTCCTCAAGATGCTCGCCTTGGGGTTCACGCTTGAAGGGGTCGCACCCCTCGACAGCCTCGATGGCAGCCGTAGCGTAGTGCTTGGCTCCGGCCGAGTCGATGAACTCGCGGCTCAGATCGACCACCAGTTCTCCCTTATAATACATACGCATGCGGGCCGTGTCGGTTACATCGGCCACATGGGTTGTTTCGATATTCTCTTCGCGGCAGTAGCGGCAGAACTCCTCCACATCCTTCTGCTCGATCACCACCGACATGCGCTCCTGCGACTCGCTGATGGCCAGCTCCGTGGCATTCAGACCGCTATACTTGGTCTTTACACGATCCAGCCAGATATCGAGGCCGTCCGTGAGCTCGCCGATCGCCACGCTCACGCCACCTGCACCAAAGTCGTTCGACTTCTTGATCAGGCGCGTAACCTCGGGACGGCGGAACAGACGTTCCAGTTTGCGCTCCTCGGGGGCGTTACCCTTCTGTACCTCGCTCGAGCAGCTCTCGAGCGACTGCTCCGTGTGCTCCTTCGACGAGCCCGTGGCTCCGCCGATACCGTCGCGACCCGTGCGACCGCCCAGCATGATGACCACGTCGCCGGCCGTGGGACGTTCGCGGCGTACATGCTCGGCCTTCACGGCACCCACTACGGCGCCCACCTCCAGGCGCTTGGCCACATAGTCCGGGTGGTAGATCTCGCGCACATGGGTGGTGGCCAGACCGATCTGGTTGCCGTAACTCGAGTAGCCGGCTGCCGCCTTGCGGCTGATGATCGACTGCGGGAGCTTGCCCTTCATCGTCTCGCTCACCGGAGCATAGATGTTGCCGGCACCCGTCACGCGCATCGCCTGGTAGACGTAGCTGCGACCTGACAGCGGGTCACGGATGGCACCACCCAGACAGGTCGAGGCTCCGCCGAAGGGCTCGATCTCGGTGGGGTGGTTGTGCGTCTCGTTCTTGAACTGCAGGAGCCACTGCTCGGTCTTGCCGTCCACATCGACATCCACATAGATCGAGCAGGCGTTGTTCTCCTCGCTCACCTCCATATCCTCCAACAGGCCGCGCTTCTTCAGACAGCGGGCTCCGATCGTGGCGATATCCATCAGGCAGATGCTCTTCTGCTCACGACCCAACTCGCGGCGGATGTTCAGGTAGAGGGCCAGCGAATCCTCGATCTCCGACTTGAAGAGCGACTCCTCTACGGTGATCCCCTCCAGCTCGGTGGTGAAGGTGGTGTGGCGACAGTGGTCGCTCCAGTAGGTATCCAGAATGCGGAGCTCTGTCTCGCGGGGGTTGCGCCCCTCCTGGCGGAAGTAGTTTACTACCTCGCGCAGGTCGTCGCTGTTCATGGCCAATCCCATCTGCTTGCAGTAGGGGGCCAGCTCCTCCTCCTTCATCTCGGTGAAGCCCTCCAGAACGGGTACTGCCGTGGGGGCAGCCTCCTCCGATTCGGAGAGCACCGCGAGGTTTTTCTCTCGGGACTCCACGGCATTGATGCAGTAGCGCTTGACGGCCTCCATCTGCTCAGCATTGAGGGCCGGCTCAAAAATATAGACCTTCGAGCTGCGGATGCGTACATCGGCTTTGGGGTCGATCAGCTTCACGCAATCGACAGCCGAGGCGGCACGCTGATCAAACTGTCCGGGCAGGAACTCCACGGCCAGGCTGCTCTTTCCCTCCAGCTCCAGCTCATCGCTCACGCGGTCCGTCTGGCGCTCGCCGAAGACCGAGTAGCGGCACTTCTCCACCAGCTCCTCATCGAAACCGAAGAGGTCGTAGACGTTGATCCAACGAAAGCCCGTCAACCCGAGTCCGAGGTTGTCGTTCAGCTCGCGCTTCATGCTCTCGGCCTCCACTTGAAAGCGGGGTAATTTTTCTACATAGATGCGATAATTCTTCATGGCTTTTTCTCGTCTTGCAGGGTTCAACTACCGGCGGGAGGTTACAACTCGGCCTCCAGGACCTTCTGGGTCTGCTGACGGCGGAACTCCAGGAGGCGCTCCTCCAGCGCCTTGTCCGTCAGGGCAAAGATCGAGGCGGCAATCAGGGCGGCATTCTTGGCCCCGTTGATCGCCGTGGTCGATACGGGAACGCCGCCCGGCATCTGTACGATCGAGAGCAGCGAGTCCAGACCGCCCAATGCCGAGGTCTTGATCGGTACACCGATCACGGGTATGGTGGTCAGGCCTGCCGTTACGCCGGCCACATGGGCGGCTCCGCCCGCTCCGGCGATGATGCATCCGATGCCGCGTTCACGCGCCGTGGTGGCATACTCCACCATCAGGTGTGGGGTGCGGTGTGCACTGATTACGCGCTTCTCGTACTCGATGCCCAACTCCTCGAGCATCTCCACAGCGGCCGACATTACGCCCCAGTCGCTCGTGGATCCCATAATAACTGCTACTTTCATATCCTGTATTGTTTTTAATTTTTATTTCCGTGTTTATTCCGATTTTTTCAACCTAAACGATTGGTAGTGAGTCTTCTGTGGCGGTTGCAAAACCTAAAAACAGAAAACCGCCATGATACAATCGTATCACAACGGTTTATCGGCTTGGGCACACTGCTCCATTCGTCAGTCGTTTTCGCGTTGCAAGACAACGCTCACCGCTTGTTCGGTGTCGGTGCCGACTTAGGTTATGGATGGTCTGCTTCATTCTTCGGTTGTCCTCTCTACGGGGTTTCGGAATACGTCCGCAAAGGTAACGCAAATTGTCCGAATCACCAAATTTAAGCACCAAAAGTATCAACAGAATTTTTAACAATTCCATCCGAGCCGGTCAAATCCGAAACCCGAAATATGAGAGAAGCCGAAGAAGCCGAAACCTTCGCGGCTTCTCTCCTTCGGCTCTACTCCGATCTTTGCCTCGACGGCTTTCGGTGCCTATCTCTGACCCGTGTAGCGGACCAGCATGGTGTTGCAGTCGAACGCGAGGCTGAAGCTCCCCGTGGCGGCATCATACAAGCCGCTCAGGTTGGCGATGGGGAAGGCATCGTAGGGGGCTCCCATGAAGTAGGGGATGGTCTCGGCCGCCTCGAAGCGGATCGACTCTCCCTCGGCCGAATCCTGCAGATCGCGCACCTCGATCGAGAGCCAGGGCATCTGAGCCACGAACTTGATCTCGGGCATCAACAGGTGGTAGCGGCCATCGGCGGTCGGTTGGAGCTGCATGGCGATCCCCTCCTCGGAGAAGGCTTCGAAGCGGCTTCCCTCATCGGGCAGAGCCTCCAATTTGCCCGTAAAGCTCAGCGTCTCGGTCGGTGCCGGGGTTACCGGGGTTTCGTTGTTCTCATCATCACTGCAGGCAGCAAAGCCGCTCAGCAGGGCAAAAACGATCAAAAGTTTTTTCATAACTTGGAATTAGGGGTTACAATCGGTTAAATGTGAATGAGTTAATCGGTTAAATATTAAGTATTTCAATCGGTTGAATGTAAATGGGTTAGAAGTTCGCTGTTACGGTGACACCGAAAGTGCGGGGACGTCCCTGTTGCATGAATTCGCGTCCCACGGACTTGAAGTAGAAGAGGTCGTAGCGCGTATTGGTGAAGTTGCGGCACCAGAGGTCGAGGGTGTAGTTCTCATGCTCGAATCGGAGCGAGAAGTTCCCCAGCAGGTAGAGATCCTGGCTCAGCGTGTTCTCCTCGTTCCAGGCAATGGGGCCCGCGCCGCGCAGGTCAATCGAGGGGATGATGCGCTCGAGCCATGAGCTGCGAATCGGGAAGGTGTAGGCCGCACGCGCCGCAAGGGTGTGCTCTGGGGCGTAGGGGAGGCGATTGCCGCTGTAGTCTGCCTCGCCGCTCAGGTATTCGCGGAAGGTGGCGTGGGTATAGCCATAGGAGGCCGAGAGGTTCAGCTGCCCGGTGGGGCGTGCCACGAGCGTGAGTTCGCCGCCGAGGCTGTGGGTTCGGCCGGCATTGGTCATCATGCGTCCGGTGGTCTGGCCCGGCGGGAAGACGGTGAGTTGTTGGTCGTGGCAATCGATGAAGAAGAGGCTGAAATCGACAAGCAGATCCCCCTTCAGCAGGTGGAGGTGGCCGCCCAACTCATAGTTCCAGCTCCATTCGGGGTCGTAGCCCACCACCTGGTCGATGGCAAACTGGCGGTTGAAGGAGATGCCCATCTTCTTCATCAGCGAATTTTGCAATACCTCGCTGAACATCTGTGTGTTGAATCCTCCCGCCTTATACCCTTTCGAGGCCGAGAGGTAGAGGTTCGAGAGGCGATGGCTGCCCATGCGGTAGAGGACCGAGAGCTTGGGCAGCAGCTCTGTGAAGCGCTTCCGGAGATCTCCGTTCAGGGCGTAGGGCTCGATCGTGGTGGCATTCACGCGGCAGGGCTTGTGGGTCGAGCTGAGGTAGTCGAGGCGTGCCCACTCCACATCGAAGCGCAGGCCCGCCGTCAGGAGCCAGCGGCCGAGGTTGAGCGACGATTCGTGGTAGAGCGCAGCACCATAGGTGAGCTGGTCGAAGTCGCTGTCCAGGAGAAACTCCTTGGGGAAATCGACCTCGATACCCTCGGGGATATTCCCCAGGATCAGGTTGTGGATGCCCTCCTCTTTGAAGAGTACCGGGGCCTGCATGTCGCCCCCTTTCCAAAAGCCAAAGGCCCCCACCAGCCATTGGTAGCGGCTCTTTGTGGTCGAGCGCACGACCACCTCTTCGCTCAAGGCGTGTTCGCGGCGCAGCTGTTCGAGTGTGAAGTAGCTCTCGGGGCGGAAGTCCTGGTCGAGGGTCATCTCATCGTCGAGGAACTGGTAGGAGGTGATGCTCTCCACCATGGCCCGGCCTCCGCTGTAGCGAAGGGTCAGGGCATCGCTCAGGGTGGCGCGCTCATAGCCGCAGGGGTCGTTGTAGGCGATATCTCCCGTCTCGACCGAACGATAGGGGTAGCCCCCCTGTTCGAGGAAGGAGGCGGCGAAGGTGTTTCCGATAAACCACCCCTCGGACTCCCACTCCACCTTGAAGCGGGCTCCGCCTCCAATCTCATGGTCGCACTTTTCGCCCGTGTAGCTGTTCGTAAAGAGGCCGTCCGACCCCCCGAGGTTGGCGGCAACGCCGATGCCGAGGTTGTGCAGGCGGTTGTAGCTCGACAGTCGCACCTTATAGCTGTTCCCGCTGCCATACTCGGCCAGGAAACGTGCCCCCTGAAAGGTCAGCGGTGAGAGGGTGCGGATGTTGATCACACCCCCCATGGTGTTGCGCCCGTAGAGGGTGCTCTGTGGTCCGCGCAGCACCTCTAAGCGTTCAATGTCGGCCACGTCGAGGTCGTAGCCGTCCTTGTTGAGCATCGGTACGTTATCGACGTTGAGCCCCACGACCGGCTGGTCGATGCGGGCCCCTAAGCCGCGCACATAGATCGACGAGGTCATGCGCGACCCATAGTCCGGGGCATAGAGGTTGGGGACTAAACAAGAGACCTCCTTGGGGGCCGAGAGCTGTAGGCGCTCAACCTCCGACTGGAGGAGCTGCGTGGCTGCGATGGGGCTTTGTCTCAGGGGTGCGCGCTGCTTGATCGAGGGGGCTTGCACCACCACCTCCTCCATGCGGATGGTGGTGTCGGCCTCCAACGGCAACTCCGTACCGCGTCCTCGGGCCGAGGCCCCGAACGCGACAAAAAGCAGCATAGGAATCAGCAGTTTATGAATTTTACAGCCTTTCACGGCTGCAAAGGAACACAAAAAAGACGAAACGTGCAATCCTTATTTGTGAGGAGGAGGGAATAAATGAGCAATGAGCAGTGAGCAATGAGCAGTGAGCAATGAGCAATGAGCAATGAAGCTTGCGCCCCGAAATATTTAATTGGTAATATTTCCAACAACAAGGAAATTATTTCTCATTTCTCATTTCTCATTTCTCATTCCTCGTTGATATACCCGTTCATCATGGCGTAGATCGTCAGGGCCGAGGTGGTGCGGATGCCGAGTTTGCGCATCAGGTTGCGGCGGTGGGAGATTACTGTGGTGATGCCGATACCCATGCGGTCGGCAATCTCCTTGTTGATCAGCCCCCGGGTGATCAGGCGCAGCACCTCCGTCTCGCGTGGGGTGAGCCGCTTTTCGGGGCGTGGGCGCGGGGCTCCGCCTCCCTCGGCGGGGTGCCCGTGGTGGCGGATGCGCATCAGATCGCGCACGATCGCCGTCTCGCTCTGTGCGATGTTGAGCGAGTGCCCCTCTGTCTCCTCCCCCTGTGTGAGGCAGATTGTGCGGTGGCGCTTCTCGCGGAGGAGTTCGCTGTGCTGCTCGACCAGTTCCCGGTCGATGAAGTAGTGGAAAATGTGTTCGTGGCGCTCCTCCTCCAGCAGTTCGTCGAGAGCGCTGAAGTGGATCACCTCCACCCCGGGCTGGATCCGCTCGAGCAGCGCCTTGAGCCCTAAGCCCACCAGGGCATTCCGGCTCAGGATCGCAAAGCGGGGAGTGGCTATCTTGGGGTTATTCATGGTGGTAGGGTTCGTTGTTCAGGATCGTAAAGGCGCGGTAGATCTGCTCGGCAAAGAGGGCCCGCACAATCTGGTGCGAAAAGGTCATGCGCGAGAGCGAGAGCTTGCCGTTGGCCCGGGCATAGACCTCCTCCGAGAAACCGTAGGGGCCGCCGATCAGGAGCACCAGGCGGCGCATGCCGCTGTTCATCCGCTTCTGCAACCAGTAGGCGAACTCCACCGAGCGCATCTCCTCGCCTCGCTCATCGAGCAGAACGACGTAGTCTCCTTCGTCCAACTGCTTCAGGATTGCCTCTCCTTCGAGCGTTCGCTGTTGTTTGATGCTCAACGATTTGGTATTTTTAACATCCGGCAGGGTGGTTACCGCCATTCGGCAGTAGTGATTCACTCGTTTGAGATACATCTCTACGAGTGCTCCTACCTCCTTCGAGTCGGTCTTCCCTATGACGATCAGCTCTATGTTCACTTTTTTCTATCCGTTTTTATTCTGGGGGCAATCAGGCTTTTCCCCACTCCGAGTAACCTCCTCAAAAGGGGATAATCGAGCGTTCGGTTAATCGCTATTCCACTCTCCTTGGGCGTCTTCGTAGAAAACGGGGCGATTCTTCTCCATCGACTTGATCCACTGGTAGGCTTTGTAGAGGGCGTAGCCGTTTCCCGAGGGGTTGGCCAGGCGGAAGGCGATCACCGAGGTGTGGTTGCGCGAGCGGTAGTACATGCGCTTCACGCGCCGGGTGAACTCCTCGGCCAGTGTCGGGTCGTTGGCCGGAGTGCCTCCCACGGTGCGGTCTTCGCGCTTGTCGGGGGCGGAGATGGCGGCACAATCTATCACATAGAGTCCCAGATGGTCGGCCAGCTCGTAGTACCAATGGGGTTGCGGAGCCGTGGGACATAGCGTGTTAAACCCCGCCTTGCGCAGGCGGAGCATCTCCTGCTCGGTTGTTTTGCGGTCGGCGAGGGCGTTGCAGGGGGTGCTCTTCAGCGTGTAGGGCTCCCCGAAGCGATACCAGGTGCCATCGCGGTAGAGCATGTCGCTGAAGCCAATCTCCAGGGGCATGTACTCCCACATCTTGCCATCGCGCTTCGTGAAGAGCATCACCCGGTAGAGTGGGGCCTTGCCATCGCCCCATTTCTGTTCGTTGGTGTGGTAGATGAAGGGGTGCAGGTGTACGGTATCTTGCGAGCGACCGGCGATCTGGATCGGGTGGTCGGTATAGTCCATCAGCTTGCCCGTGGGGGAGTAGATGTCGTAGGCCACATTCACCTCCTCTTCGTAATTGAAGGCGTTGCGGGCCACGATGTCGAGCTCTAAGACACCGAAGCGGCGCAAGGAGTCGGGCACCAGGCGGATCGTGAAATCGGCAATCGATCGTCTCTGCTGTGCGAAGAGGTAGGAGCCCGTGAGGCACTCTGCGGGCGACTTGAGTCCCTGCTGCGTATGGTTGAGCTCACCTCCGCGCAGCCCGATGCGGAAGTGGTTCTTCCCTTGTCGGATGAAGGGGGTGAGATCGTACTCCGCAGGCGAGATGCCGTCCTCGTTGCGGACCACCTCCGAGCCGTTCACCTCGAGTGTGTAGGCCTGTCCCACCGCCTCGAGGTGGATCATCACCAGACCGTCGGTCCAGACAAAGGGGATCTCGGTCTGCTGCCCCATCCAGATCGCCTCCTCTGACAGCGTTTCGAGCTCGGGGGCAAAGCGGATGTATTGCGAACTGCGCGTGTAGTCGCCCCCCACCGTGGCATCGTGGCGGTTCTGGTAAGGGAGCACCTCACTGCGAAAAACCTCATGCTCCTGGGCCGAAATTCGCCCTCCAATCCCCGCAAAGAGGAGGATTAGGAGCATTTGTTGCATCAATCGAAACCTTCTCATAGGGGCAAAGGTACTTTTTTATTTGAAATATCGCAAATAAATATGTACCTTTGTAGGCTAAAATAGAGGAAAACAAAAACCTAACGATAATGAAAAAGTTACGCATTGTAGAGTTGCTCGCCTCGAAGGAGGTCGATTGCGACGTAGTGGTCAAGGGCTGGGTTCGCACCAAGCGTGGGAACAAAAATGTAGCTTTCATCGCCCTGAACGATGGATCGTGTGTGCAGAATATTCAGGTGGTGGTCGATCTGCAGAAGATCGATGCCGAGGAGTTGAAACCCATCACCACGGGTGCCTGCATCCGTGTGGATGGTAAGCTGGTGGCCTCGCAGGGCGCCGGCCAGGGTGTCGAGGTGCAGGCCGAGAAGATCGAGATCTACGGCACGGCCGACCCCGAGAGCTACCCCCTGCAGAAGAAGGGCCACTCGCTGGAGTTCCTGCGTGAGATCGCCTACCTGCGCCCCCGTACCAATACTTTTGGTGCCGTGCTGCGCATCCGCCACGCCATGGCCTACGCCATCCATGAGTACTTCCATACCCATGGCTTCTACTACTTCCACACCCCCATCATCACGGGTTCGGACTGCGAGGGTGCCGGTGCCATGTTCACCGTTACGACGATGGACCTGAACAATGTACCCAAGAATGAGGAGGGCCAGGTGGATTATACGCAGGATTTCTTTGGCAAGCCCTGCAACCTTACCGTCTCGGGACAGCTCGAGGGTGAGCTCGGCGCCTTGTCGTTGGGTCGCATCTACACCTTCGGACCCACCTTCCGTGCCGAGAACTCAAACACGGTGCGCCACGCTTCGGAGTTCTGGATGATTGAGCCCGAGGCCGCCTTCTACGAGTTGGAGGACAATATGGACCTCGCGGAGGATTTCATCAAATACCTGGTGCGCTATGCCCTGAAGAACTGCCGCGAGGATCTCGAGTTCATGAATAAGATGTGGGATCCCGAGCTCCTGGAGCGCCTGAACTTTGTGGTCGAGAATGACTTTGTGCGCCTGGACTATACCGAGGGTATCGAGATCCTGAAGGCTTCGGGTCGTAAGTTCGAGTTCCCCTGCGAGTGGGGTGACGACCTGCAGTCCGAGCATGAGCGCTACCTGGTGGAGGAGCACTTCAAGCGCCCGGTGATCCTCATCAACTACCCCAAGCAGATCAAGGCCTTCTACATGAAGCAGAACGAGGATGGCCGCACGGTACGCGCCATGGATGTTTTGTTCCCCAAAATCGGCGAGATTATCGGCGGTTCGGAGCGTGAGAACGATTATGGCAAGCTTCGTGCACGCGTCCAGGAGTTGGGCATGAACGAGAAGGATGTGTGGTGGTACCTCGACACGCGCCGTTGGGGATCGGCTCCCCACTCGGGCTTTGGTCTGGGCTTCGACCGTCTGCTGATGTTCGTCACGGGTCTGAACAATATTCGTGATGTGCAGCCTTTCCCGAGAACGCCTAAGAATGCCGAATTTTAATAAAAAACACACTAGACCAAAATAGAGACCGCCTCCCAAATAATAAAACCGGTTTGGGAGGCGTTTTTGCTAATAAGGAAGAGGCCGATTTGTTCTATCACTTTAAGCAGATTGGCAAGGATATGGCAATAAACCAACGACAGATCTTGTCGCTTCAGCAGAAGCTCTCTCCGCAACAGATCCAGATGATCAAGTTGCTGGAGCTCCCCACCATGCAGCTCGAGCAGCGCATCAAGCAGGAGATTGAGGAGAATATTGTGCTGGAGGAGGATCGGCAGACCGAGCCGGATGAGGAGCCGCAGCAGATTTCGGTTGAGGAGTACCTCAAGGAGGATGACACTCCGGCCTATAAGAGTCGGGTGAACAACTTCTCGAAGGATGATAAGCAGCGTCCGATCTACCTTTCGGGGGGGCGTTCGTTGCAGGAGTACCTGGTCGAGCAGCTGGGCTATCGCAACCTTTCGGAGCGGCAGATGCGGTTGGCGATCTACCTGGTGGGGTCGATTGATGAGGATGGTTACCTGAGGCGTGAACTCCTCTCGGTGGCCGATGATATCGCCTTCACGCTTGGTATCGAGACTTCGGAGCAGGAGTTGGAGCAGCTCCTGGGGGTGATCCACGAATTGGAGCCGGCGGGCATCGGAGCCCGCAACCTGCAGGAGTGTCTGCTCCTGCAGATGGGTCAGAAGCGCCTCACGACGCGTGCGTTGCGCTTGGCGCATCGTATTCTTGCGCAACATTTCGAGGAGTTTGCCAAGAAGCATTACGAGAAGCTGATGCAGCGCCTCCAGATCTCGGAGGAGGATTTCCGCGAGGCCTTGCAGGAGATTCGGCACCTCTCGCCCAAACCCGGCAACCTCTATGCCGAGGGGGGCAGTGAGGCTGCGCCCTACATCATTCCCGACTTTGTGCTCGACTACCACGATGGGCGTTTCGATCTCTCGCTCAACTCCACGGGGGTGCCCGAGGTGAAGATCAATCGCCGTTATGTGGAGATGATGCGCGAGATGGTGCAACCCGATGGCACGGTGAAGAGTGAGAATCGCGAGGCGGTGCAGTTTGTGAAGTCGAAGATCGACTCGGCCAAGTGGTTCATCTCGGCCATCCGTCAGCGCCACGATACGCTGATGCGCACCATGCAGGAGATTTTGGACTACCAGCAGGAGTATTTCCGTGATGGCGACAAGTCGAAACTGCGGCCCATGATCCTGAAGGATATTGCCGATCGTACCGGGCTCGATGTCTCTACCATTTCGCGAGTCGTAAACAGCAAATACGTTCAGACGCACTTCGGCATTATCTTGCTGAAATCGCTCTTCTCGGAGGCGATGCTCACCGACTCGGGCGAAGAGGTCTCGAGCTATGAGATCAAGACCCTGCTGCAGCAGTTTATCGACAATGAGCAGAAGCGCCATCCGCTGACGGATGAGACCCTGATGGTAATGCTCAACGATAAGGGCTATCGTATTGCCCGCCGCACGGTGGCCAAGTATAGGGAGATGCTCGGAATCCCGGTGGCTCGTCTTCGCAAGCAGATATAGTCCGCTCCCCGTCCGAATGAGGAGCAAAACGGATCAAATCGTATAGATCAATGGAGCAACAACACATCGAATATGCCGGCCCGAAGGGCGGCTGGGCGCGTCTGGCACATCTGCTCTCAACGCTCCTTCACCCCTTTTTTGTGCCGCTCTATGCCCTTTTGGTGTTGCTCTCGGGCAGCCTGCTTTTGACCTCCACGAAACTCTATCTGGTGGGGGTTATCCTTCTCTACACGTTCGCCCTGCCGACCTTTATGTTGCTTCTTCTTCGCCATCTGGGTCACCTCTCCGGCTATCGTATTGACAATCGCCGCGAGCGCATCCTGCCCCTGATGCTGGGCACGCTCTCCTACCTGCTCTGTGCCCTTACACTCCTGAAGCTCCCGGTGGCCATGCTACTCCACAAGATGATGTTCGGGGCCGCTTTGTGCCAACTCTTCTGCCTGCTGGTTACCCTGCGGTGGAAGATCAGCCTTCACCTCACGGCCCAGGGAGGACTGGTCGCCTTCTTCTCCATCCTGACCATCGCGGGAAACGGCCGCATGCTTCTGCCGCTGCTCTTCTCGGTCCTTTGTAGCGGTCTTCTCTCCTCGGCCCGTCTCTACTTGGGCTGCCACAACGGTTGGCAAGTCCTCGCCGGCTTTATGAGTGGCTTTCTTATCATGTTCCTTACGGTTTTGCTGCTATAAGAAATAAGTAAAGAGTGTGCCCGATAAGGATTCAAGGACACACTCTTTGACCTCTTTGTGTTATTTTGGGTTCCGTATTTGGCTGTCAGCCAAATGGTTGCCCGTTGCTCATTTGAACGACCCTCCGAGTCGAATGCCGGGGTAGGTGTCGATCACCGACGAGGCGATCTTCACATAGTCGTGGTCGGCGAGCGAGGGGGCGGCAGCCTTCATCGTCGAGAGCACATGGTTGGCATCGAATACCAACTTGAGCACGCCGTTTTCGTACTCGGTTTGGCCGCTCAGGGTGGCTGTTTTCTCCTTCATCGAAACTCTCATCGTAATTTCGCCCGTTGAGGGGTTGTAGGTGTAGTTGCCCATGGCAACCACTCCGTTGATCTCGATGGTCAGCGTCTTGTTTGTCTTGAAGGTGACGCGGTCGCGGCCACTCTGGATGCCGGCTTTGGCCATGAGCCCCTCCATCTGCCCTTCGAGGGCGCTTACGGCCATCGTGGCCACGGGATCCGACCCCGTATAGTCGATTACGGGCTCTGAAAAGAGCCAGGTCTTGGCCAACTCCGAGGCCTTGATATGCGTAGTCTCGGGGATTATCTCCTCGCTCTTCTTCGTGCTCATGCCGAAGAGGCTCTTGAGCATATCGGCCCACGATTGGGCCTGGCTATCGACCGACACACTGCTCAGCAGGAGCAGGACTAATAGAATCTTTTTCATCTGTATTGGGTGCTTTTTTTGTGTTACTTTTTCAGGGTCTCGATCTCGGCGAGCCAGAGGGCTGCTGAGCCGTCGGAGGGCATGCGCCAATCGCCGCGGGGCGAGAGGCTTACGGAGCCCACCTTGGGGCCGTCGGGCATGGCCGAGCGTTTGAACTGCTGGGAGAAGAAGCGTCGGAAGAAGACCTCCATCCAGTGCAGGATCACCTCGCGCGGGTAGCGCTCGCCAAAGGCCTGCTCGGCCAGGAAGAGGAGCTTGCGGGGTGAGGCTCCGCGGCGGATGAAGTGGTAGAGCATGAAGTCGTGCAACTCGTAGGGACCCACCAGGTCTTCGGTCTTCTGTGCAATCTCGCCCTTCTCGTCGGCCGGCAGCAACTCGGGGCTCACGGGCGTATCGACAATGTCGAGGAGAGTCTTCTCGGCCTCACCGCCCAGTGTCTCGGCAGCCGTGCGTACCAGGTGGCGCACCAGGGTCTTGGGGATCGAGGCGTTCACGCCGTACATCGACATTTGGTCGCCGTTGTAGGTGGCCCAGCCTAAGGCCAGCTCGCTCAGGTCGCCCGTGCCGATCACTAAACCGCCCACCTTGTTGGCGTAGTCCATCAGGATCTGCGTGCGCTCGCGTGCCTGCGAATTTTCGTAGGTGGCCGAGCGGTCTGCCGGGTCAAGGGCGATATCTGCAAAGTGTTGTTGCACGGCCTTGGCAATCGGAATCTCGATCTGCGTGATGCCCAGTTGCTCCATCAGCGCCAGGGCATTGCGGTAGGTGCGGTCTGTGGTTCCGAAACCCGGCATGGTGATGCCGTAGATCCCCTTTCGGTCGAGGCCCAGCTTGTCGAAGGCTTTGACCACAACCAGCAGGGCCAGCGTGGAGTCCAGACCTCCCGAGATGCCCAGAACCACCGACCGGCAGCGCGTGTGGCTCAGACGCTTAACCAGGCCCATGGCCTGAATCTGAAAAATCTCTTCGCAGCGGGTGTGGCGCTGCTCGTCGTCTGCGGGGACGAAGGGGTGCGGGTCGATCGTGCGCGCGAAGTCGCTCGCCCGGGGGGTGAGGTCGCATGCACAGAGGCGGAAACCCTCCTGCGGAGTGTGTGCGGCAAAGGTGTTGGTGCGGGAGCGTTCGGTCTCGATCCGCTCCACGTCGATCTCGCCCACCAGAAGCTGCTCCTCGAGCGAGAAGCGCTCGCTGCGGGCGACCCATTCGCCCTGATCCGCAATGAGGATGTTGCCTCCGAAGACTAAGTCGGTCGAAGATTCGCCGAAGCCGGACGAGACGTAGAGGTAGCCGGCCCGAAGCCGTGCCGACTGTCCTGCAACGAGCGAGAGCAGGTAGGAGTGCTTGCCCACCACCTCGGGTGATGCCGAGAGGTTTATAATCAGGCGGGCTCCCGCTTGCGACAGGGCTGCCGAGGGGGGTGCCGGTACCCAAAGATCCTCGCAGATCTCGATGCCGCACTCCACGCCGTTGATCCCCAGCATCACATCACATCCGAAGGGAACCTCCTCGCCGCAGAGCTCGATGAGGCTGCCGCGCACCTCGGCTCCCGAGGCAAACCAGCGCTCTTCGTAGAACTCGCCGTAGTTGGGCAGGTGGCTCTTGGGCACAACGCCCAGGAGCTCCCCTTGTGCAAAGGCGGCAGCGCAGTTGTAGCGTCGTCCGCCCGCCACTACAGGCAGGCCGACCACTGCCACAATGGGGCAGTCGGCCGTTTGGCGCATCACTTGCTTGAGGGCCTCCTCGGCACCCCGCATCAGCTCGGGCTGCAGAAAGAGGTCTCCGCAGGTGTACCCCGTGAGCGAGAGTTCGGGGAAGACCACCAGCTCTGCACCACGTTCGGCCGCACGGCGGATCAGTCCGATGTGGCGCTCGGCATTGAGGGCGCAGTCGGCCACCCCAACCGAGGGGATGGCGCCTGCGACCTTGAAATATCCGTAGGGGTTCATTGCCGTAAGATTATTTGGCCCAGAGGGTTGCTAAATTGAGGATCACCTGCTGAGCCTTCTGCATGGTGGTCAGCGAACAGTACTCAAACTTGCCGTGGAAGTTCATGCCGCCCGTGAAGAGGTTTGGACACGGCAGACCCATGAACGAGAGACGAGCGCCATCCGTACCACCACGAATGGGCTTCACGATGGGCTCGACACCCACCATGCGCATGGCCTCCTTGGCCTTGTCGATCACCTGGGGGTGCGGCTCCACCATCTTGCGCATATTGAAGTACTGATCCTTGATCTGGAGCGAGACGATGCCGGCCGAATATTTGTGGTTCAGGTGCTCCACGCAGGCCACCATAAACTGCTTCTTCTTCTCGAAGAGCTCCATGTCGTGGTCGCGGATGATGTACTGCAGGTCGGCCTCCTCGACCGTTCCTTTGAATCCTACGCAGTGGAAGAATCCCTCGTAGCCCTCGGTGAACTGCGGGCGCTCCGTGGCGGGGAGCAGTTGGTTCAGCTCACAGGCGATATCGATGGCGTTGAGCATCTTGCCCTTGGCGACACCCGGGTGTACGTTGCGTCCCTGGATGTGAATCTTGGCTCCGGCGGCGTTGAAGTTTTCGTACTCCAGCTCGCCCTCGAAGCCGCCGTCCATCGTGTAGGCGAAGTCGGCACCGAACTTCTCGACGTTGAAGTAATCGACACCGCGGCCGATCTCCTCATCGGGCGTAAAGCCGATGCGGATCTTGCCGTGTTCAACTTCGGGGTGGGTCATCAGATACTCGGCGGCTGTCATGATCTCGGCTACGCCGGCCTTGTCGTCGGCACCCAAGAGGGTCGTACCGTCGGTGTGAATGAGCGTGTGGCCCTTGAAGAACGAGAGCTCCGGGAAGTCCGAAACCTTCATCGTCAGCTGACCGTTCAGCACCAGGTCGCCACCGTCGTACTCCTCCACAATGCGGGGCTTGACATCCTTGCCGCTCATGTCGGGAGCCGTGTCCACATGGGCGATGAAGCCGATCACGGGGGCATTCTCCTTGCCCTTCGTAGCCGGAATCGTACCCATCACATAGCCGTATTCGTCCATCGTTACCTCGGTCATTCCGAGACTCTCCATCTCCTCCTTGAGGTAGCTTAAAAGAACCTTCTGCTTCTCGGTCGAGGGGAAGGTTTCGCTGTTCTCGTCCGACTGCGTATCGAACGATACATATTTCAAAAATCTATCCAGTAACATATTTTTAAATTTTATGCGGCATCTTTTGCCCCTTCTCGCCTGTTCCGGCTGGGCAGTTAGAGCCGTAGGTTTTTTGTGGGAGTTCTGGGAATTTTAGGAGATATGGGAGGTATGGGATAGTTTTACAACTCCCAAAATCCTATATCTCCTACAATTCCCATTGCTCATTACCCATTGCTCATTACTCATTGCTCATTGCTCATTGCTCATTGCTCATTTGGGAGCCTTACTCCTCCTTCTTGGCCTTCAACGTGTGGCAGATGAAGTAGCCGATCAGGCAGAGGTAGGCAGCGACACCGCACCACTCGGCGGCATTCGACGAGGCCCACTCCGCAAGGCGCCAATCCACGCCGGCGAACTTCAGCACGGCACTTACCACACCCATCAGGGCGCCACCGGCAATGAAGCCCGAGGCAATCAGCGTACCCCGATCCGTGCGAGCCTTGTTGAGCTCCTGATCCTTCGAACGGCTCGAGACGAACCACGAAACCAGACCGCCGACAACCAGCGGGGCGTTCAGGTGCATCGGGATGAACATACCCAGGGCAAAGGCCAGGGCGGGGATGCCGATAGCGGTGAGGACCAGCGCCAGACCGGCACCAATGAAGTAGAGGGCCCAGGGGGTCTGGCCTCCCGTCATCAGGGGCTGAATTACAGCTGCCATGGCGTTGGCCTGCGGAGCCACCAGAGCATCGGGGTTGTTGGCCGTGTCAAAGCCGTAGGCGGCATTCAGCACCAGGATCACACCGGCTACCGTGGCGGCCGAAACGACCGTGCCGAGGAATTTCCACCCCTCCTGCTTGCGAGGCGTGGTGCCGAGCCAGTAGCCGATCTTGAGGTCCGTGATGAAGCCTCCGGCCATCGAGAGGGCGGTGCAGACCACGCCACCGATGATCAGGGCAGCCGTCATGCCGCTCTTACCCGTCAGACCCACGCTTACCAGCACGAGCGACGAGAGGATGAGGGTCATGAGTGTCATACCCGATACGGGGTTCGAGCCCACGATGGCGATGGCGTTGGCTGCTACGGTGGTGAAGAGGAAGGCGATCACGAAGACGATCAGAATGGCCACAATCGACTGACCCCAGTTGTTCAGCACACCGAATTGGAAGAAGAGGAAGGTCGTCAGCAGGGTGGCGCAGAGGATCGTGAGGATCAGCTTCATGGTCAGGTCACGCTGCGTGCGCTCCTCCTTTTGGGTCGAAGAACCCTTCTTGCCTCCGAGCTCCGTTACGGCCAGTCCGATGGCCGACTTGATGATGCCGGCCTGGCGCACGATGCCGATCAGACCGGCCATGGCGATACCGCCGATACCGATCGGGCGACCGATATACTGGTAGAGGTTCTCGGGGGTGAAGATCTGCGACGGGTTCTCAAGGATGTGGTTGGCCGTAACGCCCAGCGAAGCGACCAGAGCCGAAGGATCCATCGACTCGGCGAGCGAGCCCACCAACGGAACGATGAAGAACCAGACGAGGCACGAGCCGGCCGTAATGATCACGGCATACTTCAGACCGATGATGTAGCCCAGACCCAGCACGGCGGCCGAGGTGTTCAGACCGAAGACCACCTTGTGTTTCTCGGCCAAGGCCACGCCCCATTGCGAGATGCGCGTGGAGATTGAGTCGGTCCAGAAACCGAACGTGCCGACCACAAAGTCGTAAAGACCACCCACCAGACCGGCTACGGCGAGCAGCTTGGCCTGGTTGCCGCCCTTCTCACCCGACACGAGGACCTCGGTCGTAGCCGTAGCCTCGGGGAAGGGGTACTTGCCGTGCATCTCCTTGACGAAGTACTTGCGGAAGGGGATCATCAGCACGATACCCAGCACACCGCCCAGCAGCGACGAGAGGAAGACCTGGTAGAATTGTGCCTCGAGGCCCAAGATGTAGAGGGCCGGGAGGGTGAAGATGGCGCCGGCCACGATCACGCCCGACGAGGCGCCGATCGACTGAATGATCACATTCTGGCCCAACATGTTCTTTTTGCCCAGGATCGAGCCCACGCCCACGGCGATGATGGCGATCGGAATGGCGGCCTCGAAGACTTGTCCCACTTTCAGGCCGAGGAAGGCGGCTGCGGCCGAGAAAATTACGGCCATCAGAAGACCCATACCCACCGAGTAGGGGGTAACCTCTGCGGGGGTAACTTCAGCAGGCATCATGGGTTTGTACTCCTCACCGGCCTTAAGCTCGCGATAAGCATTTTCGGGCAGTGAGTTTTGCATCTTTTGTGTTTCCATTGATTTATAGTTTTTTATTGGTTTTGTCGTTTTTAGTCGAGTCTGCTCATAAATCATACAAAGCTAATAAAAAAAACGGAAACACACAAGTTGTTGGGCGTTTTGCCCCTTGTGTTGTTCCGTTTTTTTTCTTTTGCCCCCTTTATAGGGCTTTTGGTGCACGTCTTGCGTGCTTGGGTGCCGGTCAGCGCTTGTCGAATTGCAGCTCCTCGAGCAGGTAACCGGCATCGGCCCACTTCTCGATCACCCACATCACATAGCGGATATCCACAGCCACCGTGCGCGAGAGATCGGGGTGGAACCACAGATCGCCCGACATGGATTCGCGGTTGCCGTCGAAGGCCAGGCCGATCAGCTCACCGCGACCGTTGAGCATCGGTGAGCCCGAGTTGCCACCCGTGATATCGTTGTTCGTGATCAGGTTCACCTTCAGCTCACCCTTGTCGCCCCAGCGGCCCCAGTCGCGGTTGCGGATCAGCTCCTTCATGCGCTGATCAACCACATAGTCGTAGTTCTCGGGGTTCTCTTTCTCCAGGTATCCGCGAATTGTGGAGTGGGAGGCGTAGCGAATACCGTCCACCGGAGAGATCGGCTGCACCGTTCCGTAGGTCAGGCGCATGGTGGAGTTGGCGTTCGGATATTGGGGAACACCCATTGCCTCGCGGTAGCGGTATTGCAGATCGCGATATTGCTCCTCGAGCTCGATCACGCGTACGCCCACCTGCTTTTCAGCCTGGGCGATGGCGGCGGCGATGGGTGCGTACTCTACCGACAGAGCGAGGGCTACGAGCGGGTCGTCGAGGATCTCGCGAACGGAGCGATCCTCGAGCAGGAAGTCGCGGTAGGGTTCGGCCTGGCGGCAGAATGAGCCGTCGAACGAGCTCTCGGCCACCTGACGGGCATCCCCGCCGGCCTTACGCATCTGCGAACGCAGGTAGTCGCCCCAGTAGATTTCGGGAACCTCGCGGGTGAAGGTGATGAAACTCTTGACGAAGAGTTCGCGATCGGTGGCCTCTTCGTAGTTGCGTTCCAGGTGGTTCGAGGCATTCATCAGAGTAGCCCACGACTTGGCCTGCGAGATCGGGCCGCGTCCATGTCGGCCGCGTCCTTTGCCCTTGCCGTGTCCCTTGCCGTGTCCTTTTCCTCGGGGGCGGGATGAGCCGAGCAACTTCTCCTGCTGCTCTTCATCGGGGCAGTAGAGCGTGTCGCACTTGTCGTGTTCGAGGCGCTTGGCCAGTGAGGCCACGCGGTTGGCTGCGATCAGGGCCTGGCTCGGCATGAACCACGACTCTTGGTACCAGGTGCGGTCTGCAATGGCCTTGCGGCGAGCCTCATAGCCCCGTTTCAGGTCGCTGAGCAGGTTGCCGTATTCGGCCTTGCGTGCGGGATCGGCCTCGATCCATTGTTGGATCTTGGCCTCCTCGAGGGTGCGGATCTGGCAGACGTGGTAGCGCTTGAGACACTTCTGCTCCCAGCGTACATAGTCGGCGTAGTTGCTCAGATTGAAGTAGCCGTCCGAGTAGGCCAGACGCACCAGCGAGTCGGCCTCCATGTGGCGGCGAATGATCTCCATGCGGTTGTGGCGGCACTGCTCGATAATGGGGTTCTTGAGCTCCTTCTCGCTCACGGCCATCGACGAGCCGTAGCGATGGGTGATGCCCGGGAAACCGATCACCATGGCAAAGTCGCCCTCCTCGACTCCGCGTGTGGAGATCGGGAGTACGCGGCGGGGCTTGATCGGGCGATTCTCGGTCGAGTAGGCGGCGGGGCGTCCCTCGCTGTTGCCATAGATGCGGTAGAGGGCAAAGTCGCCCTTGTGCTGCGGCCAGCTCCAATTGTCGGTCTCACCGCCGAATGAGCCGATGCGGGCGGGAGGTGCTCCCACCAGGCGCACATCGGTGTAGACCTCATATTGCAGCATCAGGAAGAGGCGGCCGTCCCACATCTCGGCGCACCACGACTCGAGCCCCTTGCGGCGGTGGCGGCGCTCCATCTCACTCACCAGCTTGCGCGGACCCATGATGCCCCATCTGCCGACAGCCTTCAGCGAGTCGCGGTAGTGGTTGGCCTCTGCCGTGATCTCCTCGATGCCTCGCAGGAACATCACCTTCTTCCCCTCGACGGGGAGCTCCTCTCCTTGATTCCGGGCCCAGAAGCCGTCGAAGAGGATGTTGCGCTCGGGGGTCGAGAGCTTGCAGATGTCGCCGTAGGCCACATGGTGGTTGGTGATCATCAGCCCCTGGTCGGAGATCATACTGCCCGTACCCATACCGCCGTCGATCATCACCACGGCATCGGCCAGGGCGTTGCCCGACTCCGAGTCGTAGAGTTGATCGGGCTTCAGGCGAAGGCCCTCGGCCTTCATTTCGGGGTAGATCTTCTCGAGCAGGTGGATCAGCCACATGCCCTCATCGGCGCTCACCGTACCGCTCATGAGCAGTACGGCGAGCAGCGTGATAATGTATCGTTTCATCTTGTGAAGTGCTTCGACGAAGGGTTACTCTTCAACGGTCTTTCCCTCAATGAGGAACGAGATGCGGGGATCCGACTCCTTGAAGGTGCCGTCAGCCATGCGCAGGGTCCACTTCTCGGCCTTGAAGATCTCGTTCCAGATCTTCTGGTCGTCCCACAGCGGGGTGGCGTAGGTCAGCTGCAGCGTGGGCACATAGTCGCGCAGGACGAAATCGACGGCGAGAATACCCTCGCAGGTCGAAAGGAAGCTCTTGAAGTAGGGGAAGCCCATGCGTACAGGCATCTTCTCGATACCCGACATCGGCACCTCGTAGCGGGCACGCGGGAATTGGCTCTCATCGGCGCACTTCTCGAGATTCTCCACAAAGCGACCCTTCAGTTTCTTGATATCCTCAAACATCAGGTTGATAAACTCGTCGCGCGTTACGGTACCCTGACGGGTGCAGGTTACCAGGTCGAAGTTCATCGGGATGGGTTTCGTCTCGGCCTTGGCGTTGGGGAAGATGTACTCCTCGACCTCGACCAGCTCGCGGATCTGCTTCTCGGTGAAGCCCTTGGCGGGATCGACAAAGAGCTCAACATGTACCGGGCAGTCGAACTGCGAGGTGAAGCCGTAGATTCCCTCCACATCGAAGAAGACCAGCCCGAAGTGGGTCATATCGGTGCGGTCGCGCAGACCCTCGACACCAAGTACCAGGCGCTCCAGTACGGGAACCGTCTCATCGGGGGTGGCATATTTGCGGATTGTGGGGGTGAAGAGCACCTCCTGCAGCTTGCGCTCGTTGGTGATCTCGGGATCGTAGAGGATCTCCACGGCGTGGCTGCGCACGAAGGTCTTCACACCGTGCACACCGGCCACGCTCTGCATCTTGGCCGAGAGGGCCTTCGAGCTGCCGAAGCACTTGATCGACTGCAGTCCCTCCATCTTGAAGGTCTGAAGATTCTCCTTCTGCTCATACTCGCCCCACTTCTCGTCGATGGTCGGCAGCTCCCACTTGTTGCCCAAATAGAGTGCCGAGGCGAAGAGCAGCACGGCCAGCAGGGCGGGAGCCCAGCGCAGACTCTTGCGACCGTTCACCTGCAGGGCACCCGTGTTGCAAGCCGAGATGCAGTTGCCGCACATCGTGCAGTCGATGTGGCGAACCTTCGTGAAGTCGTGGATGGGGATGTTGTGCGGGCAACGCTTCTCGCAGAGTCCGCAGCTGTTGCAACGCTCCGTGTCGCGGTCGATGGTCAGCACCGGAAGGAAGCAGCTGCGCATCTTGAGCGCCTCGAGCAGGTAGCCGCCGGCGCACATCACGCCCAGTACCCATACCCAGCCGCCTTCGATGCCGAGTTTCGAGAGACCCCATGCACCGAGCATCATCAGCACGAAGAAGGGGGTAAACTTGAAGATGTTGCTCAAGGCCCCCAGCGGGCAGATGTAGCGGCACCAGAACATCTTGACGAAGAGGCTGCCGAGGAAGAGTACCGTCACCATGATGGCCGAGAGCCAGGGGATGATCTCACCCTTGAAACCGGTGGCCAGGGCATAGTAGGGGTCAAAGCGCTTGCAGAAGAGCTCGCTGGCATCGATCGTGTAGTAGAAGATCACGAACAGGAGCACATACTTCACCACGCGCAGCAGGCGATCGACGATCGAACCCGTGCGCACCTCGATGTTGCAGTGCATCTTCTTGCCCAGCTTGCCCAGCCATTCGCTCACCGTGCCCAGGGGGCAGAGGTAGCCGCAGAAGAGTCTGGAGAAGAGGATCACGCCCACGGCGAGCGTAATACCCATCATGATCTGGAGCATTGACATGGAGCAGGCCAACGAGTTGCTGTGCAAGTAGGTAGACAGCGCTTCCAATCCGCCGAAGGGGCAGTAGGCCTCCACATCGACGGGCTGTTCGTTGATCTTACGCCAGGCAATGGTCCCCACAATGGCGGCCAGCACGCCCCATTGCAGCAGGTTTTTCAGGTAGTTCGGATGCGAATGTTTCATCTTGACTTGTTTTATGTTTTCTTGCGTGTTAGTTTACGCCACAAAGGGGAATCGGCCGATGGCCGACTCCCTTGGAGGCAATTCTGATTTTGCCCAATAACTATTCCTTATCCTTTATGCAGCGAATCGATCCGCCGGCAAGGAAGTTACCCTTGGCAACCTGTACGCGTTCGAACGAGGCGTTCCAGAGTGACATGAAGTCGTAGAACTGGATGTTCTTGAGCGAACCGTCTTCGTTGGTGGTTGCCGAAATGAAGGTCGAACCGCGCACATAGCTCATTACGCCATATACGCCGTCGTAGTTCGTTACCAGGTAGCTGCCCTTGGCGCTTGTCGTGGTCTTGTTGCGGGCGCCGGCAAACGACCAGGGCCATCCGGCCTCGGCCAATGCACTCAGCGAAGCTCCGCTGATGGCGGCATCATAGTAGGCACCCTCAGGATTGGTCAGCGCACCATCGGCACAGTGGCCCACCAGACCGGTCATCTCCGTAACGGTCGGGATGTGCCAGCCCTCGGGGCAGATACCCTGCGTACCCTCTAACGAAGCGGCATTTTCAGCCGTTACAGCCTCCACACCGAAGGCCGTGGCGGCATCGTAGAGCAGACCCAGCGTAGTGACCAGGTTGGGATCGGCTACCTTGTCGGCATTGGCTGCCGGGTACCAGATACCGGCATCCTCAGCCGGATCGCTCGATACGGTCTTGCCTTCCGGGATGTAGCGCAGGTTCTCGGCCATCCAGGTGTTGCCGTCGGCCAGGACTACCGTATTATAGGTCTCGCCGTGGTAAACAAAGTAACCCTCATACTCGGTGAACTCCTCCTCTACGGGGGGCACCTCACCGCCATCCTCGGGCTTCAGCTCACCCATATCCTCCCAGTTCTCGATCTCATCGCCAAGCTCCACATCTACGCTCGAGGGGAGTACGGTGATGGACATCGAGTACTGACCACCGCTCTGGAGCGTGGCCTCGGCCAGGCTCTGGGTGAAGAGCTCCGTCTTACCCTCCTTCTCGGTGCTGACCACCACCTTCAGGGCTGCGGTCTGCGGCACGATGATGGCGGCATACTTCGACCCCGGAGTCAGCTCGCGAGCCTTGATCGTCGTGGCCTCCACGCCGGCCTTGACAGCTGCGCTCTGTTCCTCAACCGAGATCTCGGCCGTCGGCACGACGTTGTAGAGCGTAACACCCGTTACGGTGGCATCGTAGTCGTTCGTGATGTTGATCACGATCTTGGTCATCTTGTGGTAGAAGGTCATATCGATGGCCTGTGTCGAGGGGGTAACGCCCTCCTTGCGGGCCATCATCAGATCCGAGGCGAAGTAGCCGTCGCCGGTCTGATCTTCCTGGATCGTGAACTCCGCAGGCTGCGTCTCGGCATAGGGGTAGTAGGCCGTGAGCGTAGCCTCCAGGCCGGCATCCTCATACCACTCCAGGCCGGTGGCCGAGGTGAAGAGCTCGCCCGAGAAGACCAACTTGGCATTCTCGGCGTGCAGACCCTCTGCCGTGGTGATGTTCAGACCGATGGCATCGCCCTTCTCGAAATCCACCTCTGTGGCACGCGTGATGGTGGGATCCACCGCTACAGCCTTCCGTCCCGAGAGGCTCTCACCGGCCTCTTTCGTACAGCTTGCCAGAACTATGGCCGCTGCAAAAATCAATAATTTTTTCATACGCAATTGTTTTATAGTTAATAGTTTTCTATTTTTTTGCTCGTCTCTTTATTCCTCGGTTCTTTATTCCTCGTCTCTTTATCTTTCGGCTTCATTGCATTTACCATCGGTATCCGAAGGCAAGCGTTGAGGTGATGCGGTTGGGCTGGGGGACCACGCTGAGGTTAAAACCGTGCTCCCAGAGTGCCGACAGGTCGGTATAGAATCCCTTGCCAAGGTAGATGCGCACGGCAAGTTCCACCCCTAAGCGGCAGGCCGTCAGGTATTCGTTCTCCCAGGCAAAGAGCTCGCTCTGCTGCATCGGATAGGGGCTCTCGGGGATTAAGCTGCTCTCGGAGGCCTCCCATTCGCTGTGGCTGCCTCGGCGGAGGTGCATGCCGAGTGTCAGTTCGGCCGGTCGCCAGCTGTAGCGCTCCCGAATGAAGAGGTGCCATTGGCGCAGGGTCTGCCCCATGATCCGGGGGTAGAGGAGCGACGATTGCTCGCGGCGCAGGGTGTATGCTATCCCCGCCTCAAAGTGTGATCCTCCCTGCTCCCACTCATAGCCCAGGCCCGTGTGGAGGGTTCTCTGCTCGAGGATGGGCACCGAGCCGTAGACGGTGGGGATCGTCACGCCGCCCTCGGTGGTGGTCGTGAGGATCACCTCGCGATTCTTGAGCAGCTGCCAGTCGATCTCTGCGCGCAGGATGTGGCGAGCCCCCTTTTGGGTGCGGTGGTGCCAACTGATCAGACCGCTGAGGCGGTCGCCCTCAAACTCATGCCATACGCTCCCCTTCTCGCCCGTGTCACCCGAGGTGTGGCGGTATGCTGCTTCGCCGAAGAGCTCGCCGTATTGGAGTTGCAGGCCTGCGCCGTGGATGTTCTTCTGAATCGGGAAGGAGGTGATGCCCGATTCGTCGAGGTGGAGATCACCACTGGTCCAGAGTTGTTCGACACCATAGTAGAGTCCCTTGTCAAGGAAGGCCTTGTAGGAGTCCGGAGTGGAGCCGATCTCCTCGGCTTCAACGCTCTCGGTGTGCTTCTCGAAGAGGTAGACGGCACCCACGGCCCAGCGCCCCTTGTGCCACTGCACGGCGGGGATGACTTCAAAGTCGAGGGTTGTGTTTTTGTGGCGCAGGTCCTTGCGTTTGGCGTAGTTGCCGGCCATGAAGTCGATGCCGATACCCAGGCGCCAATGCTCTCCCATGTCGGCCGAGAGGTCGCCCTCAAAGGCGTAGCGCTCGCGGATCTTACGTCCGGGGGTGTACTCGTAGAGGTCTACGGGCCACGAGCCCGGGGTGGTGAACATCGAGCCCCACATCTCGCTTCCGGAGAAGTAGTCGTAGGCGAAGTTGCCGGCAAAGGAGAGGCGTTTGAAGTGGCGAATCGACTCCGTGCGGCCTCCGGCATCAAAGCCCTTGTCGGTGGACGAGTGGTTCATCAGCCCGCCCCGCTCGAGGGTTCCCCACACCTCGGCGTAGGAGTATTCCGTTGTGTCGCAGCGCAGACCTGCGCGGTTGAGCGAGGCGTTCCACGGGTTGTGGCCCATCACCTCCTCGAAACGCTGGGCCCTCAACCCTTCGGGTGCGAGGGTGTAGGCAATGAGGAGCAGTATGCTCAGGATGGTCTCTCTTCTCATAAGCTCTTCAGGGATTGTTCCTCGCGCTCGTAGAGGTCAGTCGAGGAGTTGTTTGTGTCGATATAGATCTCATAGCCCGAGGCTGCGGTGGCCGCCTCATCGAGGTGGCGATGCAGGGTGTGGCCCATGGCCGAACCCGAGAGCAGGACGAAGCCGGCATCTACCGAGTCGGGCAGTCGCTTGGTGTTGTTCGAAGCGGTGCCGTTGTAGACCTCCACCCCATCGAGTATCCACTCCCAGGGGACCTTCACGCAGAGGTCTGTTGATCCCGGTTTGGTGATCGTGGAGTTGGCTCGGTCGGCCAGATATGCCTCGATGTCGGTCCCCTCGGGGGCGCGGAAGATCACCAGCGTGGGCGAATTCACCGAGAGGATGTAGCCATTCGAGCGACCGGTCTTGATCAGCACCTCGCAGTAGCGCTCCTCGCTGATCTGGTCGCCAGGTGCCGGGTGGTACATCACATTGGGGTAGAGGGTGGGGTTGTAGCAGGCAAAGTAGTCTGTCCGGTTCAGGTTCACCGACTCGGGGTATTGTGCCGTGTGGTCGATGGCACCGTTTATCGCCACCACGGCCCCTTCGCCCGGAGCCAGCGGGAAGTCGGTGCCCGAGCCCGGCAGTCGCCATACGGCCTCGGTGATGGGGGCATACTCGCGGAAGGTGACCGCACCTGTTTCGGGGTCGATCGTGGTCCAGACGTTGCCGGCCGGGGCGTTTGAGTTGTAGGGGTCGAGCGTGCCGAAGCAGAGGCCGTCCAGGTACTGCACTTCGGCGTGGTTGTTGTGCAGGATGAAGTAGCGGTCGGCTTGGTAGTAGCCTTCGTAGGGGGCCTTCGAGCAGCCGCCGCTGTAGAGCTCGCGGATAACGATCTGCCCGGGCTTCGAGTAGGTGAGCGGCACTCGCAACTGCAGGTTGCCGTCGGTGAGGCGCACCTTGTCGCTCAGGCCGTTGAAGATCGCCTCGTCGCTCTTGTCTGCTACCGTAATGCGGTAGAATCCCTTGGTGAGGCTGAAGCGGGCGCACCCTTTGGCATCGGTCGGTTGCATATAGGCAGCGGCCGTGTAGATGTTCTCGGCCCTCACGGCGATTCCTTCGCGCAGGAACTCCTCATACCCTTCGGGGTAGTCTACCTGCACCTCGAGTTGGAGCAGTGCCTCATCGTAAACCCCCTCGGAGAGGGTCGTGCAGCCGACCAGCAGGGCGCTCAGGCCGACCAGAAAAAGCCTATGGAGTTGTCTTCTCATGGTGTACTAAAACTTTAGGCGCAGGGTCACTCCGTAGTAGAAGCCCGGGGTGCGGATCACACGCACACCCGAGGCGTATGAGGTGACGTAACGGCGCGAGTTGGTGAAGTTGTTGGCATAGAACGAGATCGAGGCGATGTTTCCGATCTCCTTGGTGATGCTCAGATTGGCCGAGAAGTAGGGGTCGTAGCCATCTGTGTCGTACTGGTAGGCCGTGCCCGAGCGCAGGATGAGCGGAGCGAAGGCGGGATCGGCGGCCTCGGCATCGGTGAAGGGGTGGATCACCCCGTCGGTGGTCATGTAGTAGAGCGGGCGGATGGCCGTGTAGTTGCCTCCGTCGTAGATCGAGCCCCCCAGGGGGTTGCCCTCTTCATCGACATTGTAGGCGTACTCTTCACCCCCGTAGCAGCTCAGGTTCTGGCTCTGTTTCACGAGTGAGGCCTCTAAGCGCAGGGTGATGATCATGCGGATCGAGGGGATGTGGGTCGTCGTCGTGAGATTTACGTCGAGCGAGTGGCTCTTGTGGCCGTTGTAGGTTACCGATGTGAGTCCCTTGTTGTCGGCGTAGATGCCCACATATTCGTAGGAGTTGCCGCTCTGGGTCGTACTCGATACCGAGGGGTAGTACCAGGAGGTACCCTCGCTGATGTATTTTGTGTAGGTATAGGCGGCATCCAGGCGAATCTCGGTGCGAATGGGGTTGATCGTCGGGAACCAGGCCGTGAGCTCGGCTCCCATGCGGTCGATGGGCGATCCGTTATCTTGTCTCTTGCTGCGGGTGAAGGTCTCGTTGCGCCCTTTGTGTTCCATTTTTATCCACCCTTCGGAGAGGTTGTCGCCATCGCGCACGAAGAGTTCACCGGTCTGCGAATCGACCTTCAGCAACGGATTCTGGGGGATCACATACCCTTCGGGGGTGCCGTAGCGGTCGAAGGCGATGGGCAGGAACTCCACCGTGGTTTCATAGGGGTTGTGGGTGCGGTTGAAGAAGGCCGCCAAGGAGATGCGGGTCTTGCCCGGTCGGAGGTCTAGACCCACCTCGGCGTTGCGGTTGCGCTGCCATTTCAGTTCGGGGTTGAACGCCATCTGATAGGGGTGGGTGTAGTAGACATAGGAGTTTCCGCCCGACCAGGTGAGGTCGAAGACGCGCACGTCGGTGTACTCCGGACGGGGGTAGAGCACGCCGAGCGAGGGGAGCTTCTCGGCCAGGCCCCAGCCACCGCGGATCGAGACCTTTTCACTCAGCTTCCAGCGGGCATTCAGACGGGGTGACCAGGTGAGCGTGTGCTGGTAGTCGCTCCCCTCGATAAAGCTCTTCTCTCCGCGCAGACCCGCCATCAGGGTGAGCGATGTGGAGCCCACCGGAAGGGTCAGGGTCTCCTCGATCCAGAAGGCCAGGTTGTGCAGATAGGGAATCTCGGTGTAGGGGTAGGGGCGGTAGCCGTGGGGGGCCAGGGCGGGGTCTTCGTAGTACTCGCCTTGGCCGACATTTCCTTCGGAGCGCCACTGCAGGCCCGCCTTCAGGTTACTCAGCCAGCGACCCTCGTCCCACGAACGGATCCACTTTGCCTTGAGCGAAGCTTCGTAGTCGAGTTGCTTGGAGTCGATGTATTGGGTGGCGAAGTGGTTCTCGGGGAGCAGCGTGGCCGGGTAGTACCCTTCGTAGGGGCTGTGTACGGCCGGCAGGCGCGAGCTGTTTGAGACGTAGGTGGTATTGCGTTGCAGATTGTCCGTGTAGTTTACCGACCCCGAGAGCTCCACGTCGGTGATCCAGCGCTTGTTGAGCAACCATTTGAGCGAGGCGTTGGCTCGGATGACGTTGTCGCGTTCGTGCTCGCTCTGTCCGCGGAAGACGTCGGGATCATCCTCGGTGTTCATGCCGCCCAGGTTGCCGGATAAGCCCGCCTCGAGGCGCAGGACCTCGAGCAGGGTATTCGAGTAGTGGAGCGAGAGACCCGAGCGGGAGTAGGAGGAGTAGGGAGATACGGGATTTTTGGTTGCACGGGCATACTCCAGCGCCGTGTTCAGAACTCCTTTTTTGGGGCCCAGGTCGAAGCCCTTCGATAGGGAGGCCTGCTTCGTGCGCGGGTTGGCCATCAGCTGGATGTTCCAGGGGGTCTTGCCCTTGCGGGTAGAGATCTTCACCATGCCGCTGCCCACATCGCCATATTCGGCCGAGGGGACACCCGTGATCACCTCCACCTGTTCGATGTTCGTCGAGGCGATATTGCGGGTCGAGGCTCCCGAGGCTTCGCCCATCGAGGAGTTGGTCGAGAGGCGCACGCCATCGACCTCCACAGCAGTCGAGAAGGCGGCATTACCCACCGACTCGCCGCCATCGCGCAGCGAGAGGATGTTATCCTCCATCAGGTCGGGATTGACGGTCTTGCCACCCGGCAGCAACGATTGGATATCCGAGGCGTTGAGCACCTGCATGTGCTCCAGGGCATTGCTGCCGATGGTGCGCGAAGTGGAGAGGGCGCTGCCGCTCTCGGTGGCTGTTACCACCACCTCATCGACCTTCAGGTTGTCCTCGATCATCTCCAGGCGGATCACTCCGCTTGTCGGAACGCGGATTTTGCTCTCGAGGGTGACGAAGCCCAGTGAGGTTACCGCGACGAGGTGCTCGCCCGCCGGGACTCCTTTCAGATGAAAGTCTCCTTTGTCGTCCGCCACGGCCCACAGCCCGAGTTGAGGGAGTTCGATGACTGCCATCTCAACGGGAGTCTCCGATCCTTTAACAACCACCCGTCCCTCAATGGACGAGTGTTGAGCCGCTGTTCGTAGCGGCAGCAACAGCGTCAGCCATGTGCTTAAAATGCATATCGTATACCTCCACATAAAGAAATGATCGTTTTTGTTTGCAAAAATACAAAAAAACGGTCATTTCTTTATAATGGTTGGTCGAAAAATGTGTTGTACTGGTTTGAAAATAGTTCTTTTTACGGCCTTTTGTTGTGCCAATCCGAATGGTCGGCTTTCTCGGAATGGGAGTCGGATCGGAACAGCGGCAGCAGGAAGATCCAGCTCACCAGGCAGAAGGCGACAGTCAGTGTCGGCACCCCGAAGGGGGCGAGTATCACGTTGGCAGCCCCCTGCGCAAAGAGGGTGAGCACTACGCCCAGCACGGCCCAAAGGGCCGAGCGCCACGAAGGGCGGTGGAAGACGGCCCCCAGGGCAATACCTGTCAATACGGGACTGAAACCGTAGAGGCCGAGGCTGATCTCTGTCCCCGGAGCCTGAAAGAGGAGTGCCAGGGCTAAGGCCAGGGCCGATGAGAAGGCGGCCCAGAAGGCGGCCCAGCCGTTTGCGCTGATCAGCCCCGCCAAGAAGAAGAGCCCCGTGACCCAAGAGTCGAACAGGAAGACTTGGGCGATACCCCGCAACCAATAGAAGATCAGGTGAATGGGGCCTGTGGCCAGGTGGATGCTCCCCTCCTGGTGGAGTGCCGGAGTGGGCAACCCCTCGGCGGAAAGTCCTTCGAAGCTGTGGGCCGCGGCCAGCAGCAGCCAGCAGATCAGTACGAAGGGCATGGTCAGCGAGTTGAGCCGCCAACGCCGCATCACGCGGTTCATCCCCTCGCGCAGCCAGACTGTCGAGGCGGCACCCAGCATCAGGACGCACCAGGTCAGCGGAGTGCTCCTCAGGAAGCTCATCAGGGCACAACCCAGCAGAATGCCGTTGAAGCCCCATAGACCCGCCTCCCCCTCCGAGGGTTTCAGGCGCAGCAGGTGGCCGGTCAGGGTCGATACCGCGAGGCCGACCACGGCACCCCATGCTACGGCCATCCGCCCCTCGCTCCAGGCACCCCAAAAGATGCCGATCAGAAAGAAGAGGCTGCAGCTCACACTCTGCTGAAACATCACCTGTCCTGCGCCGCACAGCATGCCGCGCAACATCGTTCTAATGGTTTGTATGCGATTCATTTGGTGTGGGAATTTCTAAGTGATTCAATTTGTATATAACTCTTATTTTGTATATAACTTTTATTGTGCAAAACAGCATAAATTAGAAATTTTTTATCGCCAGGGGAACTCCTCGGGCATGGGGACTCCTTTGATTGTTTGGCGCACGCAGGAGCAGAGCTCACGCAGGAGCCCTTTGGCGGTTTCGCCCCTGCGGCTCAGGATGCGGCATTGCAGGCCGGCATCGTTTGGCAGGCGCAGGAGCCCCAGACCATACTCTTCGAAGAGACCGACCCGGGGGCCGATCTTCTGAAAGAGGGTGTCGCGAGCCTCTTTCGGGGTGAGGATGAGTGCCGAGGCAAAGACCTCGTATCGGCCCAGCACCCCCGGGCTTGCCGGAGAGTGCCGTGCGGGCTCCAGGAGGATCTTTTCGCGCATCAGCTCCCGGCCCGATGGACGGCGCACCGAGAGGTTCAGCGCCAGCAGATCGTAGCGAAAACGCTCATCGTGGTGCCGGTGTCGTCCGGCCAGGCAGCACTCCCCGTAGAAGAGGGTGGCCGTGGGATCTATCGTGAGCTCCGTCGTGCTCCACCTGCGGCTGTTGCGGCAGGGGATCAGGGGCTCGGGCAGGTACTCCATATAGGCCCCTTTGTCGAGGCGGAAGCGCTGTTCGACGGCCGAGAAGTTGTGGCGCATCGTGGCCACCTTCGTGGCGGCCCCCGTGGAGAGGAAGAGCTCCCCCTCGGGGCCCACATCCACCTCGGTCAGGTAGCGGTCGCCATCCACCTCGGGCCCACCGGCGGAGAGGATGTAGAGACAGGCCATTCCGGGCAACTGCTCATCAAAGTAGAGGGCCTGCTGGGCAATCAGCGGGGCGTGGCGCTCCCATCTTTTCAGAAGGGTTCGCCCTTTGGGGTCGCGCTCGAAGCCCAGGCGCAGGAGTCCGCATTTGCCGGCGCCGCCCGCCGCCATGGCCGGAGGATCGGCTCCATAGGGCTTTAGTTCGCGGATGGCTGAGAGGTCGCTCATCATGGCTCGTCCGGCAGTTGGAGGTCAAAGAGGGCCATGCGGCGGATTAGGCCCAGGAGCTCGTCAATCCCCTCGCCACTTCGACAGTTCGTAAACAGAAAGGGTTTGCCCGGGCGCATGAGCTCCGAGTCGCGGCGCATCACCTCGAGCGAGGCTCCCACATAGGGGGCCAGGTCGAACTTGTTGATCACCAGGATATCCGACTGCGAAATACCGGGGCCGTCCTTGCGCGGAATCTTGTCGCCCGCCGCCACGTCGATCACATAGATGAAGAAATCGACCAGCGCAGGGCTGAAGGTGAGCGTGAGGTTGTCGCCGCCCGACTCGATGAGTACCACCTCCGAGTCGGGGAAACGCCGTTCCATCTCCTCCACGGCGGCCAGATTCATCGACGGATCTTCGCGCACGGCGGTATGGGGGCAGGCCCCCGTCTCCACGCCCAGGATGCGATCCTCCATCAGGATTCCCTTGAGCATGCGGCGTACATGTTCGGCATCCTCCGTGGTGACAATGTCGTTGGTGATCACCAATACCCGGAGACCGAGCTCCAGGAAGCGAGGCACCAGGGCCTCAATCAAGGCGGTCTTTCCCGACCCTACGGGCCCGCCGATTCCGATCCTGCAAGACATAGTTTAAATTTTTCAGCATTTATAATTTAATGAGCAATGAGCAATGAGCAATGAGCAATTGGGCTTACGCACCGAGATAATCGATTGGGAATATTTCCAACGACAAGAAAATCATTTCTTACTACTCACTTCTCATTTCTCATTGCTCATTACTCATTACTCATTTCTCATTTCTCATTGCACACAGCATTCTCCTAATTCATAAACATGCGCTGCGTGCCTTGTTCGTGCATCGAAGCGAGGATCTCCAATTCGGGGGCGAAGAGTTCGATCTCGTCGAGCGTTCGGGGCGCGAGCTCCGCATAGAGCTCTTCGACCTGCGGGGCCAGGCCGAAGAGGAGTCGCTGTGTCGCGAGGTGGTCGATGCGCATCAGACGCAGGGCGGCACTCGTTATCTGCGAGGCGATGCCGTAGAGCAGGGTCGTGAAGAGCTCCTCCTCGCTCAGCTCGAGAGTCGAGAAGAGCACCCCCATTGTGGTGGCGTGGTGTCCCGCGATCTCACCCTTGCGGATCGCCTCGGCCCAGCGGCCGGGGGCCTCTTCGGGGAGCATGTCGCGGGCCAGCTCGGCGAGCTTATGGCCCATGCGCAGGCTCATGCGGCGGTTTTCGTCCCCAGTCTTGAAGAGGCTGAGGCGTTCGTCGGCCCTTCGGGCCTCTGCGAAATCGCCTCGAACTGTCGCGCGGCAGGCTGCAAGAGAGGCCACGCCGTCGCAGGTTGCCGACTGACGGACCGCCGCGAGCAGAAACTCTCCGAGCGATCTTTCCGAGGTGACTCTTCCCGCCGCCACCGCCGCCTCGAGTCCCACCGAGAAGCTGAAGCCCCCGACCGGCAGTGCCGAGTCGGAGAGTTGCCTCAGCCAAAAGGCGCGGCTAACCCTGCTCTTCGGGGTGCTCATCTTCGGTGTGGTGGTTGTGGTGTTGCTCTGTGCCGCCGAACAGGCGCCGTACCTCGTGGGGGGCGAGGTAGGGAATTACTTCCCCTCCCGCCTCGAAGTGGCACTCGACCCCCTCCGGGTGGTGGCTCTCGATGACGCTCAGCATCACCTTGCGGTCCACGGTGAGCGGTACATAGACCTTTTTGTGGCGGATCACGGCGGGCCAATGTTGGTTGCCGATGGCGTGACCCAACTCGAAGAGCCGCTCCTGCTGCACCGCGAGGGGAAACTCTTGCAACCCTTCCAGGTCGATGACCAGGACTTCGTTTAGGGCGAGGCTCACCACCAGCGCCCGACCCGTTTGGGGGTCGTAGCGCAGGATGTCCCCATCGTGCAGGCGCTCGGGGCGCCTGAGGGCCACGGCTACCTCCTCCCCCGAATCGGTGTGGGCCACGAAGCGGCTCTTTTGAGCGGTCCACTGGTCGAGTACCAGCCGTTCGATAGTGGCCTGGGCCAGTCGTTCGGCCCAGGCCGGCTCGTGGCGGTTGCCCGCCACCGAGGTGAAAAGTGTGCGCTCCATCAGCTGAACCAGTAGAGTTGTCCTAAGGCGACCCGCTCGGCCGGACGGAGCGAGACCACTTCGCCGTTGATGCGCACCTCGAAGGTCTGCGAATCGACCTCGATGTGGGGGGTGGCATTGTTCAGATACATCTGCTCCTTGGTCAGTTGGCGGGTGTGCTGCACGGGCAGAACGCACTTCTCAAGCCCCAAGCGCTCCTTGATCCCCAGTTCAAAGGCTGCCTTCGAGACAAAGGAGATGCAGCTGCGCTTCAGCGCCTTGCCCCGAGCCCCGAACATCGGGCGGTAGATCATCGGTTGCGGAGTGGGCAGCGAGGCGTTCGGATCTCCGATATTTGCCCAATTGATCATCCCCCCTTTGATCACCATCTTGGGTTTGGCTCCGAACATTGCCGGCTCCCAGAGTACCAGGTCGGCCACCTTGCCCTTGGCGATTGAGCCGACGTAGTCCGAGATGCCGAAGCAGATGGCCGGGTTGAGGGTGATCTTCGCCAAATAGCGCCGGACGCGGAAGTTGTCGTTTTCGGGGCTCTCCTCCTTGAGCCTTCCGCAGGCCTGCTTCATGTAGGAGGCCATCTGGAAGGTGCGCATGAAGCTCTCACCCACGCGGCCCATGGCTTGCGAGTCGGACGAGACCATCGACAGCACGCCCAGGTCGTGGAGCATATTCTCGGCTGCCTGGGTCTCGGTGCGCACGCGGCTCTCGGCAAACGAGACATCGGAGGGGATCTTCGGGTTGAGGTTGTGGCAGACCATGATCATATCGAAGAGCTCGGCCTGCGAGTTGATTCCAAAGGGAAGGGTGGGGTTGGTCGATGAGGGGAGGACGTTTGCCATCGAGGCCACCTTCAGCAGATCGGGGGCATGGCCGCCACCGGCCCCCTCGGTATGGTAGGTGTGAATCGTGCGCCCCTCGAAGGCTGCGATCGTATCCTCGACATAGCCCCCTTCGTTGAGGGTGTCGGTGTGGATGGCCACCTGGACATCGTAGCGGTCGGCCATCTTTAGGGCCGTGCGGATCGACTCGGGGGTCGAGCCCCAATCCTCGTGGACCTTCAGCCCGCAGCATCCCGCCTCGAGCTGTTCGGCAATGGACCGTTTGCCCGAGCAGTTGCCCTTACCCAGCAACCCGATATTGATGGGCAGATCCTCCACGGCCTGCAGCATCCGCTCCACGTTCCACACCCCCGGGGTGATGGTTGTGCCGTTGGTGCCGTCCGTAGGACCTACGCCGCCGCCGATGAGGGTTGTGATGCCGTTTGAGAGGGCTGCTTCGGCCTGCTGGGGAGCGATCATGTGGACGTGGCCGTCGATGCCTCCGGCGGTGAGGATCAGATGCTCCCCCGAGATGGCATCGGTCGAAGCTCCGGTTACCAACTCGGGAGAGACTCCCGACATCGTGTCGGGATTCCCCGCCTTGCCGATACCGGCAATCAGTCCATCCTTAATTCCGACATCGGCCTTGACGACACCCAATATGGGGTCGAGGATCGTTACGTTGGTGATCACCAGGTCGAGCGAGCCCTCTTTCGAGGTGAGCTCGGCGGCTTGTCCCATGCCATCGCGCAGGGTCTTGCCTCCACCGTAGACCACCTCATCGCCGTAGCCGCGCAGATCCTTCTCGATCTCCACATAGAGCTCCGTGTCGCCCAGGCGGATCTTGTCGCCCACCGTAGGGCCGAACAGGTCAGCGTATGCCTGTCTTGTGATGCTTGCCATTTCTTATCTCTCGGTTTTGTGGTTACTTAATCCTTGTTTTTCGGTCTCCGGGCATTGCTCGGGCTTCTCGTTCGAGCAGTGGTGGCCGTGTCGGGGCTCCACATCGCGAAAGCCCAAGTGCTTCATCCTGCGGAAGGCGAGGGCCTTGGCGGGATAGTATCCCGGGGCCTCTTCACGGGCCGTGCACCCCTGTGCCAGGCCATTGAAGCCGATGATGCGCTGCTTGCCCGCAAAGGGGACGATCTGAACCGTCTTCTCATCCCCGGGCTCGAAGCGGATGGCCGTCGTGGCGGGGATGTTCAGGTGACAGCCGAAGGCCGCCTTGCGGTCGAACTGCAGGTAGCGGTTGGCCTCGAAGAGGTGGAAGTGTGAGCCCACCTGAATGGGGCGATCTCCCGTGTTTTGGATGAGCAGGGTGGTTACGGGGCGATCCTCGTTGTAGGTTATCGGCTCTGCGGCCAGAAGGGTGCCGCCGACCGGAACGGCCTCGCGGGGTGCAAAGCCTTGCTCCATGGGGTATATCGAATGCTTCTTCATAGGGCCTACTTGATGGGTTGATGAATGCTGACGAGTCGCGAACCGTCGGTAAATACCGCCTCGACCTGCAGCAGGTTTACCATGTCGGCAACCCCCTCCATCACATCTTCGCGGCGGAGTACTTCGGACGACTCCTTCATGACCTGCTCCACGCTTTTGCCTTCGCGAGCCCCCTCCAGCGCATAGGAGGTGATGTAGGCTACGGCCTCGGGGTAGTTGAGCTTCAACCCCTTGGCTTTGCGTCGCTCGGCCACCTGGCCCAGCGACAAGAGCATCAGTTTTTCAATCTCTCTGGGTGATAAATGCATAGGTATATAAAATTTTGAAAGTGTTTCGAATTGACTTCTTTTTCGTTATCTTTATATTATTGAAAATTCTTTATTGAAAATTCTTTATTGAAAACTCTTTATTTCGGTCTATATCACCATATAAATATTTTGGTGCGCAGCCCAATTGTGAATTGTAAATTCATCGCACGATCTCTCTTCCGATCATCACCATCGTAAGGCCCAATGCGAAGCTGAGGCTGAGGTAGAGGGTGAAGAGTCCCCAATGCTCATCGGAGAGCAGGCGGTAGAGGTCGTCGCTGAAGGATGAAAAGGTGGTCAGGCCTCCGCAGAAGCCCGTGATCAACAATGCAGAGAGGGCGGGCGAGAGGAGGCGGTGGCGTTCAGCCAATCCATAGAGCAGACCAATCAGAAGCGATCCTACGACATTTACGGCAAAGGTCCCCCAGGGAAAGTTTGCCGCAGGGGCGATGTGGTTTATGTAGCGCCCCACCAGGTAGCGCAGGCAGGTGCCCAGGAATCCGCCGAGACCGGCAATCAGCATCAAACGTATCATTGATTTTCCGTTTTTTCAGGGCTTGGTGGCAAGGATTGTGCCAGAATAATTTAGGGAGGTGAGCAATGAGTAATGAACAAAGAATAACAAGTAATGAGCGGGGATGCTTTGTCGGGGAGCCAAAGCAGAAACGGGGCATATTGCCAACGACAAGGAAAATAATTTTGAATTTTGAATTTTGAATTTTGAATTTTTTGTACCTTTGTCGGTTGGTAGGTAATAAACCACGGTAACGAAAACAAAAACAACTCGAAATAAATGACACAGGAAGAACTCTTTAAGAAGTTGGTGGCTCACTGCAAGGAGTACGGATTCGTATTCCCCTCGAGCGAGATTTACGATGGCCTGGGGGCCGTCTATGACTATGGCCAGAATGGTGTGGAGCTCAAGAACAACATCAAGCGTTATTGGTGGGATTCGATGGTTAAGCTCCACGAGAATATTGTGGGTATCGATGCCGCGATCTTCATGCACCCCAAGACTTGGGAGGCTTCGGGCCATGTGGGCGCCTTCAACGACCCGCTGATCGACAACCGCGACTCGAAGAAGCGCTATCGTGCCGACGTGCTCGTGGAGGATTGGATGGCCAAGCAGGACGAAAAGATGCAGAAGGAGGTCGATAAGGCCCGCAAGCGCTTCGGGGAGTCGTTCAACGAGGAGCAGTATCGCTCGACCTCGCCCCGCGTGCTGGAGATCGCCCAGAAGAAGCAGGTGGTACTCGACCGCTTTACCAAGGCTCTGAATGACAACGACCTGGAGGAGCTCAAGCAGATCATCCTCGACTGCGAGATCGTCTGCCCGATTTCGGGTACGCGCAACTGGACCGATGTGCGCCAGTTCAACCTCATGTTCTCGACCCAGATGGGTTCGACGGCCGAGGGGGCCAATACCATCTACCTGCGCCCCGAGACGGCTCAGGGTATCTTTGTGAACTTCCTCAACGTACAGAAGACGGGTCGCATGAAGCTCCCCTTCGGTATCGCCCAGATCGGCAAGGCTTTCCGTAACGAGATCGTAGCCCGCCAGTTCATCTTCCGCATGCGCGAGTTCGAGCAGATGGAGATGCAGTTCTTCGTGCAGCCCGGTACCGAGATGGAGTGGTGGTCGAAGTGGAAGGAGACCCGTATGGCTTGGCACCGTGCCCTGGGCTTCGGTGACGAGAACTACCGCTTCCACGACCACGAGAAGCTGGCTCACTATGCCAACGCCGCAACCGATGTGGAGTACAACTTCCCCTTCGGCTTCAAGGAGGTGGAGGGCATCCACTCGCGCACGGACTTCGACCTGGGTCGTCACCAGGAGTTCTCGGGTAAGAAGATCCAGTATTTCGATGCTGAGCGCGGGGAGAGCTATGTGCCCTATGTGGTGGAGACCTCGATCGGCGTGGACCGCATGTTCCTGCAGGTGATGTCGGCCGCCTATACCGAGGAGCAGCTCGAGGGCGGCGATCAGCGCGTGGTGCTCAAGCTGCCCGCAGCCTTGGCCCCCGTCAAGGTGGCTGTGCTCCCTCTGGTCAAGAAGGACGGCATGCCCGAGGTGGCCCGCAAGATCGTCGATGAGCTCAAGTACGACTACAACGTGGTCTATGACGAGAAGGACTCGGTGGGCAAGCGCTACCGCCGTCAGGATGCCGTGGGTACCCCCTTCTGTGTGACGGTCGATGGTCAGACCTTGGAGGATCAGACGGTTACGGTACGTCACCGCGACTCGATGCAGCAGGAGCGCGTCGCCATCAGCGACCTGAAGCGTATGGTCGATCAGGAGTGCTCCTTTGCCCGTCTGTTCAAGAAGCTGAACCTCTAAGAGATAAGCTATGCGGATTAAGATTGGAGCTCGTCAGTTGGGTATCATCTTTTTGATCCTTGCTGCTGGTTTTGCGTTGGGTTACCTCGCCGGTTACGCCTTCTCGCATTGGCTGTAGTAATGGGACGCATCCTTTCGATAGACTATGGCACGAAGCGCACGGGAATCGCTGTGAGCGATCCCCTGCGCATCATTGCCGGAGGACTTGAAACGGTGGAGACCAAGCAACTCGAGAAGTGGCTGGCACAATATATGGCCCGCGAGGACGTTTCGACCATTGTGGTGGGAAAGCCCATGCAACCCAACGGCGAACCCTCAGAGACGTGGCGCTTTGTTGAGCCTCTGGTGCGGCGCCTCAAGGCCGCCTACCCCGAGAAGGAGGTAACCCTCTACGACGAGCGATTCACCTCCGTGCTGGCCAACCGCGCCATCCGCGAGTCGGGCATCGGCAAGATGGCCCGTCGCGACAAGGCCCTGGTCGATAAGGTCTCGGCCACGATTATTCTGCAAGATTATATGGAACATTTGAACTATACAAAGTTATGATATATCCGATTGTCATCTATGGCTCTCCGATTCTGCGTAATGTCTCGGAGGATATTACACCCGACTACCCCGACCTGAAGAAGCTCATCGAGGATATGTTCCTGACGATGCGCGAGGCCGAGGGTGTGGGCCTTGCCGCTCCCCAGATCGGTAAGAACATTCGTCTCTTTGTGGTAGACTGCACCCCTTGGGCCGAGGAGAATCCCGAACTTGCGGACTACCGTCGCGCCTTCATCAACGCTGAGATCCTTGAGGAGTCGGAGGAGACCGACCTCTTCAACGAGGGGTGCCTCTCGCTCCCCGGCCTGCATGAGAATGTGCGCCGCCCGATTGCCATCCGCATGCGCTGGATGGATGAAGATTTCAACGAGCATGACGAGTGGATCGACGGCCTTCCGGCCCGCGTGATCCAGCACGAGTACGACCACCTTGAGGGTGAGGTCTTCACCGACCACCTCTCGCCCCTGCGCCGCAACCTGCTGAAGAACAAACTCACCAATCTGACCAAAGGTAAATATCGCGCACACTACCGCACCAAGTAGTTTTTGATTTTATGCGGTAAATTTTGCACCGCCTTGCCTGCCCCGAATGGGAAGTACACCAAGTACATCCCATCCGGGGCTCACGGCATAAGTACAAAATTTCATGGGCAATACAACCTTAAACAAAAAAAGCGTGTGTCCGAAAAATTTCATCGTACACACGCTTGGGTCTTATCGCAGAGGCTGAGATGGCTACTCCATGCCGCGGATGCGGACCTCGCAGATCCCCTCCAGCTCACGCTGCAGGCGCTCCAGGTCGGTCTGCTCCTCTACCTGGCCGTAGTGGTAGGGGTAGAAGATGCGGGGGCGGATCGCCTTAATGGCATCCACAGCCTGATCTACGGTCATGGTGTAGGGCTGGTTTACGGGCAGCAGGGCGATGTCGATATTGGGCGCAGCCTTCATCTCGGGGGTGTTCTCCCCATCGCCGGCGATATAGATGCGCACACCGCCGAAGCCGATGATGTAGCCCACATCCTCGCGTCCCTTGGGGTGGAAGTTCGTGCGGCCCTCCGAGTAGTTGTAGGCCGGCAGGGTCTCCAGGCGCAGGAAGGGAAGCGGCTTGATGCTGATGCCCGGGCGCACCGTCGAGCAGTCGATGCCGTGTTCGGCTAAAATGCCGGCCGTGGTGGCATCGCAGAAGATCATCGTGTCCTGCTTCATGAGTTTATAGACCGCCTCGAGCTCGAAATGGTCATAGTGGTGGTGTGAGATCAGGATCAGGTCGGCCTTGGGCAACGAGTCGTAGTCGGCGTGGTCCACCACCGGGTCGGTGTAGATGTACTTGCCGGCCACTTCGATGGCTAGTGACGAATGCTTGAAGAAGATCATGCGGAAGGGGGCTCCCACCGTGGCCGTGAAGGCATCGGACGGATAGCCGAATGCAAGTTCATATTCGGAGGTTGTTACCATGGCGTTAATATCTTTAAGTTTAACAATTTGCGCTAACCAAACCCGGCGGCGGGGCTCCTTGTGTTTTGTCTGCGGCCTCCGCATCGCTGTGGGACATTCTCCCTACAAAGATAAAAAAAATCTTTCTATTTTCAAAATCTTATGGCGCGGATCAAAAAAAATCGTACCTTTGTTCTCCACAGGCCGGGCATACGAAATGCCCTGCAACCTGCGTTTGAGGCTGTGAACAAAGAATTGACCAAATCATCTGTATGAGAATGAAAAAATTATCTCTTTTTGCCCTGGCGGCTCTTTTGATCTTCGCTGTGGGCTGCAACAGCGATGCCGAGGAGCACTACTTCGGCGAGTATAGCGACCTGAAGCCCGGCATGCTGATCTACAATGCCGTATCGACACAGCAACTCGTGGCCATGGATCCCACGGCAGTGGCTCTTCGCCTGGCCATGCTCCTCGATGAGGCCGCGCTCAAGGGGGCTGCCCCCGACGAGGTGGAGATCCGCATCGGCGAGCGCAATCTGTTGCTCAAAGATCTCCTTTTCGGCCGTTCGGTAAAGATCGAAGAGGTGGCCCTTGAAGAGAGCCCTGAGGAGGGTTCGGGCCTCTACCGCATCACCTACACCAATGCCGCACCTGCCACGGTGGACAGCTACCGCCGAGAGGGTAGCTACCTGATTCATACTCAGGGGCTTTCACTCACCGAAAGTTCGGAACAACAGCCCTGGCGGGTAACCCCCGAGGAGCAGCTCTACCTCTACATGGGAGCCGGCGACAGCGAGCGCTTTATCCTAAAAGGGGGAACCACCGAGCTCTATGCCTCTGATTCGGGAGTCTATGCGATTCGTCTTCGGGAGTCGGGCGCCTCGTTCGAGGTAACGGAGCAGTTCACCTCCGCCTGGTCGGGCGATTTTACCCTCACCACCTCGACCATCACCGGTGATCTGGCCTACTCGAACCACCGCAAAGATACCTACAACTTCTGGGGAGAAGCCGAGGGGCCTACGTTCTATGCCTTCAACAACGCCTCGAGAACCCGCATGTACTACTGCATTGACGAGGCAAACCGCATGAGCTGGCAGCCCTCCGTGTCGGGCTCCAATGTGCTGGCGGTGAGCGGCGTGGAGTATTGCCGACTGACCCATGCGGAGGACTATCCCGCCGAGATCTATCCGGCACCCGATGTGAGCGTTTCGCGCACCTACAGTGAGGGCAAGGTTACCCACACGCTCACCTACAACGGCCTTAAGATGGAGTTTTAAGGGGCCGAGGATGAACAAAATAACCAAAAAAAGGTAAAAAATAGCACGCAAAGCGTAGCAACTGAAAAAAAAATGCTTATCTTTGCGGGCTATGTTTAACTAAATTAACTTTTACGACAATGCCAAAAATGAAAACGAATGCCGCTGCAAAGAAGAGATTTACTTTCACCGGCACAGGTAAGATCAAGCGTAAGCACGCTTATCACAGTCACATCCTGACCAAAAAGTCGACGAAACAGAAGCGTAACCTCTGCTACTCGAGCACCGTTGCGCCTGCCGATGAGGCAAAAATCAAGAGCCTGCTGGTTAAATAATGATTGTTTGACCATCCAGGGATTTTATTAACCAAAGAGCGAAACAGCCCCAAAGAACAGGAGAGAAGCCTGTCGCTGACAGCTCGTCAAAAACTTTAACACTATGCCACGTTCAGTAAACGCAGTTGCGTCACGCGCAAGAAGAAAGAAGGTTTTGAAACTTGCCAAGGGTAACTTTGGTTCAAGGGGAAACGTATGGACCGTTGCCAAAAACACGGTCGAGAAGGGTTTGCAGTATGCTTATGCACACCGCCAGCTCAAGAAGAGAACGTATCGTTCGCTGTGGATCACCCGTATCAACGCCGGTGTTCGCGCTTACGGTATGACCTATTCGCAGTTTATCGGTAAGCTCAACGTGAAGGGTATCCAGCTCAACCGCAAGGTGCTGGCCGACCTCGCCATGAACGAGCCGAAGGCATTCGAAGCAATCGTTAACGCAGTTAAGTAGTACGGCTGAAAAGTCGTTTCAAGGTAAAGGCGGAACTTTCGGGTTCCGCCTTTACTCATTTGTCCGCACCCGGATAGGGTAGGGGTTATCTGCTCAGCGAGAAGGGGATGGAGAGATTGTCCCGGTAGGCAATGCCTCGCTCGATATAGCTTTGCGAGAGGTTGTCCCACTCCGTGAAGAGGGTGATTTGGTCGTACTCGAAGGGGATGATCACCTTGCCGCGAGAAGAGATTACTCCGTAGCGCAACTCACCCGTGCCATCGGGAATGGCGCACGAAGCGTGGCCATACCGTCCGCTCGGGTTAAGGGCATAGACCCATTGCGAGAGGAGCTCGCGCCCCTGGCTGTCGAGCAACATGTAGCGCATGGCCTCTCCCTCGTTCAAGCCCACCCATAGGCGGCCGAATTCGTGAGCAGAGGCGTAGTCCCAGCGGATGGGGATCGCCTCGCGACCCGTGCGGTCGATATAGCCGTATTTCAACTCCCCCTGAACGACTTTACAGACCACAGCCAACCCGTCGTTGAACCTTTCGGCCTGGTAGTAATCAAAGGGGATCACGGTTTCGCCGTTACGGTTCAGATAGCCATATTTAGGGTAGTATTTCCCCTCGATCGCCGCAATGGCAAGCCCGTTATGCATCTTTTTGATTTCGAAGTATTTGGGGGCGATGATCTCGCGCCCCAGGGTGTCGATCAGACCATACAGCCCCTTGAATTCGGCGACAATATTCTGTATATTGAGGGTAAACCCTTCGGGGAGGTTCACGTTGTTGGGAATTGCGGGTCGGCTCCAACTGCCGACTCCGACCACGGCGACCCCTTCGCTGAAGTCGTCGGCATAGTCAAAAGTGCGGTCAAAGAGTTTTTCGCCCTGTGTATTCAGGAAGTAGTAGTTCCTCTTGCCCAAATCGTTCTCTTCGCCAACCACAAAGCGACCATCGATCACCGAACCCATACGATGCCAACGAATCGGGGTCACCAGGCATCCCGTGGTGTCAATCAACCCTTTCAGGTCGCCACCCATGGGCCCTTCAGCTACAATGGCGTATCCGTTTCGGAAGGGGTGGGCGTAAGGATATTGGGCCTTGATGATGATCTTCCCCTCGCAGTCGGCATAGCCGTAGCGGGTATTTTCTCCCTCACCTTTCACCACCAGATGAAACCCTTCTCGCGAAGCATTCGGTTGCGTAGAGAGGCTGTAGCCCTTGGGAAGGTTCAATTTGGCTTGCTGGGCCGTGGCTGATGCGGTGATCAGCAGAAAAAAGAGAAGCAGACGTTTCATAAAATTGGAAATTTAAAATGAGTAATGGGTAATGAGTAATGAGCAATGAGTAATGAGTAATGAGCTTACGCACCGGAATATTACCTGAGAATATTTCAACGACAAGAAAATCATTGCTCATTGCTCATTGCTCATTTGTTTATAGCCCTGTGATCTTCTTGATTTCGTTCAATTTGTTCAGGGCCTCCAGAGGGGTGAGCGAGTTGATGTCGATCCCCTTGATCTGGTCGCGGATCTGCACCAGTACGGGGTCGTCCAGGCGGAACATCGAGAGTTGCATCTCCTGTGCCCGCGAGAGCTCCTCGACGGTCTCGCGCACCGAGGCGCGTTTGCGACCGCGTTCCTTCAGGCTCTTCGAGGGGACAATTTCGTTCTGGCCATAGACCTGCACCAGGTTCTTCAGGATCTCATCCGCACGGTTTACTAGCGAGGAGGGCATGCCGGCGAGTTGTGCCACGTGGATACCGAACGAGTGTTCGGAGCTGCCGCGCAGGAGTTTTCGTAAGAACACGACCGATCCGTCCAACTCCTTGACGCTCACATGGTAGTTCTTCACCCGGGGGTACATCTGCTCCATCTCGTTGAGCTCGAAGTAGTGGGTGGCGAAGAGGGTCTTGGCGCGTGCCGAGGGGTGGTTGTGCAGGTATTCGACCATGGCCCAGGCGATCGAGATGCCGTCGTAGGTGCTTGTGCCGCGGCCGATCTCGTCCAGGAGCACTAAACTGCGATCCGAGATGTTGTTGAGGATGGCGGCCGACTCCAGCATCTCAACCATGAAGGTCGATTCTCCCTGTGAGATGTTGTCCGAGGCCCCCACACGCGTAAAGATCTTGTCCACCACACCGATTCGGGCCGACTTGGCCGGCACGAACATACCCATTTGGGCCATCAGCACGATCAGGGCTGTCTGGCGCAGCAGGGCCGATTTACCCGACATGTTGGGTCCGGTGATCATGATGATCTGCTGCTCCTTCTCATCGAGCGTAACGTCGTTGGGGATATACTCCTCCCCCACGGGCAGCAACATCTCGATCACGGGGTGGCGACCCTCGCGGATCTCGATCCGCTTGCCGTCGTTGAGCTCGGGGCGCGTGTAGCGGCGTTCGACGGCCAGGCGGGCAAAGGATTGCAGACAGTCCAAGCGCGAGATCGCGCCGGCATCGCGCTGCAGGGTGGGGATTGTGCGCGAGAGGTCGGCAATGAGTTGCTGATAGAGGCGTTGTTCGATTTGCAGCATCCGCTCCTCGGCGCCGAGAATCTTCTGCTCATACTCCTTGAGCTCCTCGGTGATGTAGCGCTCGGCAGCCGTCAGGGTCTGCTTGCGGATCCAATCCTCGGGGACCTTGTCTTTGTGCGTGTTGCGCACCTCTATATAATAGCCGAAGACGTTGTTGTAGCTGATCTTGAGTGAGGGGATCCCCGTGCGCTCGGATTCGCGCTCCAGGATCCGGTCCAGAACCTGCTTGCCGTGGTGGGCAATGCGCCTCAGGTCGTCGAGCTCGGCATCCACCCCCGGGGCGATGAATCCCCCCTTCTGGAGTTGGTTTGCCGGGTCGGGGTAGAGTTCTCGGGCCAACCGTTCGCGTACCTCCGACAGCGGATCGATCTCTGCTCCCAGGCTGTTCAAAGGTTCCGAGTCGGTCGAATCCAGCAGGGCCTTCAGGTGCTCCACAGCCTCGAGGGCTGTCTTCAGCTGAATCATCTCGCGGGGCAGGATGCGCCCCGTGGCGATGCGTGAGAGGATGCGTTCCAGGTCGCCTACGCGCGTGATCTGCTCTCTGAGGGCCTCGGCAAACTCCCCGTCGCGGGTGAGGTGCTCCACCACATCGAGGCGGCGGTTGATCTCCTCGATCGACTTTACGGGCATGGCCACCCATCGTTTCAGCCTGCGACCTCCCATCGGGGTCAGCGTGCGGTCGATCACATCGGCAAAGCCGCACCGCTCGCGTGAGGCGTTCGATGAGAAGAGCTCCAGATTGCGAATTGTGAATTTGTCGATCCAGACATACTCCTCCTGGTCGATGCGTGAGATGGAGTCGATGTGGGCCGTGTCGCGGTGTTCGGTAAATTCGAGGTAGTAGAGGATGGCCCCGGCAGCCGAGATGCCGCTCGTCAGGTGATCCACGCCGAAGCCCTTGAGCGAAGAGGTGGAAAACTGCTTGCAGAGCTTCTCGCGGTTCACCTCCTCGGAGAAGACCCACTCGTCGAGCCGATAGGTGTAGTGGCGCGTACCGAAGATACTCGAAAAACGCTCCTCCGATCCTCGTTGGTAGAGGATCTCCTTGGGGCGGAGGTTTGAGACGAGCTTGTCGATGTAGTTGTCCGATCCCTCGGCGACATAGAACTCTCCGGTCGAGATGTCCAAAAAGGCGGCTCCGGTGCACTGTTTGCCAAAGTAGATTGAGGCCAGAAAGGAGTTCTCCTTTGCGGGCAGGATATTGTCGCCCATCGCCACGCCGGGCGTAACGAGTTCGATCACTCCGCGCTTGACAAGACCCTTCACGGTCTTGGGGTCTTCGAGCTGCTCACAGATGGCCACGCGCTCACCCGCCCTCACCAGTTTCGGCAGGTAGGTGTCGACGGCATGATAGGGGAAGCCGGCCAACTCGACAAACGAGGCGGCGCCGTTGGCCCGGCGCGTGAGGGTGATGCCCAGAATCCCACTCGCCTTGATGGCATCCTCGCCAAAGGTCTCGTAGAAGTCCCCTACGCGAAACAACAGAATCGCATCGGGGTGTACTGCCTTGATCTGGTAGTACTGCTTCATCAGGGGGGTCTCCACATATTTTTTCTCCTTTCCGGAGCTCTTTTCTTCGGCCATAGTCTTTGCTCTTAACGTACAAATATACGAAGAACTTGCGTAAAAATGGCAGGATGAGGGTGAAATTTGATAAGTGGTTGGTACATATACCATTTTTGTGTTACCTCACCATATTGTTAAATTTGGCAGAAGGAGCCGAATATGGTGGGTGTTAGAGAAAGAATTGCTACCTATCCGTTGCCTTTATATTAAAGGGAAAGTTGGTAGAAAAAGCATCTTTAATCTCTTGCACATACCCTACAACAGCCACAAAGAACGCTTGTTTTTTTTATCATTGCACTGACAAAGGTAATCATTTTTTCTCGTTGGAAGAAAAATACGAGAATGAGATTAATAGTCAAGTACTTGTTGCCTTGTTCCGCTATGTTCTACATGCCGTTCATTAACTCTGTAAAATTTATTTTTGCAACCAAAGAAATGAGTTATGAATCAGGCAGATGTAAAGGTGTCGTTCTACCTTAAAAAGAGCGAAGCAGATGCCAAAGGAAACTGTCCCGTAATGGCAAGGTTGAATGTCGGCAAGTACTCCGAGGCGGCATTCAGTGTGAAAATGTCGGTCCCACATACGATGTGGCACTCAGGTCGTGCTACGGGTAAGAGTGTCGCAGCACGCGAAATCAATCGTCAGTTAGACGAAATCAGAGCCTCGGCTCTACATATCTATCAAGAACAATCGGCAATACGAGAAGGAGTAAGTGCCGAAGATGTCAAGTGCCTGCTTTTGGGTATGGCTTCGGGGCAGCAGACCTTGATGAGTTATTTCCGCGCCTTCATCAAGAACTTCGAGAAGCGTGTAGGTGTGAACCGTGTCGCAGGTTCCCTCCGTGCTTACAAGTACGCCTATATGCATGTAGAGAAATTCCTCAATGAGAAATACAAATTGACAGATATTCCCTTTACGGCATTGGATCGTTCGTTTATCGAGAAATATGATCTTCACTTACGAACAGACTGCCATTTGGCTCTTGGTACGATAGTCCATCTTACAACCTCTTTTAGAACCATTATCAATGAAGCCATAGCAGACGGTATTCTTACCTTCAATCCATTTTGGGGATATGAACCTGAACGCCCACAGCGTGAACAGAAGTATCTCACGGCAGAGGAACTGGAACTGATGATGACAACACCATTGCATAATGCAAGACTTTACATCGTCAGAGATTTATTCTTGTTCTCATGCTACACCGGAATATCTTATGGAGATATGTGTATGTTGACCAAAGAGGATTTGGTTACGGACGAGGAAGGTACACTATGGATAAGAACATCTCGTAAGAAGACCAAAGTCGAGTATGAAGTTCCGCTCCTTGATGTACCTATTCATATACTTAAAAAGTATCGTGATGTAGAGCCTAACGGAAAATTGTTGCCAATGTATTGTAATTCTGATGTAAATCTTTCCCTGAAAAAGATTGCTGCAATATGCGGTATCGAGCGAAGAATAGTCTTTCATGCCGCCAGACATACATACGCTACAGAGATTACTCTCTCGCATGGTGTACCATTGGAAACGGTCAGCAAGATGCTGGGACATACACGGGTGGATACTACTCAGATATATGCGAAAGTTACCGATGACAAGATAAATGCAGATACCAAGAGATTAGACAACAAGATTAGTGAACGTTTTACAATCGCCATTTGACAACCATTAAAACGACTATATATGAAAACAGACAAGAATACAGATAACCAGAACACGAAGCGTCGCAGCACCTTCGCCATATTGTTCTACATCAACCGCACGAAAGTACGCAAGGATGGTATGTGCCAACTATTGTGCAAAGTCAGTATTGATGCCGAATGGGAACAAATCGGCACGAAAGTATCCGTTAATCCTGCCATATGGAATCCAGAGAAAGGACGTGCTGATGGTCGCAGCGAGAATGCCGTAACGGTAAACAGAGCCATTGACGAACTTACCAAAGAGATTACGGGCCACTACAACCATATCAAGAAGAGCTTAGGCTTTGTTACCGCAGAACTTGTCAAGAACGCAGTCAAGGGTATCGGCCAAAAGCCTGTAACATTGCTCGCCCTCTTCCGTGAGCATAACGAGGAGTTCAAAAAGCGTGTTGGTGTGGATAGAATCAAGGAGACCTACGACTGTTACCAACGTTCATACAAGCACCTTGCAGCGTTTATTCAGGAGAAACGAGGTGTGGAAGATGTCACATTGCGAAGCCTTGACAAGGTGTTCTATGACGACTTTGAGATATTCCTGCAAAGCGATTGCCGTCTAAGCCCCAAGACGGTACACGAACATTTGTATAGGCTGAAAAAGATGACAATGCGAGCCGTCAGTCAAGGCACTTTGCGTAGAGATCCTTACTGCCGACTGCATCCACCGTTGCCTAAACGCAAGAGCCGACATATGAAGTTGGAAGACCTCAAAACCTTGAT
>SUZM01000003.1:0-34753 GCA_015059965.1 Rikenellaceae bacterium
CCGGCAGGGCCGTAGACCGTGAAGAATCGAAGGCCCGTCGAGGGGATGTTGTAGAGCTTCGAGTAGGCGTGGGCCATCAGCTCGTTCGACTTCTTGGTCGCCGCGTAGAGCGAGACCGGGTTGTCCACCTTGTCGTCCGTGGAGTAGGGGACCTTCTTGTTCGAACCGTAGACCGAAGATGAGGAGGCGTAGACCAGGTGCTCCACCCCCTTGCGACCTCCGTCGTAGCTGTGGCGACAGGCCTCCAGGATGTTGAAGAAGCCCACCAGATTGCTCTCGATGTAGGCCTCCGGATTGGTGATCGAGTAACGCACTCCGGCCTGGGCCGCGAGATTCACCACCACGTCGAAGTCGTACTCCGCAAAGAGCTGGTCGATCAGCGCCTTGTCTGCCAGGTTCCCCTGCACAAAGTGCCACTTGCTCTCGACATGTGCCGCCGCAGCCTCCGACAACTCCCGAAGACGGTACTCCTTGATCCGAACGTCGTAGTAGTCGTTCATTGAGTCCAAACCCACGATCTCAATCCCTGGCTCCTCGGACAATAACCGCAATACCAACCGCGAACCTATGAATCCCGCCGATCCGGTTACCAATACCCGTTTCATCTCGCTTATACCTATTTATTCTTGTTCTGGTTTTCGATTTCGTGGTCGTACTCTTCGAAGTGTGAGTTCTTGGATTTGAACTCGGGTACGGTTCGTTTCATCAGGCGCACCATGTCGGGGATTTCGACCTCGCTGGCCAACTCCTCGAGGCGGTCGGTGGCGGTTACCACCTCTGCATAGTCGTAGTCGCGCACCTTGGCGATGCGGATGCGGTCGTGGTCGGTGGCCAGGGTATTCTCGGCGTTGGAGAGGACCTCCTCATAGAGCTTTTCACCCGGTCGCAGACCCGTAAATTCGATCTTGATGTCGCGGTTGGGGGTGAATCCGGCGAGTTTGATCATGCGCTCGGCCAGCTGGGCGATCTTGACCGACTCGCCCATGTCGAAGACGAAGATCTGGTTGCCCGAGGTCATCGTGGCGGCCTCCATCACCAGGCGGCAGGCCTCGGGGATGGTCATGAAGAAGCGCGTGATCTCGGGGTGGGTAACCGTTACGGGGCCGCCCTTGCCGATCTGCTCGCGGAAGCGGGGGATCACCGAGCCGTTGGAGCCCAAGACGTTGCCGAAACGGGTGGTCACGAACTTGGTCTTGCCGGCAACCTTTCCCTGCTCGATGGCCAGACCCAACGACTGCACATAGATCTCGGCCAGGCGCTTCGTGCAACCCATGATGTTGGTGGGGTTCACCGCCTTGTCGGTTGAGATCATCACCATCTTCTCTACGCCGTACTCGATACACTTGTCGGCCACGTTGCGCGATCCGGCCACATTGACATAGACCGCCTCGCAGGGGTTCTCCTCCATCAGCGGCACATGCTTATAGGCGGCAGCGTGGAAGACCACCTGGGGGTGGTAGTGGCGGAAGGCGAAGTCGAGGCGTGCTTTGAGGCGTACATCGCCGATCACGGGGATGAACTTCAGGTTGGGGTAGCGCTCCTCCAATTCGAGGCGGATGTTATGCATCGGGGTCTCGGCATTGTCGAAGAGGATCAGTTCGCGGATGCCGAAGGTGGCCAGCTGACGGCAGAGCTCCGAGCCGATGGAGCCCGCAGCGCCCGTCACCAAGATGGTCTTGTCGCGGAAGTTGGCGATGATCTCCTCCATCGAGATCTTGATCTCGGGGCGACCCAAGAGGTCTTCGATCTTGATCTCACGGATCGACTGGCGCATCACCTTGCCGTCGATTACCTCGTCAATGGGCGGGGCCACAAGGATCTTCAACTCCGTATCCATGCAGTAGCGGATCAGTCGCTCCTGTTCGAATTTCGCCTCCTCGTTGTTGGCAAAGAGGACGGCATCCACGTCGTAGCGCTCCTTGAGGAACTCCATGCTCTCCTGCTTCTCGAAGTAGTAGACGCGGCAATCGGCTATCATGTGGTTCTTCAGGCGGGGTCCGTAGGTCAGGAAGCCGACCACCTGGTAGTGGGGCGAGTTTTGCAGGCGCGTAACCTGTGCCACCGACTTGTCGCTCGTGCCGTAGACCAGCACATTCAGGCGTGTGCGGCGCGAGCGGATGCGACTCTTCATCAGGTCGTAGACCACGATCATCAGCACACGCATCAGCACCAGGAACGCAAGCGACAACAGCCCGTCGAGGGTCAGCAGGGCGATGGCGTGGGGCCAGGTGAAGGTGATCGAGGGCCAGAACCACATCCCCCAGAAGAGCAGGAACTCCTTGCCGATGACGGCCAGGGCGAAGCGCCCGATCTCGCGCAACGAAGAGTGGCGGATCACCGCGTGGTAGGTGCGCATGAGGTAGAAGCAGAGGCCCGAGAAGAGAATCGAACCTACCAGCCAGTAGAGCGCAAACTTTCCGATGGGCATCAGGGACGAGACAAACAGCTCGGCCAGCATGAGGGCGCATAACGAGGCGAGCACAGAGAGTCCCAAATCGATAGCAAGAATCAGCTTGGCGCTCAGGTAGCGGTCCAAGTGCAACTTTTCGATCAGACGATACATGTGTAGAATTTTATGTTAGACGTTCCTAACGAAGGCAAATCGCCTTCGTCGTGCGGGGCTGTGGCTTTGATCGCCAACCCTTGTGTTTGTTTTTTCTGGGATGGGTGCCCGAAGCGTCAGGGGGCACCTTAATTTGCCTCTTTCAGGCTGATTGTTAAATTTTTAGCCTTTTCCTTTTATGGCTTTCCTCTCTTTTCCCCGTTTCCTTATTGCGCCTCTTGCGCTATGGGCTCCAAAAATGCGGAGGGGATGTAGGAGGTGGCTACGGCTACCACGCCCTCTATGGCTACAATGAGGCGATGGTTGCCCTTGATGCGGTGGATGTACCCCTCGGTACCCTTGAAGATACCGCCGGTTACCCTTACGCGCTGGCCTGTGGTCCACTCCTGCTTCGGCTCGCCCAGATACTCCAATCCCTGATCCTCTAATGAGGTGATCTGGATGAAGCGGCGCATCTGCTCCTCGGGGATTGCATACGGAGAATGGGTTTCGCGATCGGTGTAGACCATCGCTTGACCGCGCAGCTCTCGCTGAATCTCGCCTGCAAGCTGCTCCTGGCAGCGCATGAACATCAACGAAGCTACGGCCGGAATCCGCCGGCGGACCTTGCGGCCTTGTACCACACGCTCAACACTGCGCAATGGGATATAAACCTCTACATTGCGCTCTTTAAGCACAGATTCGATTTGGAAAACTCTATTATAGAATACCTTGAGTGCATACCAGCATTCAAGTGAAGCGTCAGTTGTCATCCTTGACTTAGGGGTATATCTTCTATTCCCCCACCCAAGGTTCGTGCACCGATCCGAGGGTGAGGCAGGCAGGGCTGGGCCGGCTCGTCCGACACGCGGCACCGTCTCCGATCCGGAGGGGTAGTCCGCAGCCCCAAAAGCGATCTATATATAATAGTTGTGCTTTACATCGCAAAAGTACAAAATATGTTCTATAAAACAAAATTTTTTCCTCTTTTTTTTTGATTTTCTACCTTGAAATTGCCCCCCCCCGAATTTTGTAAGTGATTGATAATCAGTGATGCAAATCGGTTGGTTATTTGAAATCCAGGACTAAAAAATTGAGCCTTAAAAAATGCGAAAAGAGTTGCTCGATGAGGAATTGCTCTATACGCGTCATGGCGAGGAGGGGAATGAGCAATGAGTAATGAGTAATGAGCAATGAGTAATGAGTAATGAGTAATGAGTAATGAGCAATGAGCAATGAGCAATTAGCAATTAGGAATCACCCCTACTGTCCCCTGCTGCCACCGCGTCATGGCGAGGAGGTTGCTATAGCAACCGACGTGGCCATCTTTTTATCTGCGACTTTTCGTTGTGATATTTCGCCCATAAAAAGATCCCCACGTCGCCTGCGGCTCCTCGGGAGGACGACTTTGGGGAATGAGTAATGAGCAATGAGTAATGAGTAATGAGTAATGAGTAATGAGCAATGAGCAACAGCAAGGAAAATAATTTTGAATAACCTTTCCTGATTTCATGCTTTCTTGGGTATCCCCCAAGAAAGCATGAAATATGAAAGCCGGATGAAGAGGAGGCTTTAGGGTTGTTTGCCGATGTAGGCCAGGATGCCGCCATCGACGTAGAGGATGTGGCCATTGACGAAGTTCGAGGCCTCGGAGGCCAGGAAGATCGCCGGGCCCATCAGGTCTTCGGGCGTGCCCCAGCGGGCTGCGGGGGTCTTGGCCACGATGAAGGAGTCGAAGGGGTGGCGTGAGCCGTCGGCCTGGCGTTCGCGCAGCGGAGCGGTCTGCGGCGTGGCGATGTAGCCCGGGCCGATGCCGTTGCACTGGATGTTGTGCTCGCCATACTCGGAGCAGATGTTACGCGTGAGCATCTTGAGGCCGCCCTTCGCAGAGGCGTAGGCCGAGACCGTCTCGCGCCCCAGCTCCGACATCATCGAGCAGATGTTGATGATCTTGCCGTGTCCCTTTTCGATCATTCCCGGGATCACCGCCTTCGAGACGATGAAGGGGCCTACGAGGTCGATGTCGATCACCTGCTGGAACTCCTCGCGCGACATCTCATGCATTGGGATGCGCTTGATGATTCCGGCATTGTTGACTAAGATATCCACTGCGCCGAGCTCCTCGCGGATTTGGGCCACCATGGCCTGCACCTGCTCTTCGTCGGTCACGTCGCAGAGGTAGCCGCGGGCCTCGATCCCCTTGGCGCGATAGTCGGCCAGGGCCTTCTCCAGGTGGTGCTCCTCGCGGCAGTTGAAGGCGATCTTCGCTCCGGCCGAAGCCAGCGCCTCGGCAATGGCAAAGCCGATACCATAGGCAGCTCCCGTCACCAGAGCCACCTTGCCGTCTAAACGAAACAGATTATTCATATTTTCTATTTATCCTTATAATTATTCATTCTTCCCCGAATAAGCCCCCCATTTCAAAGTGGGGATTTAGAGGGATTGTCTGTATGAAATATCTTCTTAATTACCTGTTTTCGGCTCTTTGCGAGGGGCTTTTCGGTGCCACTTGAAGAGCGTTGTTCTCCCTTACTTTAAGTCGGTAATTAAGGAGAAATCTTGGTCGCCGTAGTCGAGGTTCTCGCCGCCCATACCCCAGATGAAGGTGTAGTTGTGGGTTGCGGCGGCGCTGTGGATCGACCACTCGGGTGAGAGGACCGCCTGGTCGCCCTTCATCCAGAGGTGGCGTGTCTCATTGACCTCGCCCATGAAGTGGCATATCGCCTGATCCTCGGGGAGGTCGAAGTAGAAGTAGGCCTCCATGCGGCGGGCATGCACATGGGCCGGCATGGTGTTCCATACGCTGCCCGGGGCGAGCTCGGTCATACCCATCTGCAGCTGGCAGGTGGGGAGTACCTGGTTTACGATCATCTTGTTGATGTTGCGCTCGTTGGAGCCCTCCAGGGAGCCCATGTGGGCCACTACGGCATCGGCTTTGGTGATCTTCTTGTCGGGGTAGGTGCAGTGGGCCACGCAGGAGTTGAAATAGAACTTCGCAGGCTTCTGGGGGTCGAGGCTCTCGAAGAGTACCTCGCGCTCTCCGGCACCCAGGTAGAGGGCCTCCTTGTAGTCGAGCTCAAACCACTCGTCGCCATGTTTCACGCGGCCCTTGCCACCCACGTTGAAGATGCCCAGCTCGCGACGGGCAAGGAACGAAGGGGCCTTCAGGGGGTCGATCGCCTCCAGACGGAGCGCCTCGTTTACGGGCTTTGCGCCGCCCACCACCATGCGGTCGTACATCGAGTAGACCATGTTCACCTCGTCGTCGGCGAAGAGGCGCTCGATCAGAAAGTCGCGGCGAATGCGTGCCGTGTCATAGTGCTTGGCATCCTCGGGATGCGCAGCATAGCGAATTTCGTAGTTGGTTTTCATATAGGTTCTTGCTTGTTCGTTTTTTCGTTTGAATTTTTCTATCTCCTTTTACAAAGGTATAAATTATTGTGAAACGATCCCGCATGATTGGTGTAAAATCCCACACTTTTGACAATTTTTACCCCTTTTCCTTATCGGATGGAGTTCATGCGGATCGAGGCCTTGACCAGGGCTAAGGCCCGAATGCGATCCATGGCGATCTCCTTGTCGGCGTGGTGGGGGTTCTGGCTCACGAGCTTCACATACCCCTCACGCTCCGACTTCTGAATATACTTCACGGTGATGTACTCCTCGCCGTCGATCTCGATCGAGAGCAGGTACATGTCCCCCCAGAAGATGTCGCCCAGGTCCGAGAGCTGCTTGTAGAGGACAATGTCGCCGCTCTTGAGAAGCGGATACATCGAGTCGCCCGCCACATAGATCGCCCCGTCGCACTTCGGCAGGTTGGGGATGTGGATGTAGTTCACCGGTTTGTTGCTGCTACTGTCCGTGAACAGAGGCACGAGCCCCGCCGTCCCCTCCACCGAGTAGAGCGGTACGCTCTGTAAGGGCAGCGAGTTGTCCGTGCGGTGGCGGTAGGCCTGCAGATCGGGCTCGGCATTGAACATCTGCCCGCGCCCCGTCTCGAGGAAGTCGGGATTCACGTTCAATTCTTGAACCAAAATATTTTTGTTGCGCGTTGTCAGCGAAGCCCGCCCCGTCTCGATCATCGAAAGGGCTGCCTTACCGATCCCAAGTCGCTCTGCAAGTTGCTGTTGCGTGAGCTTTAGCTCCTTGCGTATCTGCTTTATCCAATCTCCTTTCATCCTCCTATCAGAAATTTTTATGATAAATAATTTACTTTTCTGGTATCAAAATACAATTATTGAATATATCTTTGTACCGACAAAGGTAAGCAATTCGCTGAACATAACCAAATAATTTTAGTAAAAATATTTAACTGTAATGATTTATTCCGTTTCAACTCAACTTTACCGCGAGGTGGCCGACCGTCTGATGGAGGCCATCGGTGACAAGGGTTACTTTTCGGGGGCTGTAGAGCTCAACTCGGAGGATGGGGTGGCGTGTCGTTTGGTCACCTCGTGTGTCGTGTGGCGCACCTCATCGGGGATGCCTGAGGGGGAAGGGAGTCGTGTGCGCTCGGTGGTTCCCGTCTGGTGGGAGTTTCACACGGCCTGTGCGGCGGGCGTGCTGGACAACGACTTCTCGTTTGGTGAACTCGGTCTCGAAAATTTGGTGCAGCCATGGCAGTAGGATTCGAGACCTTTGTGCGTGAGGTCTACCCCTTTGTGGAGTTCACCCCCTTTCATCGCACCTACTATCGCCTCCTGGAGGCTTTTGCCTTGGGGCGAGTGCGCCGCCTGATTGTCACCATGCCCCCGCAGCACGGCAAGAGCCTCGGCTCCACGACCCTGCTGCCGGCCTACCTGCTGGGGCTCGATCCCGATCAGCGGGTGGCCATAGCCTCCTACTCGGCCTCGCTGGCCTCGCGCTTCAACCGCCGCGTGCAACGCATCATCGACTCGGCGGAGTATGAGGCACTCTTTCCCGAAACGCGCCTGAAGCGAGGCACGAAACCTTCGGGTTACATCCGCACGGCCGACGAGGCTGAGGTGGTGGACCATCTCGGCTCCATCCTCTCGGTGGGGCGCGAGGGGTCGCTGACGGGTAACCGCGTGGACTGCTTTATCCTCGACGACCTCTATAAGGATGCCATGGAGGCCAATTCGCCCCTGATTCGTGATAACTGTTGGGAGTGGTACACCTCGGTTGTCAAAACCCGCATGCACAACCTCTCGCGTGAGCTGATCGTCTTCACGCGCTGGCATGAGGAGGATCTGATCGGCACCCTCTCCAAACTCGAGCCCGTGGTCCCCTTCACCTCCTGGTCGCAGCTCGACGAACTCCCCCGTGAGGGGTGGCTCCACCTGAACTTCGAGGCCCTGCAGCGCTCCCGTCCCTCCGAGGTGGATCCCCGCACCGAGGGTGAGGCCCTCTGGCCCGAGCAGCAGTCGGTGGAGCTCCTCGAGGCCAAGCGCCGCCTCGACCCCGTGCGCTTCGAGTGCATGTACCAGGGGCACCCCTCAGCCGCCGAGGGACTCCTCTACGGCGACCACTTCGCCACCTACGATACCCTGCCCCGCGAGGTGGTGCGGTGGGCCAACTACACCGATACGGCCGATGCCGGTGACGACTACCTCTGCTCGGTGAGCTATGCGGTCGATCCCGATGGGGTGGTCTATCTCACGGATGTGGTCTACTCGCGCGAGGCGATGGAGCTCACCGAACAACTCGTGGCCGAGATGCTCCAACGCTCCTCTACGCGCACCGCCCTGGTGGAGAGCAACAATGGCGGTCGAGGCTTTGCTCGCGCCGTGCAGCGGCTCGTCCCACGCGTCAGGGTCGAGTGGTTTCACCAGTCCGACAACAAGGAGGCCCGCATCCTCTCCCATGCCGCCACGGTGCTCCACAACATCCGTATGCCTGCCGCCTGGCGTGACCTCTGGCCCGACTTCCACAACCACCTGGTGACCTACCGCCGCCAGTTTCGCGCCAACCGCTGGCACGATGCCGCCGATGTGCTCACCGGAATCGTCGAGCAGGAGATCACCCGCCCAAAACACAAAACCAAGATACGATTTGCCAATTAAAATCAGTAAACAGTAGTCAGTAATCAGGGGTTTTACTTAGAAAAAATGGCGAACCGAAGTTCGCCATTTCATAATTCGTTAAATCTAAAAATAAAACAAAAAAACGCACGGCTCAATGGAACCGTGCGTCTCGATTCGGGGGACAAATATAGCTCTTTTTTGCTATGTTTGTTCTCTTTTTTTTTGTTCTTTTTGTCAAGATAATTTTCAAAATCAACTTGACCTGAGTTGTAGAATCTCCCTTATTTTTTTGATTCGTTGAAAAAATCTACTCCTCTGCGGTGACCTTTGATGCGGCGTTCAGCTCTTCGAGGCGGGCGATTGGAGCCACGTCCAACGAGGCCAAATCGCCTTTCAGGTAGCGGTAGTAGCCCGAGAGGGCGATCATTGCAGCGTTGTCGGTCGTGAATTTGAACTCGGGCAGGAAGGTGCGCCAGCCGCGCTTTCGTCCCTCGTTTACGATTCCGTCGCGCAGGCCCGAGTTGGCCGACACGCCACCAGCGATGGCAATATCGCGAATACCGGTGAGTTTCGAGGCCTTGACGAGCTTGTCGAGCAGGATCTCGACGATGGTGCGCTGCAGTGAGGCGCAGAGGTCGGCCTTGTGGTGCTCCACGAAGTCGGGGTTGGCAGCCACCTCATCGCGCAGGGTATAGAGGAACGAGGTCTTGAGTCCTGAGAAGGAGTAGTCCAGGTCGGCCACATGGGGCTTGGCAAAGCGGAAAGCCTTGGGGTTGCCCTCCTTGGCCAGGCGGTCGATCACCGGACCGCCGGGGTAGGGGAGTCCCATCACCTTGGCGCACTTGTCGAAGGCCTCACCTGCAGCATCGTCTATGGTGGTGCCGATGATCTCCATCTCGAGGGGCGAATCTACACGCACGATCTGGGTGTGGCCGCCGCTGACGAGCAGACACAGGAACGGGAAGTCGGGGTGGGGGAGCTCCCGCTCGGGCAGGTCGAGGAAGTGCGAGAGGATGTGTCCCTGTAGGTGATTGACCTCCACCAGGGGGATGTTGTGGGCAATGGAGAGCCCTTTGGCGAATGAGACACCCACCATGAGCGAGCCCAGGAGTCCGGGGCCGCGTGTGAAGGCGATGGCATCGAGCTTGTCGGCTGTGATGCCGGCCTCCTTGAGGGCGGTGTCGATCACCGGCACGATGTTCTGCTGGTGGGCCCGCGAGGCGAGTTCGGGGATCACGCCCCCGTAGCGGATGTGTACGGCCTGCGAAGCAATCACGTTCGAGAGAAGAACGTTGTTGCGAATCACGGCTGCCGAGGTGTCGTCGCACGACGATTCGATACCCAAGATGGTAATATCCATTGTATTCGGTCTTTGGTCTGCCCTCTTTGCGAGGTGTTGTTGCTACTCGTTTTTTCGGGTTTAACTATATGATAGTTAAAAAACTGGGCAAAATGGGGGTTGAAGTTATGGTTTTTTGCTCGTTTTTTGCTATCTTTGCCAATTATAACAACCCGTTTCATGCGCAAAGGTATAAAAATATTGGCAAAGATGATCTCAACGCTGCTGCTTGTTGCGATATTTTTGCCCGTGTTGCTCGCCCTGATGCTCCAGTTGGAGGGGGTGCAGAGCCACCTTGCCCGGCGGGTTACCGTGTTGGCGAGCGAGAAGCTGGGGGTGCAGGTCGGCATCGACCGCCTGAAGATCGGATTCTTCAACCGCGTGGAGCTCGAGGGCTTCTATGTCGAAGATTTTGATTGCGACACCCTGCTTTATGCCCGGCGCTTGGAGGCCTCGATTGCCAACCTGGGACTCCTGGGGGGTGATCTCTGCTTCGAGGATGTGCTGCTGCAGGAGGCCAAGTTCCACCTCAGGGAGAGCTCGCGCGGGGTGATGAACATCAAGGAGGTGGTGGATCGCCTGAAGCGCAAGGAGCCCCGCGAGAAGAAAGAGCCCTTCGGCTTGCTCTTCCGCCACCTGGAGTTCGAGCAGATGGAGTTCTGGCTCAAGCGGAATGCCCCGCGCCGCCACGACTACGGCATCAATTGGGCCGACATGCGCCTGATGGATATGTGGGGACGGCTGGACGACTTCTCGATCTCGGGCCCCGAGATCTCGGGTGTGCTCGACCACCTCACCGCCACCGAACAGACGGGCTTCCGCTTTGACGACTTCTCGGGCCACCTCTTCGTGGGGCCGGGGCGTATCGCGCTGGCCGGTGCCCGCATCCTCACTCCCGAATCTGAACTCAACATCACCTCCCTCGACCTCTCGGGCAACGACTGGTCGGAGTATAAGTACTTTGTCGAACGGGTCAATATGGAGGCGCAGTTCGAACACTCGTCGCTCTCGACGAACGATGTGGCCTACTTTGCCCCCTCGCTTCGCGACTGGCACCTCGAGGCCCGCGATATCGACCTCGATGTGAGCGGTACGGTCTCCTCGCTTACGGGTAAGATCTGGAATCTGGAGACGGCGGGAGGTTCGCGCCTGAGGGCCGACCTCTACATGCGCGGCCTTCCCGAGGCAAAGCGCACCCGTTTTGATCTGAAGCTCCACTCGTTGCGTACCCATGCCGAGGATGCCCGCACACTCAGCGGAGCCATCCTTCGAAAGGCCCTTCCCGATGGGGTTACCCGGATCTTGAGCCGGGCCGGCAAGGTGGAGCTCTCGGGCCGCTTCTCGGGCCTGCTGAGCGACTTCACGGCCCGCGCCATCGCTGCCACCGGGGTCGGCACCCTGGAGGCCGAGGTGGCCATGCACCATGACGGAGAGCGCAATCGCCTGCAGGGCGCCCTCTCCACCCGCGACTTCGGCCTGGGGAGCCTCCTTGAGCAGCCGCGCCTGGGCGGCATCTCCCTCCATGCCACAACCGAAGGGGTGATCGACCGCGAGAGCGGCCCTTCGCTCTACTACTACTCGACCATCTCGGAGCTCGATTTCAACCGCGTAAAGTATGACTCGCTCACCCTCTCCGGTACCGTTGCCGGCAAGCTCTACCAGGCTTCGCTCCACTCCGCAAGTGCCATTGCCGACTTCACGCTCGATGCCACGGCCGATATGCGCCGTACAGTTCCGCGCTACGACCTCTCCCTCGACCTGCGACGTGCCGACCTCAGGGCCATGCGCCTGAACCTGCGCGATTCGGTCTCGCTGCTTGCCCTGCAACTCCAGGGCGGCATCACCCTCCCCTCGATCAATGAGATGGACGGTATGGCCTGGATCTCCGATGCCTACTACCGCTACAACGACACCCGCCTGCGGTGCGACCTCTTCTCGGTTCAGGCCCTCAAGCGTGGCGAGATGCGCCACCTCGAACTCGAGTCGCCCTACCTGGATGCCCTCTTCTCCTCGCCGAGCGGCTATAAAGATGCCTTCCAGGCCCTGCTGAACTCCCTGCGCAGCTACCTGCCCGACCTCTACAACCGCGAGGTGGCAGCTGCTCCGGCAGATACGCTCCACCTCTCCGACGAAGATCAGACCTCGCTCTGGCTGCGTGTGAAGAAGATGACCCCCATCACCGATGCACTGGCCCAGGGGTTGGAGGTGGCCGACAGTACCATCCTCGAGTTGCAGCACAACCCCTCGCTCGGGACCCTGAATCTGAAGCTCCACTCCGACTACATCGAGCGCAAAAACCTCATGGCCATGGGAATCAGCCTCTCGGCCCGCAGTCGTGGTGACTCGCTCATGGTCGAAGGGGAGGCCGGCGACCTCTTCCTCTCGTCGCTCCACTTCCGCGAGGTGGCCCTCAGGGGAGGTGCCGCCCGCAACCGTTTCGATCTCTCGGCTCGTTTTGCCGATTCGCTGAGCCGCCTGGATGCCGACTTCCGCCTCGAGGGCGGTATTGAGCGCATCGATACGGGACGTCGCTTCACCCTGCGCTTGCTCCCCTCGAAACTCTCCATCGGCACCGATCGCTGGAGTGCCCGCTCCGAGTGGATCACCTTCCAGCAGCGGCTCATAACCATCGACAGCTTCTCGCTCTACAACCCTCACGAGCGCCTGCTGCTCTCGGGTGTCGCCTCGCGCAGCCGTGCCGACTCGCTCTACCTTAATCTCGAGAACTTTAACATCTCGCCCCTCACCTCTTTTGCCGCCTCCATGGGCTACCGCATCGAGGGTATCTCCAACGGATCGGCCACCATGAAGTCCGTCTTGCGCGAGGGGGAGATCTCGGCCGATATCCGCATCGACTCGTTGAAGATCAACGAGCAGATTCCGGTCCACCCGATCCGCCTGCTCTCGCATTGGGACTTCGAGCAGAACCGTGCCAATATGTTTGTCATCGACCGCCAGCGGGCCGATACGGCCATCCGCGGCTACTACCGCCCCTCGGATAACCGCTACTATGCCCGTGCCCGTATTGACTATATCCCCATGCAACTGCTCAATCCGATTCTCAAAGGGGTGATCTCCGATACGCAGGGCAGCGCCTCGGCCGACCTCACCCTGATGGGCGAGGGGCGCAAGGCCGAACTCATGGGATCGCTCGATGCCCGCGATCTCTCCACGCGCGTGGACTTCACCGGGGTCGAGTACCGCCTTCCGGAGGCCCATGTTGCCGTGGCCGACAACCGTCTGGTGGTCCGCGATGTGGAGATCTTCGACCGCGAGCAGAACAGCGGCCGCCTGAACTTCACGCTCGACCTGAACCGCCTCTCGAATATCTCCTACCAGCTGCGTGTGGCTCCCCAAAGGATGCTTGTGCTCAACACCACGGCTAAGGATAACGACCTCTTCTACGGAAAGATCTACGCCTCGGGCACGGCTCGCATCTCGGGCGACAAGATGGGGGTGAGCATGAACGTCAATGCCTCGACGGAGGACAATTCCACCTTCTTCATGCCTCTATCGGGCAGCTCGAACGTCGGTAAGGCCGACTTTGTAACCTTCCGCTCGGCGGCCGAGCTCGATACGACCGACTACCTGGTGCGCAAGCGTATGCTCTTCGAGCGGAAGAACCGCCGCAAGAGTGCCTCGGGGGGGAATATGGATATCAACTTGGAGCTCAACGTCCACCCGAACCTCGACTTCCAGCTGGTGATCGACCCCGCTGCGGGCGATGTGATGCGGGGTCGCGGCGAGGGCCTGCTCAACATCCACGTCAATCCGCGCGACAACGTCTTTGAGATGATGGGCGACTATACGATCACGGAGGGTAGCTACCTCTTTACCCTGCAGAACGTCATCAACAAGAAGTTCATCCTGGAGTCGGGCTCCACCATCCAGTGGACTGGTGAGCCGATGGATGCCATGCTCAACATCAACGCCATCTACAATACGCGCGCCTCGCTTCAGCCTCTGCTCGGAGCCTCCACCTCGGCTGATCGCAACGCCTACACGCGCCAGGTACCTGTGGAGTGTGTCATTCACCTCGGTGACCGCCTCACCAACCCCTCCAAGACCTTCAATATCCGAGTTCCCCATGCCGACTCCGAGACGCAGGCTGCGGTGAACAATATCCTCAATACGGAGACCACCGTTGCCCGTCAGTTCATCTATCTGGTGGCCTTCAACAGCTTCTACCCCGAGAACTCCACGGCCTCGAGCGACAACATCGGAGCCGTAGCCTCGGCCGCCACGGGCTTCGAACTCCTCTCCAACCAGCTCACGCGTCTCCTCTCGGGCGATGCCTACAACATCACCTTCAACTACCGCCCCGAGACCGAGCTCACGGGCGATGAGGTGGACTTCGGCCTCTCGACCAACCTGGTGAACGGCCGCCTCTTCATCGAGCTCGAAGGAAACTATGTGCTCGACAACAAGCAGGCGATCAACCAGAAGGTCTCGAACTTCATGGGCGAGGCCTACATCACCTGGCTCATCGACCGCAGCGGCAACCTTAAGTTGCGCGGCTTTACGCAGACCATCGACCGCTTCGACGAGACGCAGGGTCTGCAGGAGACGGGTATCGGTATCTATTATAAGGAGGATTTCGACAACTGGAAGGATCTCAAGAGGCGCATCCGGGATCGCTATAAGCGAAAGGAAGAGCGGAAGAAGGAGCGCCGCGAAGAGCGCCGCGTGAGCCGTGAGCAACTCCCGAAACCCGATCCCGAGACCGAAGAGCCCGAGACGACGGATCCGCAGTAGGGGAGGTAAAAAACGGAATACAGTACAGCAGCAACGAGATATAGTGCCCCAAGCGGCATAATGATAGAGCGGTAAAACGCTCAAAATAGGGATAAGCTAAAATATAGAAAACTAATAACTAAAAACTGAATAAAGCGATGTTTACACTTTTGCAGGCTGCCGACCTGGCAGCAGAGACGACCCGCATGGGTCTGGGTGAGCTCTTCTTGAAGGGCGGATGGTTGATGTGGGTACTGCTCCTTTTGGGCGGTGTGGCGGTCTTCATCTTCGTGGAGCGATTCATGGCTATCCGCAAGGCCTCGACCTTCGATATGAACTTCATGCACCGCATCCGCGACTACATCTCCGATGGGAAGATGAATGTGGCCGTTGAGCTCTGCAAGAAGACCAACAGCCCCATTGCCCGCATGGTCGAGAAGGGTATCGAGCGCATCGGGCGACCGATGGCCGATGTGCAGACCGCCATTGAGAATGTGGCCAACCTCGAGGTCTCGAAGCTCGAAAACGGCCTTCCGTTCTTAGCCACCATCGCCGGAGGAGCCCCGATGATCGGTTTCCTGGGCACGGTGCTCGGTATGGTGCAGACCTTTATGGATATGGCGGCTGCGGGCGGTACGGTCGATATGACCCTCCTCTCGAGCGGTATGTATGTGGCCATGGTGACCACCGTGGGCGGTCTTTGCGTGGGTATTCCCGCCTACTTCGGCTACAACTACCTGGTGGCTCGCATCGAAAAGCTGATTTTCCGCATGGAGGCCAACTCGATCGCCTTTATGGATATCTTGAATCAACCCGTACAAAAGTAACCGACTATGGCAATCAAACGCGGATCCAAGGTTGATCAGAGCTTCTCGTCGGCCTCGATGACCGACCTGATGTTCCTCCTGCTGGTCTTCCTGCTCATGGCCACCACGCTGATCAACCCCAATGCGATCAAGGTGGTGCTCCCCAAGAGCTCGAACCAGCTCAAGGAGAAGGCCATTACGACCGTCACCATCCAGAAGACGGCCTCCGGAGTGAACTACTACGTTGAGACCCAGCCCGTGGCCAACCTCGAGGAGCTGGAGCGCACCCTGCGTGCCCGCCTTGAGGGACAGCATGAACCCACCGTCTCCATCCACTGCGACAAATCGGTTATTGTTGATGAGTTTGTCAAGGTCTCGGAGATTGGTCGAGCGAATGGGTATCGTATGTTATTGGCTACCCAACCATAATTTTTTGATTTTATAGGGCATCTTTCACCTCTCCTTGTCTGCCGAAAATGGGCAGTACCTCAAGTACAGCCCATCTTCGTCAGTCTGCGTTCGAGTCGAAATCTGCTCCTCTAAAATACAAAAAATAACCTTTTGGGTTGCTGTGAGATATGGGAAATATGGGAGATATAGGAGATATGGGAGATGTGAGAACGGTAGAAATATCCTGAGTCCCTACTATAATTGCTCATTGCTCACTACTCATTACTCATTACTCATTGCTCATTAAACATTGCTCATTGCTCATTAAACATTGCTCATTGCTCATTAAACATTGGACATTGAACTACTACAAAGATAATACCTCGCAATATTCGCGCCGCTGGGCCTGGGGGGCTCTGCTGCTCTATCTGCTGATGCTGATCGCAGCCCTCCTTTTCCTCTCCATCGAGCTGCCGGCCGCACCTCCCAAGGAGCCGATCCTGGTGGAGCTTGCGCCCCTGCCCGAGCCCGAGCGCCCGGAGCCGCACCATTATGAGGCGCAGCACCACCGTGAGGTGGCTGCCGAGGAGCAGACCGAGCCCGTGCGAGGGACGGATCAAGAGATCCGCACGGTCAATCCCCGAGCCCTCTTCAAGCAGTCGCAGGGTGGGGTGGATGCCCCCGAGAATGCCGGCAACACGCAGGCCGAGGAGGCCTCGGAGGATCGGGCATCGGGCAACGGTGCTGGCCTCTCGCCCTCGGGCCACGACCAACTCGACAAGGGACTTCAGGGGCGTGGCCTGGTGGGAGATCTGCCGCGCCCGCGCTACACATCCGATGCCGAGGGTAGGGTGGTGATCCGTGTGGCCGTAGACCGCACGGGGCGTGTCACGGCGGCCACCTACGAACCCAAAGGATCGACCACCTCTAACCCCACGCTGATCCGTGAGGCCCGTGAGGCGGCCATGCAGGCCCGATTCACCGAGAGTCGCAGTTTTGTGCAGGGGGGAACGATCACCTACATCTTCACCCTGAAACGATAGTAAGAAACCGATAACCATCGAAAAGCCCGAGATGACCATGAGACGACTACTGCCTATCCTTTTGCTTGTCCCGCTCACGTTGTGGGGACAGCAGCCCGAAGAGACCAAGCGCCGCGAGGCGCGTAAGAGTGAGGGTGCCCTCATGGTACTCCCGGCCGCAGAGTATGATTTCGGCACAGTGGACCGCCGTGGCGGCGACCTCTGCTACGAGCTCACCTTTGTCAATGAGGGGACCACGCCGCTGGTCCTCATGCGGGTGATCACCTCCTGCTCCTGCCTGAAGAGCGAATTCTCCAAGCGCCCCGTTCCGCCGGGTGGTGAGGGGAAGATCACTCTGACCTACCAGCCCCTGAAGGCCGAGCCGGGGACCTTCCATAAAGTGGTGCAAATCCTCTCGAACTCCCAAACGGGCCGCGAGCTCTTTACGATTCGCGGGAACTCTATAGATCATAAACGCAAATGATGAATAAGAAATCAATTCTTCTCTCTGAGGCTCAGATCCTCACCCTGACAGACGAACGGCCTGCCCCCTTCACGGGCTGGGTGGGTATTCTCGACAACCGGATCTCCTTAGTCACGGCCTCGGAGGCCGAGGTTGCCCGTTTCCGCCTCGACCACCCCGATTGCCGCGAGATCGACTGCCGCGGCCGTGTCTTGATGCCTGGATTGGTCAATACCCACTGCCATGTGGCGATGACCCTCCAGCGCAACTATGCCGACGATATCCCCCTGATGGAGTGGCTCAACGACCATATCTGGCCCTTCGAGGCCCGGCAGACCCCCGATGAGGTGGCCCTGGGAGCCGAGCTCGGCATCGTAGAGATGCTCCTGGGGGGCGTTACCTCCTTTGTCGATATGTATTGGGACGAGAACCGCATTGCCGATTCGGCCCTGAAACTCGGCATCCGCGCCCTGCTCTGCCCCAGTTGTCTGGATAGCAATATGGAGGCCTTCGAGCGGGACCTGGAGGCCCTGCTGCCCAAATGCAACGACCGTGTGCGTGCCGGCGTAGGACCCCATGCCCCCTATACCGTCTCGAAAGCGAATCTGCTGCGGGTCAAGGCCCTGGCCGATCGGCTCAATCTGCCCATGACAATTCATGTGGCCGAGACCGAGGCCGAGATGGCCGCCGTGGCCGAGATGAGCGGCATGCGCCCTGTGGCCTGGCTTGAGAGCCTGGGCCTCTTGAACAGCCGTCTGATTGCCGCCCACTGTGTCTATGTGGATGAGGCCGACCGCCAAACCCTCCTTCGCCATGGGGTGAAGATCGCCCACAACCCCACGAGCAACATGAAGATCTCGAGCGGCATTGCTCCGATCGGGCGGTGCCTCGAAGAGGGATTGTGCCCTACGATCGGTACCGATGGCCCCTGCTCGAATAACGACTTGGATATGTGGGAGGAGATGCGCAACACCTCGTTCCTTGCGAAGGTCTCGTCGATGAATCCTCTGGTACTGCCTGCCGAGGAGGTGCTGAAGATGGCTACCCGTTATGGAGCCGAAGCCCTGGGCCATGGTGGAGAGCTGGGCATCATTCGCGAGGGGGCATTGGCCGACCTGATTGTGATCGACATCCAGAAGCCCCACCTCCAGCCGGTCAATAATCTCGTCTCGGATCTGGTCTACTGCTGCAAGGCCTCCGACGTCGAGACGGTCCTGGTCAATGGCCGTGTGGTGGTCGAGAATCGCCGTATCGAGGACATCGATCTGGCTGATCTCTATCGACGTGCCACAGCCGCCGTCGAGCGCATTCGAAGCGCAATGAGCAATGAGCAATGAGGCTTACGCACCGGAATAATTTCGGGTAGTATTCTCGACAATAAGAAATCGTTACTCGTTGCAATAAAAAACCCCGCCTCATGGCGGGGTTTTTTATTGAAGCTACATGGCTTGGCAGATATCCCAGACGAAGGCTCTTGAGCCCTGCATCTTGGTTGCGGCATCCATCTTGCGGAGGGCCTCCAGCAGGGGATCGACCTTTTGATCCTCCACGATGGCCAGGATCGAGGTGTTCATCGAGGGCCAGGCGTGCGTGCCGTAGTGAGGCTCGCCATCCACCGATCCGCGACCCTCGGTGAGGGCCCAGCGCGTGAAGCCGCGTATTCCCTGATCATCCAGAATCTTGTTTACGCGATCCGTCAGGGCCTGGTTATACGATATAAATACAGCTTTCATTTTTCCAATTGTTAGGTTCAAACTTTTTAACGCTTCCGGGATTTAGGCATTTGCGGCTGCCAACTCGGCCTCTTTGCGTGCGCGTTTCTTCTCGGCGCGGGTCTCAATGATGGCATAGAGCACAGGCACCACGAAGAGCGTCAGAATGGTCGAGAAGGTCAGACCTCCGATCACGGCGATACCCATGGGTTGCCAGGTCTCGGCACCCTCACCGCCACCGATGGCCATCGGGAGCATACCCAGAACCGTGGTAAACGAGGTCATCAGTACGGGGCGCAGACGGCTCTTACCACCGGCAATCACAGCATCGAAGACGTTCGAGCCACGCTCGATCAAGAGGTTCATATAGTCCACCATTACAATACCGTTCTTCGTTACAATACCCACGAGCATGATACCACCGATCAGAGCGATCAGCGACAGAGGGGTAGAGGTCATCCACAGGGCCAGGAAGACACCCGTGAAGGCGAAGGGGATCGTAAACATGATGATGAAGGGGTACTTCAGCGACTCGAACTGCGTAGCCATCACGATGTAGACCAGGATCACGATCAGGATGAAGAGCGTACCCAGATCCGAGAAGGCCTCGCCCTGATCCTCGATCGTACCACCCAGTTCCAGGGTTACGGTGTCGGGAGTGGGGTATTCGTCGATGATCTTCTGCACAATAGGCACCATGTCACCCAGGGCCACGCCGTCACCCACGGTACCCTCTACGGTGATGATACGCTGACGGTTCTCGCGCTCGATCGAGGGGGCGGCGAACTCCTCGCGCACCGTGGCTACCTCCTTGAGCTTTACGGGCTGACCCTGACCGCCGTAGAGGATGATATCCTCCACATCCTTCACCGAGGTACGGAAGGGCTCTCCGTAGCGAACGACGATATCGTACTCGTCACCATCCTCGCGGTACTTCGAGCACTCGTAACCGTTGATGCGGTTGCGCACGAATTGCGAGGCCGTGGCGCTGTTCATGCCGTAGTAGGCGAGCTTGTCGCGGTCGAAGACTACGTTGAGCTCGGGGCGCAGCTCGTCGCGCGAGAGCTGTACGTCGCGCATGCCGTCCAGCGATGCGAGTTTCTCCTTCAGGTCGTTGGCAATGTTGTTCGTGAGGTCCATATCGTGGCCAAAGACCTTGACGTTCACCGTACTCGAACCACTCATACCACCCTGCTGACCACCCGGCGTTACGGTGTACTGGCGGATCTCGGGGATCTTGTCGAGCTCCTTACGCAGCAGGTCGGAGATCTGGAAGATCGAGCGCTCGCGCTCACCCGAGCGAGGCAGTCGCATGTTGAAGTTGATGATGTGCGAGCCGGTGGTCTGCATGGCTGCAAAGGCGTTGTCCGAGGAGTTGGCACCGGCCGAGGTCGATACGAGCTCAATCTCGGGGAATTTGTCGTAGATGATGTTGTCGATCTGACGGGCAATGCGGGCCGTGTAGTCCACACCGATGTTCTGCTCCAGCTCCACCGTGGCCGAGATGCGGGCGTTATCCATCGGGGGGAAGAACTCCGAGGGTACCTGCGTAATCAGAGCCAACGAGACGACGAAGATCGACATCAGGGCCGTCAGGGTCTTCTTGCGGTGGGTTACCACCCAGTTCAGCGACTTGGCATAGGCCTCATCCAGCCAGGCCAGGGCCTTGTCGATGGGCTTGTAGACGATACCCAGACCCTTGTAGTCGTGCTGGTTGCCATCGGCCTTCAGCAGGTAGGCCGACATCATAGGCGTGAGGGTGATGGCTGCTGCGGTCGATACACAAACCACAATCGTAACGATCCAACCCAGCTCCTTGAAGAGGATACCGGCCATACCGGGAACCATTGTCAGAGGCAGGAACACGGCAACCACCACAAGTGTCGTGGCGATAACCGACAGCCACACCTCGTTCGTGGCGTAGATGGCCGCCTCCTTGGGGCTCGATCCGCGGTCGATGTGGGTCGAGATATTCTCCAAGACCACAATGGCATCGTCCACTACCATACCGATAGCGATTGAGAGCGACGAGAGCGAGATGATGTTGATCGTCGATCCCGTGGCGAAGAGGTAGATGAACGAGCAGATCAGCGAGACGGGGATCGTCATACAGATGATGAAGGTGGCGCGCCAACGTCCGAGGAAGGTCATCACGACCAGTACCACGAAGATGAAGGCGTACATGATCGTCTCCGACAAGGAGTTGATGGCATCGGTGATCTCTCGCGAGCCCTCGAAGATCAGGTCGACCTTCACATCGCCGGGCAGCGACTCCTCGATCTTGGGCAGCATCTCCTGGATCTTCTCCACGATCTCCACGGTGTTGGCTCCCGACTGCTTCTGGATCATCACGCGCACACCTCTCAGGCCGTTTACGCGCTCATCCATCGTCGCCTTCTCGAGCGTATCGCGAATCTCGGCCACGTCGCTCAGCATCACCGTGCGACCACCGCGGTTCGAAATAACCACCTTTCTCAGGTCGTACTCCGAGTCGGTGAACTCGCCATCGGCCTTCAGGTTGAAGGTGTTGTTACCGATATCGATCGTACCGGCCGGGATATTGACGTTCTCGGCAGCGATGATCTGACCCAGCTGCTCGATCGTCAGGCCGTAGGCCTCCAACTTGCGGGGGTCGATATTGACCTGCACCTCACGCTCCGGGGCACCCATCACGGCTACGGCGCCCACACCGTTCACGCGGTTCAGCACATTGACCAGCTTGTCGTCGAGGATCTTGTTCAGGGCCGGATAGCTCTCATCGGCCGTAACCGAGAGCATCATCACCGGGATCATCGAGGTCGAGAACTTGAAGATCGTGGGGTACTCTACGCCGTCGGGCAGCAGGGTCTGCGTGCGGCTCACGGCATCACGGATGTTGTTGGTGGCCTCCGTAAGGTCGGATCCGTACTCGAACTCGAGGGTTACCATCGAGAAGTTGTCCGACGACTTGGAGGTCATATCCTTCAGATTTTCCACCGTATTGAGGTTATCCTCCAAGATACGGGTGATGTTGGTCTCGATATCGGCCGCATTGGCTCCCGGGTAGGTGGTGATCACCGAAACCATCGGGATCTCGATATCGGGGAACTGATCGACCGCCAGGTTCTTCAGCGAGAACAATCCGAAGACGATCACGCCGATGAAGATCAGGATGGTCGAAATAGGTTTTCTAACCGCACTTTCGTAAATATTCATCTTTGGAATGCGTTTAATTTTTCAACTCTTTTTCTATGGGAATTTTCCCCGGGAGGTTACTCGGCAGCCACCTCCACCTTGACGCCGTTCTCCAGGCGCGAGAGGGCCGTAATGGCTACCTGCTCACCGGCCTCGACTCCCGAAAGAATCTCAACCATCTGACCGATCTGGCGACCTACCTCTACGCGGCGACGCTCGGCCACGCCATCCTTGATGACGTAGAGGTAGCGCTCCGACGAACCCACCTGCTTGAGCACCGCTACGTCGGGTACTACGACACCCTCACGCTCACCCATATCGAAGTAGGTGCGCGAGAACATACCCGGGCGCAGGCGCTCCGATGCGTTGGGTACACGAACCTCTACGGCAAAGGTGCGCGTTGCGGTGTTGATCGCGGGGTGAATCAGCTCTACCTGGCCCTTGAAGGTCTCCTCGGGGTAGGCATCCACCTTGAGGCTGACGGCCATGCCGCGCTTCACGTTAGCAAAGAACTGCTCGGGAATGTTGGCCACCACCTTCAGGGGGTTGATCTGCATGATGTGCAGCACGGGCTGGTTCATAAAGAGGTCGCCGGCCTCGTTGTTGCGGGCCGTTACCACACCCGAGATGGGCGAGAGGACCTCGATATTCTTCTTCAGGTTCTCGACAACCTCATGCTGTACGTCGTACTGGGCCTTCACCTGGTCGAACTCCTGGGCCGAGATACCACCGGCCTCATATACGGGCTTCAGACGGTTTACGTTGTCCTCCAGGAGCTTCAGGTTTACGCGGGCCTGGTTGTACTGCGTGGGGTTGAGCGTAATGAGGAGCTGTCCCTGGCGTACCTTGTCGCCCACATCAACCAGAATGCGGTCGATGTGTACGCCCGAAGCTGCGGGCGTGATGTCGTTCTCCTTGTAGGCGATCACCTCCGAGGTGTACTCCTCCGTGAGCGATATGCTCTTTTTCTCGGCCGTGGTGGTCTTGGTGAGCACCTTCACCTCCTCGGTCGTCGTTGCGGTCTGCTGTTTCTGTCCGCATGCGGTCAGCATCAGGGCTGCCGCCATCCAAATAAGGGTCTTTTTCATATTGCGTTGTATTCTTTTGTTTTTCGGTATTCGGCTTTCTTCGCTATATCGCTATTCTCGGTTCCCTCGGTCTCTTCACTCTCTTCACTCTCCTCAGGCCCCCTTCTGTCAGCCAAACTTAATTTTGAATTTTGAATTCAGAATTGTGCATGAATCGGTTATCGTTCCAGGCCGATGATCTTGTCGTAGTCGGCCTTCGAGCTCAGGTAGTCGAAGATAGCCTGCGAGAAGTTCAGACGCGACTGCGTGAGGTTCAGACGGGCCATGTTGAGCTCCAACATCGTACCGGCGCCGGCGTTGTAGCGTGTCTCGGAGATGTTGTAAGCCTTCTCGGCCTGCTTCATGGTGGTCTCCTGCGAGAACATCTTTTCGCGGGCCGTCAGCACCGAGCTGATTGCGTTGCGCACCTGCACGTCGATCTGTTCGCGGGCATAGTCGCGCTGCATCTCGAGCTGCGAGATCTGGTTCTTGATCGAGCGCGACTGGGCCGACTTCGTCAGACCCGAGAAGATGGGCACCGACAGCGATACGCCCACCGAGATGGGATTTGTCCAGAAGAACTTATACTTCGGGGGTTCTGCGGCTCCAAAGAACGAGAGGGCCTCCATGTCGTTACCCGTGAAGGATACCTGACCAAAGGCGGCAAGGGTCGGCAGACGCGAGGCGTTGGCCACCTTGAGCTGGCGCTTGAGCTGCTCAACCTGCAGATCGAGCTGTTTGATGTTGCTGTTCTCCGAGATATCGGTCGTCAGGTCGGCCCCCTCGAAGACCATGTCGCGCATCTGGTTCAGCTCGCCTTCCACCTCGATCTCCACCTCTTCGGGCAGCGAGAGGTACATCTTGAGCGAGAGTTTCGCTACGTCGATGGCCTGCTCGGTCTGGATGATCGTGGGCTTGATGTTCGAGAGCTGCACCTGGGCCGTCAGCAGGTCGTACTCCGAGGCCAGACCGTTGTCGTACTTGAGCTGCGTCTCATCGACGGTCTGCTGTACGGTGGCCTCCGACTCCTTGAGTACCTCGAGCGACTGCTCGGCCAGCAGGATGTTGTAGAAGGCAACCTTCACGGCTGCCACCAGGTCGATGCGCGTGGCACGGGCCGTCTCCACGGCCGAGGCCAGCTGCGCCTTGTTGAGCTTCAGCGTGCGGTAGATCTGGGGGGCAAACAGTGGCAGGGTTACATCACCCGAGAAGGCGAAGGTGTTGTCGGCACCAAACGAGATGCCACCTCGCATCTCGCTCTTCACCACCGAGAGCGAGTACTGACCCGAGGCCGAGATCTGCGGCAAGAGGTTACCCCAAGCCTGACGTTTCACATAGTCGTAGCGCTGAATCTCCATGTCGGCAATCTTTACCGTGGGGTTGTCACTCAGCGCAATCTCGACCGCTTGGTCGAGCGTGAGGTTCATTGTCTGGGCCCCAACTCCGAGGGTTGAGGCGAGAAGAACTCCCAAACTAATCATCCATCTTTTCATACCTATTACTAATTATGCGTTATGCGTTTTTTGTTCTCTTATATGTTGCTTTTGCGGTAGCGCGCGGCATAGCTGTCAATCAACTCACACCCCTTTGCCGTGGCAATGCCGCGGAAAAGCGTTGTGATCATCTGAATAAAGGCCTCGCGCTCGCTGATTTGAGAGGGGATATTGAGATTTCCCTTCTCCCCCTTCAGGCTGCGGGCTACACCACAGAAGATGGCCATGGTCAGCTCGCAGTTCATCCACTCGACAAAGAAACCCTCTCGGATTCCCTGCTCAATGAGTCTGAGTAGCGAGCGATTGTTCTCCTCGACGCCCACACTCTTGAGTCGCTCAAAGACCTTGGGATAGAACTTGCGCAGGTTCTCGATCAAACGCTCGTGTACCGGAGCCTCCTCCATCGTCTTGTTGAGTACCATAAACATCGCCTCCAGCAGGTTCTCGGCCTGCGAGGCAATGGCCATGTGTGCGGCGCGCTTCGAGGCAAAGAGCTCCATCATCGCTTCGTAGAGCAGCTCCTCCTTGTCGCCAAAGAGTTCATAGAGGGTACGTTTCGATACCCCCAGCTCGTGGGCGATGTCGTCCATGCGGACAGCCTTGATGCCGTAGGTGGCGAACATCTCCGATGCGGCGCGAATAATGTGCTCTTTTTGTGCCATTTTTATCCGTAGGTTAGTCTTAGGTGCAGTCTGGGCCTTTCATGCCCCCACTAAACGGCCACAAAGATAGGAAAGAAAACTCAAAACACAAAAAAAGTTTTCTTCTTTTTCGGCTTTATTTTGGCAATTCTATCCGATCGTGGCCCAATTGACCAATATGGAGGCTCTTTTTGTTGATTTATTCTCTTTTTATGCACCAAATCTGCCAAAAAAAGAGGAGTCCGACAGACGTTGTCGAACTCCTCGCGGTTTACCGATTCGGGGAGGTTCCCCTAAACGGTTGATTATTTTGCGCTCTCACCCGTTACGCGCTCCAACCACTTCACCATGCCGAGCATGATACCCATCGAGATGAGGCATACGGTGAGGAATACGGCCCAAGCCTTCCAGATCGGCCAGGCGTTGTACATCAGCGGGCCAACCCACAGCATCAGGTTACCTACGGCCGTAGCGCCGAGCCACAGGCCCTGGCACAGACCCTGCAGGTGCTTGGGAGCCACCTTCGATACGAACGACAGACCCAGCGGCGAGATGAAGAGCTCGGCAACCGTGAGGAAGAAGTAGAGGACGATCAGTACCCACGGACCGCTCAACATGGCCGAGCTCTCGGCTACGGGCAGTGCGCGGAAGTCGTTGGCCGAGGGGTAGCCCTGCATCATCGAGTAGACCATCAGGAAGAGGTATGCGGTACCGGCAATAGCCATACCGATGGCAATCTTGCGGGGGGTCGAGATCACCTTACCACGCGTGGCGAGCATGCCGAAGAACCAGATGATCACCGGCGTGAGGACGATCACGAAGAAGGGGTTCAGTGCCTGCCAGATCTCGGGAGCTACGCTCGACGAGTTCACGAAGTCGCGAGCGAAGAGCGAGAGCGAGGTTCCGTTCTGGTGGAAGGCGAACCAGAAGAAGATGGCGATGAAGAGCACTGCGAAGAGGGCATACAGGCGCTGCTTGATCTCCTTGGCAGCTGCGGCACGCTCCTCGGGCGTATAGTCCGACGTGGCGGCAACCTTCTTCTCGGGGTTGGGGAAGATCTTCTTGGTGAAGAAGAAGATCGTCAGCGAGATCAACATGGCAGCCACCGATGCGATGAACGAGTAGTGTACACCCTCGTTGAAGATCTGCAGGTAGTTGGTGCAGAAGGTGGCATCGATCAGGGTCTCTGCGTTACCCGTTACCTCGGCGGCGAGGGTCTGCAGGTTCTCGATCTGGCCGGCAGCCATCTGCTGACCCTTCTCCAGGTACTCGTGGCAGAGTGCGGGCAGCTTGGCGTTGTAGAGGAAGCCGTTGGTCTTGAGCCACCACTCACGCAGCAGGGGAGCTACGAAGGGGGCGATCACACCACCGACGTTGATGAATACGTAGAAGATCTGGAAGCCCGAGTCGCGCTTCGACTTGGCGATCTTGAGTGCCTCCTCGCCCTGCTTGGCGGCCTCAGCCTCAAAGTTGTCGTACATCTGACCCACCAGAGCCTGCAGGTTGCCCTTGAACAGACCGTTACCGAAGGCGATGATGAAGAGCGCCAGACAGGTCAGCGGGAGCAGCCAGTAGATGTTCTGCGATGTCGAGAGGATGGGGATCGAGAGCATAACGTAACCCGAAGCCATCACGATCAGACCGGTCATGATGGTTCCCTTGTAGTTCTGGGTCTTGTCGGCAATCCAACCGCCCACGAGAGCCAGCAGGTAGATACCGGCATAGAAGAACGAGTAAATCAGGGTACTGTTCTCCTCGCTCAGACCGAATTTCGAGCAGAGGAACAGCACGAGCACGGCATTCATAATATAGTAGCCGAAACGCTCGCCCATATTACTCAAAGCCGCCGCCAAAAGACCTTTGGGGTGTGATTTGAACATAATTTTTTAAAAGTTTTAGTTTTGTTTAACAAAATTTTGACAAAGATAATTAAAAATTCACAATTCGCAATTCGCAATTCACAATTTTTTAGTGGAGAAACCGTGATTAAGTGCCAAATAGAGAAAAAATTGGTTCCGGATCCTCTCTCTTCGGCCGATAAGCGGAGGCCTCTTCTTTCTCTCCGCTTTTTTATTCTTTGCCTTTTTGGTCTTTAATCGGGTGATTTTTGCTCTTTTTTAGTTGCGGTTTTTTTGCCTGTTTTTTTTGGTGATTTGAGAAAGTTTTTGTATATTTGTAATGTGAAATACTGCACAAATACCCCCCCCCATTCTACGGCTCTTATGTAGAATCTGCTCGCACTTTTTGTGTGGAGCCGGGAGGTGGTGTGGAGCCGCTTCATGGCCCGAAGTCGGCTTCTGGGGTGAGGCCTTTTCAAAATCAATGCCCGATTCGTCGTCTAAGGCCGTGTCATGGCTTGGGATCGATTCGTCGTCTAAGGCCGCTTCGAAGTCAAAGCCCGGCTCGTTGTGTGAAGTCGGCCGGCAGAGTTCACAACTCAACTCTCAACTTTTATTCCAAACAAATACGATCTTTGTCTGTTGTGCGAGGCGTTGCCGCGTGCAAGACACGCTTATTTGTCTAGCCTTAGCCTCAGGCTTGAGTTAGAGATGCGTAGGAGGCCGGCTTTCTATCTGCCTGCCGGTGTAAGAGACATAGTAATAAGACCCCCAATAGGCAACAAAGCCTAAAAATAAAAAATAGTAGTAACCCCTAAAAATAGAAGATTATGAAATCGGACGAAAAGAAAACGATGAGGTACGAACCTCCCTGTGTCGAGTATCTTGACCTTGTATGCGAGGCGGGTTTTGCGGGTAGCGTAGGCACTCCGCTTCAGTATGATGTAACCCCTTCGATGGATTATGGTGATGAGGGTGAACAGTGGTTTTAATTTAAAATGGCAGGTATTATGAAGAAAAATAGACTTTTATGGGGCCTCTTTTCTATCTTCGCCCTTACGGCTTGTACGAACAGCGAGGTGGATGAGGTGGTGGCTCCGCGGCCCCAACCCGAACAAGGAGCAAAGCAGAAGGTGATTATTCACGCTGTAGAGTCGGTCGATTCGCGTGCCATTCACGGAACGGAGGAGGATAAAACCTCGTTCAGTTGGCAGAAGGGAATCGACAAGATTGGCGTGGTGCTTGGTTATAACGATGGTGTGGATGAGTGGTGGGTTACCGACCATCACCGTTTTAGCAACACCACCGATGGTGACAAGGCGACCTTTGTTTACGATGCCGACCCCGATTCTTATGTTGAATTGGAGCAGTTGAATCCGGGACAGATGATTGTCGCCTACTATCCCTACGGTTCGGCCATCTCGAGTATGTATAACAACTCAAAACCCTACCTGAGAAGTTCGCTCGGAGCTCTGCTCCAGAAGGGGGATAACAACACCGAGCACCTCTATCACGGGGACTATATGTACTCCAAGCCCATCACGCTCCAAGCCGGTGATTTCGACTCGGCGGGCAACCTGACCCTGGAGATGGAGTTTGGTCACATCTTCTCGAAGATGCGCTTTGTGGTAAAGAACAGCACCTCGCGTGAGTTGAATATCAACAGCTTGGTCTATCGCTCGACCAAGGAGGATGATACTATGCAGGGTACCCTCTGCCTGGATGCCACGACGGGACAGTTGGCTCCGGATGACTTGGGTGATTGGGGCGGTGTTCCCCCCAGCAACTCGGCCGTCTTGGAGGTGGAGGATGTGGTTTTGGCCCCCGGAGAGAGTGCTACGCTGTGGATGTGGATGATGCCGCTGGACTTCACCCCCTCAAATCCCGATGGAAGAAAGGCCGATATTATGGTAAACACCTCGGCAGGTGTCTTCCGGGTGCAGAATGTAAACTTTAACAGCCGAATGGTCCCCGGTTCGGTCTATCGTCAGGGTATGGAGCTTACCGAAGAGAAGTTGCTGGCCGACTACGCCTATGTGAGTGACCCGAACTTCGTGAATGCGCTCTACTGTGGTGATTTGGGAGGCGAGAACTACGACGAGAACGGCAACTTCATCGGCGGCAGTTATTGCCCCATCTACGACTTGGATTTGCAGCCTTATCCGACCTATAATGGAGAGTGGATGGAATTCACCTCGGGTTGCTTTATCAAAATCAGCGAGTGTGCCGAGTTGGAGTGGATGAACATTTCTGCTGTCAATGCGCTCTCGCTCGATGGCCTGCAATACTTTACCGGTCTGGTAGATTTGAATATCGATTTGGGATTGGATTCCAACCCTGCGATGTCGTTGCGTGCCCTGAAGTTTGCTACCCTGACCAACCTCGAGACTTTCAATATCATGATGACACGAGCCCCCAGTATCGACTTCTCGGCAAACACCAAGTTGCAAAGTATCGCGATTAATGATGCTCCGATGTTGGAGAAGATTGTTGGTCTTGATAAGTTGGTGAACCTCAAAAGTTTTGGCATTGGTAATCCTATGACCGGTCTGAATCTTGACCTTTCGGTTTGCCCCTCCCTCAAAAATGTTAGTGTCAAAGCCGAAGCCAAAACAATGGGCAGTCTGAATCTCTCCAATCTTACGCTTGACTGCCTCACGATTGATCTGAGAAATATCGATGCCTTGATCAGCACCAATCTGTCGTGTGCAAAACTTGAAAATTTCACCGGTAAGGCATTCCCCTCGGGTGCTCCCCAGGGTGTGAAGGAGCTCTATCTGTGGGCGCCTTACGGTGAGGGGGCTCCCATGATGGATCAGTTTGGTCAGATGAACCAGATTGAGTACTTGCTCCTTAGTGGCAATTTCTCGGCCATTACCTTTACGCCGGCACAAGCAAGTATCAAGAAGCTCGAACTCTATCCCGAAGAGAATAACACAATCGTGCCTACGGGTTGGTCGAATCTGACAGGTGTCGAGGAGTTGGGTATCAGCGAAGGTGGTTTGCGTGGAAGCTGGTGCTTCGATGCGTTGGATCTATCGGGCATGACCTCGCTACAGAAGGCCGTGATTTCGGTCAAGGAGATCCATTCGTTTATCTCTCCCGCCTCCATAAAGAAACTTGATTTGACCATCGACAACGATATAACCTATCAGCCGACGGCCGCCCTCGAGGATCTTTTGATTAATAGTGTTAGGGGTAGCGTTACGGTCGGTGACGGTGCCGCCATCAAGAGCCTCTACCTTATTGGTGAGGCGGGAACCGGTGATCCGGCTGTTACGCTGGGAACCTACCCGCAACTCGAGAAGTTGATTCTCGATGTCGGCAGTTATGGTATTATCTCCTATGGTGCCGCCTCCTATCCCTCGCTGACCCATTTCCAGATCTCCTATGGTAAGAAAGTCACTTCGATTCCTTCGGCAAGCGTACTTCCCAAGTTGGAGACACTTAATCTCTTAAACTATGTGGGCATCAGCAGCCTGAATATAGTGGATTATACCAACCTGAAGACCCTCTATATCTATCAGAAAAATTTCGGCACGGGTTCCGTTACCATCAGTCAGGCCCAGTGCGACTACGCTCAGGCCAATGCCGGATCGTTCACCGGCATTACCGAGTCGAGCGTAAGTTCGATCTACAAGGTGGTGGAGTAGGGGACACTGCCACATGACAGAAGAGAGCCGCTGCATCAGCAGCGGCTCTCTTCTTCTCTCTATTAGTCGGAATGGAAGGGGGCTCCCCTTGCCACCTTTGTCCCTCTTGCTAACGGTATTTTTTGAAGACCATAGCCGTGCGCGAGGTGTTGTAGATCTGCATATAGTGGCGCGTAATGCCATCCTCGCATTCGTTGGGGAAGCTGAAGTGCTCGACCTGGGGGTCGTTGCGCTCCTGACCGCCAAAGCGGGCCTCATCGCTCGAGAGCAGCAGCTTATACTTGCCGGGCTCGGGAACGGGCAGGATGTAGTCCGGAATCGAGGCCGTGGGGTGCCAGTTGAAGACAAATAACAGCTTGCCGTGCGAGAAGACCATCGTCTTGTTCTGCTCGTCCATCATCAGGTTGTAGGGGTAGCCCGCGCTCAGGACGTTGTACTTGCGGATCAGCTTCACCATCGCCTTGTCGAAGTCGGCAAGCCACGAGTAGCGCAAGAAGCCATTGGTCGAGAGCGACCACAGACGCTGGGCGTGTTTGTAACTCCAGCCGTTGCCCTCTCTGGGGAAGTCAATCCACTCGGGGTGGCCGAACTCGTTACCCATAAAGTTGAGGTAGGCCTGGCCGCCGGTTGCGATGGTGAACAGGCGAATCATCTTGTGCAAGGCCATACCGCGGTCCACAATCAGATTCTCCGAGGCGCGGTTCATCGAGAAGTACATCTCCTTGTCCATCAGGCGGAAGGCGATGGTCTTATCACCCACCAGGGCCTGGTCGTGCGACTCGGCATAGGCCACGGTCTTCACGGCCGGCAGGCGGTTGGTCATCTGCGACCACATCTCCCAGATGTTCCAATCCTCGTCGGGAATCTCCTTCAGGTACTTGATCCAGAAGTCGGGGATGGCCATGCCCAAGCGGTAGTCGAAGCCAATGCCGCCATCGGCCTCGGGGATGCAGATGCCGGGCATTCCGCTCACATCCTCGGCAATGGTGACGGCCGCGGGGCGGTACTCATGCACCAGGTGGTTGGCCAGCGTGAGGTAGGTGATGGCATCGCGATTGACCCCGCCGTCGAAGAACTTCTCGCGGCAGTCGAACTCCGTATAGCCGAAGTGGTAGTAGAGCATCGAGGTAACTCCGTCGAAGCGGTAGCCGTCGAAGTGGTACTCGTCGAGCCAGTACTTGACGTTCGAGAGCAGGAAGTGCTGCACCTCGGGGCGGCCGTAGTCGAAGGTCTTGGAGTCCCAATAGGGCTGGTTGCCCGCCTCACCGGGACGCGAGTAGAGGTGGTCTGAACCGTCGAGCTGGTTGATGCCCTCGTTCAGGTTCTTCACATAGTGGGCGTGGACGATATCCATGATCACGGCAATACCCAGCTCATGGGCACGCTTGACCAGGGCCTTCAACTCCTCGGGGGTGCCGAAACGCGACGAGGGGGCGAAGAACGACGAGACGTGGTAGCCGAACGAGCCGTAGTAGGGGTGTTCGGCAATGGCCATGAGTTGCACGGCATTATAGCCCGCCTTTTTGATCTTGGGCAGAATCTTTTTGGTAAACTCCACATAGGTGCCCACGCCCTCCTTCTCCTGGGCCATGCCGACATGGGCCTCATAGATGAGCAGGTTCTCCCCCTTGCGGTCGAACTTCGCATCCTCGCCCCAATCGAAGGGCTGCGGGATCCAGAACTGGGCCGTATAGTCCTTCGTCTGCTCGTCCTGCACCACCCGCGTGGCATAGGCCGGAATGCGATCCAGCCAGCCGTTGTCGCCGTGGACATGAATCTTGTAGAGTGAGCCGTGGGTCAGGCGATCGCCATACATGGCATCGGGCAGGAAGATCGACCAGACACCGTTGCGATCCTTACTGAGGCGCAGCTCGGTGCGTTGCCAGGAGTTGAAATCGCCGAAGAGATAGACATCGTGAGCCCCGGGCAGCCACTCGCGGAACCACCACCCCTTCAAGATGCCGTCGTACTGCCAGCCGTAGTAGTTGTAGCCGTTGGCGTAGTCCGAGATCGAACCCGACGAGGCCACGATCTCGCGCAATTTGTCCTGATAAAGTCGGTGGCGATAATTCAATTCACCCTCCACGGGCTTCAGCCACTCGTCCTGTTCTACAATGGGAAGTACGCTATCCATAATATTGCAATTTTTAGTTGTTTGCTTCTCTTGAGAGGTGTAGTTGCCACCCCAAAGGTACAAAAAAATCGGGAACCTTGTATCTCGCTATTTAATTTTTCGTCGGTTCAGCTCGGCCGAGTAGGCACGGGCATTTTTCAGGTGCTCCGAATAGCTCTTGGCGAAGTTGTGGTAACCGTCGAAGGTGGGACGGGCGCAGAAGTAGAGGTAGTCGTGCTTCTCGAAGTTGAGCACCCCCTCGATGGCCTCGCGCCCCGGCATGCAGATCGGTGAGGGCGGCAGGCCCTTATTTATATAAGTGTTGTAGGGCGAAGGGTACTTCAGGTGCTTGTAGAGGATTCTGCGCAGCCCGAAATCCTGCATGGCATACTTAATGGTCGGGTCGGCCTGCAGGGGCATCCCCTTTTTCAGGCGGTTGATGTAGACACCCGCCACGCGCGGCATCTCATCGGCCTTGCGCGTCTCCTCATAGACGATCGAAGCCAGGGTCATCACCTCCAGGCGGCTCAGCCCGCTGCGCTTGCGCTTTTGGTCGCGCTCCTCGCTCCAGAACCGGTCATACTCCTTGCGCATGCGACGCACCCACTCCTCGGGCTCCACCGTCCAATAGAACTCATAGGTGTCGGGCAGAAACATCGAAAAGAGTGTTACCGAGTCGAAGCCGACCTCCCGGGCCAACTCCTTCGAGGTCAGGGCTCCGAGGATCTCCACCGAGTCGGCATCAATCTGTCGGGCGAGCTTACCCGCCAGCTGGGCCGGAATCTTGACGTTGTTGATCGTAACCCGCACCGGAGTTTGCAGACCGAGCTTCAGCATGCGGACGATCTCGATCACGCTCATCCCCTCCCGGAGTTCGTAGTGGCCGGGCTTGAAACTCCGCTCCAGCTCCAGGCGTGCGGCATAGAGGTCGAAGGCCGCATGGTGCTTGATGCGGGGCATCAGCGAATCAATCAGGGTGGGGTAGTCGCTCCGCTTCGAAAGCCGAAACTCCCCGGCCTCAACCACAGCATTCCCCTTGAAGGCCACCAGCCCCCATACGGCCAATATCCCTCCCAATAAAATGGCTATACCAAAGGTATAGAAAAGCGTTTTTTTCATTTCTTTGCTAAATTTTTTTGCAAAGATAATAATTTTTTCTACTTTTGTGCCCGGGTAAGTCTTATACGACCAGCTCCTACAGACTCCCCCAGGTGCGGAAGCAAGCAAGGGTATGTGGTTGTAGCGGTGCGATATAAGTAGCTTACCCTTTTTTGTGCGAATATGTTTTGCTGCGCAAAACTTCAAAATCAGAGATTTTGCGCACAAAAAAGATATCGACAATCCCTCCAAACCTCCCTTTGAAAAGGGAGGCTTTTTTGTGCGAATATGTTTGGCTGCGAAAGCGTTTAAAATCGGAGATTTTGCGCACAAAAAAGATATCGACAATCCCTCCAAACCTCCCTTTGAAAAGGGAGGCTTTTTTGTGCGAATATGTTTGGCTGCGAAAGCGTTTAAAATCGGAGATTTTGCGCACAAAAAAGATATCGACAATCCCTCCAAACCTCCCTTTGAAAAGGGAGGCTTTTTTGTGCGAATATGTTTGGCTGCGAAAGAGTTTAAAATCGGAGATTTTGCGCACAAAAAAGAATATTGACAATCCCTCCAAACCTCCCTTTGAAAAGGGAGGCTTTTTCGTGCGAATATGTTTGGCTGTGAAAGCGTTTAAAATCAGAGATTTTGCGCACAAAAAAGAATATCGACAATCCCTCCAAACCTCCCTTT
>SUZM01000003.1:34763-216682 GCA_015059965.1 Rikenellaceae bacterium
AATCCCTCCAAACCTCCCTTTGAAAAGGGAGGCTTTTTCGTGCGAATATGTTTGGCTGTGAAAGCGTTTAAAATCAGAGATTTTGCGCACAAAAAAGAATATCGACAATCCCTCCAAACCTCCCTTTGAAAAGGGAGGCTTTTTCGTGCGAATATGTTTGGCTGTGAAAGCGTTTAAAATCAGAGATTTTGCGCACAAAAAAGAATATCGACAATCCCTCCAAACCTCCCTTTTCAAAGGGAGGCTTTTTTGTGCGAATATGTTTGGCTGTGAAAGCGTTTAAAATCGGAGTTTTGTGCACAAAAAAGAATATCGACAATCCCTCTTCAATTCAAAATGCGCAATTTTTGGGGCTTACGCATCGGAATATCCGAAGACAATATTTCCCGGAACAAGAAAATATTTGCTCATTCCTTATTGCTCATTGCTCATTGTTTTGTATCTTTGTCGTTATGATGATTAAGATTTACGAGAAGAATCCTTCGGAAAAGGCTCTGGATCAAGTGGTTGAGGCCTTGGAGCGGGGTGGGGTGGTGATCTATCCCACCGACTCGGTCTATGCCTTTGGCTGCTCGTTGCAGGCCCCGAAGGCTATTGAGACCATGCGCCGTCTGAAGGGCAAGGTGGCCGAGGAGTTTGCGGTTCTCTTTGAGAATCTCTCGCAGGTGGCCGACTACTGTCGGGTGGACAACGAGACCTTCAAACTTTTGAAGCGTACCCTGCCGGGTCCTTACGTCTTCCTGCTCAACGCCTCGTCGCGCATGCCCGACAAGGCCCTCTCGAAGCGCAAGACCATCGGGGTGCGCATCCCCGACAACGCCATAGCCCGCGCTTTGGTTGAGCGCCTGGGTTGCCCGATGCTCACCACCTCGGTCGATGTGGTCGAGGGTGAGGAGGAGTTTGCCACCGACCCCGAGTTGATGGAGGAGCGCTTTGGCAACGAGGTTGCATTGGTCGTGGATGGCGGTTATGGTTCGACCGAGCAGACGACGGTCGTTGATTTGACTGACGGCGAGCCCGAGCTGATTCGCGAAGGGCTTGGCGATATATCGATTTTGTAAACATAAAAAAGAAAATTTAGGATGAAAAAACAGACTTTTTGGAGTGAGGTAAGCCGCTACGGAGCCATCATTGGAGCCCTGGAGGTTTTGTTTCTGCTCCTCGGAGCCCTCTTCTACGGCAAGACGGGCCTTACGATGATCTTTTCGGTGCTGCATGTGGCAATCTTCGTCACGCTGCTCTACCTCTTCACCAAGCGCCGTTCGGTCTTGTATGGCGGCGAGGGCTACTCTTTTGGTGACGGCCTGAAGTTTATCTTCTTCCTCTCGCTCCTGGCGGGTGTGTTGGCCGGGGCCTACGACATCGTTGCCCGCAACTGGCTCTTCCCGGGCCTCTACCGCGAGATGGCTGACACGATGATGGCCGCCATGGCCCAGGCAAAACTCTCGACCAAGCAGCTCACGGAGGTGAAGGAGAGCTTCGATAAGACCCTCTTTTCGCCCCTCTATGTTGTGGGAAGCGATGTGCTGGGGCTGGCCCTGCGCGGTCTCTTCTTTGGTCTCTTCATTGCCGCCTTCACGCGTCGCGAGGCCAATATCTTTGCCGAAAAGTCGGAGGAGAAGGAGTAGATCATGAGCGAAAAGTTGGATATCACGGTTGTCGTACCCCTCTATAACGAGGAGGAGTCGCTGCCCGAGCTGATGGCCTGGATTGACCGGGTCTGCACGGCCGAAAAGCTCTCCTACGAGGTGGTGATGGTGGACGACGGCTCGAACGATGGCTCCTGGCGTGTGATCGAGGAGCTCAAGGAGCGCTATCCGGTCCTCCGAGCCCTCCGCTTTGCCCGCAACTACGGCAAGTCGGGAGCCCTCTACTGCGGCTTTGCCGCGGCGCGTGGCGAGGTGGTCATCACCATGGATGCCGATCTGCAGGATTCGCCCGACGAGATCCCCGCCCTGCGCCGCATGATCCTTGAGGAGGGCTACGACCTCGTCTCGGGCTGGAAGAAGAGGCGCTACGACCCCATCGGCAAGCGCTGGCCCAGTAAGTTCTTCAACTTCACGGCCCGCCTGGTCTCGGGAATCAAACTCCACGACTTCAACTGCGGCCTGAAGGCCTACCGTCTGCGGGTCGTGAAGGCTGTCGAGGTCTTTGGCGAGATGCACCGCTACATCCCTGTGCTGGCCCGGCAGGCGGGCTTCAAACGCATAGGCGAGAAGGTGGTCGAGCACCGCGCCCGCAAGTACGGCTACTCGAAATTCGGTATCGAACGTATGGTCAAGGGTTACCTCGACCTCATTACCGTCACCTTCCTCTCGCGCTTCGGACGCTCGCCCATGTACTTCTTTGGCGGCCTCGGAACCCTCATGTTCCTGCTCGGAGGCGGCACCACGATCTGGGTCATCGCCGAGAAACTCTACAAACAATTTCACGCCCTGCCTCTGCGCCCGGTGACCGATCAGCCGCTCTTCTACCTGGCCATTCTGGCCGTGGTGCTGGGTGTGCAGCTCTTCCTCGCGGGATTCCTCGGCGAGCTCATCAACCGCGGCTCGAGTGAACGAAACAACTATCTGATTGACAAACGAATAGACGACTAATAAAACTATGTTGCAACGTATCCAAACGCTCCACCTGCTGGTGGTATCCGCCCTCTCGGGGGTGATGTTTTTTCTGCCTCTGATGTGGTTCGCCAATGAGGGGGATCAGGTCTATATGACGGCTCTGAAACTCCTGGTGGCCGACGTGGCCATCGGCTCCACCCCCATCTACCTCCCGATCCTGATCGGAGCAGCCACGCTCCTTCCGCTGGTGACCCTCTTCCTCTTCAAGCGCCGCATGCTCCAGATCCGCCTCTGCGCCGTTGAGGCAGTCCTGCTGGTCGGCATTCTGGCCATGGAGGCGATGCTCTACTTTGGTCCCCAGAACAGCCTCGATGCCGGAGCCTTGCAGCCCGCCTCCTTTGCTCCCGTGGCCGCCCTCTTATTTCTTTGGCTCGCGGCCCGCGCCATCTTCCGGGATGAGCTTTTGGTGCGATCGCTGGATCGTATCCGATAATTTTTGATTTTATAGGGCATCTTTTGCCCATCCCAAACAAAACCCGAACGGGACGTACGTCAAGTACTACCCGTCCGGGTTTCTTATTGCGATGCACAAAATCTGCTCCTCTAAAATACAAAAATTCATTTCCGATCTTATAGGGCACATTTGTCCTTGCCGTCGGTCGGCTCGAATGGGCAACGCGCCGTAAAATCAAAAATATGTGGTGCTGATGAAAGTTAAAAGTGGCGTTACGCCACCCCATCCGGCCCAATCTTCTCTTGTCTATTTCGTAAAAAATGCCTATCTTTGTGGTTCATAGCCCCATTGTTTATGCCGCTGATTGGCTGTTTGTGGGGTAAGTTGTTGCAAGCCAAAGTGTTGGCTTTGGCCTTTACGCGCGGGCGCTTGCGGACGTATGGCGCGTGCACGTTGCGGGCAGGTGAACCCGCGTGATGAAAAAGAGCGAAAAAAAGACAAAAATGCCCCGGTTTGGCAATGAACTGAGATGAAAAAAGACCGGGGAGGGATAAAAAAAACGATAGACAGGGTAGAATAAAATGAGAATTAATTTAACAACAAACAATTATTATTAACCAATTAAACAAAAAGCTATGAGCAAAAACAATCTTTTCAAGTCGATGTTCGCGCTGCTGTTTGCATTTGCCGCTGTGGCATTTGTGGGCTGTAAGGAGGACATCGAGGATGTGCAGGCTCCCGAGTTGACGGTGGCTCCGGCCGTCCTCAATTTCGATGAGCTTGGCGGTTCAGAGACCGTGCAGTTGACGGCCAACTGCGACTGGTCGATCGCTGAGACTCCGAGCTGGGTGGATATCCAGCCGATGAGCGGTTCGGGTAACACCACGCTGACGGTGACGACCTACCCGAAGAACGAGAACCAGAAGCTGGTGGTCTACTTCACGCTCTACCACCCCGAGTACGGCATGTGGGGCAAATCGAAGAACACGCTGACCATCAACCAGACCTATGGCGGCGAGCCCATCGTGGAGGATGTCTTCTACTCGAACGACTTCGACAAGGAGGCTGCCACGAAGACCTACGGTTCGGGTTCGTCGTCGTGGCCTTATCTGGATCAGTTTGATGGCTGGCAGAACCAGACCGGTACGGGTGTGGAGAACGTGAGCTACTCCTACATGGGCATGTCGGCTCGTAACAACTCGAACTCGGACGGCAGCTATTCGGACTACCCCGGTTCGGGTGTGAACAACATGTTCTTTGGTTCGGGTGCCTACCTGCAGATCGAGAACATCGCCATCACCTCGACCAACGTAAACCTGACGTTTGGTGGTGAGAAGTACCTCAATGGTTCGGATAACCTCTTCATGCCCGAGGAGTTCCTGATCACCCTCTCGGCCGATGGCGAGAACTGGTCGGCTCCGATCGAGTACACGGCTCCTGCCGGTCAGGGTCGTTGGAACGTGGGTTCGGCAGACTTTACTCTTCCCGAGGGCACCACGACCTTGTGGATCAAGTTCGAGGCTACAGTGGCCAGCGCCTACCGCATCGACGACGTGAAGCTGATGGGTGGCCTGGGTGGTCAGCAGATCACCTTCGACGGTGGCAGCGTAACGCCTCCTACTCCTCCCTCTGGTGAGATTCCTGAAGGTGCTGTTGAAGCTACAATTCAAGAGTTCCTCGATGCCGCCGAGGACGATACGATCTATGTATTGACCGGTGAGATCAGCCGTGTGGTAAAGGAGGATTGGGGCAACTTCGATCTGACGGACGAGACCGCTACGGTCTACATCTATGGTTTGCTCTCTCCCGAGGGTGAGAAGAAGGTGCAGTTCCAGGCTGCCGGTCTGAAGCAGGGTGACAAGATTACCCTCTACGGTAAGCGCTCGTCGTACAACGGTGAGGCTCAGATGGCTGATGCCACCTACGTTTCGCACACGAGCGGCGGCGGTGAGCAACCCGGTCCTGGTGGTGATCCCGTTCCCGGTGAGGGCCCCTACGCTTCGGATTCGCCCTTCGTCTGCACGGCCGACAGCTTCTCGAATCCTGCCGGTCTGGGGGATACGACCATTGATGGCAATGCTGCTACGGGCTTCAAGCTCGGTACGGGTAAACTGACCGGCGCATACAGCGCAACGGTCGGTGTGGCAGGTGATAAGTATTTGAACTTCTATGCTGTGGCTTGGAAGGGCAAGACGGCTACGCTCTATGTGCGCGTGGATGGCACGCCGGTTGGCGAGTTCACGCTGGCAGCCAACGATGGTGCCACGAGCAATCCTCCTTTTAATGCCCTCGCACCTGCTGCAACTGACCACTATTCGGTTGAGCTGAAGGGACTGACGGCTTCGTCGAAGATCGAGTTCTCGACTTCGCCTAACTACACTGCCGAGAGCAACGAGACTTCGGGTCGTGCCATTGTCTTTGGTGTGAAGCTTACCGATGAGGCTGTTGTCCCCGGCGGTGGCGAAGAGCCCACACCCGGTGAGGTGGAGAAGAGCACGGTTGCTGCCTTCCTGGCAGCTGCTGATACGGCTACTACCTATGAGCTGACGGGTACGATCAGCCGCGTGGTAAATGAGACCTATGGTAACTTCGACTTGACTGACGAGACGGGTACGGTCTATGTTTACGGTCTGCTGACTCCCGATGGCCAGGCCCAGAAGCAGTGGGCTGCTGCCGGTCTGAAGGAGGGTGATACGATTACGCTGCAGGGCGTATACTCGGAGTACAATGGTGAGCCCCAGATTAAGAACGCAGTCTATGTTTCGCACACGCCCGGTGAGGGTGGTGGCAATGAGGAGCCCGATCAGCCCGTAACCCCCGCCGAGGATGAGTACGCTTCGGATTCGAACTTCGTAAGCGATGGCGATCAGTATGCCAACCCCAGCGGTCTGGGTGATGTAACCGTTAATGGCTCGGCTGTTACGGGCTTTAAGCTCGGTACGGGCAAGAAGACGGGTGTTTTCAGCGCCACGGCCGGTGTTTCGGGCGACAAGTACCTGAACTTCTACGCCGTGGCTTGGAAGGGCAAGTCGGCTACGCTCTATGTGCGTGTGGATGGCACGCAGGTGGGTTCGTTCACGCTGGCAGCCAATGACGGTGCCACGGGCAATCCTCCCTTTGTGGCCTTGGCTCCCGCCACGACCGACCACTACTCGGTGAAGCTGACGGGCCTGACGGCATCGTCGAAGATCGACTTCTCGACCTCGGCCAACTACGCTACGGAGGACAACACCACCTCGGGTCGTGCTATCGTCTTCGGTGTGAAACTCACCGACGAGGCCTTGGCTCCCGAGCAGGGTGGTGGTCAGACCCCCGAGGAGCCTGAGCAGCCCGAGGAGCCCGAAGAGCCCACTACTCTGGTCAAGGCCACGGTGCAGGAGTTCCTGAATGCCGCCGAGGATGAGACGATCTATGAGCTGACGGGAGAGATCACGGGTACCTACAATACGACCTATGGCAACTTCTATCTGAAGGATTCGACGGGCGAGGTGTTGATCTATGGCCTCTTGACCCCCGAAGGCGAGTCTCAGAAGCAGTACACGGCAGCCGGTCTGAAGGATGGTGATATCATCACGCTGCAGACGGTTCGCACATCGTACAACGGTACGCCCCAGGGTAAAAACGCCATCTATGTTTCGCACACGCCTGCCCAGGGTGGCGGCAACGAGGAGCCCGAGCAGCCTGTAACCCCCGCCGAGGGTGAGTACGCTTCGGATTCGTGCTTCGTAAGCGATGGCGATCAGTATGCCAACCCCAGCGGTCTGGGCGAAGTAACCGTTAACGGCTCGCCTGTTACGGGCTTCAAACTGGGTACGGGTAAGAAGACCGGTCTGTTCACCTCGACCGCTGTCGGCGTAGAGGGAACGAAGACCCTTTCGTTCTATGCCGTGGCCTGGAAGGGTAAGTCGGCTACGCTCTATGTGCGCGTAGATGGTCAGCAGGTAGGTTCGTTCACGCTGGCCGCCAATGACGGTGCCACGGGCAATCCTCCCTTTGTGGCTTTGACTCCCAACGCAAGCGATAAGTATTCGGTAGAGTTGACCGGCCTGACGGCTTCGTCGAAGGTTGAGTTCTCGACCTCTGCCAACTATGCCGTGGAGGACAACACGACCACGGGTCGCGCCATCGTTTTCGGTGCCAAGTTGAACTAATCTTTGATTTTTCAACGGCTCCCGATGGGGGAGTGCCTGTCGGGAGCCGTTTTTTAATTTGGAATGTGGGGCTGTCGATTGTCGATGATGATTGTCGGATGACTGATGACGAATGAAATACGCTGATCGCAGACCGCAGACCACGATGGATACAAAACCTTTTTTTGTTGCTTTTAAACTCGTTGCAATATGTTGATTTTGCAATCTCTCGGTTCCCGAATTGTTGAAAATATCCTGGCGATTGCCTTGGTGCTGCTCTCCATGGGCGGTTGTACCTCCGAGGATGGGCCCTCGGCTGAGGAGCCTGCAAAGGCCGAAGCCATGTTCCGCCTGACGGGAACCACTACGGCGACGGTGGCCGGTTACGCCTCCGAGCCGCTGATCGACCTGCGGGCTCCGCAGGGAACCACCTACACGCTCTCGGTGCTTGAAGGCGAGGCGTGGTGCCACACCTCACCCGATGGGGAGGCAAATACCGTAAGTGGCCGTATGGTCTCAACCATGCAGTCGGCAAAGATCTATCTTCTGTCAAACTACACCTCGGCCTCGCGCACGGCGACGCTCGAGCTGAAGTACAGTATAGGCGTCAGCGTCCGCCTTACTTTGACGCAGGGCATCTACGAAAAACCCGCCGTATATGGTCAGGAGTGGCCCGAGTTGCCCGACTACACCGATAACGACCAGACCATCACGGTGACCCACTTTGCGCCCCTCTCGGCCTCGAAGACGGCACGCAACTTCACCGTGTGTTTCAATAAGGAGAAGGGCTATGCCGATTGGGTGGCCTATCCGATCCACAAGTGCTACATGAACGGCAGCTACAACCGTACCGACGACTGGGCCTACGACCCCAAGATCCCCGTGGAGGTTCAGCCCAACCTGATGATGGGCTCCTATCGCGGTTCGTGGGTGCGCGGCCACCAGACCATGTCCTACCACCGCTATGTGAACTATTCGGACGAGCTGAACGCCCAGACCTTCTACTCCTCGAACATCATGCCCCAGGATTATGCCTTCAACGGCGGGATGTGGAACGACCTGGAGAATGTCTGCACGAACAAAGGCCGCACCTCGGGTGCCGACACGCTCTACTGTGTGACGGGAACCTACGGGGTGAAGGGTACGACCTCCGACAAGGCCGGTAAAGAGGTTGCCGTACCCGAGTACTGCTTCAAGGTCCTCTTGAAGGCCCGCTCGGCAAGCAACAAGACCCCCATTTCGGAGATCACCGACCCCAAGGCCCTGATGGCTATCGGCTACATGGCCCTCAACGCCTCGACCAGCAATTCGGGCAAGCTCTCCGACTACACGATGTCGGTGGCCGAAGTGGAGCAGATAACCGGCTACCGCTTCTTCCCGATGCTCGACGAATCGGTGGCTGCGGAGGTTAAAGCCCAACATAAACCCTCGGATTGGAATATCAACTAACATCACAATATGAAAAAACTACTCTTCACGGGCCTCTTTGCAGCGCTGATCATGGCCTGCTTCGCCCAAAAGCCCCACAAAGTGGTCTTCTACAACCTCGAAAACCTCTTTGACACGATCAATGACCCCGAGACCAACGACGATGAGTTCACGCCCGAGGGTCCCAAGAAGTGGAACGAAACCAAGTACAAAAAGAAGATGTCCAACCTGGAGAAGGTCTTTACCGATATCATGCTCATCGGCAAGGGTGAGAAGGTTACGGTGGACGACTATCCGGTGGTGATTGGTGTCTCGGAGATCGAGAACCGCGCCGTTCTGGAGGATCTGGTCTCGCAGCCTCGATTGGCCCCCGCGCGCTACCGCATCTGCCACTACGACTCACCCGACCGCCGCGGTGTGGACTGCTCGTTCCTCTACCGTGCCGATGCCTTCGAGCTGGAGGGTAGTGCCGCCATCCCCTTCAAGATGGAGGAGCTGCCCGAGCTGCGCACGCGCGACGTGGTGACGATGTGGGGCAAGATCGATGGCGAGCCCTTCTACTTCATGGTGGCCCACTGGCCTTCGCGCCTGGGTGGCCAGCAGGCCTCGGCTCCGCGCCGTGAGCATGCCGCCCGTCTGATGCGCCATGCCGCCGACTCGGTCCGCCGCCTGAACCCCGAGGTGAAGGTGGTGATGATGGGTGACTTCAACGACGATGCCACCGATGCCACCGTGATGGAGGTGCTGGGCGGATGCGGCGATATTCGCAAGATCCCTGAGGGGGGCTACTTCAACCCCTATGTCGCCCTGCTGAAGGCCGGTTACGGCACGCTGGGTTACCGCGATTACTGGAATCTCTTCGATAATATCGTCGTATCGGAGAATCTGGCCACGGGTTCGACCGGTGAGTTGAAGTTGCAGAAGGTCGATAAGAAATACTACGGCTATATCTTCAACCGCAGCTACCTGATGCAGCAGGAGGGTCAGTACAAGAACTACCCGTTGCGCACCTTTGTCGGCAACAACTTCCAGGGCGGATTCAGCGACCACCTGCCCGTAATGATCCTGATCGGCAAGTAGCCGGTAAATGAGCAGCAAACAAACTAATACCTATATTTAATATGAAGATTAAAAATCTACTTATGCTGATGGTGCTCACCTTCGCATCGCTGGGAGTAATGGCTCAGGATGGCGGCGTGAAGGGTCGTGTCGTTTCGCGAGACGGACGTGCGGCATTGAGCGGCGTGAAGGTGGCTATCGAGTCGATGGGCTTGACGGCCACGACCGACAGCGAGGGTAACTTCCTCTTCGAGGGACTTCCTGCCGGCGACTACAAACTCTCGTTCGAGGTTCCCGAGTTCGAGAATTCGGATATCGTGGTGCGCGTGGACCAAATGGTCAAGGACACCGGTGTGGTGTCGTTGGTTCCCGACGTACAGGCCGTGATCGACGACTCCCTCTTCTCGGAGTTTGACTCCGATGTGGAGTCGGGTGGCGACTCGCAGGCCCTGCCCTCGTCGCTCTCCTCGTCGAAGGATGTCTTCAACAACATCGCTTCGTACAAATTTTCGGAGATGCGTTTCAACGTGCGCGGTTATGACTCGCAGTACTCGTCGATCTACCTGAACGGCATCCGCTTCAACGATGCTTTGACGGGCTACGGCCCCTGGTCGCTGTGGAGCGGTCTGAATGATGCCACGCGCAACCAGGAGAACACCTCGGGCCTCCACTCCTCGGGCTTCGGCATTGATGGGGTGGGCGGTACGACCAACGTCAATGCCCGCGCTTCGCAAGTGCGCAAGGGCTTCCGTGCTTCGGTTGTAAACGGCAACTCGATGTATCGCTTCCGCCTGATGCTGAGCTACGCCTCGGGTCTGCTGGATAGCGGCTGGTCCTACGCCTTCTCCTTCTCGACCCGTCAGGGTGGCAACGGCTATGTGGATGGTGTCTACTACAATGCCTTCGGTTACTTCGCTTCGGTGGAGAAGCGCTTCGGTGGCAACCGCCACGCCCTGGCCCTCACGGTGCTGGGTGCTCCCACGGAGCGCGGTGCCCAGCAGGCATCGACCCAGGAGGCTTATGACCTGTTGGATAACAACTACTACAACCCCAACGTGGGTCTGCAGAACGGCGAGGAGCGCAATACGCGTGTGCGCAACTACCACGAGCCGATTGCCATGCTGAACTACAACTTCGATATCTCGGATCGCACGAAGTTCTCGGCTGCCGCCTCGATGCGTTTTGGTAAGAACGGCTACTCGGCCCTGACGTGGATGGATGGTGCCGACCCGCGCCCCGACTACTACCGCTACCTGCCGAGCTACTACACGAACCGCATGTACCAGGCCGATCCTACGGTCGATATTGACGGTATCAGCGATGAGAACTACCGCCAGCTGGCTCAGGAGACGGCCGACCAGTGGCGCAATGACCCCCAGAAGAGCATGATCAACTTCGATCAGATGTACGACTCAAACCGCAAGCTCGCGGCACAGGGTGAGGGGGCCAACTACATCATCGAGGAGCGCCACACCGATCAGCTCGACTTCAATGCCGTGGCCAACATCTCGCACACGTTCCGCAACGCCATGTCGCTCAAGGGTGGTCTGGCTCTGCGCGTGAACCGCACGAACTACTACAACGAGGTGAAGGATCTGTTGGGCGGTGCCTACTGGCTTGATATCGACAAGTTTGCCCGCCGCGATATGGGTGAGAATCCGATCAACTACCAGAACGATGTGATCTACTACCTGCAGAACGGCCACCAGGCCCGCAAGGTGGGCGAGGGCGAGCGCTATGGCTACGACTACTACGCCCATGTGCGTGAGGGTCACGCCTGGTTGCAGTATGGCGCCAAGTTCGGCGGCTTCGAGATGCAACTTGGTGGCGAGGTGGGCTATACCGAAATGTGGCGCGAGGGTAAGCTGCTGAAGGGCTTGTTCCTCACCTCGTCGCTCGGCAACTCCGAGCTGCAGGACTTCTTGACCTATAAGGTCAAGGGTGAGTTTGCCTATCGCTTCTCGGGTGCCCACTCCATCGATGCCAACGTGGCCTATATGGAGAATGCCCCCGCCTTCCGCGATGCCTTCGTTTCGGCCCGTACCCGTAACGACGTTACGCCCGGTCTCACGACCGAGAAGATCTTCGGTGCCGACCTCTCCTACAACCTGAACCTCAAGTGGTTGAAGGCTCGTCTTTCAGCCTACTACACCACCATCGAGGATCAGTCGAAGGTGATCTCGTTCTACGACGATACGCAGTCCTCCTACACCAACTTTGCCATGAGCGGCATCGATAAGTGCTACATGGGTATCGAGCTCGGCTTCACGGCTCCGATTTGGAACGGCATTTCGCTCAATGGAGCCCTCTCGCTGGGTGATTACCGCTACACCTCGAATGCCGACTTCGTGCAGACGATCGACAACAGCACCGAGGTGGTAAATGTGGATAAGGTGCTCTGGAAGGACTACCGCGTGGAGTCCACGCCCCAGACGGCCATCAATGTCGGCCTCTCGTACCGCAGTTCGAACAACTGGTTTGCCTCGGTGGACTTCAACTACTACGACAACCTCTACCTCTCGATGAACCCTGCCCGCCGTACCCAGTCGGCCTACCAGACGGTGATTCGCGGTGGTGAGGAGGCCCAGCTGCCCGGCATGATGAAGGCTCAGGCGCTGAACGACCTGCGCCGTCAGGAGAAGATGGATGCCAACTATACGCTCAACCTGAGTGTGGGTAAGAACTGGTACATCCGCCGCATCTATCAGCTCGGCTTCAGCCTCGAGGTGAAGAACATTCTCAACAACCAGGATATTCGCACGGGCGGTTATGAGCAGATGCGCCTCTCGCGCCGTACCTATGTGAACGAGGACAAGGCTTCGTTGCAGTACTACGCTCCCTTCGACTCGAAGTACTTCTACCTGCTGGGTACGACCTACTATCTGAATGTATATTTCCGTTTCTAACCCCGCAAAACCGATTTTACGACTATGAAAACTATTTTGAAAGCATATTGGATGCTGGCCGTGGCGGTGCTTGCGGTCGGCTGCTACAACGATCAGGAGGTACCTGCCCCCGAGAAGATCTACGCCGACGAGGATTTCTCCTCCTTGCAGCATGTTACGATTCGCGAGGTGAAGCAGATGTATCTCGATGCCTTCGGCTCGCTTGCCGACAACGGCGAGAACACCTCGTGGGAGGATACCAAATTCCTTAAGATCGAGCAGGATATCTATATCAAGGGTAAGGTGCAGTCCAACGACGAGGAGGGCAACGTCTATAAGTCGCTCTACTTGTGCGATGAGTCGGGAGCCATCGAGGTGAAGCTCACCAACGGCAACTACCTGCACTATCCCTCGGGCCACTTCGACCCCGCCACGGGCACCATGCCCTCGTCGTGGGTCTATGTCAAGCTCAACGGACTCTACCTCGGCAACTACCGCATGATGCTCTCGATCGGCGGTGCCCCCTCGAGCTCCTACAACAAGGTGGGCGAGCATAAGTTCTACGCCAACTCCAACATCGAGAACAAGACCACCATCGCCGAGCATGTCTTCTATGGCGGTCCTGCCGAGCTTTCGGTGGCCGAGGGCGATATCCTGGTGGTTACCCCCGAGACGAAGAACGAGATCTACTGCCACGCCGGCAACTACGAGGGGGATGAGCAGAAGGCACTCGACGTGCTGGGTCGCCTGGTATGGCTCAAGGATGTAACCTGCCGCTATGGTGTGGTGGACGAGAACCTCTACCCCTCGTGGATGGATACCAACGTGCGCCCTGTGGTGAGCAAGTACTGGTATAAGTGGGCCTTCAACGACAAGACCTACGCCCAGGCTGCCAACCTCTACGGCTCGGTGCTCTTCACCTACGACCAAAAGCTGCCGACCTACATGGGTAAGGCGGGAGTCTATGTGGTGCGCACCTCGGGTTATGCCCGCTTTGCCGGCAAGCCCATCGTGAACGATGGTCAGAAGGTCGATATCCTCGCTACGATCGGCATCTATGGTAAGTATTGGGCCGACTACGCCACCTACCAGCTCACGGTCAATCGCCATGAGGATATCATGATCCATGAGGCCGATAAGTGGGCTCCCTACATCTCCGATGAAGAGGCCAATGCCGATGTTTTCGCCCGCACGGGCTACTTCCTGAACGGTATCAATGCCGATGGGGAGTACAATGTGGACTACGACTCCTACTACACCCCTTCGACGGAGGATGCCGATTCGGAGGGCTCTCTGGACTAAATTTCCGATCTTAAGCGGTACGCTTTGTGCCGCCTTGCCTGCCCCGGATGGAATGTACGTCAGTACAGCCCGTCCGGGGCAATCTCTTTGGGGTGAAAATGGCTCACCCGCAAATTCCGCGAGGAGGGCTCTGGCCCCGGCGAGGGTGAGATCTGCTTTTTGACCTCTTTGGGCCTCCTTTCAGCCGGAAAAAAGATATTTTGGGGGTTGCATTCCGCTTCTGGAGATCCACCGATGGGGTAGGGGAGAATCACCCTTGGAAGGGGCTGTGGTGCAGATGGCCTTAGCGTTGGTGCGTGATCTCTTTATAAGAGATGGGCCTATCCTTTTAAAGTCCTATGAACAAATCAGTTGCGGAGATGAGACGTCGCGGAAATTTAGGGTAAAATTATGCTGTTTTTTCTTGGGAAGAGGCGGCTGAAACGCGATGCGATCACTCGAATAAATTTAACTTTTTTGCATAAACAGAAGAGTCAAAAACCATTCCCAGGGGCATTTCAGGGGATATTTTGCGAAAATATGATTTGGAGTATTAGAAAAAAAGTCCTACCTTCGCGCGGAATAATATCTCTTATAAAGAGAAGTGCGCCTTAATGGTTACAGGTTATGAGTATCAAACGCCTATCTTTATTTATGGCCGTTCTGTGTCTTGTCGTAAGCTATCGTGTTACGGCTCAGACCACTTGTGATTCTGTAAAAATCTATTTCCGTCAAGCCTATTCCACTCTCGATCTCTCCATTCGCAACAACCGTGAGGCGCTGGATCGCATTGCCGACAGCCTTGAAGGCGGCTATGCCGATTCGATCTACCAGCTACGCCGGATCGTCGTCATCGGTGGTGCCTCGCCCGAGGGTAGCGTGCCGCTCAATATCCGCCTTTCGGAGAAACGTGCCGATCGACTCTTCGGCTACCTCTCGAAATATGGCGATCTGCCCGACTCGCTGAAGGAGGTCCGCCACCTGGGTCGCGACTGGCAGGGGCTGCTTGCCTTGGTTGAGGCCGATCCGAAGGTTCCCTATCGGGAGCAGACGATCGAATTCCTGAAGGAGATCATCGCCCGTTCGGTGAATGGGGAGCGTGAAGCCGACAACAATGTGGGTCGTCTCTCGCGCTTCATGGGTGGCGAGCCCTACCGTTATATGTACCGCCACCTCTTCCCCGAGCTGCGTGCCTCGCGCCTGATCCTCTGGTACGACCGCATTTGGAATCCCCGCAAGGTGCAGCCGCTCGAGCTCTCGGCCCCTCTGAGTGTCGATCTCAAGATGCAGCCCACGTCGCTGAATCCCCTGCCGGTAACCCCTGTGCCGAACAAGCCCTTCTATATGGCCGTGAAGAGCAACCTGCTCTACGATGCGGCCCTGGTGCCCAATGTGGGTGTGGAGTTCTACCTGGGGGCCAACCTCTCGGTGGCGGCCAACTGGATGTATGCCTGGTGGACCCACCGCTCCAACGACTGGTTCTGGCGCATCTATGGAGGCGATGTGGCCCTTCGCTGGTGGTTTGGCCGTGCGGCCAAGGAGAAACCCCTGACGGGTCACCACGTCGGCCCCTACCTTCAGACTCTGACCTACGACTTCGAGACCGGCGGCCGCGGTTATATCGGTGGTGTGCCGGGTGGCGACATCTTCGATAAGGCCAACTGTGCCGCGGGTATCGAGTACGGCTACTCGTTGCCGATCGGTCGCCGCCTGAACCTCGATTTTACGATTGGTTTGGGTTACCTGTGGGGTACCTACTACGAATATTTGCCCCAGGACGGCTGTTATGTATGGCAGGCCACCAAGAAACGCCAGTTCTTCGGTCCGACCAAGGCCGAGGTGTCGCTGGTGTGGCTCATCGGACGCGGAAACGTAAACCGCGAGAAGGGAGGTAAGCGATGAAACAACTCTGCACGCTTCTCCAGATGACCGCTCTTCTCGGCCTTGCTCTGCTCTTTGCGGGTTGCAACCATAAGGAGCTTTGCGAATTCCACCCTCATGAGATCTCGATCCGCGTGGTCTTCGACTGGGTCGATGCCCCCGATGCCGATCCGAAGGGTATGTGTGTCTGCTTCTATCCGCTCGATGGGGGCTCGGGTCAGCGCTTCGACTTCCCCAACCGAACGGGTGGCACGGTTCAGCTGCGCGTGGGCAAGTACCGCATCCTCTGCTTCAACAACGACACGGAGGCCAACCTCTTCTATAACAGCCACCTTTTCGACGGCTATGGCGTCTATACGCGCGAAGGTCACGTCTTGGAGCCGATCTACGGCAACTCGGCCAACTTCCACCCGATGGTGGACGATCTGTCAAAAGAACGCGTGGTGATCACGCCCGATATGATGTGGGGGTGCAGTGCCGTGGATGTGGAGGTGCGAGACGATGAGGTCTGCTATACCTGTGTCCCTCAGAATGCCCACGCCCGCATGGGCTACCCGGTGGTGAGCAACGAGCAGGTGATCACGCTCTACCCCCACGAGATGGTCTGCACCTATACCTATGAGGTGCGCAACGTCTCGAACCTGAAGCATGTGGTCGAGATCTGCGGCTCGCTCTCGGGTATGGCGGGCGAGATGCTCCTGGCGAGCGAGCAGGTGGGCCGCGAGGCGGTTACCCTCCCCTTCGAGTCTGTCTCGGATGGCGTTTCGACACTGACGGGTAAGTTCTATACCTTCGGCCACCATCCCGAGAATAGCGAACCCCACGCGATGACCTTCTATGTGGTGATGGACGATGGCTCGAAGCTCTGCTATACGGGTGGTAAAAACCTCGATGTCACCGAGCAGGTGCACGAGGCCCCCGATTTTCGGCATGTTCACCTGATTATCGACGGCCTGGACCTCCCGCAGCCGATCGAGAACGGTCACGGTTTCCGCCCCGTGGTCGATGATTGGGGGGTAGTTGAAGAGGATATTATCTTGTAAAATTTCTAACTAACATTTTTAATAACAAACCTTTTAAAAAACAAAAAAATTATGAAAAAAGTACTTTTAGGAGCGCTGGCCGCTGTGGCATTGGTGGCCTGCTCAAAGGACGACGTGGTGGAGGTAAACCGCGTGAACGATCAAATTACGTACGGTGCTGTGGTAAACAGCGCTACGCGTGCTGCAAATGTGTACTGCAACAACTACAAGCCCGGCTCGTTTAAAGTATCGGCCGTGTACGATGACAAGTTCTATTTCACCGATGAGACGGTAACCTACAACAACAGTACCTCTGCCTGGGAAAGCGGTAGCGTGCACTATTGGCCCAACTCGGGAGTGGTTACCTTCTACGCTCATGTGAATGGTGACACGGAGTACACACACACAAATGCAACCGATGCTCCCCAGTTTGTAAACTTCACGGTGGCTGAAGCCACTGAAGATCAGGTGGATTTGTTGTACGCTGTACAGAAGCAGAGCAAGAGTGAGAGCGCTGTAGCCCTGAACTTCCGTCACGCACTGTCGCAGGTTGTTTTCAAGGCCAAGAATGGCAACACAAATCTTTATGTAGAGATTTCGAGTATTACGCTATGTAATCTTGCCAAAACGAACACCTTTACTTTTACCCAAGAGGCAACGGATGCAAATATCGAAGATCACACGGGTGGCGTTGTCACGGACATTGCCTACAATAATACTTGGGGTTCGTGGCCGAATTTGACCGGTGGTGATGTTGATTTCACGGTTACATTGGATTCTTCTGTTGAGATCCCCTACAGTAGCACTGGCGAGGCTGTAAATCTGACCGATGTAGCTGACGGTCCAAATTCAAAGGCTATGATGATGTTACCTCAGAGCACTACCAAGTGGGATGCTGTATCGAAGCTTAGCGAGACGACACAGAGTTATGCTTTAGTTAACTGCTGTATTTACAACATTGCAGATCCTTCCATTGGTCTCCAGGGTACCGATGTTGCTCTTTGGGGTACGAGGGCTCTTCACCAGCAAGTTGCTGTACCTATGCCGTTTATTTGGCAGCAGGGTAAGAAGTATATTTATACCCTCGTATTTGGTATGGGTGTTGGTGGTGGTGGCTATGAGCCCGATCCCGACGATCCGACGCCCGATCCCGTATTGGTTCCCATCTCGTACGATGTTACCGTTGACGACTTTGTCGTAATTGATGGTGGTGAGTATGATGTAAACCTTTAATCACTTTACAATCCTATGTGGAGCCTTATAGCCCCACATCGGGTTTTCCCGTGCGAAAAGCACACCCTTAGGCCGGGCGGGGTTGAATCTCCCTACCCGGTCACCAAGTAGAGGAATCTTTCCTAAATGAAGTGGAAATCTCCTTAAAGCAGACGAGTTATGAGCGTAAGATCGACTTGTAAGAGAATTGCCTTCGCGGCGGCGACCCTCGCCCTCGCGCTCACCTCGGCGTGTCAGCGCGATGAGGTGGACAATACCGCCCCGAGCAGACGAATCATGCTCCGCATCGAGGAGGATCGCCCTGCGGCTACCCGTGGCTCCGAAGAGGGGCTGAAGATCCCCATCGAACTCAATGGTCGTCTCCTGCAGCTCGCCTTTGGGGCGCAGGAGGACGCCTCGGCAGCCGACGACCAGACACGAGCCGCCGCCCTCGACAACACCACGAACCCAATCTCCCAAATTACCGTCGCTGCCCTGCACGACAACGGCACCCTCTATTTCCGTGATGCCGAGGTGGCGATCTCGGGCAATAAGGGTATCTCGTCGCGCTTCTGGCCCAATGCCCCCCTCTCGTTCTACGCCTACAGCTCGTCGGACGATGAACTGACCCTTACGCCTGCCTTTGAGCGCGAAGGGGAGCTTTGCAGTGCCTCCTTCGACTATGCACTGCCCGCAGCGGCCGCCTCCTCGCCCAAGAAGGATGCCACCATGCAGCCCGATCTGCTCTTTGCCATCACCCCCGATCAGTCGCTTGCCAACTCCTCGGAGGTACACCTCACCTTCCACCATGCCCTCTCGGCCATCCTCTTTAAGGTGGGCACCATGCCCGAAGGAGTGCGCCTGAAGAGCATTACCCTGGCCGGGGTCTATGGCGCCGGTTCGTGCGAGGTTACCGACCTGGGCGAGCAGGAGCTGAACTTCTCATGGAGCTATACGGGCAAGAGCCAAACGGCGGCCTACACCGAGGAGTTCGACCAGGAGGCCGAAAAAGACGAGTTGATGGGCTCCGCCGAGTCGATCTTCATGATGCTGCCCCAGACGATGGGCAACAACACCCTCCTGCGCCTCGGCTTTACGTTGGACGGCGTGGACTACATCTTCGAGAAGCACTTTAAGGATATCATAGCGGCCTGGGAGCCCGACAAGAAGTATATCTTTACGCTCGGCCTGCCCGATGAGATCGATGTCGAGATCGACGATCAGGTGACCGGAAACGTGAAGAGCGATGTAACCATTACCAATATGGGCGTAAGGACCGGCTATGTCCGTGCAGCCATTGTCGGTTACTGGCGTGACGGTATGGGCGAGGTTGCCGCTCCGTGGTTGGCCAGCGAGGGCGAGTTCAGCTTCGCCGCCGACTGGAGCACCTATTGGAAGCAGGGCTCGGATGGTTTCTACTACTACCTGCTCCCCCTGGAGCACGGCAAGGTGACCGAGCGCCCGCTCTTCGAGAGCTACACCCTCTACGATGCAGCCTCCGATGCGCACATCGGTCAGACCCTCGAAATAGACCTGGCGGTTCAGATTATCCCCATCGCCTCGAAGAGCCTGTGGAGCGAACTGGATAGCCTCGAATAACCTTAAAACGAACAGCATATGCGTAGCAAACAGATCATAGGCGTACTGATTGCCCTCCTCCTTGGCCTGACGAATGTGCGGGCTGACGATACTTGGATGATTTGGGGCGGAGCCAATGGCGTCTATAACGACACCGATAAGCCCATTGGCGATGTGACCTTTAATGCCAAAGGAACAACGCTTGTCCTCCTGGAGGGCGATGTGGTCATCAAGGGTACCATTACGGTCGATAATGCAACCACTCTGCGTATTCTGAACATGAGTGGCCAGGAGTTTACCATCAAGAATGGAGCTACCAACAAGAGTGGAGAATCCAAAAGACGCAATACTTCGCTTTTCAGGGTGATTGGAGGCGCCAAGTTGGCCTTTAACTATACCGATTATGGGTTTATTTTGCGCAAAAGCGATAATACCATATACAAGACGGTAGAATCCGACGGAGCGTGGTCCAATATGATGGCCGGCAATGCCAAGTACTCCCCCATCAACATCGACGGAGGTACCATTTGGACTCCGAATGCCGAGGGCGAGGTGTATTATGAGCAGGAGGTAGAGGGAGGAACAAAGCGCGTGCTCTCGGCCTCCAATGACGCGCGCTTTTACGGCCACGCATCTATCATTGAGTCTATCGGTGCTTTGGAACTTTTCAAGGTAAATATCCGGAATTTCTATGGACAAGACTATTTCGGAGTGAGCAATAACGACCGATCCGGAATATTCACTTTAGCCCCCCGTACAGTTCTCAACGAGCTTTCTGAAGCTGCCATCTCGAGTCAACCTGTCGGTAGTTATTTGGTCAAATTCAACTATCGCTATACCCACTTGAAGTGTTGCTTGATTGAGAATTGTAAATCAAGAACTGGAGTCTTTCTTAGTATTGATAGAGCCCAATCAACTGTGCAAGATGTAAAAGATACAGCCGGCAATCCGACCGGCTGGAAATACCAATACCAGATACAGCCAGAGAGCACCTATGCCGAGTCCGGTATTTTGGTCGAGGATTGTACGATTCGAAATTGTGTGGTCTTTGGTGATAAAGATGGTTGGGGCGGTCTTATCCGATGCAAGGGAGGTAGCTCCCACCACTTGACGCTGAGGAACACCACCTTCGAAAACAACTTCTCGCACGGTGACGGTGCCGGCCTTTGGTGGAATGCTGGAGGTCACAAAGATACCAAGTGCATCATCGACGGCTGTACCTTTAGAAATAACCGTGCGATGCGTAATGCCGGTGCACTGCGATTGGAGGGCGTCTTCGAGTTCTCCGGAAATAAGACGGTGGTTACGGGAAACGAGTGTCTCGGTCTTCAGCGCGATTCGACGGATATGGACCAAAAGTACATCCCGAGTCTGACGGGCGATAAGGGCAATGGTGCCGGTCTGCATATCTATGGCTACGCAGCAGATACCTATGGCGTGGGAGGTACCCTAACCTACAAGTTAACCGACAAACTGGAGGTGACCGACAACTACGCTGCCGGTCAGGGTGGCGGTATCGCCTTTGACTTTACGGCCGGTACGAAACTTTCGGATGGTACGGTCGTTACCGCAGACTTCGACGGACTGACCGTAACCGGTAACCGCGCAGGAATGGATGGCGGTGGTATCTACTTCAACAATACCACCCCTGCTGAACGCAACTACACCTTTAACATCCACCTCAACTCGGGAACCATTGACGGAAATGAGGCCCCCTATGGTGGCGGTATCTCGGCAAATAAGGTGAATGTGTCCTATAGTACAAGCGACAAAACGGTGACCGTCTCCAACAACAAGGCAACCGCAGGTAGTGGTGGAGGAATCTACATTACCGAAGGTAATATCTCGCTCGACAAGGTGGATGTCACAAACAACAGCTCTCTTTATGAGGATATCGAGGCCGGTAGCGTCTATGGTGGCGGTGGTGTCTATGTGCAGAACGGTTCGTTTGGTATCCAGAGTGGCTCGATTGCTAACAACACGAGTGGTATGTATGGCGGTGGCGTATTCGTCTACAATGCTCCAACCGAGTCGGTCGGAAGCGTTACAACCAATACGGTTCAGCTCTCGGGTGGAGAGATTCTGCAGAATAGAGCCCTCTACGGTGGCGGTTTGGCTGCCTACGGTAACCTCGACCTGACGATTCAGGATATCGATATTCAGAATAATACGGCCCTGAATGGCGGTGGAATCCTGATGGAGGGTATCGAGGATGGCCCGGCCAAGCTCAACTACAAGTCGGGAATCATCCGCTACAACCAGGCTAAAGCCAACGATGGTCAGACTCTCGAAACGGCTTATGGCCTCAGCCACAATGAGATGTCGGGAATGGGTGGCGGATTCTATGTCGGTCAGCACTCGCAACTGAGCTTTGCCGATGAGGATGCTGCACTCTATGCCAATACCGATTTCGGTATCTACTCCAATGTCGCCGATAATGGTGCCGATGACCTCTTCGGCTACAATTCGGATGTGAAGATTACCCTACCCGATGTCCAGAATATGAACCTCGACGGCTTTGAGGGCGGTAGCATCCTGAACCTCTTCTGGGGCGAGGACTACATCACTAACGATACGAACTACGACAAGGGCCTTAAACTCAAGGGCGATGATTGGGATAGTGACCCCACCAACCAGCGTTTCCGCGATGTCTTCCTAAACAATGAGGGCCGCTACTATACCATCGTCTTTGACGAGGGCGAGGCCTCAAAGGTCTATGAAAACAAATATTTGTGCCTTACGCTGATTTGGCACGAAGATTACCTGTTGCTCGTCAAAAAGGGGATGAAGAAGAACGAAAATGCCATCTTCAACGTCTATAAGGTGGATGGCAGCGGTAACGATAACCTCTATGTCAGTGTGATGCTCACCGATGCCGATGACGACGGAACCGGAACCCGCTCGAAACGAATCACCCTCAAGAATGTCGGTATCTATAAGATTGTGGAGCTCCCCTGGGCCTGGGCCTACGACGTCGATCAATCGGAGATCTTGAAGGTGATAGGGCAGAACAGCTCGGAGGAGGAGCGCACCTTCACCTTTACCAACACCCCCAAGGAGTCGGCCCCCATTCACGACGAATCGCTCAAGATAAACCACATGTAGCGCTTCGAGCACCAATGAGTTGCTCATTGCTCGCCTCGTCATCCCGAGGAGCCGCAGGCGACGTGGGGATCTTTTTATGGGCGCAATATCACTATGAAAAGTCGCTGATAAAAAGATTGAAGCTGTCTAACCAGGTGATTTCCGCGTTACGCTCGCGCCCAAAATGCTCATTTACGCTAAGTAAACTCCGCTTTCGGGCGCTTCGCAAGCCTTGAAATCCCACTTGTTATACAACTTCTACGGTAAGGGGCTGTCGCAACACTACTTGTTGGACAGCCCCTTTCGTTGCTCCGGCTCGGGAAAGAGTGTAAATTCTCATTGCGCTCCTCTTAATCGCAACGCTGCCATGTCGGTTGTCGTGCAACCTCCTCAGCTATTCGGCCTTTTCGGCGATAAAGAACCAGTCGAAGCACCCCTCGTGAGCGGGAACCAGGCGGTAATCCTCCATGCGGATTGAGCGCGTGAGGTCGTCGTTCTCCTTCAACAGACGGCGGCGGTTGAGGCGGTTCAGAAGGTCGTAGGGGATTTGGAGCAGCCATCGCGGCAGGCGGTATTGCAGTCGGAGCGGATCGAAACGCGTGATGCGCTCCACCCCCTCGCGGTTCTTTGCGTAGTAGGCCATCACCCGCTCACCGCCCTCGATACCCATCGCCTCAACCTTTGTGAAGTGGGGGCTCAGCAGGGCTGAAAACTCCTGTTTGTCGTATTCGCGCACATGCCAGGGGTTGCGGGTCAGGGACATCGTGCGGTTGGGTGTGGTGATCAGCAGGCACCCGCCCGGCTTCAGCACACGGGCGATCTCCCGGATGAACTCCCCATCGCGGCGGATATGCTCCACCACCTGGAAGGTGATCACGCAGTCGAATGTGCCATCGGCAAAGGGTAGGGGAGGCACCTTTGCGGTGAGGAACTCACCGTTTGCGGGGAGCGTGAGCCCCTCGGCGCGGTGCTTGTCTATGGTCGTAAAGTGCGTAGTGTGGGGGGCGATGATCTCTATGCCGTAGCCCGATCCGGTGCCGATCTCCAGTACGCGGCCCGAAACGCGCTCCGCCGCCTCGTGGTAGGCCAATATCGAGCGCTGGAAGACAAAATTGTCCGACACATCGCGCGATACGCGCTCGGCAGTAATCACCCGCTTCATCTCCCTCTATTTCTTAATCAGTTTTACGCCGCCGTGGAGAAACTCCACCTCACCGGCCTTGAGGAGCATGCCAAGGCTGCGCTTGAAGACCTTCTTGCTCATTTGGGTCATCTGTTGCACCTCCTCGGGCTTCGAGTTGTCATCTAAGGGAAGGTAGTCGCCATTGGCACGGATCAGCTCTCGCAACCTTTCCGAGGCGCTCTGCACCTCCTTGTATCCCTGCTGTTGCAGGCTGACGTCGATGCGGTTTTCGTCGGTAATGCGGCGGATGTATCCGCGCAGGCGGTCGCCCATCTTCACGGGTTGGAACAGCTGGTTGCGGTAGAGCATGCCCCAGTGGCGGTTGTTGATCACCACGCGCCAGCCGATTTCGCTCTGCGAGGCCACCAGCAGTGCGACCTCATCGCCCGTCTTGACCGTGATATCCCCCTCGTTGTGGATGTAGGGCTTCAGCTTTTGTGTCGCCACGCAACGTCCGGTGATGTTGTCCTCGTAGAGGTAGACCAACACCTCGCGCCCGGCTATCACGCCTCCCTGCTGGTTGCGATTCGGCAGGAAGAGATCCTTGCCGTGGAGTCCCCAGTCAAGGAAGGCACCATGCACGGTCTTGTCCACCACCTTCAGGAAACCCGCCTGCCCCGCTTTGAGCAGCGGCTCTTCGGTGGTGGCGACCAGACGATCCTCCGAGTCGTGGTAGATGAAGACCTCCTTGGTGTCGCCCACCTTATCCGACAGGGAGGTGTAGCGGTTGGGCAGCAGGACCTCCTGCTGCTCGTCATCGGTGAGGTAGAGACCGTAGTCCGAGATGCGACTTACGGTAAGTTGATAGGTGCGACCGGCTCTTAACATGGTTATTTTTTTCCAAAATTTTGTGCAAAGGTAACGAAATCGCATTAAAATGTAAACAATTTCAAGGAATTTTGCTATATTTGTGATTACCTAAAACCAGAAAACCGTTACGTTTAACCCGGAGGGGTGCTCCGAGCATGCCTCCACGAACCAAAAAATGAGATGAAAGTAGCCATTTGTCAGTACGATATGCAGTGGGAGAATGCTGCAAACAATCTCCCCGTAGTCGAGGAGCTGATTGCCAAGGCCGATGCCGACCTGGTGCTCCTGCCCGAGATGTTCTCCACGGGCTTTAAACTTCATGCCTCGGCCGTGGCCGAACCGATGGACGGCCCCACCATTGCCGCCATGCGCGGCTGGGCCGAGAAGTATCAGAAGGCCGTCGTGGGCTCGATTGTGATCGTCGATGAGGAGGGTAAATTCCGCAACCGCATGTTCTTTGTCAAGCCCTCGGGCGAGATGGCCTGGTATGACAAGCGCCACCTCTTCCGTCCCGGCGGCGAGGGCCGCGACTACACCCCCGGCAAGGAGCGCGTGATTGTGGAGTATATGGGCGTAAGATTCCTCCTGCTGATCTGCTACGATCTGCGCTTCCCCGTCTGGAGCCGTAACCTCGGAGACTACGATGCCATCCTCTACTGTGCCTCGTGGGCTGCCGACCGCCGCGAGCCCTGGAAGATCCTCCTGCGTGCCCGTGCCGTGGAGAACCAGGCCTACGTCTTCGGCGTGAACCGCGTGGGCGACGACCCCGCCTCGCACTATGCCGGCGACTCGCAGATCATCGACTTCCGCGGCCGAATCCTGATGGAGGTGGCCGATGTGGAGGCCACCCTCACGGCCGAAATCGACCTCAAGGCCCAGCAGCGCTTCCGCGATGCCTTCCCTGCGTGGAAAGATCGCGATGACTTCGAAATCAAGATCTAAACAGACGTAACATACCCCGATGATGGAACTCACCTGGCAAGTCATAGCTCTACTGATCGCATCCGGCATTTTGGTCGGCATCATCAACACGCTTGCCGGTGGAGGAACCGTACTCACCATCTCGATCTTCACGGCCATGGGGCTTCCGATCACCATGGCCAACGGTACGAACCGTATTGCCGTGGTTCTGCAAAACCTCACCGCCTCGCTCACCTTCCTGCGTAAGAAGATGCTCGATGTGAAGGCGGGATTGCTGCTCTCGATTCCTACCATCATCGGTAATGTCGTGGGCTCGATGCTTGCCACGCAGCTCGATGAGTGGATCTTCAAACTCTGCCTCGGCGTGGTGCTGGTGATCATCCTGCTCTACATGATCTTCGATCGCCACAAACACCATCTGCCTGCGGGCCACTCCTTGAAACTCAACCCCTGGCACTACCTATGGTTCTTCCTGATCGGCCTTTATGGTGGTTATATCTACATCGGTCTGGGCTATGTGGTCCTCGCCATTACGATCTGGACCCTGCGCCTGGATATTGTTACGGCCAACATCCTCAAAGGTTTTGTGATCTTTGTCTCGAGCCCCTTCTCAATGTTGGTCTTCATGTATAACGGCCAGGTGGATTACGCCTTCGGTCTGCTGCACGGCCTGGGCAACATCATCGGCGCCTTCCTGGCCTCCCACTACGCCATCGGCTGGGGGGTGAAGTTCGTCCGCTGGTTCACCATCGCCATTGTCGTTGTCTGCCTCCTCGACCTGGTGGGCTGGCTCTCGATGGCCGACGGGGTGAACTGGTTGCTTCAGGCTATGGGTTAGTCTGCGATCGCCATTTGCGAATTACGATTCACGATTCACAATTATCAAACTTGCGCACCGGAATATTCTTAAGGATATTTCTGCCGTAAGAAAATAATTGTGAATCGTGAATTTTAAATTCTCTGTTGTCCGCTAAATAATTTAGAAGGTAATTATATATCATTTTACACCAAGGTGTAAAATGACCTCTTTTTCAGCCGTCAGGCTGACTAAGTCCCCTGCCCGAGGCGGGGGATTTAGGGGGTGGGTCAGCATTTATAAACACGGCGGAACGCCGTGAGTAAAAAAATGTGCAAAGTGAATTTCGATCCCTATTGTGTAATCTTGTATATAAGCACCATTTAGAATTTTAAACTGCGGTGCCATCCGATAGCCGCGCCAAGCCCGGCAAGAACTCTAACAATGCGCCGTAGGAGTATTCACAGAGCATATTCCAAACGACAAGGAAAATAATTTTGAATTTTGAATTTTGAATTTTGAATTTTTTGTACCTTTGTCCTATGGCTTATAAATTCAGAATCGGACACGGATATGATGTCCATGCCCTGGCCCCGGGGCTGGCTCTTTGGTTGGGGGGCGTAAAGATTGAGCATGAGAAGGGTTGCGTGGCCCACTCGGATGGCGATGTGGTGATCCACGCCATCTGCGATGCCCTGCTTGGGGCGGCAGCCTTAGGCGATATCGGCAAGCTCTTTCCCGATACCTCGGCCGAATTTAAGGGGATCGACTCGAAGATTCTGCTGACCCGAGTTGTCGAGGCCTTGACCGAAAAGGGGTATAGGGTAGGCAATGTGGATTGTACGATTGCCATGCAACGTCCGAAGCTGCGCCCTCATATCGAGCAGATGCGCGAAACGCTGGCTCGGGTGATGGGTGTGGAGGTGGAGTCGGTATCGGTCAAGGCCACCACTACCGAACGTCTCGGCTTCGAGGGCCGCGAGGAGGGGGTCTCGACCCACGCCGTCGCCCTGATCTGGCGCGAGTAAACCAATGATTTAAAGATAAAAAAGTAGAAAACTAAAAGTACAAAAACAACATAGAAAAAGATTAATCAGAACATATAGCAAAGCGATACGCATCGACTTTTCTTCTTACGGCCGAAAATTGGACACTTTCACCTGTAATGAGGAATTAAAGTTGATGCTCGTGCCTATTTTGGCGCGGGCATTTCCTTTATCTCATTACATGGGTCGTCCAATACCCCGGCTGTGGATAAAGCGATTTACCCGCGCCATTTTTTTATGCCCGAACCCTCCATACATATCGGAAAACTGATTGAGACCGAACTCCGGCGTCAAGAGCGAAGCGTGAGTTGGTTTGCTCGCAACCTCTATTGCGAGCGAGCCAATATCTATAACATCTTTAAGCGTCAAAGCATTGACACCGAGCTGCTGATGCGTATATCCCGTCTGCTCAAACACAATTTTTTTAACTACTACTACCGCCACCTTGAAAAGTATGAATAACCTAAAATCTATTGACTATGTACTTGCAACTGTTCCGCCTTCTCCTTTTGGGGGCCTTTCTTCTTGCATCAGAAGGATGCAGAAATGGAGATGATCTTACCCAGCCAACTCCGGGGGAAGAGGATTCATCCGACCCTATCCAATTGATCCCCTTAGCCGCTCCCGTGTTGTATCTTGTCGAGGAGTCGCTTACGCCCGACGGCTTTACGCTTCGTTGGGAGCCCGAGCCTCACGCTGCCGGTTATAACTACCTGATCAATCGTCAGCAGGAGTCGATGCTCCCTTCCGATGGGATTCCGATACAGGAGTCGGTCCTAAAATTGAGCGGTCTGAAGGCTGCCACCTCATATAGGGTCTCTGTGTGCGCAGAACCTCACAATACGATACTCTATGCCCGTTCACCTTGGTCTGAAATCGAGGTGCAGACGGCAGTAGATTCTTCACTTTATCCCGATTGGCCAGATGAACCCGGGCGCCCCGAGGTGCCGATAGAGCCGGGTGAAGAGGTCGATCTCTGTGTGGAGAATCTGTGTGGAGCCTGGCAACTTTATAATTGGTCGCCATCGGACAGATTCCCGGGCTCAAATACCGATATATATATGTGCTTTACAATGGAGGGGACCTTCGAACTCTATCAAAAGAATGTCAATGTTACGGGTGTGGTACTCTATTGTGGGGATTACACACTTGATCCGGCAACTCGTACCATTCGAGGCACATATGAGGATGGTGTGCCATGGGCAAATTCGTATTGGATAGAGACCCTTTACGAACTTATGATCCGATGGCAGGCAGGGGAGGAGTTCTCGGAGTATCTGCGCATTCCAGAGGTTCCTCAGCAGATCCGGGAGTTGGCTCAACCGGCAGCCGATACGCGAAGCTGCTCTTCGGGCGGTGTCTTGTAGAATGTGGGTGTAAATATTATGATACACTTGTGTATAAATTTATAGACATGCAAAATAGCCCTACTCTTTTGCTGAGGAGTTACCTTTGTGGTGATAAAAATTTCATTCACCTAAACTTTATTTTTATGAAAACTTGGAAACTTTTAATGATGCTTTTTGCTTTGACCATCACGGGCCTGGCATTCACCGGATGCAGTGATGATGAGGATGAAGCTGTGCAGCAGAGCCAAACCAACAGTCTTGTCGGTAAATGGAGACAAACCAACAGTAGTGGCACGGTAATCACGCTGACGTTTAATAGCAATCGAACCGGCAACTGCCACTACAAGTTCCCGAATGGTAATACCGAAACCGAAAAATTCGAGTATCAGTATATTCCCATTGATCTCTATTTGCGAGTAATTGGCGATTGTCAGCTGGAGGGAGACTATGACGTAACGATTACGGCAACCAAACTTCGCCTCGGATTCTACGACTACGAGTACGGCGCAAGCAACTACTACGAATTTACGCGTGTTCAGTAAGTGATTTTCAGCATAGCTGATGGGAACAATCAAGTGTTAATTTTATAAAAACAACAGAATTATGGTTAAAAAATTACTCTTTACCTCACTTTTGCTTTTGTGTAGCGTAGCTGTATTTGCTGCCGAAGGAGAGCCGAAAGAAGAGAAGAAGAATGCGCTGGTGGTCTATGCCGGACCTCATTTCTCGATGGCTTCGATCAGTGGCGGCGGCGTTAATCCCAGTGCCAAGATCTCCTATACAGCAGGCCTTGCCTATGAGCGCAGTTTCAAAGGTGATTTTGGCGTAGTTGCCGGTCTCGAATTTACGGAGAAGGGTACCAACGACTTCCTCTTTGTGGATGGTCGCACCGATGATTACACTTTGCAATATCTTCAGCTGAACCTTGCCCTTAAGTATAGCAAAGAGTTTTGGGGAATCAAAGGTTTTGGTCAGCTGGGTCCCTATGTGGCCTACGGTATGGGTGGCGACTGCTCGATTGGTGGTTATGATATGGAGAAGGGTTCATTTGATGATCTATCCATCAGAGATGGCGGTATCTACATAGATGGCGGAGCGGGTTTCAGTAAGTTCGATGCCGGTATTCGCGTGGCAATCGGTGTGGAGTTCTACAACGTGCGCATTACAGCGGGCTATCAGCGAGGTTTTGTGAATATTGCCGATGAGAATCTGATCTCTAACAAGTACCGTAATCAGGGACTCTTCGTTACTGCCGGCTACGCGTTCAAATTCTAAAACTGCTATCACGCGAATAAAAATCCGCCCTCAAGGCGGATTTTTTTGTGCTTTGTGGTAAAATATTCGTATATTTGTTAGTTGAAAACATAAATAAAAACTAAAACTAATAACTAATAGAAATATGTCAGCAATTACGAAATTGGATCCCCAGCTCGTTTGGGAGCAGTTTGATGCCATTACGCGCGTGCCGCGCCCCTCGAAGAAGGAGGGTAAGATTCACGATTTTCTGGTCGCCTGGGCCAAGGAGCATGGCTTCGACTACCAGACCGACAAGATCGGTAACGTGGTGATTCGCAAGCCCGCCACCCCGGGCTATGAGAGCCATCCCGCCGTGATCCTCCAGTCGCATATGGATATGGTCTGTGAGAAGAATTCGGATGTGGAGTTCGACTTTGAGAATGATCCCATTCGCACCCGTATCGACGGCGAGTGGGTCAAGGCCGAGGGGACGACCCTGGGTGCCGACTGCGGCATCGGTATGGCCGCAGCGATGGCCGCCCTGCTCGACAACTCCCTTCAGCATCCCGCCCTGGAGGCCCTCTTCACCGTGGACGAGGAGACCGGTCTCACGGGTGCCTTCGAGCTTGGTGAGGGGATGCTTACCGGCAAGTATCTGCTTAACCTCGACTCGGAGGATGAGGGCGAGCTCTTCATCGGCTGTGCCGGAGGTGTCGATACGATTGCCACGTTCCACTTCACCACTGCCCCCGCGCCCCGCAACTATGCCTATTTCCGTGTCGATGTGGGCGATCTGTTGGGCGGACACTCGGGCGATGATATCGACAAGGGCCATGCCAACGCCAACAAGATCGTGGCCCGCCTCCTCTGGGAGGGCATGCAGAGTTGCAACCTGCGCCTGAGCTACTTCGACGGTGGCAACCTCCGCAACGCCATTCCGCGCGAGGCTTACGCCATCTTTGGCGTACCCGCGGAGTACAAGAACGACTTTGTGAAGCGCTACAACCTCTTTGCTGCCGATGTGAAGCAGGAGTTCAAGCACACGGAGCCCAACCTTCGCATGGCCCTGAGCGAGATGCCGGCCGTGGATACGCTCATCGACGAGAAGAGCCAGTTCGGACTCATCTACTCGCTCGTGGGTGTGCCCAACGGTGTGATTGCCATGTCGTTTGCTGTGAAGGGGCTGGTGGAGACCTCCACGAACCTCGCCTCCGTAAAGTTTGAGGGGATGGATAAGATTGTGGTAACCACCTCGCAGCGTTCGTCGGTGGAGAGCGCCAAGACCTATGTGCTGCAGATGGTGGAGTCGGTCTTCACCCTTGCCGGGGCCGACGTCGCCCATTCGGACGGCTATCCCGGCTGGGCTCCCAACCCCGACTCGGAGCTGCTGCACCTTACCGTCGAGAGCTACCGCGACCTCTTCCACACCGAGCCCAAGGTGCGAGCTATTCATGCCGGCCTTGAGTGTGGCCTCTTCCTCGAGAAGTATCCCGAACTCGATATGGTTTCGTTCGGTCCCACCCTGCGCGGCGTTCACTCGCCCGATGAGCGTCTGGAGATCTCTACCGTTCGCAAGTTTTGGGATTTGATGGTGGAGGTACTTAAGCGCCTGTAATTTTTGATTTTATAGGGCATCTTTTGCACCGCCTTGCTTGGGCCGAATGGGCAGTACGACAAGTACAGCCCATCCGGCCCAATCTTCGTTGGCACAAAATCTGCTCCTCTAACTGCGTCCCCAGCCGAGCGCAAAGCGTAAGGCTGAAAGCCTAACCCAAAAAGAAGATTGGGCCTGCAAATTTACTTGCAAGGCCAATCTTTTTTTAGGTTATCCCCTTGGGGGTCGCTTTGCCGAGGCGCCAGAGTAGAAACGGCGCAAAAAGTTGCCAACGGCAACGCGCCGTAAAATCAAAAATGTGGGGTGCTGCTGAAAGTTAAAAGTGGCGTTACGCCACCCCCTTGGGGGTCGCTTTGCCGAGGCGCCAGAGTAGAAACGGCGCAAAAAGTTGCCAACGGCAACGCGCCGTAAAATACAAAAATGTGGGGTGCTGATGAACCTTAAACGTTCCGCTACGCCACCTTTTTCACCGGAGCCCCACTTAATAGAGCTGTGAGATCGTGCCGGTGTATTGCACGGCGTTGTACCAGGGGTTGCTTACCGTGAGGATCACCCCGCCGATCTTGGTTGAGATGTCGAACGAGAAGGTGTAGGTCGAGGCCGAGAAGAGCGAGGTTTGGAAGGTTACGTTCCACCCTTCGGCGGTCTGTTCGGCGACATAGTGGTCCACCGAGGGGACCGTGTAGTTCAGGATCGTGAGGTAGTAGGGGGGCACATAGCCTTTGATGTAGGGCAGGCAGATATCAACCGTGGCATCCCAGATGCCGACCGTGAAGTGCGGATTCGAGAGGATGCGCATCGTACCTGCGGGCATCTGCTGCATGGTCTGGGGGTTAAACTCCCAGTTGCGCGACAAGATGAGCGAGTCGATGAACTTCTCGTACTTTTCAAGTCGTTCGGCCCGCCGTTTTTCGCGTACCTCGCGCCGCTCCTCCTTGGCCGAGGGGTCGCGTTTGGGCATTGAGCCGTTCGGGCCTTCGATTACGGCAAAGGCGACTACACCTGCCAGCAGGAGTGCCAAAAGAAGTAGATACTTTTTCATAAGCTTTCAAGGATTGGTTACACTCCCTCCCAGAAAGCAAGAATAGTACCAATTGAAAATTGGAAATGAGGGATATCGGAAATATTTGTAGGGAAGACACCTTCGCTGCATCATTGCGGGCGAATGAGATGAGCCGGGCCATCTTTTCATCAGCGGTTGGGAATGAGATGAAGTAAAAAAACTCCTCTCACCTGATAGCGACTCTTAACGCTTTATACCGATTCCCAATTTCTGCAAAAACTCGCCGGTATGGCTGCCCGGGGTTTGTGCAACCTCGCTCGGGGTGCCGACGGCTACGATGCGGCCCCCCTCACGTCCCCCTTCGGGGCCGATGTCGATCAGGTGGTCGGCCACCTTGATCACATCGAGGTTGTGCTCGATCACAATCACCGTATTGCCCCGATCCACCAATTTGGCCAGCACCTCGAGCAGTTGGCGGATATCCTCGAAATGGAGGCCCGTGGTGGGTTCGTCAAGGATGTAGAGCGTGCGGCCCGTGTCGCGTTTCGAGAGCTCGGCCGAGAGTTTGATGCGTTGGCATTCGCCGCCCGACAGGGTGGTGCAGGGTTGTCCGAGGGTGAGGTAGCCGAGGCCCACCTCCTGGATGGCCTTGAGCTTTTGATGGATGGCGGGAATGTGCTCGAAGAACTCCACGGCCAGATTGACCGTCATGTTGAGCACATCGTCGATCGACTTGCCCTTGTACTTAACCTCTAAGGTCTCGCGATTGTAGCGGTGGCCGCCGCAGGCCTTGCAGCGCACATAGACATCGGGCAGGAAGTTCATCTCGATGGTCTGCACGCCGGCTCCGCGGCACTCCTCACAGCGGCCCCCCTTGACATTGAAGGAGAAGCGCCCCGCCTTGAAGCCGCGAATCTGGGCATCGGGGGTCTGCTCGAAGAGTTTTCGGATATCCGAGAAGACATTGGAGTAGGTGGCAGGGTTGCTGCGCGGGGTACGGCCGATGGGCGACTGATCGACCACGACCAGTTTGTCGATATGCTCTACCCCCTCGATCTTGTCGTAGGGCAGCACGGGATCGAGCGAGCGATAGAGCTTGCGGCTCAGGATCGGTCGCAGTGTGCCGTTGATGAGTGACGACTTGCCCGATCCGCTGACTCCGGTCACACAGATCAGCTTGCCCAGCGGAAACTCGACATCCACCCCTTGGAGGTTGTTGCCGCGGGCCCCGCAGAGGCGCAGCACCTCGCCACTTCCGGGGCGGAGGCTTTTTGGCAGTTCTATTCGGCGGCGCCCGGTGAGGTAGTCGGCCGTAATGGTGTCGCTTTTTAGGATCTCGTCAAAGGTGCCGGCAGCCACAATTCGTCCGCCACGCCGTCCGGCCAGCGGTCCGACATCGACGATGTAGTCGGCCGAGCGCATCATATCTTCATCATGCTCCACGACGATCACCGAGTTGCCGGCATCGCGCAGCTCGCTGAGGCTGTGAATGAGGCGTTGGTTGTCGCGTTGGTGGAGGCCGATGGAGGGTTCGTCGAGGATGTAGAGGACATTGACCAGCTTCGAGCCGATCTGTGTAGCCAAGCGGATACGCTGGCTCTCGCCACCCGACAGGGTGCGTGAGGCTCGGCTCAGCGAGAGGTAGCCCAGCCCCACCTCCACCAGAAAGCGCAGCCGTTCGCGAATCTCCTTCAGGATCTCGCCGGCAATGGCCTGCTCGCGCTTCGTCATCTGCTCTTCGACTCCGGCTATCCATTGCGAGAAGTCGAGGATCGAGAGGGCCGAGACCTCGGCGATATTCTTCCCGGCCACCCGAAATTGCAGGGCCTCCTTTTTCAGGCGTGCTCCGCCGCAGACCGAGCAGGGTTTGTAGACCAGGAACTGACCGCGCCACTTCTGGCCGCGCTTCGTCTCCTCCTCTTCGTTGCGCAGGATGTATTCGGCCACCCCCTCCCACGAGACGAGCTGAATGCCCGAGGAGTAGGAGAAGTCAGAGAAATCGACCGTCACGGGCTCCGAGTCGCCGTACAGAATGGCGTTCAGCGCCGCTTCGGAGAGGGTCTCTATTGGGGCATCGAGCGTAAAATCGTAGCGGCGGCCCAGCTGCTCGAGGGTGGCAAACAGCAGGTTGGAACGCTGCTTGCCGAGAGGCTCCACACCTCCTTCGGCGAGCGAGAGTTTCGGATTGGGAATCAGCTTCTCCATATCGAATACCGCCTCCTCGCCCAATCCGTTGCAGTGGGGGCATGCCCCCTTGGGGGAGTTGAACGAGAAGGTGTGGGGGGCGGGATCCTCGAAGGCCACGCCCGTCGAGGGACACATCAGGTGCAGCGAATAGAAACGGGTTCCTTTCGTGCCGTAGTCGTAGACCGACATGGTCCCCTTGCCCTGGCGCAGGGTCTCTTTGAGTGAGGTCATCAGGCGATCGCGCACCTCTTCGGAGATCTGCAGGCGGTCCACCACCAGGTCGATCGTGTGAACCTTGTAGCGATCCAGGCGCATGCCGACCGAAAATTCTCGAATCTCGCCATCAATGCGGGCGTAGAGGTAGCCCTTCTTCATCAGGCTCTCGAACAATTCGCGGTAGTGGCCCTTGCGCCCCTGAACGATGGGGGCCATCAGGGCGATTTTGCGGCCGGCAAACCCTTCGAGGATCAGTTCGCAGATCTGCTCGTCGGTGTAGTGGATCATCTCCTCGCCCGTGATGGGGGAGTAGGCCCGCGAAGCCCGCGCATAGAGCAGGCGCAGGAAGTCGTTGATCTCCGTAACGGTGCCCACGGTCGATCGTGGGTTCTTGTTGGTGGTCTTCTGTTCGATGGCAACCACGGGGCTGAGCCCTGTGATCTTATCCACATCGGGGCGCTCCATCGAGCCGACAAATTGACGGGCATAGGTCGAGAGGGTCTCCATGTAGCGGCGCTGTCCCTCGGCATAGAGGGTGTCGAAGGCCAGCGACGATTTCCCCGATCCCGAAAGCCCGGTAATCACGACCAGTTTGTTGCGCGGAATCTTAAGGTCGATATTTTTGAGGTTGTGTACCCTCGCTCCCTGTATTTCGATCTGATCCTCTTTCATCGCATAAAAAATCAAGCCGGTAAAGATACAAATATTTCCAAGGATAAAAAAGGGATCTTCTATAAATTCATAAAAATTAAACTTTTTTAAGGGGGAGTGCCTGGCTCATTTACCCTTTGGCTTGGTTGCAGAGCCGGCACCTTTAACCCGCTACATGCCCATTCCGCCCGGTGAGCCGCCCGGTTGCGGAGTTTGGCCGCCGGACTGCTGCACGTCGTCGTTTTGAATCGAGCGTGAGGTGCGCTTCACCTGAACATTCTGCTTGCCGAAGCGCCAGCTTATGCGCAGCGATACGGAGCGGCTCTTCATCACCGTCTTCGAGTAGCCGGCATAGGTCGGAGTCGAGGTGTGGCTCGTCCACTCCGTGGTGTTGTTGAAGGGGTTGGCAACCATCAGGGTGAGGTCGAGGCGCTTTTTGAAGAGCGACTGCTTGAGCCCCGCATAGTAGTACCAGAACTGCTCGGTCCAGCCTCCCAACTGGCCATCTCCCGAGTTGAAGTATTCACCCACCATCAGGCGTCCATCCTTCCAGAGGGCCACATCGAGATTGAGATTTTCGGAGAAGGAGAAGCGGTCGGTGTAGATCCCCTGCGGAGCAAAGCTGAAGTCGTTGTAGCCGCCCTGCACTGTAAATGAGAGGTTGAACCGCTGTGAAGGACGTAGCGAGAGCGAGGCGTTGAAGCCGTAGAAACGCGAGTGCACCTCGTCGCTGTAGGTGTGGTAGGTGATTCCCGCCTGCTGGTAGGTGTAGGAGGTCATGTTGTTGTTCGACAGGCGGGCCGTGGCTCCTGCCATCAGACTCCACTTCGGGGCGAAGAATCCGTATTGCAGGTTGAAGGTGTGGTAGACGGCCGATTTAAGGTCGGGATTACCCATCCTCCTACTCAGGGGTTGTGAGTCATCCACGGCCGGCGAGAGCCACTCGATGCTCGGGCGCTGCAGGCGCTGTGTGTAGCTCAACGAGAGCGAATGGCGCTGCTTGGGACGGAACGTAAGGCTGGCATAGGGGACCAGATTCCTTAGATCGTTCTCGAAATTGTAGGGAGCCTTCCCGGGCGCTGAGACCTCGGCCCGGTTCCAGGTCTGCTCGAGGCGTGTGCCGATGCGGCCCGACCACTTGGCGAAGTTGAATCCGTAGCCGGCGTAGAGGGCCAGGATCTGCTGGCGGTACTCCATCCGATCGAGGGCTGCCGATGCCTCCTGATCGGGATCAAGGCTCACCACATCGCTCTCACTCGAACGGAAGATGTGCTTGAGCCCCGCCTCGATGTTGTGGTGGGCGTTTAGAGGATTGACGTAGTCGATTTGCAGGGTATTTCCCATCGTCGAGTTCTCCTGATCGCGCAGGGTCGAGTAGCTTTCGAAGGCTTCATAGCCCAGGATCTGATACTCACCACTCGACTCGTTGGGCGAGATCTCCCACTCGTCCGAGAGGGTCAGCGTGTGGCCCGGGCGGCGGAAGGTGTGCTCGTAACCGAGCGACACGGAGGCCCCGAGATAGCTCTGATCCATGTTCGAGAGGCTCCCGAAGCGGGCCATCGGAAGCGCCTCGGCCGAGAGGATCTCGGTCATCGACCAGTTGTCGTTCATGCGGCTCTTTCCGCTGTAGAGCGAACCGTTCAGGGTGATGAGGTTCAGGGTGTCGATGGCGTAGCTCAGGTCGAGAGTTATGCCGTAGTGGTTGCCTCGGTAGGGGGTGCGGCTCTCGGTTTGCTGGAGCTGGCCCGGCGTCCCGAAATTCTCTTGTTGGCTCTCACTCTGCATGGCCCACTTGTCTTGGGCCGCATAGTGGGAGTAGTAGCCCATCAGGCTGGCGGCGAAACGTCCCGATTGGATCGTGGCGTGGGCATTGCCGTAGTACATCGGTGATCCGTAGAGGTTGGCTCCGCCCGAGAGCGAGCCGTTGTAGCCCTCGAAGCGTTGCGAACGGTCGGTGATGAGGTTGATGATACCGCCCACACCCTCCGACTCATACTTCGTCGAGGGGTTTGTGATCACCTCGATGCGCTTGATCTGCGAGGCGGGCATGCTCTTGATCACCTCCTTGAATTGGCTTCCCATGGTGGCGTTCGAGCGTCCATCGACCAGCACCTTGTAGTTCGACTCGCCGTTGAGCAGCACATTGCCCTCGGCATCGAGCGAGAGCTGCGGCACTTTGCGAATCACCTCTTCCAGGGTCGAGGTCGAGGCCAGGGGATCATCCTCCACCGAGTAGCTCATCTTCTCGGCATCGGCCACCACCAGAGGCTTCTGCACGGTGACGACCACATCGCCGATATCGACACCCTCACGCAGTTTCAGTTCGCCCAGGTTGCATCGGGCACCCTGAGCCTCGAAACGGTGTTCGTGGGTTTGGTAGCCCACCAGGGAGAGCTGAAGTCGGTAGTCGCCCTTTGCGGGGGCCTTCACCTCGAAGTATCCTTCGGCCGAGGCCGCTCCGGCATCCACTATGGTCGAGTCGCGGAGCAGGGTAGCGGTGGCATAGCCTGCTGCCTCGCCCGTTGTGGCATCCACTGCACGTCCCTTAATGAGTATCGATTGAGCCGAAGCAGTAGCTGTCGTGAGCAACAGAAAGACCAGGAGTCGAATTTTGAGCATCTGTTTCATTTTGGTAATGGGTTATATTTCTGCTACAAATATACAACCAATTTACGAAAATCAAAAAATAATTATCGAAAATCAATAATATTTCTGCAATTTACCTCAATTATTTCTCATTTTTTTGGGGGTGCCTTATTTATTAACGGAAAAATGGGTGAGGGCGTGAAAAAAATTGTAATTTTGCGGAGGTAAAACCCAAACGATAATGCTCCTCGGGCTCCTTCTTCTTCTGGGCATCCTGGTGGTGCCCTTCGGCTTGTCGGCACAGAGCGACGAGCAGCTCTACTATCCCTATGCCGGCTATCGCGAGGAGTTGGATCTTCCCCTGCTGAAGAGTGATACCACGCTCTTCTATCGGGCGACGCTTGGCGATCAGGAGCTCTATGGCGAGCTGACCCGTTATGCCTTCTCGGAGGTGGCCGCCTTTCGGCGTGGCATTACCTATCGTGAGGAGCGCAATCTGATCGACGGCCTCGAGGTGGGCTACCGCAACTTCTCCATCTTGCGCTCGCTGGGCCTTATGGCCTCGAATGTGAGGGTAGGGGAGGAGTCTTTGGGTTCCTTTACCGATCCCCGACCTGCAGAGCATCGCCTTCGGGCACACCTCGGCGAGAGCCGCTACCGCTTTGGGTTGAGCTACCTGGGACACCTCGATCCGGGGCGGGGATGGCAGCTCGATCTTTATCTTGATGGGCGCATTGGGCGCGATGCCCACACGCTGGGGGTCTATACTCGTCAGTTGCGGACCGCCCTTCATCTCGAGAAGCGCTGGACCGAGAGCCTGCGCTTCAGCCTTTCGGCCGCAGTGGCTCCCTCGGAGCGGGCAGCAGGCTCCTCGACGACCGAGGAGGTCTTCCGCTTGGTGGGTGATCCCTACTACAACCCCGCCTGGGGATTTTATCGGGGAGAGGTGCGCAGCGACCGCATTCGCCGTGAGCTTCTGCCCCTTCTGACGACCTCGCTCCACCTTCCGATCACCCCTTCGACGACCCTTCAGATCTCGGCCTTGGCGGAGTTCGGGCTTCACAGCCTCTCCTCGATCGGCTGGTATGATGCCGCGACCCCGCGGCCGGACCACTACCGCAACCTGCCGAGCTACTTCACCGATCCCCTTCGGGCCGAGCAGGTGGCCGACTACTGGCGCAGCCACGACAGCCGCTATACGCAGATCGACTGGGAGGAGCTCTGTGCCCAAAACCGCATCTCGCGCGAGGGGGCCCGCTACATCGTACAGGATGATGTCGAAGAGCCGATCGACCTGAAGGGGCGTTTGCTCTTCACCACTCGTCCGAGCGAAGGCCTTCTGCTGCGCTATGGTGCCGAGGTTGCCTACTGCCATACGCGCCACTACCTGCGGGTGCGCGACCTGCTGGAGGCCGACTACCTCCACGATATCGACTACTACCTGCTCGATGACGACTCCTACGCCTCGAAGCTCGAAAACGACCTTCGCAATCCCGATCGCCGGGTGGGCGAGGGAGATCGTTTCGGACACCACTACGCCATGGTCCGCCGGCGCTTTTCGGCCCTCTTCGGAGCGGAGTATCGTGCCGGCCGCTGGAGCCTCGACCTTCAGGGCGAGGTGGCCCTGCAACGCCTTCACCGCGTGGGATTCTACGAAAAGGAGCTCTTTCCCCGTGAGGGCTCGCTGGGACCTTCGCGGCGCCTGGACTTCTCTCCCTACCGCCTTGCGGGTCGCTTCGCCTATGCCTTCACTCCCCGCATGCACCTTACCCTGCACCTCGATTCTCGCTCCGAGATGCCCGAGGCCGATCATCTCTTCCTCCAACCGCAATACAACAACCGGACAATCGACCGTCCGGTTTCGGAGCATCTCCTCCACCTGGAGTTGGGCTTCCGCCGCCGGAGCGAGTCGCTCGAGTGGTCGGCAGTGGCCTTCCTCCACCGCGTGGACAATGCCATTCGCACGGGACGTTACTACGATGACCTATCGGGGCTCTTCACCGATCGGGTGGTGGAGCAGATTGACGAGCAGACCTATGGTCTGGAGCTTGCGGCCCGCTACTATCCCGCCGAGCGTTGGCGCCTCTCGGCAGCCTTCTCCCTGCAGCGTGCCCGCTACACGGATAATCCGCTGGTCAGCCTCTACTCGGATCGCGATAACCTCTTGTTGCTCGATCGCTCCGAGAGCATGATGACCTCGTGTCGCCCCGGTGCAGTGCCTCAGCTCATGGGGCTCCTCTCGGCTGCCCATCTGGCTCGATCGTGGGGTGCCGCCTGCGACCTGACCTATGCCGGCATGCGCTATGCTCACCCCGACTTCATGCGCCGCACGGTGCGCGTAGCTCTGCAGGCGGCCGACTCCCCCGAGGCCTTCGATGCCTTTGTGGCCCAGGAGCGCCTGGATGACCTCTTCCGTCTTGACCTCTCGTTATGGAAGCACTTCCGCCTGGGGCGCGATGCGCGTTTGACCCTCTCTCTGCGTGTCGAGAATCTGTTGGGCGACGACTCCACTCCCTATGACAGCTACGAGTCCGCGCGCCTGAGCCGCCAGCGTATTGCCGACGGATATACCTATCGTCCCTTCGATAACAAGCTCTCCTATGCTCCGCCTCGCACCTTCTCGCTCTCGGCCACGGTAAGGTTTTGGTAAACTATGAGCACTAATGAGCACTAATGAGCTCAAATGAGCTCAAATGAGTAATGAGCAATGAGTAATGGGGAATAAGAAATGAGCAATGGAACTTGCGCATCGAAATATTCTCGAGAATATTACCAACGACAAGGAGATAATTGCTCATTACTCATTTCTCATTGCTCATTAATCCTCTTGGCCCATTTGCAGGCTTGCCAGGCGTTCGGGAATTTATTGCTCGGCTGGGAGGTGCTGATCCCCGAGTAGTAGGTAATGGGGTTCATGCCCCCGTTGTAGCCCGAGTAGAATTCTGGGGTGTGGAGGCGGTATTGCTCGGGGAAGGTGCGGTCGAACTGCTCCTCAAAGGCGGCCAGGGCTGCCGGATCGTCCGATAGCGCCTCGATGTATTGACGGAAGTCGTAGAAGAGCGGGCGCATCAGCCCCTCATAGACCTGTAGCAGCGAGGGGTTCACCTCGCGGAGGTTCCCCTTTAAGAGGTTGCTTGTTGCGTCGGCCATCGCCTCCAACTCCGAGCAGTCGGTCAGGGCTATGCACCCCGACTGGCGGGTGTCGGTCGTTGTGGAGTAGAAGTCGTGGAAGGCGTGGCAGAAGCGCTCCAGGTTGTACTCGCGCCCCTGGTTGGCGAACAAAGGCGGCAGAGCGGTGGCGTAGCTGATGCCGCGGCCCATGATCTCGCAGGGCGAGGCCACGATATAGCGGGCGGCATGGCGCAGTTCGTAGAGGGCTTCGATGTTCGACATGAAGCAGGCATCGAAGATCAGATACTCCATTCGGATCGGAGCCTCGGCAAAGGCCGCTGCCCAGGTTGCGATGTCGGTCGTCTGGTTGTCGTGCTCCCCAAACCAACGGGTGGCCTCGGCCCCGGGGCTCTTGTAGAGCCAACTTGCGGGCTCATGAGCTTCGGGCTCCAGGGTCCAGATGTCGCCCTCGTCACCAGATGATTCGTTGGCGCGCAGATTGGGATACTCTTGGGGTACCCAGCCACCTCCGTGTGAGCCCATCACCATGGCGTAGCGCTTCGATGGGGCGAGGGTCTGCAGATCGCTCAGCACCTCTACGATATGCTCTTTGTCGATCGAACTGCGCCCCTCATAGGTGCGCAAGGTGTCGGCACGCGAGGCTTGGGTGGAGTAGTCGAACGAGTACTCGATCAGCAGCGACTGCTGGGTCGAGGGTTGGATGTAGACCAGTAGGCGGCTGTCGTAGAGGATGTGTTTATCTATCGCGGATCGAATTTCGGGGATGTTCACATCGCGGAAATAACTCAGCAGCGAGCGCCCGGAGAAGTAAAAGAGCAGGGTCTGATCGGCAATTTCGGGTTTCGGGCGCGGAGGCCATTGGGGGGTGGGCTCCGGCTCGCTCTCGTGGCATGCCGAGAGGGTCAGAAGGGCCACCAGCAGGGTGGTGAGTGGTCTTAGGCTCTTTATCATTTGTATTCTCGAGGTTTCAGGTTGTTGAACTGCCAGGTGCGATCACGCTTGAAGACGTAACCTTCCGGCTTGTTGCGGTAGATGCGGCTGTAGTCGAAATAGTATCCCTTGATCTTCTTGCCCATCAGGGTGCGGGGGGTGGTCAGGGGTACATACTCCACATCGCGGCTGATGATGCGGGCACGCTCCGTGGTGAGCTCGTAGGAGCCCAGCAGGCTCAGTGCATGGTCGAACATCAGGATGTGGCACGGCGTATCCTTGCTCAGGCCGTCCCCCGAGGACTCGATAGTCCGGAGCACATGGCGCATCTGTTCGTAGGCCGTCTGCTCGCGCTCGGTGTTGCCCAGTCCGCCGTAGGCGTAGGCCATCAGATTGAGCACCTGGGGGCTGAAGGGGTCGCGGCGCAACGCCTCCTCGCCCGCCACAAGGATCTGCTCCAAGGAGCGCACCTCGGGGTTGTCGATGTCGAGGGTCGAGGCCACGAGCATCAACTTATCCAAGGCATCGTTGGACTCCAGGGGGCGGTACTCCTCCTGGTAGGCAAATCCGTAGTAGAGGTAGTGATACTCCTCCTCGCCCAAGGTGCGATCGCCCGAATTATAGCGCATCATCAGGTTCGGGTAGAAGAAGGCCGACGTGGGGTCGGTGATCCGGGCGAGAATATCCTCCTCGTCGGGCACCTTGGCCCACCCCTTGACACTGCCAAGCAGGAGCATGCCCAGCAACAGAATCGAAAATCTTTTCATTTCTCAGGTCGTTTACCTTCGGCTAACGAGCAAACTAACACAAATCGTATTTGCGAATCAGATTTTCGAAGTGCTCCTGCAGCGAGGCGGTACCCTTCACCAAGGGCAGACGCAGGCGGTTATGGATCAGCCCCATCACGGCAAGGGCACACTTCACCCCGGTGGGATTGCCCTCGGCAAAGAGGGCCCGGGTGGCCTCCTCTAAGGGCTTGAAGGCCTCGTCAGCCTCCTCGAAACGTCCCTCCTTCGCGAGGTTGATTGCCCGCATGAAGCACTTGGGGAAGCTGTTGGCAGCCACCGAGATCACGCCATCGCCACCGCGGCGCATCACGTCAATGGCGATGTTATCGTCGCCCGAGAGCACCAGGAACCCCTCGGGACGGCGATCCAGAATCTCCTGGATCTGGTCAATCTTGCCCGAAGCCTCCTTGATGCCGATCACGTTGTCGAAATCACGCGTGATGCGCAGGGTGGTCTCGGCCGTCATATTGACCCCCGTGCGGCCCCCTACGTTGTAGAGAATGATCGGTAGGGGCGAGTTCTCCGACACGACCTTGAAGTGCTGGTAGAGTCCCTCCTGCGAAGGCTTGTTATAATAAGGTGTAACGCTCAGGATGGCCGAGGCACCGCGCAGGTCGATCTCGCGCAGCTGATCCAAAACCTCGGAGGTGGAGTTGCCGCCCACACCCAGCACGATGGGTACTCGCTCGCGCGTGCGGTCGATGATGTAGCGGGCCACTACGGCGCGCTCCTGCAGGTAGAGGGTCGGGGTCTCGGCCGTGGTGCCGAGGGCCACGATATAGTCCACGCCTCCCTCGATGACGTGCTCGACCATGCGCTCCAGCGCCTTATAATCTACTCGCCCTTCCGGCGTAAAGGGGGTTATCAGTGCGACACCTACGCCGCTCAACGGATGGTTTTTCATACAATTAAGAATTAGCAATTAATAATTTGGAATTATACTCCACGCGTTCAATCTCAAAATAGTCTACCTTGTACAGGGATTTCGTTCTCTTCACTCGTTTTACGATCCTCACTATCGGCCGGCTTGTCCAATTCCGACTCCAAGTGCTGAATTGCGGATTGCGGATTCTGTATTTCGCCTCCAATCATCGCCTCAAACTCGGCTTCGGAAATGATCTTTACCCCGAGCTGTTCTGCCTTTTTGAGCTTTGCGGGGCCCATTTTTGCGCCGGCCAGCAGGTAGTCGGCATTGCCCGAGACGGCCGCGAGGTTCTTGCCGCCGTGGGCCTCGATCAGAGCTTTCAATTCATCGCGGCTGTGGCGCTCGAACGAGCCGGATATGACGATCTGCAACCCCTTGAGTTGCTCCGAGGCGAGGCGCTGCTCCTCGGCTTCGGTGCGGATGCCTGCTTGGCGCAGACGCTCGATGAGTGCGCGGTTGCGCTCGTCGGCAAAGTACTCCAGGATGGCATCGGCGATCTTTTCGCCCACCTCCTCGGCCTCCACCAGCTCCTCGCGGGAGGCTCCCATCACGCGATCCAGTGTGCGGAAATGGGATGCGAGGTACTTGGCTGTGGTCTCGCCCACGAAGCGGATGCCCAAGGCGAAGAGTACGCGCGGGAAGGGAACCTCGAGCGAGCCCTTGATCGAGCGGATGATATTCTCGGCCGACTTTTCACCCAGGCGCGGCAGCCCGCTCAGCTGCTCGGCGCGAAGGTCGTAGAGGTCGGCGGCACTCTTGATGAGCCCCTGGTCGTAGAGCAACTCGACGGTCTCCTCGCCCAGCCCCTCGATATCCATCGCCTTGCGACCGATGAAGTGGATGATGCGCCCCAGAATCTGGGGACGACAGTTCAGGCTGTTGGGGCAGTAGTGCTTGGCCTCACCCTCATAGCGTACCAGGGGAGTCTGGCAGATGGGGCAGTGGTCGATATAGCGGAAGGGCTCGCTTGTGGCGGGGCGCATCGAGAGCTCCACGCCCACCACCTTGGGGATGATCTCGCCCCCCTTTTCTACATAGACACGGTCGTGAATCCGGAGGTCGAGCTGTGAGATCTGCTCGGCATTGTGTAGCGAGGCCCGCCGGACGGTGGTGCCGGCCAGGTGGACGGGCTCGAGGTTCGCCACGGGGGTGATGGCCCCGGTGCGTCCCACCTGAAAATCGACACTCAGCAACTCCGAGAGGGCCTGCTCGGCCTTGAACTTGTAGGCCACGGCCCACTTTGGAGCCTTGGCCGTGAAGCCCAAGGCGCGTTGGTCGGCATAGCGGTTCACCTTGATCACCACGCCATCGGTGGGGAAGGGGAGCTCCTTGCGTGCTTCATCCCAGCGGGAGATGAAGGCCGCGACCTCCTGCTTTGAGTGGCAGATCTGCATCTGATCAGAGACCTTGAACCCCCATTCGCGGGCCCTTTGCAGATTCTCCCAGTGGGAAGAGAAGGGGAGGTTCTCGCCCGCCATCTGGTAGAGCGTGCAGTCCAGTCCGCGACGGGCCACCACGGCCGACGATTGTTGCTTGAGGGTGCCGGCTGCGGCATTGCGCGGATTGGCAAAGAGATTTTCGCCCTGCTCCTCGCGTTCGCGGTTCAGGCGCTCGAAGGTGGCGTAGGGCATCAGGATCTCGCCGCGAATCTCGAAGAGGGCGGGCCACCCCTCGCCTTGCAGCTTCAGCGGTACGGAGCGGATCGTGCGCACGTTGGCCGTCACCTCATCGCCACGGACTCCGTCCCCGCGGGTTACAGCCCGCACGAGGGCTCCGTTCTCGTAGCTCAGCGAGATGGCTGTGCCGTCGAACTTCAGCTCGCATACATACTCTACATCGCCCACCTCCTTTTCGATGCGGGCCATGAATTCGTAGAGCTCCTCCAGAGAGTAGGTATTCGAGAGCGAGAGCATTGGGAAACGGTGGGTGGCACTTTTGAAGGCTTGCGTCAGATCGCTGCCCACGCGCACGGTGGGGGAGTTGGGATCCTCGAATTCGGGGTGAGCCTTCTCCAGCTCCTGCAGTTCGCGCATCAGTTGGTCGAAATCGTAGTCCGAGATCTCGGGGGCGTTTTCGACATAATATTTATGGTTGTGGCGGTTCAACTCGCTGCGCAACTCTTCGATTCTGTGGCGAATATCGGTCATAGTGTGTGGCTTAACCCCTCCAGCCGGTGCTGAAGAGGGTATATTCTTCGGTAAAGATAAGAAATCTTGTAGCAAAAATCGAAAAAAAATAAAAAAAATGCAAAAAAAAATCGAAAGTTTGCCACAATAACGAATTTTGTGTATACTTGCAGAAAATTTCAGACACATTATGGCAACACAAATAGCAAAAAAGAGAAACTTGGTTACGGCCTTCAATAACTTACCTGCTGATCTTCAGGAGGCTGTAAAGGCATTTTATCCTACGGGATTCTCCGAGGCGATGATTCGCGTCGATAAGCCCAACGGAGATTTCTTCTACGCTGTCCCCTTCGAGACCGAGGAGGTGGCCTATCTGGTCAAGATTGATGTGAAGATTGATGACTCGGCTTTGGATGACGACGGAGCCGACTTCTTCGACGATGATCTGAAGGGTGCCGATGAGATTCAGGACGACTCGCTGAGCGAGGAGGTCGATGAGGATATGGAGTAGTCCCCGCCCGGGATCTATCCTTTCTCACCTCTGCTGAACCGATCGCCTATGATCAGACACTCTATATTTGTGGCATGGTTGCTTTTGCTCTCCGCCTGTGGCATGACCGATGATCCGCGCGAAGAGCAAAAGCGCATGAGCTACCCCGAAATTCCCGATCCGGCCTTCTCGGCCTATCTGCTCGAGACCTACGACCTGAACCGCGATGGCCGCTTCTCTTATTATGAGGCCGAGCGCATCCTGACGATCAACTGCCCCGGGCGCGATATTGCCTCGCTGACGGGCATCGAGCACTTCATACAGCTGCGCGAACTCAACTGCGCAGATAATCGCATCGAGAGCCTTGATTTGAGCCAAAACCTCGACCTCGAGGTGGTGAATTGCTCGCGCAATACCCTCTATGAACTCAAATTCGGACATCTGCGTGAACTTCGGGAGGTGCGCTGTGCCGAAAACAACCTTGCGGATCTCGATCTGATCAGCACCCCCGCCCTCCATACGATTGACTGCTCGGTAAACGAGCTCACCCTGCTCGATATCTCCCACTGTGCCCGCACGATGAAGTGGGTCGATGCTCGGTTCAACCCCTTGGAAATCATCTATAAGAGCCGAAATCAAACCATTGATTACCTCCAACCCGGCTCCGGGGAGGTAGTGGAGCAGTAGTCCGAAAATCGCGCACCATGGCGGTCGCCCCTCTGCGGTCGCTTGATCTCTGCGCGATGCCTGCCCACACTTTTACATCCGGCTTCCCACTCCAACTCAATAGCGACAGCCGCAACTTGTTGAAGTGCCTCATGCTTTTTTCGTTTCTTGAAAAAATATTATCTTTGTGGCTGTTTAGCACATGCAATCATGAAAAAACTTTTAGTTGTCATGCTCTTTCTGCTGTCGATTTCGGCAGTGGGGTCGGCTCAGGAACTGGAGTTCAAATCCTTTGAGTTTAACGTACACGATGCCGCGGCCAGAGCCAAAGCCGTTGTGGATTTGTCTGAAAATCCCTGCGCCCTGCTGCGCGTTTATGTGGCGGTGGAGAGTGCCGATTTTAAGGGCAACCTCGGCATTCTGGAGGATTCGGGAAAACCGGCTCCCCGGGGTAACGACGGCTATCCGAAAGGTAACCTCGGCGTAAAGGGCAAGGCCCAGAAGATCCGCAACTCGGAGTATGTCATGTATATCCCCGCAGGCTCGAAGAGCATCACCGTGCAGGGTGAGGGATTTCTCCCCTTTACCTACCATTTCAACCAGGAGATCAAGGGGCTCTGCACCTATGAGCTCTACCTCAAGGTCCCCGAGTCGGGCCCTACGAAGCAGGCTCTGGAGAGCCAGTTCTTGGCCATGACCGTAACCCCGGCCACGGCTACGGTGGTCGTAGATGAGATGATGCGCACGCTCGAGGGCGGGCAACTCTTCCTCGAGCTCCCCTTTGGTCGCCACACCTATCAGGTGATGGCGCCGATGCACCACATGCAGCAGGGCGAATTCGAGATCTCGGGCAAGGGGCGTACCGACCTCTCGATCGCACTCAAACCCGCCTATGGCACCCTGAAGGTGAGCTCCACGCCAAGCGGAGCCACGGTGATGGTCGATGGCGTGGTGAAGGGAACAACCCCCTGCACGCTTCAGGTAGAGAGCGGTAACCACTTTGTGCAGGTGATGCACGAAGGCTATATCAGCTATGCCCAGAACCTTGCCCTGACCGATGGCGCCACGCTCCCGGTGGTGGCCGGGCTGAAGGCCAACTTTGCGCAGGTGACCCTCCGGGCCCCCCATGCCGAGTCGGAGATCTGGCTCGGAGGCGAGAAGATCGGCACGGGCCAATGGTCGGGCCGCCTGAATGCCGGAACCTACTCCGTGGAGGTGCGCACCGAGGGCTACAAAACCGCGACCCAGAATATCGAGGTCGTGGCCGACAGCCCCAAGAGCTACACCCTCACCGGGGGGCATGCCGTCTATGGGGTGCTGAAGGTAACCTCGCAGCCGATGGGGGCCACCGTAAAACTCGACGGTACGGTGCTCGGCACCACCCCCTTTATGAGCAACGAAGTGCTCATCGGTAATCGTACCCTGGAGGTGGAGTTAAAGGGGTATGATACCCACCGAGAGGTTATTTCACTTGTGCGTGATGCCGTCAAGTCGGTTGAATTGACGCTGAAAAAAGAGGAACTTGTAACGGCCACTCCTTCCACCTCACCCAATTCGCAAAAGAGCTATAAGGTGGGTGACTACTACAACGAAAATGGTAGGGTTGGTGTCGTGTTTTGGGTGGATGCCTCCGGCCAATGCGGTAAGATTATCAGCATGAAAGCCACCGGAGGGACACAGTGGAGTAGTGCTGTCCAATGGTGTCGCAGTCAAGGTGCCGGTTGGCGGATGCCGACAAAACAAGAATTGGTTGCATTATCCAAGGTAAGTAGGCTTATAAATTCAACATTAACCTCAAAGGGAGGGAGTGCTCTCTCGGGCTGGTATTGGGTTTCTGACAACTATAATACCGAGCGAGGTTGGCGCGTAAATCCGCTTACGGGTTGGACGGAAACCGGAAAAAAGATCTGCTATGACTACCAGGCTCGTGCCGTTGCCGAGGTTGCCTTTGTAAGCTCTTCTGATGCAACTCAAAAGATGGTTGAAGCCTCCTCCTCGGCCAAAACTACCACCCCGGGGCAATATCCCCAGGCGACGGATCGTCTGCTGACCCACAGCGATGTGGCCTCGCGCTCGAAAAAGGAGTTGCGCGTGATGCGTAACGAGATCTTTGCCCGCCATGGCTATATCTTCAAGTCGGCCGACTTAAGAAACCACTTCTCGAAACAGTCGTGGTATAGGGCGCGTTACTCCAATGTCGATGCCAAGCTCACCCCCATCGAGCAGAAGAACGTGGCTTTTATCCGCAAATACGAACAACAATAAAACACGATGACTACGTTGCGAAACACGCTTACGTTGCTGCTCCTCTTTTTTGCCCCTCGGCTGATGGCCCAACCCGAAGAGGTGCAGCGCCTGATGGCGGCCTACGAGGTGATTGTCGATTTTCGGAATAATCACCTTATTTTCGCCGATGGCTCGACCCTGCAATATGACGACGGAACAAAGAAGAGTCCGGCCGAGGCACTTGATAGGGCCGATGTGGAGGATATGTTTAGCGAACCCTACAACCGAATGATGCCCCCCACAAACGATGCGGGCCGTATTCGATCGGATGCACTCTTTCGCAAACTTTATGGCAACTCCGCCGCCGAGGTCGAGAGCCATTTGGAGTGGGTCGATTGGTGTCCCCGATTGGTAGGGCAGCGCCTGTGGATTACGGGACTCTATGGGGCGGCTGAGGCACTGCGCCGTGTCTCCGAAGAGCTTGATCGCCATCCCGAATGGGCTCCTTACCTCAAGGATGCCTCGACCTTGAATTGGCGCAAAATTGCCGGCACCGACCGCCTCAGCGCCCACAGCTTCGGTATTGCCATTGATATATCCGTGGCCCAGTCCGACTATTGGCGGTGGTCCAAATCGGGCGACTATCGCAACCGAATCCCCGAGCAGTTGGTTGCCGTCTTCGAGCAAAACGGCTTTATCTGGGGCGGCCGATGGATGCACTTCGATACGATGCATTTCGAGTATCGCCCCGAATTGTTGCCCTAAAAAGGGCTGTTTTTCAAAAAAGTTAAAAAAATCCGGGCCGGGATAGGGTGTTTAGAAAAATTTTTTGTACCTTTGGGTGCAAAATTTTTTGTTTTGCGTCTGCGGGTGTTCTTGAGGGCATTTGGAGGCGCCAAGGGTTTGTTTGTGAAGACGGCAGACCAAAGAATAGATTGAGAAACTGACACAAAACCAATATAGAAGATGAAAAAAGTGGATGTCATCCTCGGTTTGCAGTGGGGTGACGAAGGGAAAGGAAAGGTGGTCGATGTACTGACCCCCAACTACCAGGTAGTGGCCCGCTTCCAGGGCGGTCCCAATGCCGGTCACACACTCGAATTTGACGGACAGAAGTATGTCCTGCGTTCGATTCCCTCGGGAATCTTCCAGGGCGGCAAGGTGAATATCATCGGTAACGGCGTGGTGCTCGACCCGATTCTCTTCAAGGAGGAGGCCCAGGCGCTGGCTGCCAGTGGTCACGACCTGACGAAGCGCCTCTACATCTCGAAGAAGGCGCATCTGATCATGCCGACCCACCGCGTGCTCGATGCCGCAAACGAGGCCATGAAGGGCTCCTCGAAGATCGGCACCACCGGAAAGGGCATCGGCCCCACCTATACGGACAAGGTGAGCCGCAACGGTGTGCGCGTGGGCGATATCCTGAGCCCCGATTTCCAGACCATCTACCTGCACGCCAAGGCCCGCCACGAGCAGATCCTCCACAGCATGAACTACGACTACGACGTAGCCCAGCTCGAGAGCCAGTGGTTCGAGGCCCTGGAGTATCTCAAAGAGTTTAAGCTCATCGACTCGGAGCATGAGATCAACCGCCTCTTAAGAGAGGATAAGTCGGTCTTGGCCGAGGGTGCGCAGGGTACGCTGCTGGATATCGACTTTGGCTCCTATCCCTTTGTTACCTCCTCGAATACGGTCTGCGCCGGAGCCTGCACGGGTCTGGGCGTAGCCCCCAACCGCATCGGCGAGGTCTATGGCATCTTCAAGGCCTACTGTACGCGTGTGGGCAGCGGTCCCTTCCCCACCGAGCTCTTCGACCAGACCGGACAGCGCCTGCGCGACATCGGCCATGAGTATGGTGCCGTGACGGGTCGTGAGCGTCGTTGCGGCTGGCTCGACCTGGTGGCCCTGAAGTACTCGATCATGATCAACGGCGTGACGCAGCTCATCATGATGAAGTCGGACGTGATGAACGACTTTGAGACCATCAAGGTGGCTGTAGCCTACGACCTGGGCGGCCGTCAGACCACGGAGTTCCCCTACTCGGTCGAGGGGGTGGAGATCAAACCCGTCTACCGCGAGTTCTGTGGTTGGAAGAGCGATATTCGTGGTGTGCGCTCCTATGAGGAGTTCCCCGAGGCCTTCCGCCGCTATGTGGAGTTCATCGAAGAGGAGACCGGAGTTCCGGTGAAGATCATCTCGGTAGGTCCCGACCGTGCCGAGACTATTGTGCGATAACCGATTGTGCGATCATTAAAGGCTCCCGGCCACACCCTTCCAAGGGCAGTAGCCGGGAGGCTCCAAATAAGAAAAACTATGAAAAAACAACTGAAAATTGTTGTGCTGGCCAAGCAGGTGCCCGATACCCGCAACGTGGGTAAGGATGCGATGACCGCGGAGGGTACGGTGAATCGTGCTGCGCTGCCGGCTATCTTCAACCCCGAAGATCTGAACGCCCTGGAGGCTGCCCTTCAGCTGAAGGATATGACCGAGGGCTCGACCGTACAGGTGCTGACCATGGGTCCGTTGCGTGCGGCCGATATCATCCGTGATGCCATGTATCGTGGCGCCGATGGCGGTTATCTGCTCTCGGGTCGCGAATTTGCCGGCTCGGATACGCTGGCTACCTCCTATGCCTTGTCGTGTGCCCTGAAGCAGATCAAGCCCGATGTGATCGTGGCCGGTCGTCAGGCCATCGACGGCGATACCGCCCAGGTGGGTCCCCAGGTGGCTCAGAAACTCGATCTGCCGCAGGTGACCTATACCGAGGAGATCGTCGAGCTGAAGGAGTCTTCGATCGTGGTGAAGCGCCGTCTGGAGAACGGTTTTGAGGTGGTGGAGTGCCCCATTCCGCTGGTGATGACCGTCAATGGCTCGGCCAAAGAGTGCCGTCCGCAGAATGCCCGCCGTGTGATGAAGTATAAGCATGCGCTGACGAAGTCGGAGGTGGCAGCCGCTGCCGATTCGCTCTCGGCCGAGTTGGTGGGCAAGAAGGAGTACTTGCAGATTGTGGAGCTCTCGGCTCAGGACGTGAACCCCGACATGGCCCAGCTGGGTCTGAGCGGCTCGCCCACCAAGGTGAAGAAGATCGAGAACGTGGTCTTCCAGGCCAAGGAGTCGAAGCGCCTGACGGGCAGCGATTCGGATATCAATGAACTGATGGTTGAACTCATTGCGAGCCACACGCTCGGTTAATCGAACGAAGCTATGAATAACGTATTTGTATATATCGAACTCGAAGGCGGCAAGATTGCCGATGTGAGTTTGGAGCTGCTGACCAAGGGCCGTGAGTTGGCCTCGACCCTCGGCGTGAAGCTTGAGGCTGTGGTGCTGGGTGAGCACCTGCAGGGCGTGGAGCAGGAGCTCGCGAAGTATGGTGCCGACACGGTCTGGGTGGCCGACGATAAAGAGTTTGCCCCCTTCCGTACACTGCCCCATACGGCTGTGATGTGCGGTCTGATCGAGGATGAGAAGCCGCAGATCGCCCTCTTTGGTGCCACACCGATTGGCCGCGACTTCGCACCGCGCGTATCGTCGGCCCTCTTCAGCGGTCTTACGGCCGACTGTACGCAGCTTGTGATCGGCGACCACACGGATGCCAAGACGGGCAAGGAGTATAAGAACCTTTTGTATCAGATTCGCCCCGCCTTTGGCGGAAACATCATCGCCACGATCGTCAATCCCGAGAACCGTCCTCAGATGGCTACGGTTCGCGAGGGTGTGATGCGCAAGGAGGTGGCCGAGAAGCCCGCTGCCGGCGAGGTGAAGGCCATCGAGTGGAAAAAGTATCTGAAGGATACGGACCTGGTGGTGAAGATCCTGGATCGCCAGATCGAGGAGCGCAAGATCGATATCAAGGGGGCTTCGGTGATCGTGGCCGGTGGCTACGGCATGGGCTCGAAGGAGAATTTCCAGCTGGTGCACGACCTGGCCGATGTGCTGGGAGCCGAGGTGGGTGCCAGCCGCGCAGCCGTCGATGCCGGCTTCACGGAGCATGCCCGCCAGATCGGTCAGACGGGTGTCACGGTGCGCCCGAAGCTCTACATCGCCTGCGGTATTTCGGGTCAGATTCAGCATACGGCCGGCATGGATCAGTCGTCGATGATCATCTCGATCAACTCTGATCCCAACGCCCCGATCAACAAGATCGCCGACTACGCCATCACGGGTGATGTGAATGAAATTATCCCCAAGATGATTAAGTATTACAAACAAAATTCGAAGTAAGAGATGGCTAATTTCTTTTCAGATAATAAAGATTTGCAGTTCCACCTGCAGCATCCGCTGATGCGCAAGATCGTGGAGCTCAAGGAGCGCAACTTCGCCGATAAGGATCTCTACGACTATGCGCCCCAGAATTTTGAGGATGCGATGGACAGCTACCGCAAGGTACTCGAGATCACCGGTGAGGTGTGCGGTGAGGTGATTGCCGCCAATGCCGAGAGTGTCGATCATGAGGGTCCCCGCGTGGAGAACGACCATGTGATCTATGCCGAGGGCACGCAGCGCAACCTCGAGGCCATTACGGCTGCCGGGTTGAGCGGCATGACCCTGCCGCGCAAGTACGATGGTCTGAACTTCCCGCTTATCTGCTTTGTGATGGCCAACGAGATGGTGGCCCGCGGCGATGCCGGCTTCGAGAATATCTGGGGTCTGCAGGATTGTGCCGAGACACTCAACGAGTTCGCTTCGGAGGAGATCAAGCAGAAGTTCCTGCCGTGGGTTTCGGCCGGTGCCACCTGCGCCATGGACCTCACGGAGCCCGATGCCGGTTCGGATCTGGGTGCCGTGATGCTGAAGGCCACCTGGTCCGAGGAGAAGCAGACCTGGCTACTGAACGGCGTGAAGCGCTTTATCACCAATGGTGATGGTGAGGTGTCGCTGGTGTTGGCCCGTACCGAGGAGGGAACGACCGATGCGCGTGGTCTGTCGATGTTGGTCTATGACAAGCGCGATGGCGGTGTGAAGGTGCGCCGTATCGAGAATAAGCTCGGTATCAAGGGCTCGCCCACCTGCGAGTTGGTCTTCACGAATGCCCCTGCACAGTTGGTCGGCGATCGCAAGATGGGTCTGATCAAGTATGTGATGTCGCTCATGAACGCTGCCCGTCTGGGTATCGGTGCTCAATCGACGGGTCTGTGCGAGGCTGCCTACCGTGAGGCGCTGAAGTATGCCCACGAGCGTGAGCAGTTCGGCAAGTCGATCATCAAGTTTGCCGCCATCTCGGAGATCCTCTCCAACATGAAGGCCAAGTTGCAGGGTGCCCGCGCTCTGCTCTACGAAACGGCCCGCTTTGTGGAGATCTATAAGCAATATACCCACATCTCGCACGAGCGTTCGTTGGAGCCCGAGGAGCGCCAGGAGATGAAGTTCTACAACCGCCTGGCCGATGCCTTCACGCCACTGGTGAAGCTCTTCTCGTCGGAGTATGCCAACCAGCTGGCCTATGACTCGATCCAGATCCACGGCGGTTCGGGTTACATGAAGGAGTACACCTGTGAGCGTTTGTACCGCGATGCCCGTATCATGAACATCTATGAGGGTACCTCGCAGCTGCAGGTGGTTGCAGCCATCAACGGCGTAACGAAGGGCACCTTCCTGGAGCAGATCGCCCGCTACGAGGAGCTGGAGTTCTCGGCTGAGATGCAGCCCGTGGTGGAGCAGTTGAAGGCGCTGCGTGAGAAGTTCGAGGCGATGGTGGCCCATGTGGAGAGCAAGGAGAAGGAGTGTGCCGGCTATAAGGAGTTCCATGCTCGCCGTCTGGTGGAGACCGCCGGTCACCTCATCATCTCGTTCCTGCTGGCCCGTCAGGCTTCGGAGTGCGCCGACTACGTCAATTCGGCCAAGATCTTCACGAAGATGGCTGCCTCGAAGATCGAGGAGGCCTACAGCTATGTGATGAACTCTCCGGTGGAGGATGTAGCCCTCTTCAAGGCGGTAGAGACCGAGGAGTAGTTCGCTTGATCTCCGGCGATTTCAGTCGCCACCCAATAAAAACCACGGATGGACACTGATTCCATCCGTGGTTTTTATGTGGCTCTTTGCTCCGGGCTCCGAACCGCCTACTTGTCGTAGCCGAAGAGGATCACCTCGACGATGTATTTGGCGGTGGCTTCGCCGTTGGGGGCCGTCTCGGCCGAGAGGAAGCGCTCCAGATCGAGGTCGATGGTCAGCTCGCCGCGGTGGCCGTTCTTCAACTCAATCTCCCAATAGTGGGTGTTGAGCGGCAGTCCCGGGCCCCAGTTGGCGCGATCGTAGATGTAGGTGCCGGCCTGGGGGTAGGTCTCTTTATTCGAGTAGAAGATATGGCCCTTTTCGCGTTGCGGGGTGCCATCGAGTAGGAGGGTGTAGTAGTTCTCATCGAATTCGGCGGCATTGTGCGTGCGGTAGTTCGTGCGATCGAGGAAGACCCCCTGGTCATGGCCATGGCCGCTGATGGCCACCCGCATCATCAGCGACTTCACCTCCTCGGGCAGCGTTACGGTGCGCAGACCTAAGCGCTCTTCGGCCTCGATCTCATGCTCGGGCAGGCCGTAGGCCCACGAACGATAGCCCGTATTCGAATCTCGGCTCGAGTCGTAGAGCTTCTGCACCAGGATCACCTCCTTGTCGCGCTCGCCGGCGTAGTAGTTCAGCTTGATCTGTACGGTGTGGGCCCGCTTGGCCGTGGCATCGAAACCGCCGTAGTAGAGCGAGAATTCGGTCTCGCCCGAGAGCAGGGGCAGGAACTCCGTGACATCAATATAATAGGTGCGGGTCCACGAACCATCGAAGGAGCCGCCAAAGGGGGTAAAGGCTCGCACGATTTCGTAGCGTTCACCATCGCTTTTGCCCGTTACGAAGAGCATGGTGGTGTTGTCGTAGTCGGCGGGACCCTCGTTCCAACCGCCCATCGTGTACTCCAGCATCACGCGGTCGTAGCCTGCGGTCTGCTCGGGGAGTTGCAGGGTGAAGCGCTTGTCGTTCTCCTCGCTCCAGCCGAAGAACTCCAGCTTTTGCACTTCGGAGCTCACCTGCACCTCGGGGGTGCGCCGCTCGGGGTTTTGGGGATGGTAGAAGGGGATACGCGACAACTGCCGGCTCTCGATCTTATAGCTCGGAGCAGCGGGGGGATCCTGGGTGTTTTCGTCGTTGCTGCAGGCGCCGCTCAGCAGGGCGGCAAGGCCTAAAAGGGGGTAAATTTTTCTCATATGTTAAAGGTGTTTGGTGATTTCATCCGCTTACTTTCGCAAGTTAGCATTTTTTTTCATTATCTTTGCTATGGTTACAGACTTTTTTTTAATATGAGACAGCTTTTTCTCCTCTATTTGCTCTTGCTGACCGCCTGCGGAGGGCCTAAACAAGGTGCCTCGGAGCAGGGGGATGCCCCAACCGTGGTGCGCGATACAACCTCCCGGGAGGTGCCCTTCCAACTGCGCCTGCCGCTTCCCCCGGCCGATCTGGAGGGGGACGAGCAACGCATCTTTCTGCGCGACCACTACTGGGACAACTTCCCCTTTGCCGATAGCACCATCCTTCGTCGTATCGACTCCTTGGATCTGATGAGGTTATATATGGTCTATGTGGGACAGTTGCTCACCCCGGCCGACACCGCCGCCATGCGCCACCTGATGCAGCAGGCCTCCGCCTCCAAACCCCTCTTCGAGCGTTTCCATCAGATGGGGGAGCTGCTCCTCTACGATCCCAATTCGCCGATGCGCTCCGATGAACTCTATGGTGCGCTCCTGGAGCAGGTGGTTGCCTCGCCCCTCTACGATGCCTATGAGCGACTCGCCCCGGCTTACGACCTGGAGTTGGTCCGCCAGAATCGGGTCGGAGAGCCGGCCAACGACTTTCGCTACACGCTCTTTGACGGCACCTCTGCAAGCCTTTATGCGCTCAAGGCCCCCTATACACTCCTCTTTATCAGCAACCCCGGCTGCCCGATGTGCCGTTCGATATGCGAGCAGATCGGCGAGTCGCCCTACCTGTGCGAACTGATCGAGCGCGGTGAGCTGCGCGTGCTGATGCTCTATCCCGATGAGGACCTCAGCGATTGGTATGCCCACCGAGACGAGATCCCCTCATCGTGGATCTACGCCTACGACAAGGGGATGCTGCTCCAGCGCAACCGCCTCTACGACCTGAAGGCCATTCCGTCGCTCTACCTGCTGGACAGCCGTAAGCGCGTGATGCTGAAGGATGTGGTCGATGTAGCCCTTGTCGAGCATACGCTCTTGGAGCGGCAGTAACCGTCTGCTCTATAAATCCGACTTATGGCAGGATAGAAAAAAACGATTGAAAACCTATTGCAAAGCCCGATTTCTATCTTATCTTTGCAGTACGAAAACAGAAAACAACAAACATTACAAACCTTTAAAACAATTTAAGATTATGAAAAAGACATGGCGTTGCACCGTATGCGGTTATATTCACGAGGGCGAGACGGCACCCGAGAAGTGCCCCCTTTGCAAGGTTCCGGCCGATAAGTTCGTAGAGGTTAAGGCTGAGGGCGGTCTGGATTTCGTTACCGAGCACAAGCTGGGTGATGGTAAGGGTTCGAATGCCGAGCTGTGGCAGGGGCTGCAGGACCACTTCATGGGTGAGTGCACCGAGGTGGGCATGTACCTGGCGATGAGCCGTCAGGCCGACCGTGAGGGCTATCCCGAGATTGCTGAGGCCTTCAAGCGCTACGCTTGGGAGGAGGCTGAGCACGCTGCCAAGTTTGCCGAGCTGATCGGTGAGGTGGTATGGGATACGAAGACCAACCTCGAGAAGCGCATGAATGCCGAGTGCGGAGCCTGCGAGGGTAAGATGCACCTGGCGAAGATTGCCAAGGAGCAGAACCTGGATGCCGTACACGATACCGTACACGAGATGGCCAAGGATGAGGCTCGTCACGGGAAGGGATTTGAGGGGCTTTTTAATCGCTACTTCAAGTAATTCTCGATTTTATAGGGCATATTTGTCCTTGCAGTCGCGGAGCGCGAATGGAATGTACCGAAGTACTATCCATCCGCGCTCCACTTCTTTAAGCACAAATCTGCTCCTCTAAAATCAAGAATAGGGGGGTGGACTCAAATGTAAAAGAAACCGTCTAACCAGGTGATTTCTGCGTTACGCTCGCGCTCAAAATGCTCATTTACGCCTAAGTAAACTCCGCTTTTGAGCGCTTTGCAAGCCTTGAAAACCCTCTTGTTATACAACTTCTACGGTAAGGGGCTGTCGCAACACTACTTGTTGGACGGCCCCTTTCTTCTTTAGTATAAAAATCCTTATTGCAGATGCTCGGCTATCTTCTGTTTCAGGCTGCCGGAGCCGTAGCCCATCCAGCGGTCGAGAACGATCCCCTCGGGCGAGATGAGCGTATAGTTCGGAATGCCGGTCTGGTCGTAGAAGCGGTAGATACCCATCTGCTCCTTGCCATCACTCCAGTTATGCCACGAAATGGGGTGGTCGGCTGAGGTTTTGCGCCACATTGCATCGACATCGGTCGTAATGCTGACCACCTGCAGGCGATCTGCGTACCGCTTGGCAATCTCGCCCATCTCCGGCAGCGCCATCATGCAGGGCCCGCAACCGGCACTCCAAAAGTCGAGCAGGATGTATTGCCCGTGAAGCTCCGAAAGGGTATGAGGTCTGCCTTCCAAGTCGTAGAGCTTGCCATCGACCATCGGTTCCCCCTTCGCAACCACCTTTACAGGGTAGAGCTGCGCACGGATGCGCTCGGCCGTGGGGTGGTGGAGCCACTCTTCGTCCAGGGCGTTGTAGAGCTCTACGACAGCCTCCCGGTGCGGATAGCCTTCAGGATCGTATTTGCAGAGGCGGGCCATCTCCTCCAGGTGCATCAGACCGATCTGGTCCATCTTTACGCGGCGCATGTGCTCGATCTGGCGGGCATGAATCTGGGGAATGAGCACCTTCTGTTGCAGGCGGCCCAGGGAGTCGTACTGCGCCTGCAGACGGGTCGGGTCAGCTCCGGGCTCCTGCCCCCGGAGGCGAATTTGGTTCTCTTCGATCGCTACACGCTGCAACTCATCGTAGAGGTCGCGGGCGCATGCGTTGTAGGCCTGCCAGGAGCGGTTCTCGGGGGCGGGGCCCTCCACCTCCCAGCTGTAGATCAGCTTGTCGTCGCCCTCGATGGTCACCCGATCGCCCTCACCGGCCCAAAAGTGCAGGGCCATCGACGGGAAGTCGTCGCGCCACGCGAGGAGGGTCATGTGTTCGCGTTTGGCCTCTTCTGGTTTTACGCGAAAGAAGAAACGTCCGTCGCGCAGCGTGTCGTGGTCGATGCCCATGCCGGCCTGGCCGTTGATGCGAAAGAGGGTGAGGACAACCCCGTCCTCGACCCCTCGGATGTGGCCCTCGACCTCATAGTACCCTTTGGGCGCGGAGTCGCAGGCCACAAGACTCCACAGGGCAATGCCTATCAAACTTAACTTTTTCATCAGATGTGATATGGTATGGGATAATTGCATAGGATTGAAAAAAAAGTACGCTTTCTCGCGGTTGAGAGAAGGAGAACGAGGGAAGGGGGTAGGAGTTATGGAGCGTTACCCCATACTATGTTTTCTCCTATTCCCCCATAGCTCCGACACCTCTCCTTCCCCGATGTTTAGTTGACCACCTTGGCCTTGTAGATCCTCATTTCAGGCTGTCCGAGCTCCACCCAGATGGCTCCGTCGGCCGGAAGTTCGACGTCGAGTTTGTGCTCGCGCAGGAGTTCCCGGGCACGCTCGTCTTTGAGTACCGTGATGGTGCGGATCACATTGGGCGAGATCTCCTTCAGCAGCTCGATCTTGCCCGTGCGAAGGGTGCCATCAGCGTTGCGCACCACCACCAACACATCGGTTTCGTTATTGAGGGTTACCTCGTTCCCCTGCTTTATGATGCGGATCGACTTCCCGCCCGTGTTGTCGGTGATCTCCACCCCCTTGCTTTTGTCGATGGTAACCACGCTGGTGGCGACCTCCTGTTCGCCTCCATTGACCAACATAAAGGGTATGGCACCCTCCTCTTCACCACGTTTATCCACCGCCACATGCCAGGTCTGGGGCTCGGTACTCACTACTGCCACATCGGTTTCGGGCTTTCGGGTGTTGATGATCACGGCATGGTCAATCCCCTTCATGACGTTCATGTTGGCAATTGTCTCGGGTTTCAGGGCATCGACCTCCTCTTGCGAACTGATACGGCCATCGACCACATAGAGGGTCTGGGGCTCCAACTTATTCAGGCTGGTTGAGACCTCGCCGGCAGTCTGTCCCGTAATCTCGACCTCTCGGTTCTCATACCCTTTACACGAGAAGAGGTAGGTTACCTTTCGCTGCTTTATGATCGGCATCTGGTACTGACCCTCGCTGTTGCTCAGGGTCGAGATCCCGCTCTCCTTGTCTTGAACCAGTACGTTGGCAAGCGGTTTGCCATCCTGGTCGGTTACCTTTCCTCGGATTCGCTGTTGTGCGGCAGCCGTCAGGCTTATTGCTACGGCCAACACTGCTAATAATAGACGTTTCATGGTTGCTCTTTTTTGGGTTTGACAATCTTGGAATTGCGCTTTTCCTGTTACAAAGGTACGAGTTTATTCCCCAAAACCGAGTTAATGAAGTGTTAAGTTTTGTTAAGAAATGTTAATGACCTTGTCGGTTCCTTAAAAATAGTTTACCTTTGTTCTAAGGAAAATCGCGAACCCGATGAAAAACGATAGACAACTCTTCCGCCGAATAGCCCTCATGGCCGTTGGGGCTCTGCTCCTCCTGTCGGTGGTGCAGGGACTCTGGGTGTGGCGGATGTATCGCGATCGCGTGGCCGATTTCGAGCGTCGGGTCTGGTCGGCTGCCTACAAGAGTGTCTACCGCTCGTTTCGCATGGATGCCGTCCCGGGGCTTCAGTCCGGCGATCGGGTGCAGATCGACCTGCAGGATTTTGCCCTCTACTTCGAGCCCAACCTCCTCGAGCTGGATGCCTTGGAGCCCTATGTGCTGGAGGTGGTCAGCTACCTGGGAGACAACGGACGGGTGATGATGCGGCGCGGTGAGGTCGAGGCCCTCAAAGAGCCCTTTGTCCTGGAGATCGAGATCGACGATGACGGCTATTTTCGGCTGTTGGTCTATATGGATGTGCCCCATGCCGACTTCCGGCGCGAGATGAGCGCGTTGATCCTCTCATCGGTGGCCATCGTCCTCTTAATGGCGGCACTCTTCTACTACCTCATGCACACCTGGTTTCGCCAGAAGAGCCTTGAGGAGATGCGGCGTGACCTGACCCAGAACATCACCCACGAGCTGAAGACCCCCATTTCGGTTGCCCTGGCGGCCAATGATGCCCTTAAGCATTTCGATGCCGACAATGAGCCCGGCCGGCGAGCCCGCTACCTCGATATGGTGGGGGCACAGCTCCATGAACTCCATGCCATGGTCGAACGGATCCTGCACTTCTCTCTCGACCAGAGCGATTGCTTCCATAAGTCCCCGATCCGCCTGAGGGCCCTGGTCGAGAAGATCATCCGCCGACAAGAGGTAGGGGAGCGCCCCGTGACGTTTGTAAATTCGGTGCCTGAGGAGCTGACCCTTACGGCTGACCCCTTCCACCTGCAAAATATCCTCCAAACCCTGATCGACAATTCGCTCAAGTACTCCAATACCGAGGTGCGGATCGAGATAGCGGCCCGCGCCAGCGACTCGGGCTTTGAGATCGAGGTATGCGACAACGGTCCGGGGTTGGAGGCGAAGTACTTAGATCGAATCTTTGAAAAGTTCTACCGGATTCCCACGGGCGATGTGCAGAATGTGCGCGGCTTCGGCCTCGGCCTCTACTACGCCCGGCGTGTGGTCGAGGGCCATGGCGGCCGAATTCGTGCCATCAGCAGACCCGGGGCCGGAACCACCCTTCAGATAACCCTTCCCGGCGATGAATCCTAAACCGAAACTGCTTCTTGTGGAGGATGAGCGTATGTTGGCCGAGATCCTCTCCGACACCTTGAAAGATCGTGATTTCGAGGTGCGCACGGTCTTTGATGGCTTGGAGGCCCTCGATCTGGCCCGCCTCTGGCAGCCCGATCTGCTGCTCCTGGATGTGATGATGCCTCGCATGGATGGCTTTACGCTGGCCCGCCACCTGCGGCGTGAGGGTTGTCGGGCTCCGATCCTCTTCCTCACGGCCCGCTCCTCGACCGAGGATGTCGTCAAGGGTTTCGAGTCGGGAGGCAACGACTACCTGAGAAAACCCTTTGCGCTGGATGAGCTGATTGTTCGCGTGCGTGCTCTGCTTGCCCGTTTCGCTCCCCCCTCGGATGGCCAAGAGCTCCTCTTCGAGATTGGCAACTATCGCTTTCGACCCGCCACGGCACAGCTCGAATTCGAGGGAGGCGTAGAGCTCCTCCCCACGCGCGAGGCTGAGGTGCTGGAGCGGCTGTGTCGCCAAACGGGAGAGATTGTTCACCTCTCGCCTCTGCTGCGCGAACTTTGGGGCGACGACACCTTCTTCAATCTCCGCTCACTCAATGTCTTTATCTCGCGCCTGAGGCGCCGCCTTGGTCGCGATCCCCGTATCCGGATTCTCTCTATTCGCGGAGTGGGGTATAAGTTGATCGTGCGCAGCTGACCTATCCCGGGGCCTCAGAAGGAGTGGAAGTAGAGGCGCACCTGATCCCAGGCCCTTTGGCGCAACTCTTCGGGGGTGATCAGAAAGCAGAGCATGCCGCAGTCGTAGAGCCGTAGCCCCCAGCGCTCCTGCTCGTCGATCTGCAGCAGCGAGATATGTTCGGGATAGAGCTCTTTAATCTCCTCATAGTAGGGCCTGCCTAGCAGCTTGAAGCTGTCGAAATCCTCATCAGCCCATGAAAATGTGAGCCGTTCGGCCGGCAGAAAGGCCGCCTCGCCATCTTCGTAGGTGATCGGACGGGGCTCCAGCTCTTCGCATGTGGGCGAGTAGAGCACACGAAAACTCTCCGCCGGCCACTCGCCGAGCCCGAAGTGTCCCTCTTCGATATCCAACCGTTCGACATACTCCCCGATGGCGGCAAAGAAGTAGAGCATTCCCCGGTGGGGCAGAAGGCCCTCCCTGTCGTATGGGATGAGCTCCTCGCAACGGATCTGCGCCACGAAGAGGAGCGGATCACCGCCTTCGGTGCAGGGGTATTCCCACTGCGCCGGCAGATCGGCCGCACCCCACCATTTGCTCTGCGCAAAACCGGGGTCGTCGTTTGGCTGAAATTTCAATTCAATGGCCATTTCTATTCTTTTTGTATCAATAGTACTCTGGGGATTGTATGGGGAATAGAAAAATCAGGGAACCCTTTTGAGGCTCCCTGATTTCGTATCGTTTATCGACCGTTGTTTACGATCTGGTCGTGCAGACGGTTGTTGTAGGCCTCCTCCTTGAGGAGCTTCTCCAGGGTGAGGTGCATGCGGTAACGCCAGTAGTAGCGCGGGATAGCGGGCACGTTGATGCGCTCCTCTTGCGGAATCCAGCGGCGCAGCTCTCCATCCTCGGCCAACCAATCCTGCAGGGGCAGGATCACCAGCATCGAGGGCGAGGCGAGGTGCTGATTGAGGATCTTCTCGGCAATCCAGGGCTCGCAGAACTGCGGAGCCGCACCACCCTCCCAGAGGGCGCTGTTGAAGAAGCGCTGCGTAGTGTCGCGGTCCTCCTCCCACCAGGCACGGATCGGAGCCATGTCGTGGGTCGAGGTGGCCGATACCGAGCGGTAGGGGTACCAATAGGTGTTGCCGAACTCGGCCTTCGGATCCTTCGGCATGCGCTGGATCTCGAGCGAGAGGATCTGCAGGTCGTTCATCACCTGCGGAACGCAGTCGGGGATCATACCCAGGTCCTCACCGCAAACCAGCATCTGCGTGGCGGCTAACAGGGGCGGCAGCTTGCGCATGGCCTCCTGGCGCCAGAACTCGTTGTGGCGACGGTAGTAGAAGTCGTTGTAGAGGCGGTCGAAGGCAGCCCGCTCGCCATCGTTCATGGCGCGGTAGCTGTAGGTGAACTGGGCCGAGATGCGCGGGTGGTACTGACCACGCTTGACGGGATCCTCGATGAAGAGCACCTCGTCGAGCAGCCCCATCAGACCGTCGGCAATGCGGCGCGAGCGATCGTCCTCCTTACCGGCAAAGAGGGTCTCAATCTTGCGCTGGGTCGAAACCTCCTCGCGCAGCGTGAAGCGGCCGTAGCCGGCATCCCAGAGGTAGTTGTCGCGAACCTCCTGGGCGGCATCGCCAAAGAAGTCATCGAGCATGTAGTTGTAGATGTAGGGCTCCACATGGCGCTGGTAGTTGAACCAGAGGCCGTAGCCGCGAATCTCATCCTCGAAGAAGGGGAGGGCGGGGTTGAAGTGGCCCAACAGACCGTGTACGCACTCGTAGGGGATCTCCCAGATGCGGAAGAAGCCCAGGATGTGGTCGATGCGGTAGGCATCGAAATACTCAGCCATCTTCTGGAAGCGGGCCTTCCACCAGGCAAAGCCATCCTCGGCCATCTTCTCCCAGTTGTAGGTCGGGAAGCCCCAGTTCTGGCCCAAAATCGAGAAGTCATCGGGCGGAGCACCGGCCTGCGAATTCATGTGGAAGAGGTCGGGATTCACCCAGGCATCGCAGCTCGTGCGGCTGATGCCGATGGGAATATCACCCTTCAGGATCACACCGTGGGCGTGGGCATAGTTGCGCACCTCGGTAAGCTGCTTGTCGAGGTGATACTGCGTGAAGTAGGCCAGAGCAACCTCCTGGTAGGCCTCGCTCTTGGGCGAGGTGTACTTCTCGATCGCCTTCTTGTCGTATTTGGCCCACTTGCCCCACTGCGAGAAGTCGGGCGTGTGGTGCTTGTCGCGCAGCGAGCAGAAGGCGGCATAGGGGCGCAACCAGTGCTCGTTACGCTCGAAGAAGGTCTTGAACTCCTTCGAGGCAAGGGTCTTTTCGCCGATCTCGGCAAAGATCGCCTTCAGATACTCCTGCTTCGAGTTGTTTACGCGCTCGTAGTCCACCTCCCACAACTCGTTGAGCTCCTTGCCCAACTTCTGGAACTTGGTCATGGCAGCCTTCGACTTGAGCTTGCCGACACCGGCCAGGTTGATGAACATGGGGTGCAGGGCGAAGGTCGAGTTGGCGTTGTAGGGGTAGGAGTCCTGCCACGTTCCGGTCATCGTCGTGTCGTTGATCGGCAGAATCTGAATCACCTTCATGCCGGTCTTCTCGGCCCAATCTACCATCTTCTTCAGGTCGTAGAACTCACCCACGCCGAAGCTCTCCTCCGAGCGGAGCGAGAAGACGGGGATGGCCACACCGGCACCCTTCCAGGGGGCCTGCGACGAACGATAGCGAGACTCGCTGAGGGCCGTACACTCCTTCGTGGCGGGCATCTTCTGCTCCCAGCGACGGTTCTGACCAGCCTCCCAGGCGACTACCTCGCCCGTCGAACTCTTCTTGATGAGGTATTTGTAGCTAAAGCCCGCGGTGAGCTTTCCGGCCTTGACGGCCACCTTCCAGGTGGGGTAGCAGGCATCGCTCATCACCAGAGCCTTCTCGGCCTCCCAGTTGCCCAGTGCAGCGGGCTCGCCCACTACGCAGAGCACCTCGTCGGGGCGTACCATCGGCGCCTCGACCTGCAAGAGGATGGTTCCGGGTGCGGCCACAGCCTCCTTCTGGCGCTTCTGGCGCGAGAAGATACCCTCGGTGAAGGCCGACGTGAAGAGCGAGGCCTCCTCGGGCATATCCCACCAGCGGTCGATCAGGCGGCAGCCGGCAAGGCTTTTGTTCGCGGCAAAGCGGTGGGCGCGACCTCCCCACTCTTCGCGCAGGGTCTGCCCCTCGGCACCCTCCACGCGGTAGTTGTAGTCGAAAGCGGCTCCTTCGGGAACCTCCAGTGCAAGCGTCCATACCCCCTCCTGGTAGCGCATGGCATAGACAGGCTCGAGGTTCAGGCGCTCGGCATCGGTGGAACGAATCACCATCACCAGGTTTTCACCCCATGCGGTGGCATATTCCAACTGAAAATTGATTTTCATAGAATTTTATGTGTTATGATGTTTGTTATTTGCTGTCAAATTTTGACTAAAATCTCAATTAACCAAACAAAGGTAACATTTTTTTTAGAGAATACCAAATTGTATGGTGCTTAATCCTCCAGCAGCCGTTCACGCAGGGCGTGGCAGCTCTTTTCGGGGGCTTCGCGGTCGAACCAGTAGCCGCAGATTCCCTGATTTTCTGCTGCGGCGATGTTTTCGCGCCGATCGTCGATGAAGAGGCTCTCGGCCCCCAGCAGGGCGTAGCGCTCCTTGAGGATTTGGTAGATGCGCGGCTCGGGTTTCACGGTCCGCTCTTCGCACGAGATCACCTCTCCGTCGAAGAGCCGGTAGATGGGGCGGGTGCGCAGGAAGTCGATAAACTCGCGCGACATATTGGAGAGGACGTAGAGCCGATAGCCGGCAGCCTTCAGGTCGCGGATTAGGGCCTCGGTGGGGGCGATCTCCTCCTGCTTGTCGATGGCCAGGCGGACATACTCCCGGCACTGCTCGCGGCTGACCCCCTTCTCCCGGCACAAGAGGTCGATCACCTCATCGAGCGTGAGCGTTCCGCGGTCATACTCCTCCCAGAAGAGGGGCATCTTCGGAAAGCGGACAAAGGCGAAAAAATCGATGAAATCGGGGGTACACTTGGCCGGGTCGCGACGAAAGAGGACACCGCCCAGATCGAAGATTACGTTTTTTATCGGTTGGTTTTTCATGCTATTGGTCAATTTTCTGCCCAAAGGTAACGAAAAGTCGCGAAATTTGCAAAATTGCCCCTCACGCTATACCTTTGCGGGAAAATGATCGAATAAACATGGCTGAACCGACAACTCTAAAAAGGGTACTCCTGACCTCCCGCTCGGGGTTGATCTTGGAGGGAGGAGGCATGCGCGGGGTCTTCACCTGCGGCGTGCTCGACTCGCTGATGGATCGCGGCATACGCTTTCCCTACACCATTGGTGTCAGTGCCGGAGCCTGTAACGGGTTATCGTACCTCTCACGCCAGAGAGGAAGGGCCAAGTACAGCAACATCGACCTTTTGGAGAAGCACCGTTACATCGGTATCCGACACCTGCTTCTGAAGGGGAACATCATGGATTTCGACCTCTTGTTCGACGAGTTCCCCAACCGCATCATCCCCTACGACTACGCCGCTTATGCCGCTTCGCCGGATCGGTACGAGATGGTAACCACCGACTGCCTGACGGGCAAAGCCTGCTATTGGGAGGAGAAACACTCGCCCGAGCGTATCATCGAGATTGTGCGGGCCTCGAGCAGCCTTCCGTTTGTCTCGCCCATTGCCCATGTGGATGGCCGCCCGATGCTCGATGGGGGCATTGCCGACTCGATCCCTTTGGAGCGAGCCCGCTCGCTCGGTTACACGGACAACGTGGTGGTGCTGACACGCAACAAAGGGTATCGCAAAGCCCAGAAACCAACCCCCGTTCCCTTCCCCTTCTACCGCCGGTATCCTGCCCTGCGAGCGGCTATTGCCCGACGCAACAGCCTCTATAACGAGCAGATCGACCACATCGAGAAGCTCGAGGCACAGGGACTTCTTACGGTGATCCGCCCCGAGGCCCCCATCACCATCGACCGCCTGGAACGTGATCCGCGAAAACTCCTGAAGCTCTACGATGAGGGCTATCGGCTGGCCGAGGAGGTGGCCTTTGCGGCTCAAGGTTCCGAGTAGTCTGTCCCCTCTAAAAAAAAAGAGATTATCCATGCCATCGGTTGGCCGATGACGTGGATAATCTCTTTTTGGGGGATAACGTAGCGGACTAATCGATGTTCTTGCCGCTGCGGCCCGATCTGCCGACCGAGCGACGAAGCAGGTAGTTCACCAGCTCCTCCTTGTAGGAGTCGCCGATCGGAATGTAGGTCTCCTTGTCCATGATGATGCGGGCACGCTCGATCTCCTGGATCTGGCGCGTATTGACGATCCAGGAGCGGTGTACCTGCAGGAAGTGGTCGGGCAGGCACTTCTTCATCTGGGCGAAGGTGGCGTAGGTAACCAACGGCTTGGAGTTGTCTTCCAAGACGAGGCGCAGGTAGTCACTCAGCCCCTGAATGTAGCGAATGGTGTCGGTCTTGATGCGAACCCACTTGCAGTCGGTGCGCACGAAGAGGGTATCCTCGCGGCGGTGGGCGCTGCTCTGCTGCAGGAGTTCATACTGCGTGCGCAGGCGCTCCGAGGCCCGTTGGAACTCCTTGTATCCGTAAGGCTTGACGATATAATCCACAGCGCCTACCTTATAGCTGTCGGCGGCATACTCCGTGTAGGCGGTAACAAAGACCACCAGGGGGCAGCGCGAGAGCGACTCGACAAAGTCCAGGCCGTTCAGCCCCAGCATGTTGATATCGGTAAAGATGGCATCGACCGACTCTTCGGAGAGGACGCGCATGGCCTCGATGGGGCTGTCGCAGGCGGCGACCAACTCCAGGTAGGGGGTCTTTTCCACATAGTGTTGCATTTTTTCGAGAGCTACGGGCTCGTCATCCACTACAATACATCTGATTTTCATCTTTTGTCGGAAGTTTTAGTGAGACATGATATGAGGACTCCTGACGTTCAGTGGTCAGCGAGTGTTTTTTGCCATAGAGGATTTGCAGGCGTTTGCGGATGTTCTTCAGACCGATTCCGCCATGTGTGTCGGCCGGACTCTCGGTCGGGCAGCTGTTCACGCAGCTGAAGTGCAACTCCTGCTCGTTGGCCGTAAGCTCAATCCGAATGAAGGAGTTGCCTTCATAGGAGATGCCGTGTTTGAAGGCGTTCTCGATGAAGATGATGAAGATCAGAGGGGGGATGAAGATCTTGGCGGCCTGCTCCTCCGAGGGGGTGTGGAATTGGATCGAGACCCGCTTCTTGGAGTAGCGCACCGACATCAGCGAGATGTAGTTCTTCAGAAAGGCAATCTCCTGCGAGAGGGCGATGCGCTGCGGAGAACTCTCGTAGAGGATGTAACGCATCATGCCCGAGAGCTCGAGGATCATCTCCTGGGCCTTCTGGGCGTTGAGCTCCACCATGCCGTGGATGTTGTTCAGGCTGTTCATCAGGAAGTGGGGGCTGATCTGCGCCCTCAGCTGCGAGAGTTCGTGGCGGATGTGAATCTTTTCAAGCTCCTCCATGCGGCGCTGCTCCTGAAAGGTTCGGAAGGTCAGGCGGATGGCCATATTGCAACCCAGCATGAGAAAGGCGATCAGCGTATCCATGATCACCGGCCCGGGGATGCGGTGGCCGAAGTGGGGCTGCAACTCCTCGTGAGTGCTCTGCGAAGCCTTCGGATCGAGAATCGGCTCGCCCGGCGGGGCATCCTGCGCAATCTGCTCATGAAGATTGAGGGCTTTGTAACGCTCGCGCTCGCGGTTGTGGTGCTTGAAGACAATGAGGAAGAAGAGCCCCAACAGAAGGAGGGTTCCCGCCAGATAGTGGATGTTCTTGCGCCGGAAGAGCAGCAGCGGGATCAGCACCAGGTTGTGGATCAGGAAGAGAATCAGAAAGGGGATCAGGCCGCGCCAGGCGCCCAGGATGTACTCCCATTCGATGGTGCCGTTGTCGAAGGCCGTGCCACCGGTGCGCACGATCGGAAAGAGCAGAACAATCCCCCACAGCACCCCGTAGAGGAGGTGTTCGTAGTAGCGCAGGTTGCTCTTTTTAGGGTCGCCAAATCGTTTCATCGCTTTTGGGGTCGGGCTTTCGGGCCTCTGTTTCGAGGTGCTTCAGCCACACTTTAAGGCTTGTCTGGCAGCCTTTTGGGGGCTGAAACTCACCTCTTGCGGGTTCACAGTTTTAGTTTACAAATTTAATAAAAATATGTGATAAGCCAACTCTAATTCTACCTAAAACACATTTCGTTCGATAAATAAACGCTTTTTCAAATCGAAAAAAGTTGCGATTCGCGATCTCGGATTGCCGATTCTTTTGTACCTTTGTGGCCAAAACAAATTCTATATGAACAAGGTATCGGAAAACCCTTTCAAAAACCGAATGAGCAGCCAGACTGCTCTGATGCTGGTTTCTGTGCTCTTTGTGAGTCTCTACCTGATCTCCAATGTGATGGCCGTTAAGGTGATCGACCTCTTCGGACTCTTCTATTTCGATGCCGGCACCATCACCTTTCCCTTTGCCTATATGTTGGGCGATGTGCTGACCGAGATTTGGGGCTACCGCACGGCCCGTCGAGTGATCTGGATGACCCTGCTCTGCAATATCATGATGGTGATCTGCACACAGATCGGGGTGTGGCTCCCTGCGCCGGACTACCTGCACGAAACGGCTACGGCCTACAACCACATCTTCAGCTATGTGCCGCGCATTGTCCTCGGCTCGCTCGTGGGCTTTCTCTTGGGCGAGCTCTCCAATGCCTGGTTCATGGAGCGGATCAAGCAGAAGACCCGTGGCCGACGCCTCTGGGTGCGCACGATCGGCAGTTCGATGGTGGCCTACCTCTTCGACTCGCTCCCCTTTGTGCTGATCGGATTCTTCGGGACGGTCTCCACGCACGACCTGCTGCTGATGATCCTCTTCCAATACCTCTCAAAACTCCTGATCGAAGCCATCTGCGGCACACCGCTGGCCTATATGGTGATCTATTGGATTAAAGAACACACCCGCTATCATGGAGAGATACAGTAAAATTGAGCGGGGATATCGCCGCGAGATGCTCCTTTTGCAGGGGCAGGGTTGCCGTTGGCGCCGCTGTGCGTTTTGCGACTACCACGAGGATCGGAGCAGCGATCCGTTTGCCGTGAACCGTCCGCTCTTGGAGCGTGTAACCGGCGAGTTCGGCATCCTCGATGTGATCAATTCGGGCTCCTGTCTCGAACTCGATGAAGAGAGCCTTTCGCTCCTTACGGAGGTGGTCCGCGACCGGAAAATAGAGACCCTCTGGTTCGAGGCGCACTATATGTATCGTCACCACCTGGCCGACTTTGCCGCCCGCTTCCCTTCGGCGGAGGTGAAATTTCGCTGCGGCGTGGAGAGCTTTGACCCTGGGCTGCGTGAGCGGTGGAACAAGGGAATTCCTCGCGAGGTGACCCCCGATGAGATTGCCCGCTGGTTTCAAGGCGTTTGCCTGCTCTGCTGCACCCAAGGCGAGACGCGCGAGCGCATTGAACGCGACGTAGCCATCGCCCGCGAAAAGTTCGAGTATGCCAGCGTGAACCTCTTTTGCAACAATCACACGGCAATTCGCCGCGATGAGGAGCTTGCCCGCTGGTTTCGGGACGAGCTCTACCCCCAACTCAAAGAGGATCCCCGCTTGGAGATCCTCCTCGATAATACCGATTTGGGGGTGGGGTAGCCGCCCCTCGTTTTCGGGGGCTAACCCTTTCGGCGGCTCTCGATCAGGTCGTAGAGCAGGGGGGTGAAATCCTCCTCGGGTCCGGCATGATAGACCTGAAACCCAAGTGAGCGGGCCGTCTGGATGTTCTTCTCGCTGTCGTCGATAAAGAGCGTGCGCTCGGGATTGAGTCCGCTCTCTTGAATCATCCGCTCGAAGATCGCGGCATCGGGCTTCAGAAGCCCCATTTCGTAGCTCAGGTAGGCCTCCTCGATATACTCCTCCATGCTCAGGCCATCGGCCGTAAAGAGGCGCTCGCGCACATAGGGCATTACAAACTCGTTGATGTTCGAGAGGCCGCAGACCTTGAATCCCGCCTCGCGCAGGGCCCGGATGGCCCGCAACTTCACCACGGGAATCGTCCCCAGGAAGGCGATGTAGGCCCCTTGCACCTGCTCGTAGGTGATCTCCCGGTTGCCCGAATCCTCGCGGATCAGCTCCACAAGCTCCTCGCCCGTGATCTCACCCGCCTCGAGCTTCTGCAAAATATCCGAGGGACCATAGAGCGAGATCATCTCCTCGGCCTGGGGGTAACCGATTGCACGGAAGGCCTCCACACACTTCTCGCGGTAGAGGTCGATCAGCACGCCCCCAAAATCAAATACTACGGTTTCAATTGTTTCAAACATAGCTGGTTAATTCAAATTTTCGATTCTAAATTCCGCCACACAGGCGGAGAATCAGGCCGAGACTTCCCGTCGGCCCATCTTTCCTAAAACTTGGCCACCGGACGGACCACATAAGCCGACTTCACGGTTTTGCTTCCCTCATTGGCCCGCTTGCTGCTGCCCGCCAGCTGCAGATACCAGAAGGCGTACTTGTTCGACTCCGAGGAGGAGACATATTTACGGGCCGTCAGCGGCTCACCGCCATTCTCTTTCAGTGTCTTGTTCACGGCATTGAGTACGGTGTTGTCCAGGGCGAGATCCTCCAACTCTCCGATGGCCGGCAGATACCAACCCTCTCCCGATCGCTCACACCAGGTGAAGGCCGAGTATTTCGACTTCATATTGCTCCTTGCGACCAGTTTCTTGTTTATCTCTCCGTCATACTTATCGGTTCCCAACTCCTGCAAATAGCTTGAGTTGTAATTAAACCACGTCAAAGCCACATAATCCTCGTTCATGTGTACAATCTTGCCGTGCTTGCCCGTGGCATCTACCTCAAAGACCACACCCTCTTTGCCGTTCTCGTTGTAGTAGTCGCCCACCTGATAGGTGCCGTCGGCCTCTTCTTCACCAGTCTTGAGACTCTCTTTATATGTGCTTATTCCACTATTCGGTATCGGATTTGAAGCCAACTCTTCCGTTTTGGTTTCGGCGGTTTCCTTCTTCAGTGTCGGGTTGATCGAGCTGATGGCATCGCGCGTAAGGGTGATTGTCTCGCGGTAGGTGTCGTAGCCCTCTTTGCTGATTTCGAGCGTGTGGCGGCCGGTCAGCACCTCGTTACTTTGCCAGGGGGTTTGGCCCACCTGCTTGCCATCCAACTTAATTGTGGCATCAAAGGGGGTGGAGTTGATCTTCACCATGCCGTAGATCGGGGTGGGGGATTGCAGGGTGTAGGTGCGCGAGACCTCGGCTGCTACCTCGATATTCTCCTTGCAATTCTCATACCCCTCGGTGCGGCTCTCCACGGCATAAGTGCCGGCATTCAGGCGACCCGACCAGCTGCCTGTGGCCACCTTTTCGCCGCGCAGCCAGATCTCGGAGTGGGCATAGGGGCCTTGGATCGTGATCTCGGCAAAGTTGGCCTTCAGCATCGTATTGACCGGAACGGTCATTCCATCGGCGATCGAGATCTGTTGCTGATAGGCGATGTAGCCCTCGCTGACGAGTTGCATAGCGTAGGATCCGCTCTCGAGTTTGATCCGGCAGGGGGCGGTGCCCTTGATCTCGCCATCGATCATCACCTGGGTATTGGGGGTGGTGGTCTGCACATCCAACCAGCCGAAGGCGGGCTTCAGGTCGATGTTCAGACGCGTGGACTCCGAGGCGACCACCTCACAGCTTCCCGTCTGGCTGTGGTACTGCGGGGCTGCCACCTGGTAGGTGTGGCGGCCCAAGGGAAGTTCGACCGAGAGCATGCCCCCTTCTTGCGGCTGCATCACCCCGTCGATCAGCACCGTGGCGTTGGCCGGGGTGATCTTCATGACCATGTAGTTCGAGGCAATCGTATGCTTCTTGGGCCCCGCCTCGGGGACTGTCAGGTAGAGCTCATAGGAGCAGAGTCCCTTGATCTCCTGGTTGAAATGGTAGGTAAAGGGGAGGAATCCCTCGCCCTGCACCTGGATACTCTTCGAACCCGCCGGGATATACATCACAAACTCCGAGTTGCGCACCTTGCGCACCTCGCCGCGGATACCGAGATTGCCTTTGAAATCGACATTCTCCACCGCCACGAAGACACGCAGCAGGGCACACGGATTGCCGTTGTTGTCCGTCACCTGGTGGGCTCTGGCTGCGGCATCGCGCGTATTGAACTCGAAGGACTTGAACTCCAGCTCCTGGGCCGTAAGGCGGCTGATACCGAGCGCTGCGAGTAACGTGAAAATCAGGGTCAGTCGTCTGAACATACTTCTGTTTTTGAGGGTTGTTTCTATCTTTTTTTTTCGCTTTATCTTAACGTTGGAAGCGCAGGGTGTATTTGCGGGCGATGCGCAGTGCCCACATCGGCAGGTAGAGGCAGAAGGGGATGCCGAGGCGGTTCCACCAGCCGGGGACGGAGCTTTTACGCCCTCGCCACAGCGCCTTCAGGCCGCGTTTGGCGCAGCTGTCGGGCGAAAGCAGCACGCCGATGCGCACACCGAAACGTTGCCAGTCGCGGGGCAGACCGTAGAGATCGGTGGCTACGCCTGCCGGGCAGAGGGCCGTAACCTTTACACCCCGTTCGCGTACCTCCTTGGCAAAGCCGAGCGAGAAGGCGCGAATGAAATTTTTACTTGCGCTGTAGATCGAGAGGCCCGGCCAGGGCATCCAGAGCGAGTAGCTCGACATATTGAGGATGTAGCCGTGGCCGCGGCGGGCCATCGCCTCGCCAAAAAGGCGGCAGGTCAGCGTGGTGGTCATGGCATGCAGGCAGATGATGCGCTCCAGTCGCTCGGTCGAGCACTTCAGCACGTCGTTGTAGCAGAAGGTGCCGGCGTTGTTGATCAGCACCTCGATCTCGGTACCATCGGCCGTCACCTGCTCAAAGAGTCGGCCTCCGGCATCGGCCTCCGCAAGGTCGATGGTCAGCGTGCGCACCTCCACCCCGAAATCGCGCCGAAGCTCCTCGGCCGTCTGACGGGTGCGCTCCTCGTTCTGTCCTGCGAGGATGATGTTGTAGCCCAGGTCGGCCAGTCGGCGGGCGTAGCAACGGCCGATGCCGCTGTTGCCTCCCGTCACCAGGGCCGTGGCCGACCCCTTTATTACTTCACCCCTTCTCATTACTTGATCTTCTTGAGTTCGCGCCACAATCGATCGGGGATCTTCTCCGTGCAGTTGTGGCAGCAGATCATCTTATCCGAATACATACGGGCGATGCAGTAGTCGCGGTGGTCGCAGCCGGCACGGGTCTTCAGGTCGCCCTCCTTAAGTTTTTGGACAAACGCGGGGTCGTTGATCAGGGCGCGAGCCATCTGCAGCAACTCGAAGCCCTCGTCCAGCACGCGCTCGATACCTTCGCGCGAGACCAGGCCGCCGACATAGACCAGCGGGCCTTTGAGCTCCTTGCGGAATTTTTTGGCATTCTCCAGGAAGAAGCACTCCTCGAAGTCGTAGTCCTTGATCATCCACTGGCCGAAGAGCGAAACCACGATCTTCTGCAGCCACTCGTTCCACCCCATGTAGTAGCCCATGGTCTTGGTCGGAATGCGGCCGCGCATCACGGCCATCGGCGAACGCGAGACGAATCCCGATGAGAGGACGATGCCGTGAACACCGAACTTCTCGATCTCCTTGGCAATCTCGATGCTCTCGGGGATCTGGATGCCGCTCTTGAAGCCATCCTCCATATTGTGTTTTACCAGCACGGCCATATTGCACTTTGCGGCGGCCTCCATCACCTCCTCCAGGCACATCTTCATGAAGCGCATGCGGTTTTCGAGCGAGCCTCCGAATTGATCGCGGCGGCGGTTGGTCCAGGGGGAGAGGAACTGCGAAATGAGGTAACCGTGGCCGGCGTGTACCTCCACCGAGTCGAATCCGGCGTTGTGGGCCGTGTGGACCGCCTGGCCGAAATCCTTGGCAAACGCCACCAGCTCATGCTCCTTGAGGCGGCGGTGGAAGGTGGGGGAGTAGAGGTTGAATCCATTGGAGGCCGAGACCGGGAAACTGCCCGCCGTGGACCAGTGTGTCATGTTGCCGCAGTGGCCGATCTGGATGCCCACGGCAGCCCCCTCGTGGTGTACGGCTTCGGTGATCTCGCGCAGCTGGGGGACAATCTCATCACGCAGCCAGAGCTGCGAGTTGAACGAGATACCACTGCGATTGACCGAGGCGTAGGCCAGGGTAGTCATACCCACACCGCCGCGGGCTACACTCACATGGTAATCTTTCAGATCCCGGGTCGGGGCGAAATCCTTGCCCATCGACTCGAAGGCCGCCGAGCGGATCACGCGGTTGCGCAGCGTAACGGGTCCCAATTGGTAGGGAGTGAAAAGTTTCGACTCTTTCATATTTGGTCTCTTGTTTTTTTCGACTTGTTAATAGATAAATGGCAGAATGCGCTTGCGCCCCAGGCGCGTGAACTCCTCACCGAACTCGCGCTCATAGCGTTTGTAGAGCGAGGCGGAGCGGGGGGCCAGGTTGGCGAAGGTCCACCATACAAACAGTGCTCCGGTCCACGACCAGGTGGCGATGGCGAAGCCTGTCCACTCGACCAGCTCTCCGAAGTAGTTGGCCGACGAGACGTAGCGGAACATTCCGCCACGCGGGATGTAGTGGCGCGTATCCCCCGGCTTGCGGAGGTTGCGCACGATGTGGTCGGCCTGCATGTTTATCCCCATACCGAGCAGGAAGATCAGAAGACCGGCCCAGAAGCGCAGATCGGTAAACCAATCGGCATAGAAGCCGGCGGGGGCGAGCTCAAACAGCCAGCAACCGATCAAAAAGGCGTTGATGCTGTTGAAGACGAGGCCCATGAGGGCAATGCCCACGGGCATCTTCGAGCGGCCGCGCATGAGGAGCGGGAAAATAAACGAACGCTGGAAGTAATGGAGCAGATAGAGCGCAGCCAGAACGAGTTGCACGGTTTGATCGGGAGTGGATTTTGTGCACCACCAGGCCATTACCAGGAAGGCCGGGGCCTCCATCAGCACCCAGCCCACCTTGTTCGAGAGCGGAAAGCCGAACTTGGGGTTGAACAGGTAGCCATAGCCGGCCTCCACGAAGTAGAGGGCCACGAAGACCACCACGCCCATCAGGGCCATCGCAATCAATATCCAATTGAAGGTTTCGATCGAGAGCATTTTTTTTATTTTTTGGGTTCTGTCGGGATCTCCGCAAAGCAAAATAAAAAAGCACGGATAATCCGTGCAAAGATAGCAATTTTTTCAGATCTTATCCCCTCTTGACGAGGAATAAATGCCTTTATTGTGGGCTATTTGGGGGAGATGCGGCGCAAGATGGCCAGCGGATAGCGCCGCAAGGGGCGCATCATGCGCCACAGAGCGGCCAGCAGGAGATGTATTCGGCCGCAATCGACCACTCCGTAGACCTTCTCGCGGGGCATGGTCTCGGTGCCGACAAGGTTACCGTCGCCCAGCAGTACCACTCGGTTGCCCTCCAGGCGATGGATGCGGTGGACGACAAATTTCCCGGGCGCGCTCTCGGCCAGGACCACCCGGCCGACCTTGAAATCCTCCTTCGCAATGGGCCTCAGCAGGATCTTCGAGCCACTCTGAAAGAAGGGCAGCATGCTCTGTCCCCGCACAGCGATCTCGACCGACTCTCCCTCCAGGAGCAGGTCGCGGGCATTCGTGAAGGCCGCCCGATTGCTGAACGTGCGCTTTACTCCTTCCATAGGGTGGCGTATGAGAGTTCGGCGGCTGCTTGATCCGGCAGGCACTCCAAGTGAAAAACGGGAGCGAGGCTCAGCATCTCGGAGAGGGTGCAACAGATGGCATCCTGCAGGAGGTTGTCGTAGGCAAAAGCCGGAGGACAGGAGGGTAGGAGGGCTCCAATGGCGCGAATTCCCTTCAGGGGAGTGATGCGGTTATGCGGGGCCTGGCTCAGGCGGACAAAGCCGCTGATGGGCCACTGCTCCTGTTTGTAGCAGGGGGTCTTTCCGCTCCAGGGCGAACCGTAAACCAAGGCCTTTCCCTCCTTGATACGGATAATCGGGCTGTCGTCGTTCAGCAGCACGGCTCCGGCGATATGTTCGCGCCACAGGCGGGTGTGGGTACTCTTTCCGGTCCCTGACTCCCCGAGGAAGAGGGCCGCCTTCTCGCCGCATCGGATCGTCGAAGAGTGGATGGCAATCGCCTTACGGGGGGTAATGGCCACGCCGAACATCATCCAGAGGCCGAAACGCATCAGGGAGGCGAACTCCGCACAGTCGGGATAACTCTTCAGGTTGCTCTTCACCTCGGGTCGGGAGAGGGATTTGAGGAACCAGATGACCCCGCTCGGGTGGTCCATCGTAAAGAGGTACTCCTCGTCCCGCACGCGAAATTCGCATCGCGCCTCCACCTCCGAAAAGTCGAAGCTGTCGAGCAGCGTATAGGCCCCGAAGTCGGGCTCGGACGACTCCTCTTCGCCAAGTGAGAGGATCACCTCCTTTTCGGGGTCGGCCTCGACCTCGAAGAGGCGCAGGGCACGCCCGAAATGGCCCAGCCTCTCAAGGAGTCCGGGATGGGTAATCCGAATACGAAAATCGGCAATCAGAAACTCTTGTATCATAGCGGTTTGTTTACATTTCGATAATTCGATCACAATAGCCGAGCGAGCTCTCGCGGTGGGCAATCACCAAGATGGTGAGCTCGCGGTTTTCGGCCGACAGCTCCTCAATCGAGTGGTTGATCCCCTCTTCGGTACGGTTGTCAAGCGACGAGGTGGCCTCATCGAAGAAGAGGATGTCGGCCCTTTTATAGAGGGCGCGGGCGATGCCGATTCGCTGACGTTGCCCGCCCGAGATGCGGCACCCGCACTCGCCGATCGGGGTATCCATCCCCTGTGGCAGGGAGTCGATAAACTCCGCCAGTCGGGCCTGCTCCAAGGCATGGCGCACGCGCTGCCGGTCAATCTCATGCTCCCGCTCGCCCAAGGCCACGTTGGCGGCAAAGGTATTGTCGGTCAGAAATACGTTCTGCGAAACATAGCCCACGCTGTTCTGCCAGCGGCGGCGATTCTCCCGGCTCAAGGGCACACCATCTATGCAGATACGCCCCTCGGTCGGTTCATAGAAGCCCAACAAAAGGTTGAAAAGGGTGGTCTTGCCGCGTCCCGATTCGCCGCGTATGCCGATGCGTTCGCCCTTACGAATGGTGAGCATGAGGTTGTCGATCAGCGGCTTGTCGGGTGCATCGTCGAAGTGGAAGCCCAGCCCTTCGATCGTGATTTCATGGCGGAAGGGGATACGCTCCTCGGAGAGAGCCGCAGCTGCCTCGTTGTCGGCCTCGATCTTCGCCTCCTGGAGGGTCGCAATCGTGTAGCGGTTGTACTTGATGGCCGCCCAGCCGCTCATCAGGCTCCTCACCGAGGGCATCAGTCGAAGGGCCGCCACGGCGAAGACTCCGAAGAGCATGCGCATGTCTCCCGACTCCCCTTGAAGGCTGCCGATCACCAGCAGGGCCATGCCCAGTGCCAAGCCCGTCTCGGTAAAGAGGGTGGGGAGTTGTCCCAAGGTGGCGTTCTTCTGCTGCACCTCCACAATCTCATCCATGGCTCGATCAAAACGGTTGAGCATCAGCGGAAAGGCGCGGTTTATCTCTACCTCAGAATAACCTCTGAAGGTCTCCATCACCACGCGGGCCTTCTCGCGGTGCGCGCGGTTCTCCACCTCCCCGTAGCGGTTCAGTCGGCTGCGCACCAAGCGGTAGTAGACAAGGACCGTCGGCAGGAAGATCACGAGCACCAGCAGGGCGGCCTTGGGGCTGTAGAGCACCACCGAGCCAAAGAGCAGCAGGAAGAGCATCACCTCACAGGCCATGGTGGCCATGGGGCGCAGTACACCCGCCACAAACGAGAAGCTCACCACATTGACGTTGCGGGCCAGGACGGCCGAATTGCTGTGCTTGATGAAGTGGAGTCCCCGCCGATAGTAGGTGGTGTAGAGGTTGCGCGAGAGGTAGCGGTAGAGGGCGTAGGTGTAGTTGCGCTCCGTGCGGTAGAGCAGCAACGCAAGAAGATTCTTCAGCGCAATCACCACAACAACGCCAAGCGATACCGTGATAACAAATTGTCTGTCAGAGGAGAACCCTCCCCACCTGAAGAGTTGGTCGAGGTAACTGATTCGGTGTATGCTCTCCGTGTCGAGGATCAGGGTAAGCACCGGCACCAAGAGGGCGAGGCCCAGGAAGTTGAGCAGGGCTCTGAGGAAGATGGTTACAACGACCCATCCGCCTCGGCGGCGGAATTTTTTCGGGATCAGGGATAGGAGGGTCGTTTTCATCCTTGCAAAGGTACAAAATAATTCAAAATTAAGAAAAGAAAAATTTTCTTTTCTGCTGTGGCGCCTCGGTATGGCTCTGCTCCCGGCTGACACCGCAGTTCAAAATTCAAAATTATTTTCCTTGTCGCTGGAAATATCACCATAGAATATTCCGAGGCGTAAACCCTATTTTGAATTTTGAATACTCTCTCTACTCCACCTTTTCGCATCGTCCTTGGCGGACGTACCAGAGCCAGCCCTCGACTTCGAGGTAACCCATTCGGCGCAGGAGATGCATATATTGGTGGATCTGCCTCCGGTTCTCCGCAAGGCTCTTTTCGCCAAATTTATAGTCCACGACAACAGCCCGTTTTCCTTTGATCATCACGCGATCGGGGCGCTTCATCTCTACTTTTGCTTCACTTGTTGCGGGGAGGATAATGTCGCGTTCGCTGAGGACCCGATCCCAGCGCTCATCGTACCACGAGGCGACTTGTGGATGGCTTAGCGCCTCTTCCACCCGGCGATGCAACTCTTCGGCATCGGCCGGCGAGAGGAGCGCCTGATCGCGCATCCGCTCCATGGCCAACGCGAGTTCCCGACGGTTGGTAGCCTCGCCGAAGAGGCGGTGCATCAGAATACCGAAGTTGCGCGGCGAGAACTCCACCCGGCCATCGTGCTCCAGGTAGCCCGTATGGGGGTATTTCTGCTCCGGAGAGGGTTGTACGGAGGGGTAGTGCTCCAAGGAGCGATGCTCCACTTCGCGTTCGCCTTTGCCCTTGGCGGGATCCTCAGGCTCGGGGCCGCAAAACGTGCCAAAGTGGTAGCTCACTCCCCGCTCGTGTTGCAGACAGCGCCCCTCGAGCGCTCCTACATGACACTCCTCTCCGTGGCGGTCGATCGCCTCCCAGAGGTAGGCCCCGATGCCGCGGTGGCTCTCGGGAATGAAGATGTGGAGTTGCTCCACGGCGCGTGTCAGGGCGACATAGAGGAGATTTACGTTATCCACATAGGAGTAGACCATCTCGCGGAAATAGGCTTCGGCGAACTCCGAAGAGGCCATCTCAGCGCGATACTTCACCGGCACGCAGCCCACCTCGGAGAGGTCGCCCCGGGCCTCGGCCCAGAGGATGTTGGGCACCTCACCCGAGGCTTTGGGCTCGAGGGCCCAGGAGCAGTAGGGGATCAGAACCACCCGTTTCTCCAATCCCTTGGCGGCGTGGATGGTGGTGATCTCTATCGTGTCGTCCGAGGCGCCGACCGACAGCGAACGCTTGGCGCCGTTCTCCTCCCACCAGTTCAGGAAGAGCGGAATATCGACCACACGGCCCGCGGAGAAGTGGATGATCTGTTCGTGCAGGGCCTGCAGATAGGCGATCTGATCGCTCTGCTCGTTGAGTCGGAAGTGCTCCACGATGCGCGAAAAGGCCTCCTCGGGGGAGAGCAGGCGCCAGCGGGCGAGGAGCTCCAGCAACTCTTCGCTTAGGGGTTCGTCGAAGGGACGATTCAGGAAGTGGTTGCAGATTGCGCGGCGGATCGTGTCGGAGGGATCGACCGCGAGGCGGAGCATCGAGATCAGGAAGTAGCTCAGGGGCGAGGAGTCGATGCGCAGGGCATCCTGTGTCATCACGTCGAAGCGGTAGCGCTCCTCGCAGTTCGTGCGCTTGAAGTCGAGCAGTGCACGGGCGGCCCGGGCCCCATCGCTGCGCGAGCGCCCCAGGATCATGATCTCCGAGGGACGGAAGCCGCGATCCAGCAACTCACAGACACGCTCCACAAGCGGAGGCTCCTTTTCGTAGCTCTCCACGGCGATGAAGCCCTCCCGAAGGCTCTTTTTGCGGGCGATCTGGCGGTGCCCCTCATAGGCCCTCCTAAGGGTGCCGCTCAACTCGCGGCGCAGGTCGGGGGAGATGGCGGCCGCCTGGAGCCGCTCCTCAAGGTTGTGGTCGGTGGCGGTCACCACCCGCTCGATGATCGAGTTGTTGAACTCCACTACATTGCTCAGCGAGCGGAAGTTGTAGCGCATCTGCTCCACCTCGGCCCCCTCCAGTGCCCGGGGGGCCTTCTCGCCCAGGATGCGCCAGTTGCCGCCGCGCCAGCGGTAGATCGACTGCTTGATGTCGCCCACCAGCAATACGGGGTGTCCGGGCTCCTCCTGCTCGCTCTGCGTGAGCTGGCTGCGGTGGGCCAGAGCCTCTTCGAGCAGGGGCAGGAAGTTGAGCCACTCGCGTTCGGAGGTGTCTTGAAACTCGTCGATGAAGTAGCGGTCGTAGCGGTTGCCCACCTTTTCGTAGATGAAGGGGGTCTGGCTGCGACCGATCAGGGCCGAGAGGATATTTTTGGTCTCGGAGAGCAGCAGGGTATTCTCCTCGCGCCACAGGCGCTGCACCTCGCGATAGAGGTCGCTCAGCAGGGCAAAGGTGCGGTAGTGCTCACGCAGCAGACGTGTGGTGTTCCACTGCGGGCTGTGGCGATCGTACCAGGCACAAAGGTCGGCCATCAGCGGTTGCAGCTCACCGATCAGGGCCGCATGGGCCTTGGCCCGGCTCTTGGCCATCCACCCCTCAGCCCCTGCGGCACACTTGCGGGCTCGCGCCTTGGGCTCCGAGAGGTCTCCTGCAGCCGCCTGGTAGAAGAGCTTCACACCGCCCGAGTGGCCGTAGGAGAAGTCGTCGATGGTCAGCCCTGCGGCGGCAATGCGTGCGACTCCCTCCTCACCTAAGGTGCGGTATCGGGCCACCGAACGCTCCATCTCGGTTGTGGCTGTGCGAACAATGGCCGAGAGCTCCTCCCGGGAGCAGGCTGCCTGCAAGGCGGCACGGTTGCCCTCCTTGAAGAGCTCGCCGCCCAGTTTGAGAATATCGCGCCTGAGGTCCCACCCCTCGTGGTCGGCAATGCGCTCGCGGGCAAAGGCCTCGAGCCAGCTCTTGAGCCCCGGATCCTCGGCAATGCGCTCGATCAGGGCATCCACACTGCGGGCCAGCACGGGTGCCGACTCCAATTCGATGGTGTAGTTCAGGTCGATGCCCAGCTCCTGGATGAAGGCGTGGAGGATGCGCTGAAAGAATTTGTCGATCGTCAGGACCGTGAAGTGGGAGTAGTCGTGCAGAATGGCGCTTTGAACCTTGCGGGCCCGGGTGCGAATCTCCTCCTCGCTGAGCGAGAGTTCGGGGACAAGCGCCGCGAGGTAGTCGCTTCGATGGCCTGAGGCCAACAGGTGTATCTCCTTGAGTATGCGGCTCTTCATCTCCTCGGTGGCCTTGTTCGTGAAGGTCACGGCCAGGATATGGCGATAGAGCATCGGCTGCCAAATCACGTCGCGGACGTAATTGTAGGCCAGCTGATAGGTCTTTCCCGACCCGGCACTTGCATTGAGAATCTTGGCTCGCATAGCACAAAGGTACAAATAATTCAAAACCGGGAATTCGAAATTGATAATTTTTTTTTACCTTTGTCTGCAAGGAATCGGTTTAGGCGGCTCTTCGGGGCGCACTTCGGCCGATCGACAGAATTTTAAATCAGACATTTAAGAGACAGCAGATGAAGAGAATTTCGATTTTGGCCCTCTGTATGCTCCTGGGTGGAGCCACGAAGGCCATGGCACAGGATAGCGCAGCCCAAGGGGCTTCGGTTCGCATGGAGTGGATGCAACCCTTTGTGGCTGTGGATGTTCAGGGCCCGGTGAAGGTAACCCTGTGTCGGGTGACGGACGACCAGGAGCCCCAGATCAGTTACGACACGCAGGCCAACCCCGATTCGCGACTCAAGGCTGCGGTCGATAAGTCGGGCGTGCTCCGCATCCAGGAGCGCGGTCTGCACCACTCGACCGACACCGTGGCGCTGCGGGTGAGTTATCGCCAGCTCGAGAGCCTGAAAGCCGATGGAGCGCATGTTGCGTTCGAGAACCCGGTCGAGGAGCTGATGTTCGATGCCGCAATCTCGGGCGGGGCGGTGGTGGAGCTCCCGCTGGAAACCACCGATGCCGTGGTTACGATAACCGGAAAGAGCTCGCTAAAACTCTCGGGCAGATGCCGTTACCTCGATCTTGAGGCCTCGACGGCCCGAGTCGATGCCTCGCAGTTGAAGGCCCACTCGGCGCGTGTGGAGGCGACCCATAAGGCCGATGTGGTGCTCCATGCCCTGGAGCGTCTCGATGCCTCTGCCACCCAGGCCGCAGTTCTTTACCTTGAGGAGCCGACCATCCTGCGTGCCCGCAGCCTCTTCGGGGGAAGGGTAGAGCCTTTGGAGCCTGCCGAAGAGCCGGCAGCCGAAACCACCTCGCCCGAGGCATAGTCAAACCACGGTTCCCTTCTTAAACTGATTCTGAAACGGAAGATCTCAATGGCGGAAAAGAGTTTTTTGGGCGAGGTGGCGCGCAGCCTCTATCGGCGCTATGGGGAGGATTTTGCCTCCCTCGCGCTTCTGTTCCCCTCGCGCCGCGCCCGCCTCTTCTTTGCCGATGAGCTGGCCCGAATTGCCGAGCACCCCCTTTGGGAGCCCCAATGGCTGGCTCCCGATCAGCTGATGGAGGAGCTCTCGGGGCTTCGGGTGGGGGATCGCCTGCGCCTGGTGGTCGAGCTCTACCGCATCTACAGCCGCTATCACACCGAACCGTTCGATACCTTCTATTTCTGGGGCGATCGCCTCCTTTCGGACTTCGATATGGTGGACAAATACCGTGTCGATGCCGATATGTTGTTTCGCAACATTGCCGATATCAAGGAGTTGGAGGCCGACCTCTCGTACCTCACCGCCGAGCAGCGTGAGGTGATCAACCGCTTCTGGCAGGGGGTGCTCGAGGAGTCGGAGGATACCCCCGAGCGGCGACGTTTCCTTACGATATGGAACTCCCTTGGGGCCATCTACCGCGATTACCACGAACGGCTCCTGGAGCTTGGTTTTGGCTATTCGGGGATGGTGCAACGGCTGGCCGCCGACCGAATCCGAGAGGGCAAGGCGGCCTTGTCGGCGGATCGCCACTATGTGGTAGCGGGATTCAATGCCCTCTCCGAGTGCGAAAAGATCCTCTTCGACCACCTTAAAAGTTTGGAGGCCGACTTCTTTTGGGATTATGATGATTACTACCTCCGCTCGGAGGTACAGGAGGCGGGGATGTTTCTGAGGGAGAACTGCCGCCGTTATCCTGAACCTGCGGGAGAGATAACACACGATTTCTCCAAGTGGTCGAAGCAGTTGCAGGTCGTATCTTCAGTCTCGGATGCAGTGCAGTGTAAGGCCATATCCGCTATCCTGGACGCCTTTCGCGAGCGCGATCCCAAGAGCGGCGAACTCCTCCCACTCGATAAACGCACGGCCATTGTGCTGACTGACGAAGGGCTTCTGATGCCACTGCTAAGCTCTATGCAACCATCTGAGAGGCAGCATGTTGCCGATGCGGTGAATGTTACGATGGGCTTTCCGCTCAAGCAGACGGCCGCCTATACCTTCATCGAGCGCCTTTTGGAGTTGCAGAGCCACCGACGCCAAAAGGGCGATGAGGCGCTCTTTTACCATGTGGATGTCCTGGGACTGTTGGCCCATCCCTGCCTCGAAATGGCCTTAGATGAGAGCCTTCAACCCCTTCGAAAAGAGATTATTGATGGGCGATATATTCGTGTGCCGGCTTCGCTCTTTGCCACTCATCCGCTGCTCGCCTCCATCTTCCTTCCCGCGGGAGATTGGCGCGAGCTCTCGGATTGGCTTCAACGCACCCTCTCGGCGGTGGGCACCGCAAGTGCGGAGCACAATCCAACACCCGAGCAGACCGCAGCCCTGCTCCTCCTTTCGGAAGAGATAAGCAAACTGCGCAATTCGGTGGAGCTCTGTGATATAGAGCTGTCCACCTCAATCTATATGTCCCTACTGCGCAAGCACCTTCAAACCCTGCGCATCCCCTTCGAAGGCGAGCCGCTGAATGGTATTCAGGTGATGGGAATCCTTGAGACCCGCAACCTGGATTTCGACCAGGTGGTGATCCTCTCAATGACCGATGACAACTTCCCGGGGCGCCTCGATGCCGGAGCCTCCTACATCCCCTATAATCTGCGGGCCGCCTATGGGCTGCCCACACCCGAACACCATGAGGGTGTCTACTCTTACTACTTCTACCGACTGATCCAGCGAGCCCGACGGGTGGTGATGTGCTACTGCTCGCGTGCCGATGAGAAAACCACCGGAGAACCAAGTCGTTACATTCGTCAATTGGAGTATGAGAGCGGCCGCAAGATCACCTTTGTCGAGCTCGGTGTGGATGTCAATCTGCCCGAGGAGGAGCCCATCGAAGTGGAGAAGAAGGGAAGTGTACGCGAGGCGCTGAAGCGCTACCTTGCGCCCGAGAATCCGCTGACGATCTCTCCGACAGCTTTTGCCCGCTACCTGGCCTGCCCCCTAAAGTTTTACTTCGCCTCAATTGCACATCTCAAAGAGCAAGAGGAGATTACGGATGAGGTAGACAACCCCCTCTTCGGCAATCTGCTCCACGGTTCGATGGAGCGACTCTACACTCCGCTGCTCCATGTTGCAGTGCCGGCTCTTCAGATACGGAAGATGGTCGAGTCGGATGCGGTTGAGCAGGCCGTCAAGGCAACCATCGAGGCCGAGCTCTTCCGTGGGGAACCGACCCCTGAGAGCGACTATGGCGGGCAACTCCTTCTGGTGCGTGATATCGTGATTCGCTATATCCGTGAGGCGATTCTGAACTTTGATCTGCGCCACGAAGAGTTTACGGTCGAGGGGTTGGAGGCGGCTGTAAAGTGCGATTTTGCCTTCAGCGCAGGGCGCCGAGTCCGTTTTGCCGGTAAGGCCGACCGTTTGGATCGCCTGAAGGACGGCTCCTACCGGGTGGTGGACTACAAGACCGGTGGGGTACACCTTGAATTTGGGGGGCTGGACGACCTCTTTGTAACGAAGAACCGCAGCCTGAACGGTAACATCTTCCAGACGTTGCTCTACTCGCTCATGCTTTGGCACGACCGGGGAACGGATGCCCTGCCGGCACTCTACTATGTACGTCGGATGAACAGCGAGGAGTACTCGCCATATCTCATTGATAAGTCGTTGGGGGATAACCAGGTGCGATACTCTACTTCGCGCGAAGGTTTTGAACAGCGATTGCGCAATTGTCTTCTTGAACTCTTCGATTTCGAGACCCCTTTCCGCCCCTGTGAGGATGTGGAGACCTGCCGTTTTTGCGACTTTAAGAGCATTTGTCGCAGGGGGGGCTCTCCACTCCCTGTGCGATGAGGGCCGATCCGGGGCTCTACTCCTTCTCGAAATTCACCACCATATAATTGGCTCCCGAGCGCCGTGCGGCCTCGATTCCAACCGCAGAGTCTTCGAAGATAAGCGTCTCTTCGGGCAGGCATCCTTCGATCTGCATCGCCTTCAAAAAGGCATCGGGATGAGGTTTGTGGTGCTCCACATCCCCGGCCGAGAGGATGCCATCCACCTCGTTTTCCAACTTTAGGTAACGCATTGCATTCTTCAGATTCTGAGGCTGTCCCGTTGATACGATCCACACCTTTCCACCCTGTCGTCGAAAGTGGCGGCAGAAGGCCCAGAGCCCCTCATTGAGCCTTACGCTCTCAAAAAACGAGGGGTAGAGTTCGATCTTTCTGCGGCGGATGCGGTCGATCTCTTCGGGGTCGGTAAAGCCGATCGAGCGGAGAAAATCGGGACACCTTACCCCGAAGTGCCGCTTCAGATACTCCTCCTCGCTTAACGGGTAACCGACCTCCGACAAAGCGGCCACATAGGCTCGGGCATTGGCCCGCCGCGTATCGGCCAGGGTGCCGTCGAAATCGACTAAAAGAAGCTTGAGCTGCATGGGGTTAATCTTGAGTTAATCAAATGATTGCATACCCGATTGTGCGATTCGGATGATGCGTTTGTACTCTTTGGGCGAGAGCTCCATGAAGAAGTAGTGAATCGGATCTACACGCATGCCGTTGTTGCGCACCTCGTAGTGCAGATGCGGGGCCAACGAGAGGCCCGAATTCCCCGATAGGGCGATGATGTCGCCACGTCGTACCTGCTCCCCCTTTTGCACGTTGATCTTGCCCAAGTGGCTGTAGGAGGTCTCAAAGCCGTTTCCGTGGTCGATCACCACACTCTGCCCCGAGGTGCTGCGGGTCGATATCTCCTTGACCTTTCCGTCGGCCGTAGCAAAGACGCGCGAACCTTCGGGAACGGTGTAGTCCACCCCCTGGTGAGATTTCAGGGTCTTGAAGAAGGGGTGAATGCGCATGCCGTAGGAGGCGGTCAGGAGGCTCAACTGGGGGTTGATCACCGGTTGAATGGCCGGTATATGGTTGCATTGATCTCCAAGGGAGTCAATCTGTTGGGTAATCTTATCGTAAGAATTTTTGAGTTCGGTGAGCCGCTCCTCCATCTCATAGGTTCTCTCGCCCAATTCGCGTTTCAGGCGGTAGGTCGATCGTCCCTGAAGCTCCTCGTAGCGCGAGAGTTCCAGGCTGTGGAGCTCTTCGTCGAGGCTGTAGGGGTCGCTCTCGAAGAGCATGCGGAAGATGTTGCGATCGCGCTCGGTGATGTTGTCGGCCACCAGGCGCAGGGAGTCGTAGCGGGCTTCGAGGCGGCCGTACTCCTCGCGCAACAGATCGGTGGAGTGCTTCATCACATACTCGGTGGGGGTGTCGAAGAAGAGCGAGTAGACCACATAGTACAACGTGATGGCCCCCAGCCAGATGAAGGCCGAGACCAGACCGCGCAACAAGCGTTGGCGAAGGGTGCGGGGATGCTTTATGGTGAAGCGTCGTGCCATCTTATTTCTCAAATTTTTCGAGGTTCTGTTCGCGCACCTCGGCCATGATGCGCTCATACTCCTCGGGGGTCATGTTCTTGTTGAAGTAGTTGATCGGATTGACCACCTGGCCCTGGTGGATCACCTCATAATGGAGGTGGGGGCCCGTCACGCCGCCCGAACGTCCGAGTTCGCCAATGAGCTGCCCGCGCACGATCTTTTCGCCGGGCTTGACAAGCACCTTGCTCAGGTGGGCATAGCGGGTCTTGTATCCGAATTGGTGATCCAGAAGTACTTGGCGGCCATAGCCTTTACGGCTGTTACGTTCATCAATGCTTTCCACTACGGCATCGCCCGTGGCATAGACCGGATCACCCACATTGCCCGGCAGGTCTACCCCCTTGTGGAAGATGCGTTGGTGGTAGATCGGGTGGATGCGCCAGCCGAAGGGGTCGATACCGTTGCGCAAGAGCGAGCGGTCGATGGGCCAGAGGGCCGGGATGGCCGTCGAGAGGCGCTCCTTGTTTTTCGAGAGGTTCTGCAACTCATCCAGCGAGAGAGAGCGGGCATAGAGTTCTCGGGCCATGCGATCCATCTGTTTCCAGGTGCTGATCATCAGCGATGAGTGAATATCCTCCTTCAGCGGGGCATACTTTGACTCGGGATAGGGGGTTTCGATTCCCTCGATCTGCAGCGGATCGGTTGAGAAGAGGGGACGGTAGACGTAGTTGTCGCGGTGGGCAATCTCCTCCATCTCGCGCTCCAGCGAGCGCATCTTGTCCTGCAGGATGTGGTAGCGGATCACCAGGTCGCGGTTTTCGCGGTTGATCCGATACATCTTGGGGGTGTAGAAGAAGTAGGAGAAAAGGCCGTTGATGATCGAGATGAAGATAAAGCCGAGCAGCAGTTTGCGTACCAGACGGTAGATCCGCAGCCTGTAGGGCAGCGATCTGAGCTCTTGCGGGGGTCTTGCCGACTCGTTATTTGGCGCTTTTACCTGCATCGTGTTAAAAAAGTCGTATATATATGGTGCAAATTTAAGGTAAATTGTGTAATTTTGCAACCCGAAATGAAAAACGAAAAAATTTAATAAATTATTATAGGATGGAATCGAATAAAATTCGCCAAGCATTTTTAGACTTTTTTGCCTCGAAGGAACATGCCATTGTCCCTTCGGCTCCGATGGTTGTGAAGAACGACCCGACGCTGATGTTTACCAATGCCGGTATGAACCAGTTCAAGGAGATCTTCCTGGGCAATGCCCCCCGAAAGTATCCGCGTGCCGCCGATACGCAGAAGTGTCTGCGTGTGTCGGGCAAGCATAACGACCTGGAGGAGGTGGGTCACGACACCTACCACCACACCATGTTCGAGATGCTGGGTAACTGGTCCTATGGCGACTACTTCAAGCAAGAGGCCATCGCCTGGGCCTGGGAGCTCTTGACCGAGGTCTACAAGCTCGATAAGAGCCGTATGTATGCCACCGTATTTGAGGGATCCGAGGAGGATGGTGTCCCCTTCGATCAGGAGGCCTACGACTACTGGAAGCAGTACCTGCCGGAGGATCACATCATCCGCGGCAACAAGCACGACAACTTCTGGGAGATGGGCGAGACGGGTCCCTGCGGCCCCTGCTCGGAGATCCACTACGACCTGCGTGACGAGGCTGAGGTGGCCAAGATCCCCGGTCGTGAGATGGTCAATCAGTCGTCGCCCCTGGTGATCGAGATCTGGAACCTGGTCTTCATGCAGTTCAACCGAAAGGCCAACGGTTCGCTGGAGCCTCTGGCGGCCAAACATATCGACACGGGTATGGGCTTCGAGCGCCTCTGCATGATCCTGCAGGGCAAAAAGTCGAACTACGACACGGATGTTTTCCAGCCTACGATCGGTCGCATCGCCCAGATGTCGGGTAAGGCCTACGGCGCCGATGAGAAGTGCGACGTGGCCATGCGTGTGATTGCCGACCACCTGCGTGCCATCTCGTTCTCGATTGCCGACGGACAGCTCCCCTCGAATGTGAAGGCGGGCTATGTGATCCGCCGCATCCTGCGCCGTGCTGTGCGCTACGGCTACACCTACCTGGGCTTCAACGAGCCCTTCATCTGCCGTCTGGTGGCCGGCCTGGTGGAGCAGATGGGCGGACAGTTCCCCGAGCTGAAGGCACAGCAGACACTCATCGAGCGTGTGATCGAGGAGGAGGAGGCAGCCTTCCTGCGCACCCTGGCCACGGGTATCAACCTGCTGGATGGGGTGATAGCCCAGACCCGCGCCGCCGGTCAAAAGCAGATCGCCGGCAAGGAGGCCTTTGTGCTCTACGACACCTTCGGCTTCCCGATCGACCTGACGGAGCTCATCGCCCGCGAGCAGGGGATGGAGATCGACTTGGAGGGCTTCGAGAAGGAGCTGCAGGCGCAGAAGGAGCGTTCGCGCAACGCGGCCCAGGTCGATACCGACGACTGGGTGGAGCTCTTCGAGCTCAAGCAGTCGGAGTTCGTCGGCTACGATACGCTGACGGCCCCCATTAAGATCGCCCGCTACCGCAAGGTGGTATCGAAGAATAAGACCTCCTACCAGCTGGTCTTCGACCAGACCCCCTTCTATGGCAATTCGGGTGGTCAGATCGGCGATACGGGTTACATCACCTCGGCCAACGAGCGCGTGGAGGTGCTGGCCACCGAAAAGGAGAACGGACTCATCATCCATGTCGTAGGGCAGCTGCCCGAGAATGTGGAGGCCGAGTTTACGGCCGTGGTGGATGCTGCCAAGCGTCAGGCCGCAGCCAACAACCATACGGCTACCCACCTGATGCACGAAGCGCTGCGTGAGGTACTTGGCACGCACGTCGAGCAGAAGGGTTCGCTCGTCACGCCCGACTACCTGCGTTTTGATTTCTCGCACTTCCAGAAGGTTACCTCCGAGGAGCTGCGCGAGGTGGAGCGCCGGGTAAACCAAAAGGTGCGCATGAACCACCCGCTGATCGAGAATCGCGAGGCGACCAAGGAGGAGGCCGAGGCCGCAGGAGCCATGATGCTCTTCGGCGAGAAGTATGGCGACAAGGTGCGCATGGTGCGTTTCGGTTCGTCTGTTGAGCTCTGCGGAGGTACCCACACCTCGGCCACGGGTACGATCGGCGTCTTCAAGATCGTGAGCGAGAGTGCCATCTCGGCCGGTGTGCGCCGTATCGAGGCTGTAACGGCCGAGGGAGCCGAGAAGCTGCTCTATGCCGCCGAGGATCTGGTGAAGAACATCTCGGAGTATCTGCACAACCCGCAGGTGCTGCCCGCCCTGAAGAAGGTGATGGAGTCGAACGAGAGCCTCTCGAAGGAGGTGGAGGGCCTGCGCAAGGAGCAGGTGTCGTCCATGGCCGAGAAGCTCATGGCCGAGCTCCCCGAGCAGGATGGCATCAAGTATGTGGTGCGCCACATGACCCGTCTGCCGGAGTTTGTAAAGGATCTGGCCCATGTTTTGCGTCAGCGTTGCGAGAATCTGGTCTTTGTGGCCGCCTCGGAGAACGCAGGTAAACCGATGCTTACGATCGCTCTGGGTGATATGCTGATCCAGAAGGGGTTGGATGCCGGAAAGATCGTGCGCGAGGCTGCCAAGCTCATGCAGGGCGGCGGTGGCGGTCAGGCCTTCTTCGCTACGGCCGGCGGTAAGGATCCCAACGGACTGGGTGCTGCCCTGGATAAGGCCGTGAAGCTGATTCGCGAGCAACTCAAGTAGACCGGAAAGCCGGCAGCAATGCCGCCCCGGAGAGAATAGAAAAATTAGGTTAAATAGGATAAAAAAGAGAACAATGGCAAACAAAGTTTTGTTGATGATTTTGGATGGTTGGGGCAATGGCAACCACGGCGAGGGGGATGTGATCTGGCAGATGAAGCCGGCCTACATCTCCGCCATGAGCGAGAAGTATCCCCATGCCGAGCTCAGAACCGATGGCGAGAATGTGGGTCTGCCCGAGGGCCAGATGGGTAACTCGGAGGTAGGCCACCTCAATATCGGAGCCGGCCGCGTGGTCTATCAGGATCTGGTGAAGATCAACCGCGCCTGTGCCGACAACTCGATCATGGAGAATCCGGAGGTGAAGGCCGCCTATGCATACACCAAGGCCAACGGGGTGAATCTCCACCTGATGGGTCTGGTTTCGGATGGCGGTGTACACTCCTCGCTCGACCACCTCTTCAAACTTACGGATATTGCAGCCGCCTATGGGCTGGAGAATACCTATGTGCACTGCTTTATGGATGGTCGCGACACCGACCCTCGCAGCGGCAAGGGCTTCATCGAGGCCTTGGAGAAGCACATGAACGAGCAATCGACCGGTAAGGTGGCCTCGATTATCGGCCGCTACTACGCCATGGATCGCGACAAGCGTTGGGAGCGTGTCAAGGTGGCCTACGATCTGCTGATCTCGGGCGTGGGCGAGAAGGCCGACAATATGGTCGAGGCGATGCAGCGTTCGTATGACAACGAGGTGACCGACGAGTTCGTAAAGCCTATTGTGCGCGTAGATGAGAAGGGCGAGGCCGTGGGCCGCATCTGCCCGAACGATGTGGTGATCTTCTTCAACTACCGCAACGACCGCGCCAAGGAGCTGACGATTGTCCTCACGCAGGAGGATATGCCCCAGGAGGGGATGCACACCCTGCCTTTGTACTACTGCTGCATGACCCCCTACGATGCCAAGTTCCAGGGGCTGCACATCTTGTTCAACAAGGAGAATGTCGAGAATACGATTGGCGAGTATGTTTCGAAGCTGGGCCTGAAGCAGTTGCGTATTGCCGAGACCGAGAAGTATGCCCACGTCACCTTCTTCCTCAATGGCGGTCGTGAGGCCGAGTTCGAGGGGGAGAGCCGCATCCTGGTGGCTTCGCCCAAGGTGGCCACCTACGACCTGCAGCCCGAGATGTCGGCCTATGAGGTGGCCGACAAGTTGGCCGTAGCACTCGATGAGCAGCAGTACGACTTCATCTGTCTGAACTTCGCCAACGGCGATATGGTGGGCCACACGGGAGTCTATGAGGCGATCCAAAAGGCTGTAACGGCCGTGGACGAGTGCGTAGAGAAGGTGGTGGAGGCCGCCAAGCGCAACGGCTATGAGGTGGTGCAGATTGCCGACCACGGCAATGCCGACAACGCCCTGAATCCGGATGGCTCGGTCAATACGGCCCACTCGCTCAATCCGGTGCCCATTGTTGTGGTGTCGGATCGCGTGAAGGCTGTCAAGAATGGTATCCTGGCCGACGTAGCCCCCACGGTGTTGGATCTGATGGGTCTCGAGCAGCCGAAGGAGATGACCGGCAAGAGCCTGGTGGAGTTTTAGGGAGTGCGAACGCCCCGACAGGCAACAAAAAAATCCGCTTTTAGGCGGATTTTTTTTGTTGCTCATTGCGATGCGTTGCTCATTGCTTATTGAGCCTTCGATATGTTCTCGGCAATGCAGCCGATCAAGACCTCGATGGCCTCTACGGGCGACCAGGCGTTGTGGGGCGAGAGGAGCAGCTTCTCGCTCTTTTGGATCTTGAGCAGCGGCGAATTCGGGACCATCGGCTCCTTTTCGTAGACGTCGATGGCGGCACCCCCCAAACGGTCGGCATCGAGGGCCTCGACCAGGGCGGCCTCATCGACAATACCACCGCGTGCCACATTAACCAGCAGGGCCGTCGGCTTCATGCGGGCAATCTCCGCACGGCCGATCAAGCCGCGTGTGCGCTCGTTCAAGGGGCAGTGAATGGTCACCACATCGGCCCAGGCGAGGAGCTCTTCGAGCGGCAGGGCGGGGTAGGCCTCTTCTCGCGCAGCTCCCGAGGTGGAGGTGTAGGCCACCTCACAACCAAAGGCCGAGGCCAAACGTGCTACCTCACGGCCGATGTTGCCCAGACCGATCACACCCCAACGCTTGCCGTAGAGCTGGTGGGTGGCGTGTCCGAAGTGGAAGGGGACATCCGATTGGGCATAGTCGCCCGACTTGACGTAGCGGTCGTAGTAGCCCACCTTGCGGTAGAGGGCCAGTACCGATCCGAGGGTGGTCTCGGCCACCGCATGGGTGGAGTAACCCACGGCATTCTTTACGGGGATGCCCCGCTCTTGGGCAGCCTTTACATCAATATTATTGACCCCCGTTGCGGCTACACAGATCAGCTCCAATTTGGGCAGCTGCTCCATAGCCTCGCGTGTGACGAGCACCTTGTTCGAGATGATGATCTCAGCATCCTTGCAGCGCTCAACCACCTCTTCGGTCGTGTGGGTCTTCTCATAGCCCACATAGTCGCCCAACGCCTTGATGCGGCTCAAATCACAACCGCTCATGCTGTACTCGTCCAAAAAAACAATCTTTTTCATCTTCCGTATGATTTTTATATAATTTTTTGAATTTTGAATTTTGAATTTCTTTGACTAAATCTCCCCGATCAGCCCCCGAATCACCACCGAGGCGCATCCGATACCAAAGAGGGCGGGCATGTAGGAGATCGTCCCGGTATTCGACTTTTTGTTCTGCTCCTCGCAGCGGATCATTGCCCCCTCGCGAATGGGCTCGGGCGAGAAGACGGCCTGAAAACCCGAACGGATACCCATGCGGTGGAGCCGTTTGCGCAACATGTGGGCCAAGGGGCAGTGGTGACTCTTCGAGATGTCGCGAATCTCGAGTTGTGTGGGGTCGGTCTTGGCTCCGGCACCCATCGAGCTCACCAAGGGGAGGTTGCGCTCCAATGCCGCAGCGATGAGTGCCGCCTTGGGCGATAGGGTGTCGATGGCATCGACCACATAATCGAACGTGGCGCTGTCGAGCAGTTCATAGGTCTTCTCATCCTTGATATAATCGTCGATAAGTGTCAGATTCATTGAGGGATTGATATCGCGCAGACGCTCGGCCAACACCTCGACCTTCTTTCGCCCGATGGTCGAGTGCAGGGCCACAAGCTGACGGTTGATGTTCGTGGGGCCCACCTCATCGGCATCGGCCAGCGTCAGGCTCCCCACTCCGGCGCGGGCCAGCATCTCGGCGGCATAGGCACCTACACCGCCAACGCCCACGATCAGGACATGTGCCCGGCGGAGCAGATCGAGTTTTTCGGCTCCCAACAGGAGCTCCGTGCGCTCCATCCAATCGGTACTCATCATCTAAATATACGCTTGAAGTTACACCATGTAATCTGTTCCAATTCAGCAATCTCCACACCCAATATATCGGCTGCCTTGCGGTAGATCTCACGAATCGGAGTCTCGCTCTCGTCGCTCTCAAAAAAGAGCCTTTCGGCAGGGATTCGGCGCATCGCCTCCACCGTGCGGGGCGAGCACAGCGAACGCTCCCCGAAGGAGAGATAATAGCCCCTTGCAATCGCCTTTTCGGCCTGTTGCCACGAACCGATAAAGCCGTGAAAGATCACCGCACACAGCCGATAATCGGCTAAAATCTTCATCGCGGGCTCGAAAGCCTTCACGCAGTGCAACACCACCGGCAGATTGTGCGCCGAGGCCAGTGCCAACTGCACCCGAAAGAGCTCCTCCTGCCTCAGGCGATCCACCGCCCGGGCGTAGTCCAGACCTATCTCACCCACCGCCTCGCATGCGGCCGAAAGGGTAGGGGGTTCGCCCCGCCATCGCTCCGCCTCCCAGGGGTGAATCCCCTCGCAACAAGGCGTGAGCTCCCCCTCGCGCAATCGGTGAGTATGGATGTTTATGATCGGCTCCATGATGCAAATTTAGGATGCAAAATCCAAAAAACAAAATTTATTTTGGCGGATTCGTTTTCTTTTGTTAAATTTGCCCGAATTTAAAATATGTGAAGAAAAATTTCCAATCAACTTTTTATAAACCAATTAAAAACAACTTACATGAAAAAACTTCTCTCTTTCATGGCAGCGGCAGTTGCCCTGTTCGCTGTAAGCTGTGTCGATGAGTATGACGACTCGGCTGTGTGGGATAAGATCCGCGAGATGGATTCCCGCCTGGAGTACCTGGAGGATGTATGCAAGGAGATGAACACCAACATCTCGGCGCTGCAGACCATCGTTGAGGCTCTCCAGAAGAATGACTATGTAACCGGCATCGTGCCCATCCAGAAGGGTGGCGAGGTGATCGGCTACACGATTTCGTTCGCCAAGAGCGATTCGATCACCATCTACACCAATAATGGTGGTGAGGGTGTCGGCTACACGCCTCAGATCGGTGTGAAGCAGGATACCGATGGCAAGTACTACTGGACCATCGACGGTGAGTGGCTGCTCGACGAGAACGGCAACAAGGTGAAGGCCGTAGGTGAGGACGGTAAGGATGGCCAGAATGGTCAGGACGGTAAACCCGGTGCCGACGGTAAGCCCGGACAGGACGGTGAGGATGGCAAGGATGGCCAGCCCGGTGCCCCCGGTCAGGACGGCGAAGACGGTAAGGACGGCCAGGATGGTCAGGACGGTGAGGATGGCGTAACCCCCGAGCTCAAGATCGAGAACGGCATGTGGTATGTATCCTACGACGATGGCGCAACCTGGACCGAGCTGGGCAAGGCTACCGGTGAGGATGGCCAGAATGGTCAGGACGGTAAGCCCGGTGAGGACGGCGAGGATGGCGTAGGTGCCATTGTGGATGTAACCTGGGACGAGAACAACGTATACTTCACGCTCTACGACGGTACGGTAATCACCCTGCCCCTGGGCGATGGTGCCGGTGTCGAGGAGCCCGAGGTAGAGATCGAGAAGATTACGGTGGCCGACTTCCTGGCTGCTGCCGACACGGCTAAGACCTATGAGCTGACGGGTGAGATTACCCGTGTAGCGAACACCACCTACGGTAACTTCGACCTGACGGATGAGACGGGTACGATTTACGTTTATGGCCTGCTGACCCCCGAGGGTGAGGCCAAGACCCAGTGGGCTGCTGCCGGTCTGAAGTTGGGTGACAAGATCACCATTCAGGGTGTCTATTCGACCTACAATGAGTCGCCCCAGATCCAGAACGCCATCTATGTATCGCACGAGGAGGGTGAGCCCGAGCCCGGTCCCGAGGTAACGGCCGGTATCTATACCTCGGACGAGGCTTTCGTATGCACGGTGGACAACAGCGATGCTGCTGCTTACGGTCTGGGTGCTACGGTAATTGGCGAGGAGTCGGTTACGGGCTTCAAACTGGGTACCTCGAAGATGTCGGGTGTATTCACCTCGGCTGCCGTGGGCGTAGAGGGTGACAAGACCCTCTCGTTCTACGCTGTGGCTTGGAAGGGCGCTTCCGCTACGCTCTATGTTCGCGTGAATGGTGTGGATGCCGGTTCGTTCGAGTTGGCTGCCAACAATGGTGCAACAAGTACGGCTCCTTACACGGCTCTTACGTTTGCTGAGACCGACAAGTATTCGGTTGAGCTGACGGGTCTGACGGCCGCTTCGGTGATCGAGTTCTCGACCTCGGCCAACTTTGCCAAGGAGACGAGCTCGGCTCCGCGTGCCATTGTTTGCGGTGTGAAGCTGACCGATGCTGAGGCTGGTGGCGATGAGCCCGCAGCCAAATTGCCTTACGGCTACCGTGCCGGTTCGGAGGAGGTTGTTTGGTCGAAGGCTCTGTCGGAGCTCTCGCTGACGGCCGCCAACGCCAACCACATTGCCGCTACGGGCAAGTACCTGATCGTGGCTGCTGCCGGTGAGGCTCCCGTGGTGCTGGATGCCCTGACGGGTGAGTATGTGCAGACCCTGGATCTGGGCGAGATGGCCGGTGCCAACGCCGCCATCACGGCTGACTCGGAGGGTAACATCGTTGTCAGCTCGTTTGCTGAGGCTACCGGTTTCCGCATTGGCCGTATGAAGGATATCAACGACACGCTGGAGGTCTTCATCACGCGTGATTCGCAGGAGTATGGTAAGGATCTTTCGGTTGTGGGTGACGTGTATGGCGATGCCCGTCTGACGCTGATGTATTCGCCTTGGTCGTCGGGTACGACGGGTCACCTGCTCTATGCAATTTCGGGCGGTGTTGCCGATGACGGCTACTGGTCGAAGATCGCTGCCGGTGAGATCACCGACAAGATCGACAACAACAACGGTGACGTAATCTACCGCGATATGGGTGAGGGTGCTCCCTACTTCATGTCGGGTTACTCGAGCAACTGCTTTGTATGGGCAGAGGCTGGCACGGCTCAGGCTGTACAAGTTACCACGAACAGCAACTGCGGTGCAGTTTGTCTGGATGTGACCGAGTTCAACGGTGCCAAGTACCTGATGACGGCTTGTGATACCTACTTCACCTGGTCGCTTGCTGATGCCGGTATCTACTTTGCCGACGTAACGACGATCGAGAACTTCAAGGCCGGTGTGGTATACTTCAGCACGGGTGCCCTGGAGTGGAATGCTGCTTCGATGGGAGGTGGTACCGACTGCGCCCTGAGCGTATCGGAGGATGGCGTTTACATGTACGCCTATGTGCTGCACCCGGGTGGAAAGGTTGGTTGCATCCGCGTAGACTGTCTGGATAAGTAATTTCCTTCCAAACAATTTTTTGGCGCTCTGCCCCTTCGGGCAGGGCGCTTTTTGTTTTTTGGGCCGGCGGGGGCTCCTCAGCCTCAGAACTCCCAAAGTCCACAGCCCTAACCACAAAACGAATCGAGAATCGAGAATCAGCCTTTAGCGTTGCTTATGCCCTTTTCGAGATAATGGCAGCAAAGCGGAAAACAAATCAAAAATATTCCTCCAAACAGGCGGTTTTCTGCGAAAAAAGTAGTAACTTCGCACGCGAATTATAGTGTTACGGGAATAACAGCCTGTTTCAGCTGAATTTCAACAACAATTAACAACTAATAAAATACCAAACAACAAACAATTAACCATGTCGAAAATCATTACATTACGAAAAGGTCTCGACATCAATCTTCAGGGCAAGGCCGAGCTTTCGCTTTATGAGGCGAAGGCTGCAGCCGATTACGCCCTGTCGCCCCTCGATTTCGAGGGTGTGACTCCGAAGTTGCTGGTTAAAGTCGGTGATGAGGTGAAGGCCGGTGATGCGTTGTTCTTCAACAAGTACAACGATCGCGTACTCTTCACATCGCCCGTCAGCGGTACGGTTTCGGCCGTGAACCGCGGCGAGAAGCGTCGCGTGCTGAACGTGACGATCACCCCCGACCGCGAGCAGCAGTACAAGGAGTTCGCCATGCTCGATCTGCAGAAGGCGACCCGCGAAGAGGTGGTCGAGATGTTGCTTCAGTCGGGTCTGTGGCCCCTGCTGATTCAGCGTCCTTACGGCGTTATCGCCGATCCCGAGGCACAGCCGAAGGCGATCTTCGTCTCGGCATTCGATTCGGCCCCCCTGGCCCCCGACTACAACTTCGTGCTCCGCTCGGAGAAGGAGAACCTGCAGAAGGGTGTTGAGGTGCTGAAGAAGCTCACCTCGGGCAAGGTACACTTCTCGATGCGTGCCAAGGAGAGCTCGGTTGCCGAGCAGCTCAAGGGCGTGGAGCTCCACACCTTTGCCGGCAAGCACCCCGCAGGTAACGTCGGTGTGCAGATCCACCACATCGACCCCATCAACAAGGGTGAGGTGGTTTGGACCGTGAACGTGCAGGATCTGGCCATCATCGGCCGTCTGTTCCTGACGGGCAAGGTTGATATGACCCGCACGATCGCCGTAACGGGTTCGGAGGTGGAGAAACCCCGCTACTGCAAGGTGGTGGCCGGTGCCAACCTCGACTCGATCCTCAAGGGCGAACTGAAGGCTCAGAAGGAGGGTGACACGGTGCGCGTCATCAACGGCAACGCGCTGACCGGTACGAAGGCCGAGGGTTACCTCTCGTTCTATGCCAACCAGCTGACCGTTATCCCCGAGGGCGACAAGTACGAGCTCCTGGGTTGGGCCATGCCGCGCTTTGGGAAGTTCTCGGTATCGCGCAGCTACTTCTCGTGGCTCTTCCCCAAGAAGGCCTACCGCCTGGACACGAACCTCAATGGTGGCGAGCGTCCCTTCATCGTCACGGGTCTCTATGAGCAGTATCTGCCCATGGACATCTACCCGATGTACCTCTTGAAGGCCTGCCTTGCCGGTGATATCGACAAGATGGAGAATCTGGGTATCTACGAGGTACTGCCCGAGGATCTGGCACTCTGCGAGTTTGTCTGCCCCTCGAAGATCGAGATTCAGCAGATTCTTCGCGATGGTATTAACTTAATGATTAAGGAGGCTTAACAATGGATTTGCGTAAATTGGTAGACAAGGTTAAACCGACCTTTACGAAGGGAGGCAAGCTCGCCTTCCTGGAGTCGACCTTCGATGGTTTCGAGACCTTCCTCTTCGTCCCGAACAAGACCACCTCGAAGGGTTCGCATGTGCGCGACTGCAACGACTCGAAGCGCACGATGATCTGCGTCGTACTGGCACTGCTGCCCGCCTTCCTCTTCGGTTGCTACAACACCGGTGTGCAGGTGAGCCTGGAGGGTTTCAACGCCTTCCTCTATGGTCTGGTACGCATTCTTCCGATGGTGGCCGTGAGCTACATCACGGGTCTGGCCATCGAGTTCGCTTATGCTCAGATTCGCGGCCATGAGATCTACGAGGGTTTCCTCGTGTCGGGTCTTCTGATCCCGATGATCATGCCCGTTTCGATGCCCCTGTGGATGGTGGCCGTATCGACCGCCTTCGCCGTGGTATTTGGTAAAGAGGTCTTCGGTGGTACGGGTATGAATATCTTCAACCCGGCGCTCCTGGCGCGTGCCTTCGCCTTCTTCGCCTACACGCCCCAGATCTCGGGTGAGACCGCCTGGTATTCGGATTGGAAATTCATGGGTGCCCAGGTCGATGGCGTTTCGGGTGCTACGGCTCTCGAGCAGTTCGCCACGAAGGGAGCCATGGACTTCTCGGTGATGGATGCCTTCCTGGGCTTTATCCCCGGTTCGTTTGGTGAGACCTCGACACTGGCCATCCTGATCGGTGCCGTGATCCTGCTCTATACGGGTGTGGCTTCGTGGCGCACGATGATCTCGGTCTTCGTCGGTGGTCTGGCTATGGGCCTTCTGTTCAACGCTGTGGGTGGTAACGCCTATATGGAGATTCCCGCTTGGCAGCACCTGATTGTAGGTGGTTTCGCCTTCGGTGCCGTCTTCATGGCTACCGACCCCGTCACCTCGGCCCAGACCAACACGGGTAAATATATCGTCGGCTTTATGACCGGTGCGCTGGCCATCCTGATTCGCGGCATCAACCCCGCCTATCCGGAGGGCATGATGCTCTCGATCCTCTTCATGAACGCCCTGGCTCCGCTGGTGGACCACTTCGTGGTAGAGTCGAACATCTCGCGCCGCAAGAACCGCAGTAAGAAACTCGCTAAATAAGGAAAGCTATGGCAATGAATAAGAACAGTAATCTGTATATCGTTGTGTATGCAACGGTTATGGTGGTTGTCGTAGCCACGCTGCTTGCCTTGGCCGCCATGTCGCTCCAGTCGCGTCAGCAGGCCAACATGCTCGGCGAGAAGAAGTCGGCCATCCTCTCATCGCTGGATGCTGCCACCGAAAATTACGACGAGTTCATCACTGCCCTGGTGGTCAATGCTCAGGGTGAGGTGATCGAGGGCGATGCCCTGGAGTTGCTCTTCGATATGAAGGGCGCCTTCGAGGCAGGCACCTATCCCATCTTCAAGGCCCAGAACGGTCGCGTGGTGGTTCCCGTCTATGGTTCGGGTCTGTGGGGGCCGATCTGGGGCTACCTGGCTCTGGAGCCCGACATGAACACCGTGGTGGGTATCGTCTTGGACCACTCGGGAGAGACGCCGGGTCTGGGTGCCGAGATCGCTACGCCGAAGCACCAGGCTCAGTATGTGGGCAAGACCATCTTCGAGGGTGAGGAGCTGGTGGCCATTACCCTGAGAAAGGGTGGTGCTCAGAATCCGGCCCACGAGGTGGATGCCATCTCGGGTGGCACGAAGACCTCGGACGGTGTCTCGCTCATGCTTCTGAACAGTCTGAATAACTATCTGCCTTACCTCAAGGCGCAGATCGCCGCTGCGGCCCCCGCCGTGGAGGAGCCTGTTGCTGCTGAGGAGGAGGCTGCTAACGTAAATATCGAGTAGGCTATGAGTAAGGAAAAAGAGCCGTTGTTTTCGGCGAAGAATATGAAGTATCTGACGGGCCCGTTCGGCGCGAACAACCCCGTCATCGTGCAGATCCTCGGTATCTGCTCGGCGTTGGCCGTTACCGTGCAGCTCAAGCCTGCCATCGTGATGGCGCTGTCGGTAACCTTCGTTACCGCACTGGCCAACCTGGTGATGTCGCTCTTGCGTAACGGTATTCCGTCGCGCATCCGCATCATCGTACAGCTGGTGGTAATTGCTGCGCTGGTAATTCTGGTGGACCAGGTGCTGAAAGCCTTCGTTTACGATATCTCGAAGCAGCTTTCGGTCTATGTGGGTCTGATTATTACGAACTGTATTGTGATGGGTCGCGTGGAGGCCTTTGCGCTGGGTAACAAGCCCTGGCCCGCCTTCCTCGACGGTCTGGGCAATGGTCTGGGTTATGGTCTGATTCTGGTGATCGTGGCCTTCTTCCGTGAGCTCTTTGGTTCGGGTTCGCTCTTCGGCATCCGAATCATCCCCGAGAGCTGGTACATTGCGGAGGGTGGTTTCTACTCGAATACCGGTCTGATGCTCTTCCCGCCCATGGCGCTGATCATCGTCGGCTGCATCATCTGGGTTCACCGCACCAAGAACAAGGATTTACAGGAAAAATAGAGGGCTGAATTATGGAAACTTTGAATATTTTTATCAAGTCGATCTTTATCGACAACATGGTATTCGCCTTCTTCTTCGGTATGTGCTCCTACATCGCCGTATCGAAGAGCGTAAAGACGGCGTTGGGTTTGGGTGCTGCGGTAACCTTCGTACAGGTGATGACCGTACCCCTGAACTACCTCTTATATAATTATGTCTTGAAGGCAAACGTCCTGGTTGAGGGTGTAGATCTGAGCTTTTTGACCTTTATCATCTTCATTGCCACCATCGCCGCCTTTGTGCAGCTGGTGGAGATGATCGTCGAGAAGTTCTCGCCCACGCTCTACAACCAGCTGGGTATCTTCCTGCCGCTGATTGCCGTGAACTGCGCCATCCTGGGTGGTTCGCTCTTCATGCAGCAGAAGGTCGATGGTGGCGAGCTGACCTCGCTCTGGCAGTCGATCGTCTACGGTCTGGGCTCGGGTATCGGTTGGTGGATTGCGATCGTAATGATGGCCGCCATCCGCGAGAAGACGACCTATTCGCACATCCCGGCTGCCCTGAAGGGTCCCGGTATCGCCTTCATTATCACGGGTCTGATGGGTATCGCCTTCATGATCTTCAGCGGTATTCAGTTGTAAACCTTTAAAAAGAGAGAGACTATATGGAAATGACAATTTTAGTAGCGATTCTCGCCTTCCTGGTGGTGACGCTCGTGCTGGTCGCTTTGCTTCTCTTTGCGAAGGCGAAGCTGACCTCGTCGGGTGCCGTTACCATCGACATCAACAACGGCGAGAAGGTGCTGACGGCCGAGAGCGGATCGACACTGCTCTCCACGCTGTCCGATAATAAAGTATTCCTCCCCTCGGCCTGCGGTGGCGGTGGTGCCTGCGGTATGTGCAAGTGCCAGGTACTGGAGGGCGGTGGCGACATCCTGCCCACCGAGACCGGCTTCATCAACCGCAAGATGCAGAAGGACCACTGGCGTCTGGGTTGCCAGGTGAAGGTGAAGGAGAACATGAAGATCCGCGTACCCGACTCGGTACTCGGTGTGAAGAAGTGGGAGTGCGAGGTGGTTTCGAACCGCTCGATCTCGACCTTCCTCAAGGAGTTCGTCGTGAAGCTCCCCGAGGGCGAGAACCTGAACTTCCGCTCGGGTGGTTACATCCAGATCGACATCCCCGCCTACAAGGAGATCAAGTTCTCGGATATGGATATCGACGAGAAGTTCCGCGAGGATTGGGACAAGTTCAAGATGTGGGATCTGGTGACGACCAACCCTGAGGATACGTTCCGCGCCTACTCGATGGCCAACCACCCCGCCGAGGGCAACATCATCATGCTCAACATCCGTATCGCCACGCCTCCGTTCGATCGCGTAAACGGCGGCTTCATGAAGGTGAACCCGGGTATCTGCTCGTCGTATGTCTTCTCGCGCAAGCCGGGTGACAAGGTGACCATCTCGGGCCCCTACGGTGAGTTCTTCCTCGACGAGAACCTGCCCGATACGCAGGAGCTGATCTTCATCGGTGGTGGTGCCGGTATGGCCCCCATGCGCAGCCACCTGATGCACCTCTTCAAGACCGAGAAGACGAAGCGTCCCGTATCGTTCTGGTATGGTGCCCGTGCCCTGAAGGAGGCTCCCTACATGGACGAGTTCCACCAGATTGAGCAGGATTTCCCCAACTTCAAGATGAACCTGGCCCTCGACCGTCCCGATCCGGATGCCGATGCCAAGGGGGTAGCCTACACCGCCGGTTTCGTTCACAATGTGCTCTACGAGAACTACCTGAAGAACCACGAGGCTCCCGAGGATTGCATCTACCTCATGTGCGGACCTCCGATGATGATCGGTGCCGTGGTGAACATGCTCGATTCGCTGGGTGTGCCGCCTGAGAATATTCTTTACGACAACTTCGGTTCGTAATTTTCGATTTGTAAGCGGTATATTCCGCACATCCCAAACAAAACCCGAACGGGACGTACGCCAAGTACTACCCGTCCGGGTTTCTTATTGCGATGCACAGAATTTCCTCGCTTAAAATCAAAAATTGATGGTTGCTCCAGGCCCCTTCTGACACAAATTACGTTGCGCTAAAATCAAAATTTGATCCTTGTTCCAGGCCTCTTCTGACACGAAATTACGTTGCGCTAAAATCAAATTTTAGGCGCACAACTCGGAGACCGTAGCCTTGACAAAGGCGATAAGGTCTGAGGGGGCAATGGCAATCTGCAGCCCGCGCACGCCGGCCGAGATATAGATACGATCGAAATCGGTGGCTGTAGGGTGAATAAAGATGGGGAAGGGCTTTTTCAGTCCGATAGGGGAGCAGCCGCCGCGGATATAGCCTGTGGTGGGCAGAAGCTCCTTCATGGGGATCAGATCACACTTCTTGTTGCCCGAGGCACGGGCTGCGGCCTTCAGGTCCACCTCTCGGTCGCCCGGAATCACGCAGACAAAGTGGCCCGTGCGATCACCCTTCAGCACAAGGGTCTTGAATACGCGGGCAATATCTTCACCCAGCTGTTCGGCCACATGCGTGGCGGCAAGGTCCGACTCATCGACCTCGTAGGGGATCAGTTCGTAGGCGATTCGGGCACGATCCAGCAGACGTGCGGCATTGGTCTTGTCTATCTTCTTTGCCATGGGCAGAATCTTTTTCTTGCGCAGACAAAGATAGTGCTTTTTGCCACCATTTCCCAACCGATTGCGATGGCGGGGGCCGATTTATTTGCCAAAAACGATATTTTCCCTATCTTTGCGCCCGCAAACTCAAATAAAAATCGAATGAAGGGAATTTTAGCCATCCTGCTGTTGGTCTGCTCCAACGCCTTTATGACCCTGGCCTGGTACGGACACATCGTCTTTAAGTCGAAGATCGAAAAGTTCGGCCTGGCGGCCATCGTGCTCCTGAGCTGGGGTATCGCCCTCTTCGAGTACTGCTTCCAGGTGCCGGCCAACCGCCTGGGCAGTGCACAGTATGGCGGACCCTTTTCGCTGTGGGAGCTGAAGGTGATCCAGGAGGTGATCACATTGGTGGTCTTCACCATCTTTACGGTGGTCTTCATGAAGTCCGAAACCCTGCGCTGGAACCATCTCGCCGGCTTCGTCTGCTTAGTGCTGGCCGTCTATTTTATCTTCAAAAAGTAAAGACGACAACAAAAAACACAACTCTTTCGGAGTTGTGTTTTTTGTTGCACTTGTAATCTTATGCTTTTTGAGTTGTTTTCTGGCGCAAAAGTAGTTTGAGGCTGTTGCAGGGTTGTGTCGTCCAAATTACGATTCATGGCGACTTCTATTTCAAATTTATTACACTCTTCCCAATTCATGATGCACTGCATAATGGCGAAAAGGGGCGCACTTATTTTATTCGCGCGCTATGATGCCGCGAAGAGACAGTCCGTTTAGTGATAATATAATTGAGGATTGAAAGCTCAATGAGTCTCTCGCTCTTTTCGGTAGATCTGGTAGGAGTTCACCAGGTTCTGCCAGACGATGTAGGCTGTGGGGGCAATCGAGGAGATGGGATCGAGGAACGATTGCGCCATCCAGACCGCCAATACCGTATTTTTTTGGCCCAATGATTGGCCTCCCGCTGCCGGATCCCCGTAACGGCGACCCACCATGCGTCCTAACTTGAATTGCACCAGGCAGATCGCCAAGGCCAGCGCAGCCAACGCAATCTCGAGAAGCAGATGATCACTTCCCAAGTCTATGATGTAACTCGTTGTTCTTCCAATTACTATCACCAGCGATATCAACCAAAGATAGAAGGAGAGCTGACCATGTGCAGCCACCCAGGCCGCCCATTTCGGGAGCACCAGACGGAAGAGTTGAGCAAGCACAAAAGGGCCGACCAGCAGAGGCAGGATACGCGTAAGAATCTCCCACAAGGTGCAGTTTCCACTGCCCAAGAGTGAGAGATAGAGCGGCGCGAGCAGGGCGATCGAGAGGTTACAGAGAAGGCTGTAGGTGGCCATCGTCGTGATGTCAGCCCCGAGCATGCTGCCGATCACCACAGCCGCCATGGCCACGGGGGCCAGCACGCAGATCATCCCTCCCTGGGCAAGGGTGGTGTTGAGCGGTTGAAGGAGCAGGAAGAGGGCAAGGCTCACCACCAACTGGAAGAGCAACAACAGGCCATGCATCCCCTTCAGGCGCATCTCCCGCACCCGCACGCGACAGAAGGTAACAAAGAGCATCAGGAAGATCAGGGTCGGGGTGATCAGTTGGTGTGAGGCTCCCTCCAGGGCCGAGATCGGCCGACAGAAGAGGGCTCCCGTAAGCATCCCCACGGGCATGGCCATCGTGCGCAGGTTGTGTAGAATACGGCCCGGAATATTATGCAGGATATAAGCCATCGGAATTTGATTTTTTTTTTTGTGAAAGCCTTAAAATTTAGTGATTCGGGGATTCGAGCTTAAAGAAACGGAGGATGGCGCTCATCAGGCGATCGCGTTCCGGCTCGGATTCGATGCTCTCGATGGGGAAGCCCAGGACGACGGAGCGATACGACTCACCCTCATGGGCCACAGCGGCCGAGAGACCATTCTCGGCGTAGCGGGCAAAGGTGAAGGCCGAGCCTACGGGATGCAGGGCATCGGGCGACTCCACAGCATAGCTCTTGCCTCCGTGCTCCTGGCAGAAACGGCTGTTGCCGATCGGAATTTCGGGCGAGGTACCGCGCAGACGGCCTTGGCTTGCGGCCTGTGAGGCGGCATGTTCATAGTGAAGTACCTCGCGGGCAAAGGTGCGGTCGAGGTCGCTTGAAGCCTCCGACTCCCAGAGGTCGGCACCCGGGTAGGAGCCCGAAATGAGGAGCGAGATACCCGCCTCGGCGGCCTTGCGCAGGCGCATCTGGAGCGCGGAGGGGAAGGCCCTATAATCGTACTCCGAGGCCCCATGTGGCGTGAGCGTTGCCCGCTGCTTGCCAAGGATGAGGTCGATGGCGGCATAGGGTGTCAGATCGAAATCGGCTTGGGTAAAGGCCTCGAGCGAGGTCGAGAGGTAGCTATAGCCCGCCCGGGCAATCGACCGGCCATGAAGAGCGGGGTAGTCGAAGCTGTTGCCCTGCAGGATTATCCCTTCGTAGTCCCTGCAACAGCCACCCGTAGCCTGCTCCGGATCCTCGGCCCGCCAAAGCGAGCGGTCGTAGAGCTGCTGTCGGCCAATGAAGGAGAAGTCGCAGCCATAGCTCACCCCCAGATCATCCTCAAGGGCGAAGCCCGTCTGCTCGTCGGTGCGGAATGAGGGTGCTGCACTTAGGCGGGTGAATCCGTTGACAATCAGCACGGTTGCCTGGCTCTCGGGCAACAGGCATGCCGCCAAGGTCTCCGAAGGGAAACTCTCACCGCCGGCATTTGAGGCCGTGATGCGGTAGCGGTAGTGGCGACCGGGTTCCTGCTCTACGGTAACCGTGGTGTCGTGAATCAGCCGCCCGTTGTCGAAGCCTGCCCCATCGACGGAGGTGTAGAGTACAAAACCCTCGGCGCGGGCTGTGGGCTCGAGGCTGTCGGGGCGCTCCTGCCAGCTCAAGGTTACGCTCCGCTCACCACTCCGGGCGATCTGAAAGGCTCGCACGGGCAGGGGTTGAACCACATAATCGTAGCCATACTGCGCGGCCACATGTTTCAGAATTCCCTTATAGATCGCACGCGAAACGGCAAATTTGAATCTCGAGTCGTGGCCGTAGCGCATATCGGCAAAGTTTTGGTGTGAGAGGAGCTCAAGGAGCATGGTCGGAGCCGCGGGGATGCGGGCCTCATAGTAGGCTTTGTTCCAGAGGCCGCGCCTGCGCCACGAGGGCTCCCAGATCGAACGGATATCCTCCACGATCTCGGTCATCACCAGATCCGTGAGGTCGCGCGAGCGATAGCGAGAAGCGCCGCCCTGGAAATAGCCCTTGTTCTCCTTGGTGTAGAAGATCCCCAGCGTGCCGATCGTCTCGTCCGAGTCGCGCATGCCGGCATCGGTGTGAAAGGCTAAAGCCAGGTCGATCGGGATGCCGAGGCCGAGGCTGTCGGGCAACCGTTCCGAGCCCCCCATCAGGGCATTGACCCAGTGGGCACGCGACATATAGTCCTCCTTGTAGTCGTCCGTACACTGCTTGGGGGCATAGACCTCTTCGTCAAATCCTGCCCACTGCAACCAGTAGCGTGCCCCCTCCATGTAGCGCGGAAGGCCGCTCAGGCTCTCGCGACAGGCTACCCCCTCGGGGCGGAGCGAGTCGCAGGGTATACGGGCGATATTGCCCATACCCCCTCCGATCTTAACCGCATCGGCAACAACTACTTCTCCTGCTTTATCTGCAAGATTGCTTAAGATAACACATGCCTCCTCATCGAACGCAAAAGTGCCCAAATAGAGCCACGTTCCGCCGCCCATGCGCTGATTGACCGCAAAGTGGCTCTCACCGCCACTGTGGCGCACCGTGTAACGAGCCGCAGAGCAACTGTTCGGGAAGGAGCGGTAGCTGACGTAGAGGGCATACTCCCCGCGCTCGGGGATGGCCATGCGCCACTCGGCACGGCTCTCCCGTTTGGGATTCATCACCGTGGTGGTGCGGCGGCAACTCCCCTGACGAAAGGGGTTCATGCCGTGGCTGTAGGCGGCGTGGAGGTGAGCAAAGCCCTCACCGCCCGTCTGCCAGGGGTTCTGGCCGTTCACCTCGCTGTAATCGCTCTGCGGGCTGTCGCCATCCACAATCCCCTCGAAGGAGTGCAGGTCACGCTCTCGGGGCAACAAGACGTGTGCTCCGGCCCGCTCGAGCATCGGGGTGAGGAAGGGGAGTACGAAACTCGCCGTGAAGAGATCCTCGCGGGTCATCCACTGCGCCGTGCGCTGCCAGCGCCAACGGTTCTGCACCTGGTCGAAGTAGTGGCCATGGCTCTGCCAGAGAGCGAGGTGACGTCCACGGAGCCCCCGCTCGGCCTTTACCGGTGAGCTGAGGGGTTCGACCAAGGGGCGGTGGGCCCTATTGGTGAAGGGGATATGCTTGCGGCGGTCGAATTTTGTGCGCTCGGCTAAGGGGATCAGCTCCTCGATCGGCCGACCGTCGGTGCAGATCTCCAGGCGGTAGTTCTCCAATTTTTCGGGCAGGTGGCTGCGCACTGAGTCGTACATGGCCTGCACGCTCGCTTCGCGAAAGGGGTAGTTGGCCAAGCCGAGCGAGAAGTTGAGCCGCAGGCGACGGCCGCGAATCGTATGGCTGTCCAGGCGGGCCCCTCCGCCCAAAATCTCTTCGCCCACCATGGCATCAATGGTGGTGGCAATCTTCTTGCGGGCCTCGGCATCGAGCTTCTCCCCCTTCTGCGCATGTGCGACAGGGGCAAGGAGGAGGAGCCCCAAAATCAGGAGTATTCGGTTGTAGTTCATGGTCGTTTACGAATCAGGGCTAATCCTCCGAAGCAGAGGAGAGCATTGTAAAGTATAAGTTCATATCCGATAGCATAACCGGCATAATTCAGAACAAGTTGTCGAAGGAGATAGGAGAGGATGGGAGCCGCTGCGCAAACCCAAACGATTAAGCGATCGTTCAGCTTGCAGCGGGTGAGCAGTCCGAAGGCGAACAACCCCAGAATCGGGCCATAGACATAGCTTGCCACCCCATAGAGGAGGTGGATCAGCGAGTCGCTCGTGCCATAGGCGAAGAGCAGCACCAAGCCGCAGAGCACTCCGGCCAATAGTGCGTGGAGCTTTCGGCGGAGATTGCGCAGTTGTGCGGCATCTTCCCGCCAACGCTCAGGTGCCAGGTCATAGATCGCCGAGGTGGTCAGGGCCGTGAGGGCCGAACCCGAGGTTGCCCAGGTACTCGACACGAGCCCCAGCACAAAGAGGATTCCGACCCCCATGGGAAGCGTGCCGCCCAGAGCTGCCGCCGCAAAGAGGTTGTCGCCCGTGGCGGTGATGCCCACCGCCTCGGCATAGCGGTAGAGGAGAAGTCCCAACACCAAAAGCAGAAAAATCACCACCCCCTGCATGAGGGCCGTAAGCAGGATGTTCCGTTGCGAATCGCGGGCTGTGGGGCAGGCAAGGTTGCGCTGCATGAGGTCCTGGTCGAGGCCCGTCATGGCGATCAGCATGAACAAGCCGCCCGCGAACATCTTGCCAAACGAGCGGGTCGAAAGGGGTTCTGAGGGGAAGAGGATTTGGCTGCGCGGATCATTGGACACAACCTCGAAAAGGGTAGAGGCAGACCACCCGAAGTGGCTCATAATGGCCCAGATGGATGCAGCAACAGCGCCGACGAGGCAGGCCGTCTGCAACAGGTCGATCCGCACAACGCTCCGCACACCGCCGCTCTGCGTAAATCCCCAGACCAGGGTTGCCGAGAGCAGCACATTGAGCCAAAAGGGGATCTCCAAAGGGGTACAGACCAACTGCTGCATCACGCGACAGACGACCAACAATTTCAGAGCCGAGAGCAGGAGTTTCGAGACCAGGAACAGGAGGGCTCCCGTGCGATGGGCCGCCACTCCGAAGCGCACCTCCAGATACTCGTAGAGTGAGGTGACACGCAGGCGGTAGAAGAGGGGAACCAGCACGAAGGCGATCACCAGCTGACCGGCGGTGAAGCCCAGCACCATCTGCAAGTAGCTGAAGGCATCCTCGGCCACCGAACCCGGCACCGAGACAAAGCTCACCCCCGACATCGGGGCGCCGATCATCCCCAGGGCCACCACCCACCAGGCCATGCGCCGACCTCCCGTAAAAAAGGTGGCATTGTCCGCACGACGAGCCCCCCACCACGCCACGGCGTAGAGGAGAGCGGCATAGGCCGTAACCACCCAAAGGATCTGCTGCGGAGTCATGCGCTTGGTCTTTGCTTAAAGTAACAAAAGTAGTAAAAATTTGGATTTGCGCCAATTTTTGTCCCGCTTTTTCGGACTTTGGCCGCTTTGGCTGAGCTCTTGTTACAAAAAATAAAGTGTGCCCAACCGAAAGAGTTGGGCACACCCTGCAATCCGATATCGGATCACTACTTCTTCTGCTCCTTCAGCAGGTCGCGAATCTCCGAGAGCAGCACCTCCTCCTTCGTGGGTTCGGGCTCGGGAGCGGGGGCGGGAGCCGGTGCGGGGGCCTCCTCCTCCTTCTTCTTCTTCAAGTTCGAGAGGCGGTTCATCACCTTAACCATCATGAAGACACAGAAGGCCAGGATGATGAAGTCCACCACCTGCTGGATGAAGGCACCATAGCGCCATACCACCTCAGCCACGGCAGGGGTAGTCTCGGTAGCCTCGACACCCTTCTTGATCACCACGCCCAACTTTGAGAAGTCGGTACCGCCCATCAGCACACCCAGAGGGGGCATCAGTACGTCGTTTACCATCGAGGTGGTAATCTTGCTGAACGCGCCACCAATGATCACACCGACAGCCATGTCCATCACATTGCCCTTCATGGCAAACTCCTTAAACTCTTTCAAAAATCCCATAATCGTTGTTTTTTAATTGCTTAATTGTTTAATTTGAGCACAAAAGTACAAAATAATTCACGATTCACAATTCACAAATCGCAATTATTTCCTTTTCCGTGCGAATATACCTATAATTTTACTTGTAGATAGAATCGAACGATTATCCCCTGGCATAGCCCGATTGTGAATCGGCTATCGGGGATCAGCCATTTCGAATACGCATAAATACCTATATTTAATAGATGGCTTTTCTTTTTGGCGAAAATTTCTTACATTTGTAAGAATTTTGGCCCTGCAAAGTCCCTTCAATCCATTTTGGGGCGACCTGCAACCAAAGAGCTGATCCTTGAAAATATGATTGATTACGCAAAAATACCCTCGCCCTGCTATGTGCTCGACGAGGAGCTGCTCGAGAAGAACCTGCAGGTGATCGACCGCGTGCGCCGCGAGGCCGAAGTGGAGATCATCGTAGCCCTCAAGGCGTGTGCCATGTGGTCGATCTTTCCGATCCTGGCCCGCCATTCGGATGGGGCCACCGCCTCCTCGGCCGCCGAGGCCCGACTCGTCTTTGAGGAGTATGGCGCTCCGGCTCACACCTATGCCCCGGTCTACACCGACCGCCACATCGGGGAGATTCTGCACACCTCGAGCCACATCACCTTCAACAGCCTTGCTCAATTCGAGCGCTTCGGTCCGCGGGCCATTCTCAGCGGGCTGTCGTGCGGTCTGAGAATCAACCCCGAGTATTCGCCCGTGGAGGTCGATTTGTATAACCCCTGCGTAGCGGGTTCGCGCCTGGGCATCCGCAAGGAGGAGCTTCGCGAGCTGCCTGCCGGAGTCGAGGGATTGCACTTCCATGTGTTGTGCGAGTCGCGCCCCCATCACCTGAAGCTCGCCCTCGAGGCTGTGGAGCGCCATTTCGGCCACCTGCTGCCCCAAATCAAGTGGCTCAACATGGGCGGCGGCCACCTGATGACCCATGCCGACTACGACTGCGACGAGCTGATCGCCATCCTTCGGGAGTTCAAAAGCCGCCATCCGCACCTCAGGCTGATCCTCGAGCCCGGCAGCGCCTTTACCTGGCGCACGGGATCGCTCGTGGCCACGGTGGAGGATATCGTGCGCGGTGGGGGAGTGCAGACGGCTATGCTTGACGTCTCGTTTGCCTGCCACATGCCCGACTGCCTGGAGATGCCCTACAAGCCCGCCATCGTAGGTGCGCACGACCCCGAAGCGGGGGAGAGCCGCTGGCGCATGGGAGGCAACAGCTGCCTGGCAGGCGACTACTACGGCGACTGGGCCTTCGAGAGCGAACCCAAAGTGGGCGATCGGATCATCTTCGAGGATATGATCCACTACACGATGGTCAAGACCACGATGTTCAACGGCGTACACCACCCCTCGATTGCCATCGCCCGCAAGGATGGCACGGTGGAGATTGTCCGCGAATTCGGCTACGAAGACTATAAGGGGCGCATGTCCTAATCAAAAAAACATAAGTGAAGAAACAATACAAATAACAACAAGATATGGAAAATTTCAAACCTACTGCCTATACGTTGGAGTGTGTGGCTACGGGACGTGAATTTCAAGATGAGGGGTGGACGATGGACGATCGTCAGTGCAAGTGCCCTTCGCTGGTGCGTGCCCGCTACGAGAAGAAGAAACTGGAGGTGAAGCCCGACCACTACGGCTTCTATAAGTTTTGCGACTGGCTGCCCGTGAAGCGCATGCTCGACGGCTCGTCGGCCCCCGTGACCTACAAATCGAAGCGGCTGGCCGAGCACCTCGGATTAGAGAACCTCTGGATTACCTTCAACGGCTACCATCCCGCCATTGGAGCCCGCATGACCACCTGCTCATTCAAGGAGTGTGAAGCCTACAGCGTGTTGGCGCGCATCCCCTCGGACGAAAACCGTGTGATGGTCGTAGCCTCGGCCGGTAATACGGCTCGTGCCTTTGCCAAGGTCTGCTCCGACAACCATATCCGCCTGCTGCTGGCCGTGCCCCACGACAACCTCAATGCCTTGTGGTTTGACCAGCCGCTGAACCCCTGCGTGAAGCTCATCGCAGCCGGAAAGGGCGGCGACTACTTCGATGCCATCCACCTGAGCAACCTGGCCCTCAAGTCGCCGATGTTCTATGCCGAGGGCGGCGCCAAGAATATTGCCCGCCGCGACGGCATGGGCACCACCGTCCTTTCGGCCGTAACAACCATCGGCCGCATCCCCGACTACTACTTCCAGGCAGTGGGTTCGGGTACGGGAGCCATCGCTGCCTGGGAGGCCAATCTCCGCCTTTTGGAGGATGGCAGCTACGGCAAGAACCTCATGAAGCTCATGGTGTCGCAGAATGCCCCCTTCGTACCGATGTATAACGCCTACCGGGTCGATTCGCGCGAGATGCTGCCGTATGACGACGATCGCGCCCGCCGCGATGTGGAGATCATCGATGCCAAGGTGCTCTCGAACCGCAAGCCCCCCTATGGCATTGCCGGAGGTCTGTATGATGCACTGAAGGCTACCAATGGAGAGATTCTGGTGGCCACCAATGCCCAGGCCCGCAAGGCCAAGGAGCTCTTCAAGGAGCTGGAGGGTATCGATATCTACTCGGCAGCCGGCGTGGCGCTGGCTACGCTCATCAAGTGTGTCGAGGAGGGTAAGGTGGCCAAGGATGCCTGCGTGATGCTCAACATCACGGGCGGTGGCGAGGAGCAGCTGCGCAAGGAGAAACAGATGTGGCAGCTCGAGCCCTCGCATACCTTCTCGCTTACCCCTTCGGAGGAGGATGTGATTGCCAAGGTCGAGGCCCTGTTTTAATCCCTGATTCCGCTGCATAGAAGCTGCGGGGTGCGGGTGAATGGATGAAAACATTTGCCCTGCGCCCCGCCTCTTTATTCTCTTTTCCGCCCCCACTTTTCCCCTTTCCGCTGCTCAGATCCCCCAACCAAGAGTGCGTAGGGCTTGAGCCGAGAGGTAAAATTTTGCATTTTTTTTGCTCGAAGTGTACCAAGTGGCCATTTTTTTCGTATCTTTGTAAGAGAGTGTTAGCAAAATAACACTAAAGGCGCAGAAGCGGGTGCCCACGACCGATTGCCAACATCTCGGCCAAGCCCCCGAAACAAGCCGCAAAAAAAGAGAATAACCAAAAAACATAAACCTTAAAACTACAAAAAACTATTATGGCAAGAAATCTGAAAATCAGAGACTTGACGTTGCGCGACGGCCAGCAGTCGTCCTTCGCAACCCGTATGAACCAGGCACAGATCGACCGCGTGCTGCCCTTCTACAAGGATGCCGGCTTCTACGCCATGGAGGTGTGGGGTGGTGCCGTGCCCGACTCGGTGATGCGCTACCTGAACGAGAACCCCTGGACCCGTCTGGAGTCGATCCACAAGGTGGTGGGTGATGTATCGAAGCTGACGGCCCTTTCGCGCGGCCGCAACCTCTTCGGCTATGCCCCCTACACGGATGAGATCATCGAGGGCTTCTGCCGCAACGCCATCGAGAGCGGTCTGGGTATCATGCGTATCTTCGACTGCCTGAACGACGTGGACAACGTGAAATCGACGATCAAATATGTGAAGAAGTATGGCGGTATTGCCGACTGCGCCGTCTGCTATACGGTGGATCCCAAGTACCCGAAGCTCGGCTTCTGGGACAAGCTCAAGGGCAAGAAGAACCCCGAGCCCGTCTTCACGGACGACTACTTTGTAAATAAGGCCAAGGAGGTTGCTGCTCTGGGTGCCGATATGATCACCATCAAGGATATGTCGGGTCTGATTCCTCCGCAGCGCGTGAGCGTGCTCGTGAAGAAGCTGAAGGCTGCTGTAAACGTACCGATCGACTTCCATACCCACTGTACGCCCGGCTACGGTCTGGCTTCGGTATACGCCTCGATCGCCGCAGGTGTTGATGTTGTGGATACCAACTGCTGGTGGTTCGGCGGTGGCACGGGAGCCCCGGCCCTGGAGCTCGTCTACCTCTTCTGCCAGAAGCTCGGCATCGACCTGGGTGTCAATATGGAGGCTGTAGCCAAGATCAACGAGGAGCTGAAGTCGATCCGTTCGGAGCTGAACCTCTCGGTATTCGGCAAGGACAAGCCCGCTCCCAAGGCCTTCAACCCGATGGTGGATGCTGTTCCGGCTGAGGTGGATGCCCAGCTCGACCGCGCCGTGAAGGCTGCCCAGGCCGACGACTTCCAGACGCTGCTCGACGCTGCGCAGAAGATCGAGGCCTACTTCGGCTTCCCCGCTCCCAACGAGCTCGTTCAGAAGGCCGAGATCCCCGGCGGTATGTACTCCAACATGGTGGCCCAGCTCCAGCAGCTCAAGGCCGAGGAGATCCTGCCCCGCGCCATGGAGCTGATCCCCACGGTACGCTTGTCGGCCGGTCTGCCCCCCTTGGTAACCCCCACTTCGCAGATCGTGGGTGCCCAGGCCGTAAACTGCGCCATGGATGAGAAGGCCGGTCGCCCGATGTACACGAACAAGAGTTCGCAGTTTGTAAACCTGGTGAAGGGCGAGTATGGCAAGACCCCCGTGAAGATCGATCCCGAGTTCCGCCTCAAGATTTGCGGTTTCCGCGAGGAGACTCCCTACGATGTATCGAAGTACCAGATGCAGCCTAACCCCGAACTTCCCGAAGCCGGTGGCGTGAAGCTGGCCGAGAACGAGAAGGAGGTACTGCTGCTCGAGCTCTTCCCGATGGTCGCCAAGGGCTATCTGACGGGTGTGAAGAAGGCTGCCTACGAGGCCAATAAGCCCGCCGAGGCTCCCAAGGCCGAGGCCGCTGCTGCGGTGAAGACCCCCGTAACGGGTGATGTGGTGAAGGCTCCGCTGCCCGGCAAGCTCATCGAGTACAAGGTGAAGGTGGGCGATAAGGTCGAGGCCGGTCAGGAGGTACTCGTTCTGGAGGCCATGAAGATGGAGAATGCCGTGACGGCCGAAGTTTCGGGCTATGTGAAGCAGCTGCTGGTTGCTGTAGGCGAGAATGTGGCTACCGATGCCCAGCTCATCGAGCTCTCGAAGGAGGCTCCGAAGGCTGCCGCTGCCGAGCCCGCAGCCAAGAAGCCCGTAACGGGTAAGGTGATTGCCGCTCCGCTGCCCGGTAAGGTGATTGCCATCAAGGTGAAGGCCGGCGATACGATTGCTGCCGGTCAGGAGGTTGCCGTTCTGGAGGCCATGAAGATGGAGAACTCGATCAATGCCGACTTTGCCGGTACGGTGAAGCAGGTATTGGTGTCGGAGGGTGAGAATGTCGCCACCGATGCCGCCCTGATCGAGGTGGAATAGTCTAAACCCCGTAAGGCGGCAAAGACCGCCAAGTGCAAGCCCCGAGTGGATCATACCGTCGCGTATGCCCCACTCGGGGCTCACTGTATAACCCGGCGAAGGGCCGCTGCCCGATAAAAGAGAATCGCCCGGCCGCCACGAAGGCGGACCGCGCGATATTCAACAGGCTCGGCGCCGAGCTCCAGGAGAGGATAGGGTAGTGCTTAGCGCAGGTGGAGGGCTCTTAGGAGCCTCAGCAGATAGTACTTGCGCAGCAGCTTGCGTTCGCGGCGGGTACGCGGACTAAAACCTCGAGCCTCGAGTTCACGGCGGAGCTCCGCCGCCTGATCGGCAGCCCGATAGCGGATGGCATGGTAGAGACGCTCCCAGAGGCTGTTGGCCAGGATGCGTTCCAAGAGCTCGGGACGGTAGCGGCGGGCAAAGTAGGCGCAGATGTCGTAGCTGCTTCGGCAAAAGCGATCGCACTGTGAGAAGTCGCGAAAGTGGCTGGCCGACTCCTCCAGGACGCGATAGACGGCCAGTTGCTCCTCCATAAAGTGGATCCGCCCCCGCAACGAGGCATAGAGCCACAAGGGGTAGTCACCCATGCGCCAGGTCGCGGCATCGGGGGCAATCTCGCGGGTGTAATCCTCGATCACCGAACGCCGCACAAGGACCGTAGGGGTTGGGATGCAGTTTCCCTCCAGGAGACGCTCGAACGAGGTCTCGGAAGCTCCTCCCCACAGCGGGCCGAACTTTTGACGACGTTGCTTGTAGTGGCGCACCTGGCCATAGACCATCGAGCAGTCGGGATGCGCCTCCATATACTCCACCTGTTTCTGCAATTTGTGGGGATCACTCCAATAGTCGTCCCCCTCGCAGATGGCAATATACCTCCCTTGGGCTCTGGGGTAGTTGTAGGTAATGGTAATCTTCACCCCCTTCGAATATTGGTTCTCGGTTTGGAGAATCGGCTTAAAGCGGGCGGGGTAGCGCTCGGTATATTCGCGAATGATCTCCTGCGAACGATCTTTCGAGGCATCGTCGTGAATCAGCACCTCATAGTCGAAGGGGCACACCTGATTTACGATCCCGTCAAGCGACTCGCGGAGGTAGGGCTCGTGGTTGTAGCTCAGCACACAGATGCTAACGAACGGGGGCGTTGTCGCGGGCATAAAGCACGGTGGGGGTTAGATCCTTGATGATGTAAAGATCGCTTTCAAAGCGCAGGTTCTCGGGGTTGGTCGGAAGGCCATGGAGCCAATCAACCAACTGCTGCGGATAGTTTACGCCGGCCAGGTGAGCTAACGGGTAGTGGCCCGAGATTCGGCAGTTCATCTCAATGATGTAGATTCCGTCCGAGCACTTAAAGCAGTCCACCGAAAGGATTCCTTCGTGATGACTCTCTTCGGCAATCTTTTGAGCCAAGGGGAGGAAGGGGGTGGGGTCGGCGGTACGTCCGAGGTCGGTCTCACCACTGCGCATCGTTACCTTCTGCTTGGCAAAGGTTGCCACCGGTCTTCCCTCCAGGTCATTGATCAGATCCAGGCCATACTCCTGGCCCACCATTACCTCCTGGTAGATGATCGACTCGTCGGGGGTCATGCCCGATTCATATTTCAGGTAGGAGGAGAAGATCTCGCGGCGACACTTCTCGCTCAGCACGCGTAATTCTTGTTCGTTTTCAACCTTATAGATTCCCATCGAGGCCATGCCCCAGCGGGGTTTCATCAGGATCGGGTAGGCCGCCTCTCCAGATGCTATGGCCCGAAGCACCTCCTCGACCTTAAGCCAGGTGCGCGGAGTCTTGAGGCCCAGCGAGCGGACGAACTCAAAGGTCTTCCACTTGTCGTTGCAGATCTCGACAAACGAGGCGGGGGCCAACACCAGACGAATCCCCGCAGCCTCGAAATCCTCACGGTGACGAGCCAAGACCAGCAGGTCGATATCGAAGAGCGAAAGCAGTGCGCCAATCTGCATCTCTTTGCAGTAGCGGATCAGAGCCGGGATATACTCCGGGTCGTAGATCAGGGGCGAGAGCAGGTAGCCGTCGGCACGCTTGAGGGCAATGGTATACTCGCTGTTCGAGGCATAGACCTTATCCACGCCGCGGCACTCTTTGAAGTAGTCCACAATGTAGCTGCGCCGTCCGGCAGAGGTAAGCAGTATATTCATAATTTTTACGCTATTTTTTTCTATTCTATCTTTTCGAGCTCTTCGACCGTAAGCTCATCGCGAAGAAAAAGGTCGCGGTGGAGACGGATCTTCTCCTCGGGCCACTCCCACCAGGCGATGCGCAACAATTCGCGAACCACCTCCTGAGGAAAGCGGTAGCGAATCACGCGAGCCGGGCTGCCGCCCACAATGGCGTAGGGTGGGACATCGCGATTCACCAGCGCGTTGGCTCCGATGATGGCACCATGGCCGATCTTCACCCCGCGCAGAATGGTGGCGTTGCAGCCGATCCAGACATCACTGCCGATCTCACACACGCGGGCAAACTTCTCACGGCGGATTGCCGCATCCTCCTCAAAGAGGCCGAATTTCGGGTCGTAGATAAACGGGTGACTCGAGAGGCGGCGGTAGTTGTGATCCGGAGGACCGATCGTCACCCCATAGGAGATTGAGCAGTAACGCCCGATCCGGCAGTGAAAGAGCATGCACCACGGCCCCGTATAGGAGCGGTCTCCGAGTTCGACACCCAGCAGGAGATTTTGGCGATCAACGCTGCAAAAGCGCCCCACCGTACTCTCGCGCACGCGCGAAAAATCCCCAACAATGGTCTCTTCACCCACCTCCGAGTCGCGGACCTCGACCTCCCTGTAGAGTTTTGCCAGTTCCGATACGCCCATGAGATCAGCGGTTTTTGATGATTTCGATAATGCGCTCCACCTCCTCTTTCTCGAGCTCGTGGTGTAGCGGCAGGCAGATCACCTGCCGGGCCATGCGCGTAGCCACGGGCAAATTCTCCGGACTGGCCGAGGGGAGTCCTTTGTAGGTGTCGAACTCGCTGATGAGCGGGTAGAAGTAGCGGCGGCCCAAGATCCCCTCCTCTTTGAGGCGGAAGTAGAGCTCGTCGCGACTCTCGCCGTAACACTCCTGATCGACAAAGATCGGGAAATAGGAGTAATTGTACTCCACCCCCTCTAAAGGTTCGAACATTCGGAGCCCCGGCACTCCGCTCAGGGCCTCGCGGTAGTGCTCCGTAACCGCTCTGCGGGCGGCTATGGCCCGATCCACATGCTTCAGGGCAAGCAGTCCGTAGGCGGCACGCACCTCGTCCATCTTCGAGTTGATGCCCGGAGCGATCACCTCCGTTTCGCCGGCAAAGCCGAAATTCTTGAGGTAGTCGATGCGCTTTTTCATCTCCTCGGAGTGGCAGATCAGCGCTCCGCCCTCAATGGTGTTGTAGGTCTTTGTGGCATGAAACGAGAGGGTCGAGATATCACCCGCCTCCAGAATCGAGCGGCCGTTCTGTTTGACGGCAAAGGCGTGAGCGGCATCGTAGATCACCTTCAAACCATATTTGCGGGCGATGGCCTCGATGCGCTCCACCTCACAAGGTGTGCCATAGACGTGAACCGGCATGATGGCCGTTGTCTGCGGGGTGATGGCCGCCTCTATGCGATCGGGATCGAGGTTGCCTGTTCGGGGATCGACATCCACAAAGACGGGGCGGATGCCGTTCCACCAGATCGAGTGCGTGGTGGCGACAAAGCTGTAGGGGGTAGTGATCACCTCGCCCTGGATACGCAGGGCCTGCAGGGCGGTAATCAGCGGCAGGGTGCCGTTCGTAAACAGGGAGATATACTTTACGCCGAGGTAGTCGCACAGCGCCTCCTCCAATTCGCGGTGAAAGCGCCCGTTATTGGTAATCCACTTGCTCTGCCAAATCTGCTCCAGGTAGGGGATGAACTCCTCCAGGGGCGGCAAGAGGGGAGAGGTAACGGTTACTTTTTTTGAGGGTATATCCTTCATATTCAGTAGATTGTTCTTCATCTATGGGTTATCATGGAGTCGATCAATAGAGCCCCTCGCGGCTCCAGCTCACCTCCTGTTTCACCACTCGACAGGGGGCTCCTACAGCCAACGAGTTTTCGGGGATCACCCCCGTAACAACGGCATCGGAACCGATGATCGAATTGGCACCGACGGATGCTCCTTTGAAGATCTTCGCTCCGGGGGCAATCCAGACGTGGCGGCCGATCTCCACCGAACGGGGCGGATTGATGCGCAGGCCGCTCTTGAGGTCGTAGATCGGGTGCGAATCGCTGGTGCGAACCGTAATCCGGTTGGCGAACATGCAATCTTCACCCACCAGAATCGACATCCCCTCCTCCTGGGCACAGAGGTGTACCGTATGGGTGAAGGTCGTTCCGGCACCGATGCGGATCGTGCAGTTGTTGCCCTCGATCCAGAAGCTGCAGTGGGGGCCGACCGAGCAGTTCGAACCCAGAATCAGCCGATTGTTGTTGCCCACAACATGAATCTTCAGCCCATGGATCATCGAGCCCGAGCCGATCTCCAGCAGGTTTCCCTTCCCTTTGATGTGCTTCGAGAGTTTCAGATAACGTCCCGAATTGCGCACCTTCATGCGGCGGCACAGCAGATCACGCCGCGAAAGACCGCGAAAAGCACTCACCAGGTCGTAGAGCCATGGGAATTTCATCAACACCTTCCCCATTTTCGAAAGTCGCCGAGTGGCAAATCAACGGTTTTTATACATGTCGTCGTAGTACTTCTCATACTCACCCGAGGTGATGCGATCCATCCACTCCTGGTTTTCGAGGTACCATTTAACGGTCTTTTCAATGCCCTCCTCAAATTGCAGCGAGGGCTCCCAACCGAGCTCCTTTTGCAGTTTTGAGCTGTCGATCGCATAGCGCATGTCGTGGCCGGCGCGATCCGTCACATAAGTGATCAGATCGAGCGATGCCCCCTCGGGATTGCCCAACAGACGATCCACCGTGCGGATGATCACCCGGATCAGGTCAATGTTCTTCCACTCGTTGAAGCCGCCGATGTTGTAGGTGTCGGCCACCCGTCCTTTGTGGAAAATCAGGTCGATGGCCCGGGCGTGATCCTCGACATAGAGCCAGTCACGCACGTTCTCACCCTTACCATATACGGGCAGCGGTTTGCGGTGGCGAATATTATTGATAAAGAGCGGGATCAGCTTCTCCGGGAACTGATAGGGACCATAGTTGTTCGAGCAGTTGGTTACAATGGTCGGCAGGCCGTAGGTGTCGTGGAAGGCTCTGACGAAGTGGTCCGACGAGGCCTTGGCAGCCGAGTAGGGTGAGTGGGGGTTGTAGGGGGTATCCTCGTAGAAGAACTTGTCGCCATAGGCCAAGTGGTGCTCCGACGAGGAGGCCGTGGTGGAGAACGGAGGCTCCACGCCCTCGGGATGCGAAAGCTCCAGAGCGCCATAGACCTCATCGGTCGAGATGTGGTAGAAGCGTTTGCCCTCCCAGTTGCCGTTCCAATAGTGCTTGGCGGCCTGCAAGAGCGACAAGGTACCCATCACATTGGTGCGGGCAAAGGTGAAGGGATCTTTGATCGAACGATCCACATGGCTCTCTGCCGCGAGGTGGATCACGCCGTCGATCTCATACTTCTCGAAGATCGCCAGCACCCGCTCGAAGTCGCAGATGTCAGCCCGCTCGAAACAGTAGTTCTCTTTCTGCTCAAGATCTTTCAGATTCTCCAAGTTGCCGGCATAGGTCAACTTATCGAGGTTCACAATGCGGTATTCGGGGTACTTGTTCACAAACAGACGTACCACATGCGAGCCGATAAATCCGGCACCGCCCGTTATCAGAATATTGCGTTTCATGGTCGTATTGCGTTAGTTTATTGTTCTCTTTTGAGTCGGGCGACACAGTAGCGCATCGAGTCGCGCCAGTGGGGGATTTCAACCCCGAAGACCGCCTTTATCTTACTCTTGTCGAGCACCGAGTAGGCCGGACGCTTCACCTTCGAAGGAAACTCCTCGGAGTGGCAGGGGAGGATGCGGCATGCGCTATGCCCCGCCTCCAAGGCGATCTCGGTGGCAAAGTCGTACCACGAGCAGACCCCTTCGTTCGAGAAGTGGAAGGTTCCCTCCGCCTCTCGGAAGAGCTCCTTTTCGATGATCGAAAAGAGGGTCAGGGCCAGATCTCCGGCATAGGTGGGGGTGCCCACCTGGTCGAAGACCACCTTCAATTCGGACTTCTCGCTCGTCAGGCGCAGCATCGTCTTCAGGAAGTTGTTGCCATACTCCGAATAGAGCCATGCGGTGCGGAAGATCAGGTGGCGGCAGCCCACTTTGCGAATTGCCTCTTCACCCTCCCATTTCGTTCGGCCATAGACCCCCAGGGGTTGGGTCGGCATATCCTCACGGCGAGGGGTATTGCCTTCGCCACCAAAGACATAATCGGTCGAGATGTGGATCAGCACGGCTCCCGTCTCGCGGGCTGCCAGGGCCAGATTCTCCACCGCATCGCGATTGATGATTTGGCAGAGCAATTCATCCTCCTCGGCCCGATCGACCTGCGTATAGGCGGCACAATTGACCACCACATCAATCTTCTCAGCCTTAACGAGTGCCATGACCGCCTCACGATTCGTTATATCCAACTCCGCCACATCGGTAAAGAGGTAGCGGTTGGGCGAAACACTCCCCAGACGGCGCATCTCACTGCCCAGCTGTCCGTTGGCTCCCGTAACCAGTATATTAAGCATAGTAATCCGTGTTATAATCAAAGAGTTCCTCGGCCTCGGAAAGTCGGGGGTGGACCGCATCTTTCGGCGAGAGGATCACCTCCGCAAGGGGGATCTGCCAGTCAATCCCCAGCTCCGGGTCGTCCCAGGCCACGGCCCCCTCGCTTTGCGGGGCGTAATAGTTGTCGCACTTGTATTGGAAGGTGGCTGTCTCACTCAAGACCGCAAAGCCATGGGCAAAGCCGCGGGGAACGAAGAACTGGCGTTTGTTCTCGGCCGATAGTTCAACCGCCACATGCTGCCCGAAGGTGGGCGAACCTCTGCGGATATCGACCGCCACATCCAACACGCGGCCCTCGACCACGCGCACCAATTTCGACTGTGCATTCTCTCCCTTTTGGAAGTGCAGGCCGCGCACTACGCCGTATTTCGATCGCGACTCGTTGTCCTGTACGAAGTTTATGGGGCGCACCTGCTCCGCAAACTCGCGCAGCGAAAAGCTCTCGAAGAAGTAGCCGCGCGCATCACCGAAGATCGTAGGCTCGAGGATCACTACCCCCTCGATCGGAGTCTTTATCACTTTCATCCTCCTAAGGCTATTCGTTAATGGGACTGTTCGTGCGTTTCAGTTCGTCAATCACCTTCAGCAGGTACTGCCCATATTGGTTCTTGATCATCGGCTGGGCCAATTGGCGCATGCGCTCCTCCGTGATCCACCCCTTACGGTAGGCAATACCCTCCAGGCAGGCGATCTTCAGCCCCTGGCGTTTTTCGATCACCTCGACGAAGATCGAGGCCTCGGCCAGCGAGTCGTGCGTACCTGTGTCGAGCCAGGCAAAGCCGCGGCCCAGGGTCTGCACCTTCAACTCACCATCGGCCAGAAAGCGCTGATTGACGGTCGTGATCTCCAGCTCGCCGCGTGCCGAGGGTTTGATGTTTTTGGCCACATCGACCACCTTGTTGGGGTAGAAGTAGAGACCGACAACCGCATAGTTCGACTTGGGATTGGCCGGCTTCTCCTCAATCGAAAGGCAGTTGCCCGCCTTGTCAAACTCCGCCACGCCGTAGCGCTCGGGATCATCGACCCAATAGCCGAAGACTGTAGCCTTCTGCTCCTCTTCGGCCGTGCGCACCGCCTCCGTAAGCAGCTGCGAGAAGCCCGAACCGTGGAAGATATTGTCACCCAGCACCAGGCAGGCCGAGTCCTCGCCAATAAACTCCTCGCCGATAATGAAGGCTTGGGCCAATCCGTCGGGCGAGGGCTGCTCGGCATATTCGAAACGAACACCATAGTCCGAGCCATCGCCCAGCAGGCGCTTGAAGCCGGGCAGATCCTGCGGCGTGGAGATGATCAAAATCTCGCGAATGCCCGCCAGCATCAGGACCGAGATGGGATAATATACCATCGGCTTATCATAAATCGGGAGCAACTGCTTGCTTACGCCCTTGGTGATCGGATACAAACGCGTGCCACTACCTCCGGCAAGTACGATTCCTTTCATGATCTATTTACTCTATTTTGTTTGTTCTTTGGTTGGTTCTTCAGGTCAGTATTTCCTCTTTCAGAAAATTCCTATTATACAAAGGTATAAAAAAATTTGCAATCTCCAACCTTATTCCGAATAAAAGAGGTCGGCACACCCCATTTACAGGGAGATGCCGACCCGGACAGCAGGGGTTGCAAGAGCAAGCCCCAACCCGAAAGGTGTTAGCCGATAATCGAACGAATGTTCTGAATGAGCATGTGTACGGCCACCGAATTGAATCCGCCCTCAGGGATGATTACATCGGCATAGCGCTTCGAAGGCTCGACAAATTCCTCATGCATGGGCTTCACGGTGGTGGTGTACTGCGTAATCACCGACTCCATGGTTCGTCCGCGCTCGCATACATCGCGCATGATTCTGCGGGCCAGGCGAATATCTGCATCTGTATCAACAAATACTTTAATATCCATCAGCTCCCTTAAGGCCTTGTTTTCGAAGATCAGAATGCCATCGACAATGATCACCTTCGAGGGCTTGACCAACACCTTTTCATCCGTGCGGTTGTGGTCCACAAACGAATAGACCGGATGCTCGATCGGCACACGGTTCTTCAAGGTACGGATATGCTCGACCATCATCTCGGTATCGAAGGCCTGCGGGTGGTCGTAGTTGAGCTTCGTGCGCTCCTCGTAAGTGAGTTCGGGATGCGCCTTATAGTAATAGTCGTGGCAGAGTGTAGCCACATCGTCATCCTTGAATGCCTCCTGCAGACGCTTTACCAAGGTCGATTTCCCCGAGCCGGTTCCTCCGGCAACTCCAATTACCGTAACATTCATAACATCAATAAGTTTGAGCGGTTTATATAAAGAAAGGAATCACCCCAGAACGGGTAACTCCTTTCCGATTTTGGTGCCCGGTTTTAGGCATCGATATTCGCGTAGTGGGCGTTCTTTTCGATGAACTCGCGGCGCGGCGGCACCTCGTCACCCATCAGCATCGAGAAGATGCGATCGGCCTCGGCAGCATTCTCGATGGTCACCTGGTGCAACATGCGGCGCTCGGGATCCATGGTCGTCTCCCAAAGCTGGGTGGGGTTCATCTCACCCAAACCTTTATAGCGCTGGATGTGCAGACCCTTGGCTCCGAACTCCTCCGAGATCTGATCACGCTCCTTCTCGGTCCAACAATAGCGCTCCTGCTTACCCTTCTTGACCAGGTACAAGGGCGGGGTGGCGATGTAGATGTGTCCCTGCTCGATGAGCTCCTTCATCTTACGGAAGAAGAAGGTGAGCATCAGGGTCGTAATGTGGGCACCATCGACATCGGCATCGGTCATGATGATGATCTTGTCGTAGCGCAGTTTCTCCAGGTTCAAGGCCTTCGAGTCCTCCTCGGTACCGATCGTTACACCCAAGGCCGTAAACATATTTTTGATCTCCTCATTGTCCCACATCTTATGCTCCTGAGCCTTCTCGATGTTGAGGATCTTACCACGCAAGGGCATAATGGCCTGGAACTTGGAGTTACGACCCTGCTTGGCCGATCCGCCTGCCGAGTCACCCTCGACAAAGAAGATCTCTGCCACCGAACGGTCGCGGCTCGAGCAGTCGGCCAGCTTACCCGGCAGCCCCACACCCGAGAGGGGAGTCTTGCGCTGCACCGCCTCACGCGCCTTACGCGCAGCATGGCGGGCCTGGGCAGCCAGCACCACCTTCGATACAATGGCCTTGGCATCGCGCGGGTTCTCCTCCAGGTAGTGAGCCAGCGCCGCCGACATCGCCTGATCCACGGCAGCCGACACCTCATCGTTACCGAGTTTGGTCTTGGTCTGACCCTCAAACTGCGGCTCGGCCACCTTCACGGAGATCACCGCCGTCAAACCCTCGCGGAAGTCGTCGCCCGAGATCTCGAACTTGATCTTCGAGAGCAGGCCCGACTCGTCGGCATACTTCTTCAAGGTGCGGGTCAGGGCTCGACGGAAGCCCGTCAGGTGGGTACCACCCTCGATCGTGTTGATATTATTGACATAGGAGTGCACATTCTCCGAATAGGAGTCGTTATACTGCATGGCCACCTCCACCGGCACCCCATTCTTTTCGGTGTCGAGGTAGATGATCGACTCGGTGATCGGTTCACCGCGCGTAGCATCCAGATACTTCACAAACTCCTTCAAACCCTCCTCCGAGAAGAAGTGCTCCGAGCGATATTCGCCCGACTCCTCCTTCACACGGCGGTCGGTGAGCGTAAGGTGGATTCCCTTATTCAGGAAGGCCAACTCGCGCAGACGATTCGAGAGGATGTCGTAGTCGTACTCGGTCGTCAGGGTAAAGATCTCTGCATCGGGCTTGAAGGTGATCGTCGTACCGCGATCCTCGCACTCGCCGATGATCTCCACCTTCGAGGTGGGAACACCCTTCGAGTAGGTCTGCTTGTAGATCTTGCCGCCGCGGTGAATCTCGGCCACCAGCAGGGTAGAGAGGGCATTCACACACGAAACACCCACACCGTGCAGACCTCCCGAGACCTTGTAGGAGCCCTTGTCGAACTTACCTCCGGCGTGCAGAACGGTCAATACAACCTCCAGGGCCGACTTGCCCTCCTTCTCGTGCCAATCGGTCGGGATACCGCGACCGTTGTCCTTCACCGAGATTGAGTTATCCTCGTTTATCGTAACGAAAATATCGGAGCAGTGGCCGGCCAAAGCCTCGTCGATGGAGTTATCGACCACCTCATACACCAAGTGGTGCAGACCCTTCTTGCCGATGTCGCCAATGTACATCGCGGGGCGCTTGCGCACTGCCTCAAGTCCCTCAAGAACCTGAATATTCGACGCGGAATACTCCTCTTCCTGTCGTTTTACGTTTTCTAATTCCGTACTCATTTTCTTTCTATCGAAATAACGTACAAAAGTAGGCATTTTTTTTCAATTTTGCAAGCTCTTTTTAGCATAGCTAAAAAATATTTGCTGCCCGCAGGGAGTTGCGCCATGAGGAATCGGCAAAAAGAAAAGAAAGAGCCAGAAGGGCCCTTTCTTAACCGGTAAATCGAAGAGGATTACATAGAGAGAAATCTCCTTCTCCAGACCTATTTCGCAAACCGTTCGGCAAGCAACGCATCCAACTCTTCAACCGAAGGATCAATCGCAAGGATTAGACCCGTTTTGTCGAACAAGATTTTTCTTCCGGGAGCGTTATTGGAGCCATATTGCGACCACAGATGGGTACGATCATTCAGCTCCACCAGTTGCGGCCACGGATATCCATCTTGTTTTATGGCCTGTTCCATCTGTTTTGTATCTTCCACCTCGCGTGCTACGGCAATCACCCTGAAACCGCTCGACTTGTAGGCCTCATAGAGGGGTATCATGGCTTTTGATACGCGACGGCATGGGGCACACCACGAGGCCCACAAATCCAAAAGAGTTAACTCCGCACCCTCCATCAAATCCGAGAAGCGATGCATCTCACCTTTGAGATCGGGGGCTTCAAAATCGACATACCGGCTTCCGACCCCCATCTGAAGACCGGAGAGTTGGCGGCGACAATATTCCGAGAGGTAGTGGTCCTTCAGCGCATCAGCGTAACGCTGCTCATATATTTCGAGGATCTCTTTATCGGGCAGTTGATAGTCCATCCGCTCAGCCAAAAGCGCATAGCGTGCAAGGGTAGGAGGGTTGTCTAAAATCTCAAGTAATGTGGCCTTGCGCTTCGATTCATGATTCCTGATCAGTTCTTTTGCGGCATCACTCAACTGCTGGTCAAAATCAAAGGCGTTGATCTTTTCGAGGAGTACAGCAAACTCCTCAGAGTCTCGCTCTACGGATTCGATGCGTTCCGTAAGCAGAGCATACTCCTTTGAGTAGTACACCCCACACGCATCCAACGAATCCTCTTGTTCATAATAGCGCTCATCGAGGGCGCTCAAAAGTTCTTTGTAGCGCTGAAATTCGGCCGTTGCCCCCGTGCCCTCAATGCGATGTTCCAACTCACGACCTTCGGGATAGAGGGTCAGGCGTACCGTGTCTCCATCGGCCATAAAACGAATCGGAAACCAACTTCCGCACGCCTTCTCCTCTGCAAACGACAAAATGTAATAGTCGGGCTGATCGAGCAAGAGGTCGTAGGAAAACTTCCCGTCGAGAATGGGAATCTTCGCCATGGGGCGCGAACTCATCGCGGCCTCTCCGTCGATGTGAGCATAGAGTTCCAACTCTTTGGACTCGGGACGATCAAGGACAACCCCTTCAATGTGGCACAGAGAGCGATCATCCAGTTCACCCATACATCCCGCCACAACAAGGGTAATCAAGGCTAATAAACAGAATCTTTTCATATCGTGTTCGGATTAAAGATTCAGCAGATCCTCCACGTCGATCTCCTGCATCCGCCCCTTCGCGAAGAGCAGCGTACGAGCAGGGTAGTCCTCAATGAGGGCCGTATTGTGGGTCGACATCACCACGGCCGTTCCCGAAGCGGCAATATCTTGAAAAATCTTCATGATGCCGTCGGCCGTCACAGGGTCGAGGTTGCCCGTAGGCTCGTCGGCCAACAGCAACTTCGGTTTATTGACCAGCGCACGAGCGATCACCAGGCGCTGTTGTTCGCCTCCCGAGAGTTCGAAGGGCATTTTATAATCTTTGGTATCGAGTTGCACCAACCTGAGCACCTCGTCGATGCGTTGTCGAATGGCCTCCTCCTTTTTCCAACCCGTGGCCCGCATCACATCGTAGAGGTTACGGAAGACGTTGCGGTCGGTGAGCAGCTGGTAGTCCTGAAAGACGATACCGATGCGGCGCCTCAAGTAGGGGATATCGCGTCTTTTGAGCCGGCGCAGATCAAAGCCCACCACCCGTCCTTCGCCCACCAGGAGCTGGAGCTCGGCATAGAGGGTCTTCAGCAGCGAAGACTTTCCACTACCCACACGCCCAATCAGATAGACGAACTCACCTTCACGAACTTCGAGATCCACATCCGAGAGAATAAGCTCTCCCTCGCGCACCAATCGCTTGGCCGAATATTGGCCGAAATCACCATCGGCATGGTAGATCGACACCTCGTGCAGACTGATCACTCGTTTGGCTCCCTGCTCCATGGTTTTCAGGGCTTACTCTTCAACGATTCTCACCGAGAGCATGCGATCACCGGGGCGAATATCGTCGATTACGTCCAACCCCTCGATCACCTTGCCAAAGCAGGTATGCACACCATCCAGGTGTTGCGTATTCTGGCGGCAGTGGCAGATGAAGAACTGCGAACCTCCGGTATCCTTGCCGGCGTGAGCCATCGACAGCACACCGCGGTCGTGGTACTGACGCGGAGCCGAGGTCTCGCACTTGATGCGGTAGCCCGGACCTCCCGTACCATCGCCACGCGGGCAGCCGCCCTGGATCACAAAGTCGGGAATCACGCGGTGGAACGTAAGGCCGTCGTAGAAGTTGTGGTTGGCCAGATCAACAAAGTTCTGCACCGTGCCCGGCGTCTCGTCTCGGTAGAGTTCGGCCTTCATCGTACCCTTCTCGGTCTCGATGATCGCGTAGAGTTTCTTTTCGCTCATGGTATCTTGTTTTTGAATAGTATTATTCAAGGCCTCAGCCCGCAGCACCGCCCCCTCAAAGGCGGGCTCCGAAGCTCCCTTTTCCCCGAAAGCCCACTCGACAAGGGCGATCAACGCCCCCACAGCCACCAGGAGAAGCACAATATTTGCAAGTCGTTTCATGATTTTGTCGTTTTATTCGGTCAAAGATACGAAAAAATTCAAAATCCAGCAAATTTCCGCCGGTTTGATACAGGGAAATTCTTGAGGCAGGGGTTCAAAACCGAAAGCCGGGAATGAAGAGCACGAAAAAATAATTGCCAATCAGGAATTGCAAATTGCGAATTTTCACTATCTTTGCATCCGCAATCAGGGGCTGACCGGTTTTGACAGCAGGTAGAGTTTGATTGTAAGCACGTCGAGCGCTGTGTGGCGGCTCGTAAATCCCGACGCTCAAACTACAAATGGCAATAACAGCTATGCACTCGCTGCCTAATTTCAAGGAAATCAAGGCTTAATCGCGTGGCTCAAGGATAGCCGTGCGACGAGTATCCCGGGTGGCGGTTCCGCTCCTTAACCGCTTCCCATACGGGGTATCATCAATTTGGAGATCGTGCGATATGCGCCTCGGTTATCGTGCTAAATTTAGAGGCTGGGACCTCGGTTAGGCTGCCGCCTGCCGGGCCGAGGTAGAAGGACGAAATGGTCGGCTAAGCGTGTAGAAAGCTTTCGGGTTCCTTGTTTGGACAGGGGTTCGACTCCCCTCAGCTCCACTTCAAAAGAGGTCTTGTTCAGACCTCTTTTTTCGTTCCGCTTCGGGTCGCGCTCAGCCTGGGGCGACTCGGACAAACATGGGGCCATTTGATTGGATAACAAAACGCGCAACTTGCAAGCAAGTTAAAAGCATTGGCGATAATGCCGAGTAAATTAATTTTCTCGTCACCATCGCCAATCCTTTTAGCCATAGGCTTTACGCCCGTTTTGAAATCCAATGCCTCCCTTTTGCCACTCGGCTGCTGCGGCCGTTCGACTCCCGGTTGTGGGGATAATTAGGGTTTAGTGTAGGAATAAGTGGAAGGTTCACTTTTTGCGTCGACTCGGGTCGCGCTCAGCCTGGGGCGACTCGGACAAACATAGGCTGATACGGAGGAGTATAGATTTGGTATCAGCTCAAAAATTTTGAATTTCGAATTTTGATTTTTGAATTTCCGAAAAAGGTTTGGTTATTCGGAAATTATGGCTACTTTTGCGCCCAAATATAACAAGGTAGAAAAAATGGATTGGTTGTACACGCTTTTTTGCGGTAACGGCATTGCCCATGCGGTGCTCACGTTGGCCCTGGCCATCACGGGAGGCATTCTGCTCGGCAAGGTAAAAATCGGAGGGGTCTCGCTCGGCATCACCTGGATTCTCTTCGTGGGAATCATCTTGAGCCACTTCGGGATGACCATTGATGGCGAGGTATTGCACTTTGTCAAGGAGTTTGGTCTGATTCTCTTTGTCTTCTCGATTGGTTTACAGGTGGGTCCCGGATTCTTCTCCTCCTTCAAGCAGGGAGGCATGACCCTGGTGTCGCTCGCTTCGGCCATTGTGCTGCTGGGCGTGCTGACGGCCTACATCCTCCACCTGGTAACGGGCGTGGATATTCCGACCATGGTGGGTATTCTGTCGGGAGCCGTAACCAATACCCCGGGTCTGGGTGCTGCACAGCAGGCCTACACCGATGCCACGGGCATTAACGATCCCAACATCGCCTTAGGTTACGCCGTGGCCTATCCGTTAGGTGTCGTGGGTATCATCCTCTCGATGCTGATCATTCGCTATGTGATGCGCATCAATTTCCAGAAGGAGGACGAGGGGTTGAAGGCGATCAGCCAGGAGAACAAGATGCCCGAGCGCGTGTCGCTCGACTTTGCCAACGATACGCTTGACGGCAAGACCGTGGGCTATGTCCGCCAATTGGTGAACCGCTCCTTTGTGATCTCGCGCATTCAGCATGCCGACGGCTCGATCACCATCGCCGAGGCCGAGACGGTGCTCCACCTCCACGAAAAGCTGCTGATCATCAGCTCGCCCGAGGATATGCCCGCCGTGATCGCCTTCCTGGGCCACACCGTGGAGATGACCGACGAGGAGTGGGGGAAGAACGTCCCCAACTCCGAGCTCGTGTCGCGCCGTATTCTGATCACCCGCTCGAGCATAAACGGCAAGCGCTTTGCCGACCTCAAGCTCCGCACCCGCTTCGGCATCAACATCACGCGCGTAAACCGTGCCGGTGTCGATCTGATTCCCTACCAGAACATGGAGCTCCAGATCGGAGACCGCGTGATGGTAGTGGGTACACTGAAGGGTATTGAGCGTGTCGAGGCTCTGCTCGGCAATTCGCTGAAGAAGCTCAACGAGCCCAACCTGATCACCATCTTCATCGGTATCGCCTTAGGTGTGTTGCTGGGCTCCATCCCCTTGATGAATGTTCCCCAACCCGTGAAGCTGGGTCTGGCCGGCGGCCCGCTGATCGTGGCGATCCTGATCGGCCGCTTCGGTCCCCACTTCCACCTGGTGACCTATACGACCATGAGCGCCAACCTCATGCTCCGCGAGGTGGGCATCGCCCTCTTCCTGGCAGCCGTAGGTATCGGTGCCGGCGACGGATTCTTCTCCACGATTGCCGATGGCGGATGGCGCTGGATCGGCTACGGAGCCATCATCACCATCCTGCCCCTGCTGATTGTGGGCATCTTCGCCCGCACGGTGCTCAAGCTCAACTACTACACCATGATGGGTCTCATGTCGGGCGCCATGACCGACCCCCCGGCCTTGGCCTACGCCAACTCCACGGCCGGCAACGATATGCCCGCCATCAGCTACGCCACGGTCTATCCGGTTGTGATGTTCCTGCGCGTATTGACAGCCCAGATTTTTATCTTGTTTGGCTTATAGAGAGCATTAAGCAAATCTCAATAAAAAACCGAACCGGCAAAGGCCGGTTCGGTTTTTTTCTTGCGAGGTATAGGAGATATAGGTGTCATAAGAGTCATAAGAGTCATAAGAGTTATGAAAATTTTCGACAATTTATATAATCCCCCAAATTCCTACAACTCACAGAATTCCGATAAAGTGGGTCCATCGTTAAGACGGCGACGGTTCTTGATTTGGGTCGTAACGACCCTTTCTATTTTTCAGCCACAACATTCCGAGCTGTAAAGCAAAAGGATAAGAGAGTCATTACAACGGCGACAGTTCTTGATTGGGGTCGTAACGACCCTTTCTATTTTTCCGGCACAACATTCCGAGCTGTAAAGCAAAAGGATAAGGGAGTCATTACAACGGCGAGGTTTTTTAATTTTAGGGGAGGAAATTTTATACCAACAAAGACTGCCCCGGATGGGATGTACTTGTGTGCGTACTTCCCATTCGGGGCAGACAAGGCGGTGCAAAATTTACCGCTTAAAATCGAGAACTATTTGGTGGGGCGCATAACGACCTTCGTTACATTGCCCGAGCCGAGCACCTTGCCGGCCATAGCCTTCACGTCGTCGGCCGTGATCGACTTGAGCACCTCCTCATAGTCGTTCACATAGTCCAGACCCGTGGCGTTGTTCTCCAGCAGGTAGCTGAGCCAGTCGCTATTAACCTCCAGCGTACCCTTGTGGTGCTTAAGGAGGAACTCGCGGGTCTTCTCGATGTTCTCAACCGAAGGACCGTTGAGGTAGATCTTGGCCAGCTCAGCCATAATCGTAGCCACGACATGGTCGGCCTGACGCTCGTTGGTGTCGCAACCGATCTGTACGAAGAACTCCGAGGTGGGGTAGTAGTCGATCATACCCGAGGCACCAATCGTATAGGTGGCACCCATCTTCTCACGGATGATATCGCGGTAAACGCTCGACATGGCCTCGGTCAAGAGGCGCAGCGTGAGCTTGTTCTTCAGCGTGTACTCCACATTACCCGAGAGACCTACGAAGAGGCTTACCTTAGGCTGCTGCATCTCCGTATTGAACTCCTTAAGGATCTGACCCTTGGCAAGGGCACGACCGTCATCGACCTTCTTCATCACCTTCGAGGTGGTGGGGATCGAACCGATATACTTCTCAACCAGGGGCTTCAGCGCCTCGACATCCACATTACCCACGAAGGTGAAGGTAAACTCGTTGGCATCGGGGAAGAGCTCGGCATTGATGGCCTCAAGACGCTCGAACTTCACCTTGTCCAGCAGTTCGGCCGAGAGGATCTGCGAACGGGGGTTGCCGCCATAGATCGTGTTGATAAGCTCCTTCTGGAAGAGGTAGTCGGGGTTCGAGTTCATGTTCACCAGGTAGCTCTTGTACTGGTTGTAGAAGGTCTGGAAGTCAGCCTCATCGAATCGGGGAGCCGTGAAATTCAGGTAGACGAGCTGCAGCAGGGTCTCGAGATCCTTGGGCGACGACGAGCCGCGCAGACCCTGCGAAATCATACCTACCGTGGGCTGGAGATTGACATTCTTACCCGAGAGCTGCTTCTGGAGCTCTACGGCCGAGTACTTCGATACACCCATCATAGCGCGCAGCGTGGGGAGCAGCTGCTCGGCAATGGCAGCCTCATCATTATCGGCCAGGATCGACGAACCACCGTCGCCACGAGCCATGAAGAGCACCTCGTCAGCCTTGAAGGTGGTGGGCTTCACCACGATCTTGGTGCCGTTCTTGAGGGTCCACTCGATAGTGCCGAACTTCTCGTTCTTCACCTCCTTCTTCACGGGCGAACCGGCCAGCGGAGCATCGGGAGCCACCAGCGGCTCGATCACCGTCGTGTCGGCATAGGGCTCAACAGCCTCGGCGGGCAGTGCAGCCACCTGCTTCAGGATGGCGAGTACCATCTCCTCGGTGGGGTTCTGCAGACCCTCCTTCTCGGGGGCATTCACACAGATCACCTGGTTGCGGTCGGTGAAGAGCTCCTTCAGGCGAGCATTCACCATATCCACGGTGATCATCTGCAAGAGCTGCGAATCCACCTGGAACTCCGTCTCGGCATCGGGAATAGCCTTGTTGAGGCGGAAGTGATCCATGTAGCGGTTCACATAGAAGAGGTGCATGTTGTCGTTGCGGTTGGCATACTGACGCTCGATCTGAGCCTGCAGATCGGCCTTGGCACGCTCAAACTCACCCAGCGTAAAGCCGTGACGGCGCATGCGCTCCAGCTCGACAAGAGCAGCGGCAAAGCCCTGAGCCAGCTCACCATCCTTGGTCGTTACGCCCAGCATGGCGGTCTCCAGCGTAGGCATGATGCCCACCGAACCGTTGTAGATGTAGGCACCCAGGAAGGGGGCATCGGGCTTCATGGTGATCTCCTCCAGACGGGCATTGGCCATCGTGGCGAGGTAGGTATCGATCATGTTGATCAAGGCGGCCATGATCGTGGAGTTCACCTCCTTCGGCAGGGCAGGATGCTTCACATAGAGCGTAGCCTGCGAGCGCTGCATCTCGGGATCGGTGAAGATCGAGATGATGGGCTCCTCGTTGTCGGGGATCATGATCACCTCCTTCTGTGCGGCATCGGCAGGCGATACGGGCACATCGGCCATCAGGGCGCGGAGCTTCGTCTCGATCTGATCTACGTCGATATCACCCACGACAATGAAGGTCATCAACTCGGGACGATACCACTTCTCATAGAAGTTGCGGATAGCCGAGTGGGGGAACGAAGCCAGCTGATCGAGGTGACCGATCAGGTTGCGCTTCTCATAGCGGGTACCCTTGCCGAGCGACTCGATGAGCTTCATCGAGGCACGACGCTGGGCGCCATCCGTGGTGCGCAACTCCTCCATGATCACACCGCGCTCCGAGTCGATCTCCTCACCTTTGAGGGCGATGAAGTGCGACCAGTCGTGCAGGATCATGAGCATCGAATCGACCACACCCTCGCGCAGCTCGCCGCCACGCTTCACGGGTACGTCGTTCAACTGATAGTAGGTGTAATCCCAGCTCGTTGCGGCATTCAGGTTACGACCAAAGGCCACACCGATCTTCTCGCAATACTCGATGAGCTGCTTGTCGGGCAGGTTCTTCGTGCCATTGAAGGCCATGTGCTCCAGGAAGTGGGCCAGACCCTGCTGGTCATCCTCCTCCTGAATGGCGCCCACGTCGTAGACGATCCAGAAGTTGGCCAAATCCTTCGGCTTCTCATTGTGGCGGATGTAGTAGCGCATGCCGTTCTCCAGGAGACCGATGCGCACCGCCGGGTCATTGGGCAGGGGCTGCATCATCGGGTTCTGACCCTGATCCTGAGCCCAAGCACCCATTGCAGCCACCAGGGCAACAATGCTTACCAGAATTTTTTTCATAGTGCTTTAATTAAATTGGTTTAGTTTTGTTTTTGTTTTTGTTTCAGGCTTTATATTTCTCTTCGTATCTTGTTGTGTCGTGCAATTTTAATTGTTTAATTGTTTTCTTTATTTAATTGTGAATGCAAATCGGCCTACTCCTCTTCTTCCCGATACTCGATAATATCTCCGGGTTGGCACTGCAACTCGCGGCAGATGGCCTCCAGGGTCGAAAAACGAATGGCTCGCGCCTTGCCGTTTTTGAGGATCGAGAGGTTTGCAGGGGTAATCTCCACGCGCTCCGAGAGCTCGCCAAGCGACATCTTGCGCTTGGCCATCATTACGTCTATGTTGATGATAATTGCCATATCTAAATCCCCCCCCCGATATTTTTTACGTTGTTTTTCATAATAGTTGCGTTTTTTATTTCGAGTTTAAGATCAGATAGTCAGTTTCTGCTCCTCGCTCAGTTTGCTGCCCACCGAGAAGATCTCCGCCGAGAAGATCACAAGCAGAGCCAGGATGGCAATGATATAGGAGGGGATCACCTGCTCGAAGCCTTCGGGCATCGAGCCATAGGAGAGGGCTACCATCTGATGGCCCAAGTGGAGGGTCAGCCACTCGCAAAAGACATTCAGAAGGATGAATCCACCAATCAGACGCATGTAGAGGATGTTCCGCTGCGGCAGGGGATGCTGATCGCGAATCGAGCAACGCATCGAGTTGATGATCAGAGCAATCAACACATAGATAACCACCCAACAGAGCAAAATCACCAAATTGACCGCAAAGATTGTCATAGCGTTACGATCCATCTTTTCAATCAAAGATTCGGGTGCGCTGTTCGGGTCGAGCGCAACAGCAACAAAGCCCTCATAGGGATTCATCGACAGATAGCCGTGCTCCACCTCCTTTAGAGCCGACAGATCGGGATTAGCCATCGGGATAGGACGCACAGCCACCATATAACACTTCTTATCCTGCTCCTCCAAGTGAGCCAAGGCCGCGCCGCTCTTATAACCGACACTCATCAGCGGCATCGTGCTGCTGACAAAGCTCACGGCCAGCAGCAGAAAATAGCCGACATAGATCACCATCAGTCGGCGGTTCAGCGCACTTTTTTCGTTCTTTTTCATGCTTTTTTCACTCTTTTCTTTTCTCCGCAGGGCACTTCTCCCCGGTTTGCTTCGGCAAAGATAACTATTTTTATCCGAAAAACAAATAATATTTATTGTTTTACGATAATTTATTTTAATCTTTCGCTTTTCCAGCAATAAATTTACAAAAAAAATCGTACATTTGTTACTGGAAACAACAAAATTCACGATGGCAGAAAAGACTCATTATCCTCACCGCGTCGATCCGCAGTGGGTCGATTTCACGATGCGCGCCTCGATTGCAGCTCTCACGAATGCCGTGCTGAGCGTGGCGGGACGCGATGCGCAGATCAAAGGATTCGGAACCGACACCTTAAATAAAGAGAACTTCTCATGGGTGTTATTGCGCATGGCTGTGGAGTTCGACCGCCGCCCCGAACAGTACACCGACTTTACGATCACCACCTGGGTGAGCGACTACGGCCGCATGATGTCCACGCGTAACTTCACCGTGCAGGACAGCGAGGGCCGCGAGTTCGGCAGGGTAGTGACCCAGTGGTGCATGATCGACCTCACGTCGCGCCGCCCAATCGACCTGACCACTCCGACGATTGCCGAGAACTATGGCAAATACCTTGTGGAGTGCCCCTCGCCGACCGAGGCTCCAAAGCGCCTGGGGGCTATTGAGCCACAAACGAAAGTAACTCGCAATGTGGTCTATAGCGATATCGACTTCAACCGCCACGTCAATACGCTGCGCTACCTCGAGATGATGCTCGACCGTCTGCCGATCGAAAGCTTTGTGGAGGATCGCCCGCTGCGCCTGGATGTGAATTTCCAGCACGAATGTCGCTACGGGCAAGAGCTCGAAATCGGTCATGAGCACCGCGAAGATTGCGACCTCTTCGAGATCGTAAGCAACGGAACGGCCGCCGTGCGGGCAAGATTGGAGTGGAGGTAAAATTTTGAATATTCAAAATTGCCCATTACAATCAGACTTTACATCCGACTGTTTAAATAGCAAAGAAACAGAGGATTACAAACTATAACAAAAATAAAAAAAATACGAAATAACCATGAAACGACTACTTTGGATCTTGACGGCCGCATGGCTCCTGACGGCATGCGGTGATGGCGAAGAGCTGATCTCGCCCGACACCCAAAAGACAACCCCGCCCAAGTTGCCCGAGCTGACCGAGCCCGAGGCCCTGCCCCATGTGGACGATGTGATGGAGGTGATCGACGACCCCTACTTTGCCCGCTATGCCCTTGTGCGCTTCGACAGCAACGGTGACGGCCGCCTCTCGATGTCCGAGGTGGAGCGTGCCGAGCGCATCATCTACGACGAGGACTCCCCCGAACTGCAGGCCGACTACGGCCGCTTCATCTCGATGAAGGGTATCGAATATTTCAAAAACCTCGAGGCTTTGGAGGTTCGCTCATCGGTACTTATCGAGCTTGACCTCTCGCACAACTCGAACCTTAGAGAGCTTCGTTTCAAGATCAACCAGGGAGAGTGCCGCCTCAAAAAGCTCAACGTCAGCCACACCGATCTCGAGGAGCTTGAGATCCCCACCTCGGAGCTCGAAGAGCTGCAGGTCAGCGGTTCGCGCCTCGAGAAATTGAGCGTGCTCTCCACCAACGGTGCACTCAAAAGCCTCGATGTACGCTACTGCGAAGACCTGGAGGTGCTCGAGCTTCGGCATGCGGCCCTTTCGTCCATCGATTTGCGCTATTGCCCCCGTCTGGAGCACTTAACCATAAACAAGACAGCAATCAACACAATCGACCTGACGCAGAATTCGGAGTTGAGCTCCGTTGTGCTGCAAGAGAATGCCTTAAGTACAATAAACCTCTCTCGAAACACAAAGGTCGAAACGCTTTCATTGAGAGGCAATAAGATTAAGACAATCGACATTTCGAAGCTTCGCGATCTGACCTATTTGGACGTTTCGCAGAATCCGATCAGCAAGATAGATATCTCTCATGCAGAAGAGTTGACTTTGTTATATTTCGATGAAACTAATATTAGCGAGATCAACACCGATTTAAACCCCGAGTTAGCGATTCTCTCTTGCGGTAATGCCAAACTGAAAACCCTTGATCTGACGACAAACCCCAACATCTCAAACCTTCATTGCCCGAACAACGAGATCACCCAGATCTCATTCGGCTCCACCGATCGGCTGAAGCTGTTGTGCTGCGAAAACAATCGCTTCACATCGCTGGATTTCAGCTCCTTAAACCTTACGCATTGGATCGAATGGACCGACGAAACCTTTTCGCCCACCTTTGCTCCGCAGCCCAATTTGGAGGTACTGACCTTGGCGGCCTGTACCCGGCTCGTCTCGCTCAAGCAGTTTACCGACTGCCCGAAGCTCAGGAAGGTGATTCTGCACGCCAACAAGGTGCCCGAGCTGAGCTATGAGGGAAAGATCACCCGGTCGAAGGCTACACTCTACGTCCCCTCGGAGGCCATCGCCTCCTACGAGGCGAGCCCCTGGGCCGAGGCCTTCGCCGAGGTAAGAAGCCTGTAACAGATCTGCTGCAATACCTTACATAATGGCGGATAAAAAACTGAAAATACAATTCATAGGTCCGGCTCATCCCTTTCGGGGTGGGCTGGCGGCCATTATGCAGACCATGGCCCGCCACTACCTCCGTGAGGGGCACGACGTGGAGCTGAAGACCTTCACGGTGCAGTACCCCGAATTTCTCTTTCCGGGCAAGAGCCAATATACCGATGCCCCTGCACCCGAGGATCTGCGGATCGAACGCTGCATCCACACGGCCAACCCCCTGAATTGGATTCGCCAAGGGTTGCGCATTAAGCGCGAGCGGCCCGACATGGTGATCTTGAAGTATTGGACCCCCTTTATGGCCCCCTGCTTCGGAACGATTGCCCGCCTGGCAAGGCGCAACGGCCACACGAAATTCATCTGCCAAATTGATAATGTAGAGCCACATGAGCCCCACTTCTTCGACCGTTGGTTTAACCACTGGTTTCTGGGTGCCGTGGATGGCTTCGTCTACATGTCGGAGCAGGTCCACCGCGAACTTGCAGCCTACAGCACGGCTCCGGCCCTCTTCTCTCCACACCCCATGTTCGAGAACTACGGCGAGAAGATCGACCGCACAGAGGCCTGCCGCGCGCTCAGGCTCGACCCCGAAAAGCGTTACGCCCTCTTCTTTGGGCTCATTCGCGACTACAAGGGGCTCGACCTGCTGCTCGAGGCGTGGCGCATGTTGCGCCAAAAAGGCGAAATGAAGGCGTACAAGTTGGTGGTAGCAGGGGAGTTTTACACGGACAAAGCCCCTTATCTTAAGCAGATTAACACTCCCGAGCTAAAGGATAGCGTGATCTTGCATGATCGCTTTATTCCCGATGAAGAGGTAAAGAACTTCTTCTCGGCAACCGATTTCTTGGTGCTTCCCTACAAGAGCGCCACGCAGAGTGGTGTCACGCAGATCGCCTACAAGTTCAACCTGCCGGTGATCGTCACCCATGTGGGCGGTCTGGCCGAGATTGTTCCCCACGAAAAAGCGGGCCTTGTCTGCGCTCCGAAGGTCGAGGAGATCGCCTCTGCCATCGAGCGCATCAGCCATGCAGAGACCCTCTCGAACCTTCGCCAAGGCATGGCCGACGAATCGAAGCGCTTCACCTGGGAGGAGATGTGCAGACGACTCCTCGAAGTGTGGTGCCAAAGTTGTCACGAGGCATAAAGTTACCCAAAAGAGCGCACCGCAATCTGCAACCTCAAGCGAACACAACCCAGGAGCTGGTTAGGAGAAGAAGAAAAAAAATAGAAGCCCCCAAAAGTTTAGATAGAAAACTTTTGGGGGCGATTTTCTACGAGATCGAGAAGGCTACTTCTTGACGTTGGGGAGCTCCAGTCCGTAACCCTTACGCTTGTCCTCCAATTTGAGGTAGAAGCCGATGATAAAGGCTACCACACCAAACGAGGCGAAGATCATCATCGGAACGGTATAGCCACCCGTAGCCTCCAGCACGGCACCGATCAAGAGGGGCACGAGGCACAAGCCGATGTTCTGAATCCAGAAGATCACGCAGTAGGCCGAACCCAGGATCTTCTCGTCGATAATCTTGGGTACCGAGGGCCAGAGGGCGGCCGGAACCAACGAGAACGATACACCCAGCACCACAACGATCAGCAGGGCCAACCACTTGTAGGGGAACAAGGGCAGCACAAAGGCGAAACTGAGGTGGCAAGCGATCATAATGAGCGCACCGAGCATCAGCATCGTGGCACCCTTGCCCTTAAAGTCGAGCAGTGCACCAAGGACGGGGGTGAGAATCATGGCCAGTACGGGGAAGCAGCTGAACAGACGCGAAGCCGTCTCGAGATCCACACCTAAGGTTACCTCCAGGAAGTTGGGCGCATAGCGCTGGAAGGGGAAGATAGCCGAATAGTAGAGCACGCACATCAGGGCTACGAGCCAGAACATCTTATTAGCAAAGATCTTGCCCAGGTCGCTGAATTTGAACTCCTCCTCCGAAGCCTCCTCCGAGAGCTCGCCGGCGGCCTTGAGTTGCTTGTCGAGCTTGAGATCCATCACCACGAATACCGAGAAGCACAGCAAACCGACACAGAGCAGTGCCGAGCAGAAGGCAATGGGAGCCACGATCGACTGATCGAACCACTTGGCCCACAACGGAGCCAGCCACATCACGGCAAAGACACCCAGGCGGGCAATGGCCATCTCAAGACCCATGGCCAGCGCCATCTCCTTACCCTTGAACCACTTGGCAATGGCCTTCGAGACGGTCGTTCCGGCCATCTCACAGCCACAGCCGAAGACCATGAAGCCCAGCGAAGCCATCTTGGCACTTCCGGGCAGGGCGGGCCACCAGCTGTTGAGCCACTGGCAGAACTCGGTGGTCTGGAAGCCCTCCGAGATACCGATGTACTTGATGCCGGCACCGATCACCATCAGCGAGGCCGACAGCAGACCCGTGAAGCGAATACCCATCTTGTCGAGGATGATACCCGCAAGGATCAGGAAACCGCAGACATTGAGGAAGTACTCCGAGGCGGCATAGGTGCCGAACGTGGTACTGTCCCAACCGCGCTGCGTCTCGATCAGCGACTTCAGCGGCGACATCATGTCCACAAACATGTAGGCAAAGAACATCATCAGGGCGATGAGGATCAGAGCCGTCCAACGAGCCACGATCGAGTCGTTGAGTTTGAGTTGAATAGCTTTTGTCATATAAAATTTAGATTTAAGTGAATAATAGCTTTTTACATCGGCATTAATTAATGTTCGGGCTTGGCGTAGTGATTCAATACCTCATAGGCCTGGCCAATACCCAGCTCACCGGCTTTCGAGAGGTCAAGGCACCCCTTGCGCGTATCCTTCATCAGGATCTGCACCAGACCGCGGTTGTAGTAGGCCTCGGCAAACTGCGGATTGAGTTCGATGGCCCGCGTATAGTCGGCATAGGCCTCGGGGAGTTTCCCCGAGAGAGCCATCAGGTTGGCGCGGTTGTAGAGGGCATAAACGAAGTCGGGGTAGAGCTTCAAGGCCTTGTTCAAGTCCTCGATCGCCTCGTCGTAGTCGTAGTTGCGCGTGATGTTGTTCTGCAGGCGCAGGGCGGGATCGCTGTCGATGGTGATGCGCTGGTAAGCGTTGTCAATCGAAGAGATGAAGTCAATCATCTCGGCCCGTGTCGTCGAACGGTTCAGGTAGAGGAAGGGATTGGCCGGATTGAGCTCAATGGCCATCGAATAGGTATTCACCGAGTTGGTGTACTGCTTGACGAGCGACTGGGTCAAGGCTCGCTCGAAGAGCATCTCCCATCCCTGCTGCTCGGCGCTGTGAATGCGCTCCGCCGCAGCCCGATCGAGCAGCAGCAGCGAGTCGGCCGGGATGTTCGTTTCGCCGTGTGTCAGGTGGAGTTGCGGGTGACCGATGCGCTTGCCAAACTCCAACTCACGAGGCGTGTAGTGGACTTTGCGCAGGGCCTTGAGGGTGGAGTCGGGATTCGTGAGGGTGAACTTGAAGAGCGAGATCAGCTTCAGATTTTCGGCAGCTCCGGCCGTTCGGATGCGCTCGAAACGGCTTCCCGAGAGGTTGGAGTCGAACGACAGGAGGCGATCGAAATGCTGCGTGGTATCGGCATAGATCGAGTAGGTCGAGTCGCTCAATCGCGCCTTGTAGGCGGCGATCTTGCGCTGTGCCACATCGCGATCGCGGCGGGCAGCCTTCATATCGCCCAACTCATAGTGCATGGCGCTTCGATTCAGGTAGGCGTTGGCAAAGTCGGGGTAGAGGTCGATGGCACGCGTGAAGTCCTCTATCGCGCGGTCCGGACGCCCCAGGTAGGCGTAGAGCGTACCGCGGTTGTAGTAGACCAAGACGTTGTCGGGCGAGTAGCGGGCCACGCGGTCGTAGTCCTCCAGGGCACGCCCGTAGTCGCCGATCTGCGAGCGGATGATGGCGCGGTTGTAGTAACTCAGTGAAGAGGTGCTATCCAACTCGATCACCTTATCCAAATCTTGGAGCGAAAGCAGGGGGCGGTTGGTATTGGAGTAGACCAAGGCGCGGTTGAAGTAGGAGAGCAAGTGGGTGGAGTCGCAAGCGATCGCCATGTCGAAGTCGGCCTCGGCCTCGGCAAATCGCGCCTGCTGCATGTAGAGGGCCCCGCGACGGTTGTAGCTCTCGGGATACTCGCGATTGGTACGCACCGCCCGATCGAAATTTTCATAGGCCCTCACCGTATCCTTGAGGTAGAGGTAGGCGACCCCGCGATTCAGATAGGCATCCGCCACCTTGTCCTCCTGCAGGATGAATTGATCGAAATCGGCAATAGCCTCCTTGAATTGCTGATTCAGCAGGCGCGTAACGCCACGACTATAGTAGGGATTCGGCAGGTCGGGGCGCAGATCTATCGCCTCCTGGAAATCTTTAAGTGCATCGTCGTAATTACCTAACCGCGAGCGGGTAATGGCGCGATAGGTATAGGCAATCGTATAGACCGGATTGAGTTCCAAAGCGATTGTAAAGTCGGCATCAGCACCCAGCAGGTCGCCCAGCTGATACTTCGCAATGCCGCGCCAGAAGTACCCCTCAAAGGCCTTCTCATCGGCACGCAGCAGGATGTTGAGGGTGCGTATCGCCTCCGAATACTCCTTCTCCATCATCAGGCGGCGGCCCATCCAGAAGAAGTATTCGCGGTTGTACTGCGCCTCCGCAGGCAACACCGCAAAGAGCATCACCAACAGCAGCAAATATCTACGCAATCGCCTCACAAAAATACGCTACGATTTACCTTATTCCAACTCATATCCGAAACGGCGCAACTGCTTGTCATTGTTACGCCAATCATCGTTCACCTTGACAAAGAGTTGAAGAAAAACCTTCTTCCCCAAAAAGCGCTCCATCTCCTCGCGGGCCTTCTGACCCACCTTCTTGAGCTTCTCGCCCTTGTGGCCGATCAGAATACCCTTCTGCGAGTCGCGCGAGACGTAGATCGTGGCCGCAATGCGGTCGATCGTCGGCTCCTCTTTGTAGGTGTCAATCTCAATCTCACAGCAGTAGGGAATCTCCTTCTCATACTGTTTCAGGATCTGCTCGCGAATGATCTCCGAGGCGAAGAAGCGCAGGGTTTTGTCCGTGAGCGTATCCTTGGGGTAGTAGGCCGGCCCCTCAGGCAGCAACTCCAGGATGCGATCGAAGATCGCCCCCACATTGAAGCCCTCCTTGGCCGAGGCCGGGATGATCAGTGCCTCGGGCAGCAGTGCATGCCAACGGGCCACCAATACCTCGAGTTTGTCTTGAGCTGAAAGGTCAATCTTATTGATAACCACAATACAAGGAATACCGCTCTTGGCGATCTTCTCGACAACCTCGGCCCCTTCGGTATCGCCCTGCTCCACCGTATCGGTAACATAGAGGATCACATCGGCATCGACAATGGCTCCGGTAACAAACTTCATCATCTTCTCCTGCAGCTTGTAGTTGGGCTTCAGGATTCCGGGCGTATCGGAATAGACGATCTGAAAATCCTCGCCATTGACAATACCCATGATGCGGTGGCGCGTTGTTTGCGCCTTCGAGGTAATGATCGACAGCCGCTCACCCACCAGGGCATTCATCAGGGTCGATTTCCCGACATTGGGGTTTCCGATGATATTTACAAATCCGCTCTTGTGCATAATTTATGCTTTTAACGGACAAAGATACAAAGAATTGTGTAATAAGCAATGAACCACGGGCAATTTATGGGCGAAAATCCAAACTCCCCCAAAAAACAGATCGCCATTGTGTTTTATTGAAAAAGATTTATATCTCAATAAGGACAAGAGAACGGTAAAGGGGGTTCTCTTTTCAGTTTAAGGTGTTAGATTAAGAATTGGCGAAAGCAGAAAATTCTGCTATTAATAAGAAGACACCATAATCCGAGCTTCTGCAATTCTATTCATATAAAAGTATGGTAATTATATATCATTTTACACCAAGGTGTAAAATGACCTCTTTTTCAGCCGTCAGGCTGACTAAGTCCCCTGCCCGAGGCGGGGGATTTAGGGGGTGGGTCAGCATTTATAAACACGGCGGAACGCCGTGAGTAAAAAAAGTGTGCAAAGTGAATTTCGATCCCTATTGTGTAATCTTGTATATAAGCACCAAAAGTATAATAAAAAAGGTGCTTGATTGGGATCAAGCACCATAATTGTGAATTGTGAATCTTTACTTGTTATCTGCGGAATCCGCCGCCGCGCTTCATCTGCGCCATCTTCTGCTGCAGACCGCCACCGGCCACCATCTTCATCATCTTACGCGTCTCCTCGAACTGCTTCAAGAGGCGGTTCACCTCGGCCATGTTGGTTCCCGAGCCCTTGGCGATGCGCTCACGGCGACGGGCATTCAGCACCTCGGGGTGTTCGCGCTCGTAGGGGGTCATCGAGTCGATAATCGCCTCCACCGACTTGAAGGCATCATCCGGAATATCGACATTCTTGAGCATCTTGCCCATGCCCGGAATCATCGAGGCGACATCCTTCAGGTTACCCATCTTCTTGATCTGATTGATCTGCGAACGGAAGTCGTTGAAGTCAAACTGGTTCTTGACGATCTTCTTCTTCAGGCGGCGGGCCTCCTCCTCGTCGAACTGCTCCTGCGCACGCTCCACGAGTGACACCACATCACCCATACCCAGGATACGGTCGGCCATACGTTCGGGGTGGAAGACCTGCAAGGCATCCATCTTCTCGCCGCTCGAGATAAACTTCAGCGGCTTATCAACCACCGAGCGGATCGAGATCGCAGCACCACCGCGCGTATCACCATCGAGCTTGGTGAGCACCACGCCATCGAAATCGAGGCGGTCGTTGAACTCCTTGGCGGTATTCACAGCATCCTGACCCGTCATCGAATCGACCACGAATAAGGTCTCCGAGGGGTTCACGGCGGCCTTAACAGCAGTGATCTCCTGCATCATCGCCTCATCCACGGCCAGACGACCCGCCGTATCGACAATCACCACGTTGTAGCTCTTCGAGCGGGCATGGCGGATGGCATTCTCGGCAATCAGCACGGGGCTCATATTCCCCTCCTCGGTATAGACCTCTACGCCAATCTGCTGGCCCAGCACCTTCAGCTGATCGATAGCGGCAGGACGATAGACGTCTCCGGCAACGAGCAACACCTGGCGGCCCTTTTTCTTGAGGAAGGCGGCCAACTTACCCGAGAAGGTGGTCTTACCCGAACCCTGCAGACCGGCAATCAGCACAACGGCGGGGTTGCCCTGCAGGTTGATATCGGTAGCCGTGCCACCCATCAACTGGGCCAACTCATCGCGCACAATCTTCGTCAGCATCTGACCCGGCTTCACGGCCGTCAGCACATTCTGACCCAGGGCCTTCTGCTTCACCTCGTCGGTAAAGGTCTTGGCCACCTTATAGTTCACGTCGGCATCAATCAGCGCACGACGAATCTCTTTCAAGGTCTCGGCCACATTGATCTCGGTGATCTTGCCCTCACCCTTCAGGATCTTAAACGACCGTTCCAGTTTTTCGGATAAACTCTCAAACATACTTATAATAATTCTATCTTTTTGCCTTTATCGGGCAAAGATACGAAATAATAGGCAATGAGCAATGAGCAATGAGCAATTTTTTTATTTAGCATTCAGCGGTCAGCAGTCAGCTAATGAGGAATTAGCAATTAGTAATTAGTAATTAGCAATTAGTTGCTTGACAATGTAAACTCACACGCAGTCAAGCAAACTGATAACTGACCACTATAAAATCAACACAATCTATTCGCGCAACCCGCCCTAAAGGAACGGCAGTTCAACTAAAAAAAAGAGGCTTTCAGGCCTCTTTTTTTAGTTGAACTGCCGGGACTCGAACCCAGAACGACAGAACCAAAATCTGCTGTGTTACCATTACACCACAGTTCAATCCGTTGCTCGTAAGCGGTGCAAAGGTAAGTAAAATTTATTTCTCCGCCAAATATAAATCTCGAGGAATGGTTGATAAATAGATTTTTTTTCATACTTTTGTCCTGTTGCGCAGCGGAGAGATTCTCCTACGGCGCAGCTAAGATACTCACCGTAACACCCGAATTTATATGAAAAGAGCCCTGTTTCTTATTCCATTGCTCGTGGCAAGCATGACGGTTGCAGCCCAAGATACCATCGTACTTAAAGATGGCGAATTGCTAGAGGCCAAAGTGATAAAGATTGGCGAATCGGAGGTGGAGTATAAAAAGTGGTCGAATCCGGATGGCCCGATTTACACACTCAAGCGTGCCCATATCTTCACCATCAAATACGCCAATGGCGAAAAAGAGCTCTTCACCGAGTCTGCTGCACAGAGGGCCGAATCGAATGATGGCGTTGTGGGATTTATCCATAAACAGCCCGCAGCAAACAACCAGGAGATAATAGACAGTTACAAGACTCCCATTCAATTTGCCAAGAGTCCCAAGGAGAAGGCCTCCAAATCCTATTTTCCGATTATGGCCATGTCCGACTCCTCGCTGGTCTCCACGGATGATTTAGAGATGAGAATCGTACCCAAAAGGGTATTTGATGCAGCGTATGGCAGTGGCTACCTGGTTAAATATGCAATAGAACTTAAAAACAAGAGCGGCAAAACAATCTATATCGACTTGGCAAATAGTTTTCGAATCAATAGCGACGGCTCTTCGAAAAGCTACCACAGCTCCGAGCAGACAACCGTATCACAAGGAAGTGGCACAGGGGTAGGCATTGCCTTGGGAGGAGTAGCCATCGGCACAAGCTCCCAAAACACCGTATCGACCACATTCACCCAGGAGCGCATATTGGTTATACCGCCTTATTCGACCAAAGAGTTGTCAGAGCACAAATATGTGCAGCTGAAAACGAACCAATACAAAACGATATCCGATTTGGAGGCGTATACCTTTGAACTGCCGGAGGAGGCCCCACGACCAAATGTAAATGGCTACCTCTCCTACACCGAGGCAGATGCTCCGTATGCTGTGAAGTATATTGTGACCTACTCAACCCAACCGGATTTCACCAACTATGCGACACTCCAAGCGAATTTATACGCCCGTTATCTGTATGGAGGGTGGTTGTATAGCAACGGCATCGGACAGGATTATGTGATAAAATTCACCCAACAATACATCGCCAACTTCTGGATTGACAAGGGGGTTATCTTAGGATATTAGCCGAAAGAATAAAAAAATGAGCCGCGCAAACGGCTCATTTTTCAGTTTATCGCTCCCGCTATTTCACCTTCGCAAGGAAGCGCTCACGATCCACCACAAAGCGGACATGGGTGCCCTCGCCAATCAGCCCCTCACCATCGCGGGCTCCGACCGTAAAGGTCAATTTGCGCCCCTCGACAGCCGTCAGAACTGCCGTAGCGGTCACCACAGCCCCTAAGCCCGAGGGTTTGATGTGGCTCGTATTCATCTCCGAGCCCACGGTCGTAGCTCCCGCCTCGAGGTGGGGTGCCACGGCCCGCATGGCCGCATTCTCCATCAGGGCCACCATGGCCGGTGTGGCGAAGACCGCCATATCGCCCGAGCCCATTTGGGCTGCCGTATTCTCGGCCACGACCGTAGTCGTGCTCTGTGCCGTCAAACCTTTTTCCAACATAATTTCTCGTGTTTTTGTATGATTTCTCTAAAAAATATCGTTATCTTTGCATAGCGAGGGCCCAAAGCGCCCTTCACAGCCCCCTTCAAAACAGGTGAACCCCGCTTGATTCATCCCGTGCCGTGGCGGCTGAAAGCTGAAGCCGTCGTTACGACGACAAAGATAGAACTTTTTACCATGAAACGCGCACTCCGATACGCATTTTTTCTGCTTGTGGCCCTGCTGATCTTCGGTGAGGCCTCGGCGCAGCGGCGCGGCCGCTCGCCGCGTGAGCGCGGCTACTGGTTTCAGAATTGGCAGATCGATGAGCGCGGCGACAGCATCCCCCACATCTACGCCCTGCCCGTCTACGTCTATTCCAAGGGGATCGACACCCGCAAGTGGCGCAAGCTTGTGGCAGCCGTGAAGGCGGTCTATCCTCTGGCGCAAACGGCCCGCGAGAAGATGGACGAGATGGAGGCCGAGCTCACGCGTCTGCCGACCAAAAAGGCACAGAGGGAGTACATCAAGGGGCTCTACGACGAGATCAAGGAGGAGTACACCCCCGTACTGAAGAAGATGACCCGCACCCAGGGGCGCGTGCTCCTCAAACTCATCGACCGAGAGACCGAATATACCGCCTACGAGATCCTCAAGGAGTTTCGCGGAGGCTTTGTGGCGGGTTTCTGGCAAACCGTGGGCAAGGTCTTCGGCCACGACCTGAAAGACGACTACGACAAGACGGGCGAGGATCGGATGATCGAACAGATCGTGGTCTACTACGAAGCGGGGCTGATTTAATTAGCTGACAGCTGAGTGCTGACCGCTGAATGCTAAATAATTGCTCATTTAAGTGGAGGATTGCCACGCGCCTTAAGCGCTCGCAATGAATGATTGATAAGCTCTCCTTTTTGTCAGAAGGCGGTAGTTGCAACGCTCGACCTTAAAAACAACGACGGGCAGGGGTCGTAACGACCCTTTTCTATTTTCCGGTATTACATCCCGATAGGCAAAGTGAATAGATAGGGCCGTCGTTACGACGGTTTTTTTGTCAGAGTGCCCCAGATGTGGGGCTTCGTGAAATCGGGGCGGATGGGTTGTACTTGTCGTACTATCCATTCGCCCCGATAAGGGAAGTGCCGCAGGTGGGGCACTATCACAAAAAAATTACTTTGTGGGGTCGGCAACCACCATATTCTTATCCACTCGAAGCGTCACATTGCTGTCCACCTCAATCAGAAGGGTGGTCTCGTGAATCTCCTTCACGGTAGCATAGATGCCGCCGGCGGTTACCACCTTGTCGCCCTTCTTAAGGCCGTCGCGGAACTTCTGGAGCTCCTTGCGGCGCTTCGACTCGGGACGCCACATGAAGAGCCACATCACGAGGATCATCAGACCGATCATAAAGAGGAACGAAAGGCTCGACTGGCCTTGGGGGGCTGCTGCCTGCAATAAATTCATCATAGTTTTCTAATTTTTTGTTAATTCGTATTCGGTTTACTTTTCTTGGTTCTATCTTCTGCTTGTCGGTGGGGAGAGCTCCGTGCGCTCCTCCGACCCGAGAGACAAAGGTACAACTTTTTTGCGGTTATTCCAACTCTGCCTCGACGTATATTTTCAGCGGAGCTTCGGCCCCATGCAGGTGGAGGTAGAAGAGTTTGAGCTGCCATCCCCAGAGCCCACGGCTGTCGAAATCTACCTGGAGGGGGAGGTACTCAGATTTTGCAATCGGCTTACGCTCATAGTCTAAGGCTATGCAACCGCAAGTTAATTCTTCACCCAGCAGAAGCATCGGCTGCGCGGTCTCGTTGCGCAGGTTGAGCCTTGTGCGGGCCTGCTCACCACTGCGCAACACCCCCAGGCGCAGGGTATCGGAGCCTCCATGGAGCAATAATGAGTCCGTTATGACCACCACTTTTCCTACCGGCTCGGGGCGCTGCTGCTTCGGTGCGGGGCCACCGCATGCCGACAGCAGGAGGAGCAACAAGGTCGAAAGGCCGAGGCAACGAGCCATCACATTAACGGAGTGAGTCGTTGATCAGACCGCGCCCCGCCTTGCGGATGAGTCCCTCTTCGTTGAGCGAGGCCACCATCTTGTCCAAGATGCCGTTGATGAAGGTGCTGCTGCCGGGCGTGGAGTAGTACTTGGCGATCTCGATAAACTCGTCAAAGGTTACCTTCACGGGGATCGAGGGGAACTCCTTGAGCTCGGTGAGGGCAACAGCCAGGATCAGGTTATCCATGAAGGCGATGCGCTCCACATCCCACCCGCGGGTGTAGTTCTCGATGTAGCGCAGGTGCTCGTCATAGTGCAGCAGGCTCTTCTCGAAGAGGGTACGCACAAAGTCGCGGTCGTCGTCGTTCTTGAACTTGGGCAACACCTTGATATCGGTGTGCGAGGCCTTGAGGTTTTGCAGGGTGCGCATCACCATGATCAGGATGAAGGGGAGGTCGTCGCTCCAGAGAATCGACATCTCCTCGAGGGCTTCGTCCAGCGCTTCGCACTCCTGCAACTCATCGCAGAAGAAGCGGCTCACCAGGTCGCAATCCTCACGGAAGGAGCGATCGGGGTTACTCATGTAGGACTTGAAGTAGTCGCGCGAAGCTAATTGATTGTAAAGGCTTTTGATCAGCTCGGGATAAGCTGCCCAGGTCAGTTTTCGAGCCGTAAGGTAATCGCCTATGGCATCGCTGTTTGCGAGCAGACGAATCACCACGTTATCGACAAATTTGGTGTTGGGGTTCAGGTCCTCATAGGAGGGGAGCATCTTCTTGCGGGCCAGCTCCTGGCGACTCTCGGCGTAGCGCACCAGCTCGGCGGGGAGGCTGAGCATCTGGAAATAGAGGTCATAGGCCTTGTCGATGGTGTTCATCATCGACTTTTCACTAACCATCATACTGTCGGCCTCAGTCTTCAGATGGGCGTAAAGGGCCTTGAGGGCCTTGATGCGCAACAAACGTCTGCTTAACATATCTTTAGAACTTTTCTTTTTTTCGGTTTCTTGGTTTCGGTGCGCAAAGATACAAAATAATTCAAAATTCAAAATTAAGAAAAGAAAAATTATTTTCCTTGTCACAGGGAATATTACCAAAGATAAGAATATTCCGCCTCGTTAGTCGATGCACAATGCACGATGCACATTGCGCAATTATTTTCTTGTCGCGGAAAATATTACCCAGGAATATTTCGGTGCATTCGCTTAACAATTGTGATTTTTTTCTCCATTTCTCCCCCAAAAAAGGTGGCAGATTCAATACTTTTTATTATATTTGGAGGCTTAAAACGGCTATTTTAAATCCCGGGCCACCCAACAACTCCGAAATCGGAGCGCGCAAGGGGTTTGTTCCATAGAGCAAAACCCGGATAAGAGAAGCCGCACAACCCTAAAAATGACGATAAGGAAAGAATCGAAAACCTAAAACATAACAAACTAAAAAAGAGAACAGAACCATGAAAAGAATTATTGAGTGCGTGCCCAACTTCAGCGAGGGCCGCGACCGTTCGGTCATCGATCGTATCACGGCAGCCATCACGGCCGTAAAGGGCGTAAAGCTCCTGGATGTGGATCCGGGCGAGGCGACGAACCGCACGGTGGTTACCTTCGTCGGTGAGCCCGAAGCGGTCTTGGAGGCCGCCTTCCAGGGCGTTAAGCGTGCTTCGGAGCTTATTGATATGCGCAACCACAAGGGCGCACACCCCCGTATGGGTGCCACCGACGTCTGCCCGCTGATCCCCATTGCCGGCATCACGCTGGAGGAGTGCGCCGAGCTGGCCCGCCAGCTGGGTAAGCGCATCGGCGAGGAGTTGCAGATTCCGGTCTATGCCTACGAGGCTGCCGCCTTCACCCCCGAGCGCCGCAACTTGGCCGTATGCCGCCGCGGAGAGTATGAGGCCCTGCCCGAGCGTATGGTGGGCGCCGAGGCTCCCGACTTCGGAGCCCGTCCCTTCGATGAGGGGGTAGCCCGCACGGGTGCTACGGCTGTCGGAGCCCGCGACTTCCTGATCGCCGTGAACTACAACCTCAATACCACCTCGACGCGCCGCGCCAATGCCATCGCATTCGACGTCAGAGAGAAGGGTCGCCCGATGCGCGAGGGAAACTCGGTGGTCGGCAAGATCCTCAAGGACGAGAACGGCAAGACGATCATGAAGCCCGGTACGCTGAAGGCCTGCAAGGCTATCGGCTGGTATATCGACGAGTATCAGATTGCCCAGGTCTCGATGAACCTCACCAACATCTCGATCACGCCGCTGCATGTCGCCTTTGACGAGGTTTGCCGCGCCGCTCAGGCCCGTGGTCTGCGCGTGACGGGTACCGAGATCGTGGGTCTGATCCCGAAGCGTGCCCTGATTGAGGCGGGTCGCTATTTCCTCGAGAAGCAGCAGCGCTCGACCGGTATCGCCGAGTCGGAGATCATCCGCATCGCCATCAAGTCGATGGGCCTGGACGACCTGAAACCCTTCAACCCCGAGGAGAAGGTGATCGAGTACCTTCTGGAGGCCGAGAACAAGAAGCCCGGCCTGGTGGATCTGACCTGCACGGGCTTTGCCGTGGAGACGGCCAGCGAGTCGCCCGCCCCGGGAGGTGGTTCGATCTCGGCCTACATGGGAGCCTTAGGTGCCGCCCTGGGCACGATGGTGGCCAACCTCTCGTCGCACAAGGCCGGTTGGGATGAGCGCTGGAAGGAGTTTTCGGATTGGGCCGACAAGGGTCAAGCCCTGATGAACGAGATGCTCTGGCTGGTGGACGAGGATACGAACGCCTTCAATAAGATCATGGACGTCTTCGCCATGCCCAAATCCACGGACGAGGAGAAGGCTGCCCGCGCCGCCGCCATGGAGTCGGCCACGCTCTACGCCACTCAGGTCCCCCTGCGCACCGTGAAGACCGCCTTCAAGGCCTTTGAGATCGTGCGTGCCATGGCCCAGGAGGGTAACCCCAACTCGGTAACCGATGCCGGAGTGGGTGCTCTGGCCATCCGCTCGGCCGTGATGGGTGCCGCCCTGAATGTGAAGATCAACGCCGCAGGATTGAAGGACCGCGAGACGGCCGACAAGCTCGTTGCCGAGGCCGAGGCGCTGGTGGCTGCTGCCAACAAGGAGGAGGCCGAGATCCTCGAGATCGTCGAGTCGAAGATCAAGTAGTCGGAAAGATTCCGCACAGCATAAGGAGTTTTAAAACCAAAGAATCGAAAACTATGACTTTAGAGCAGTTTAGAAAAGATATCGTGGCCGGTATTCCCGATGTATTGCCTGCCCCCAAGCCCTATGACCCGACGGTGAACCACGCCCCGCGCCGCAAGGAGATCCTCACAGACGAGGAGCGCGTGCTGGCCCTGAAGAATGCCCTGCGCTACTTCCCCGAGAAGCACCACGCCGAGTTGGCCAAGGAGTTTGCCGAAGAGCTTCGGGAGTATGGTCGCATCTACATGTACCGTCTGCGTCCCGATTACGAGATGAAGGCCCGCAACATCGACGATTACCCCCACCGCTCGCGCCAGGCGGCAGCCATCATGATGATGATCCAGAACAACCTGGACTACGCCGTGGCACAGCACCCCCATGAGCTGATCACCTATGGTGGCAACGGCGCCGTCTTCCAGAACTGGGCACAGTACCGCCTGGCCATGCAGTACCTCTCGCAGATGACCGACGAGCAGACCCTGGTGATGTACTCGGGCCACCCGATGGGTCTCTTCCCCTCGCATCCGGATGCTCCGCGCGTGATCGTAACAAACGGTATGGTGATCCCCAACTACTCGAAGCCCGACGATTGGGAGCGCTTCAACGCCCTGGGCGTTTCGCAGTATGGCCAGATGACGGCCGGCTCCTATATGTATATCGGTCCGCAGGGTATCGTACACGGCACCACAATTACGGTGTTGAATGCGGCCCGCAAACGCCTGAAGCCCGGCGAGAAGGATATCCGCGGCATGTTGTTCGTAACGGCCGGTCTGGGTGGCATGTCGGGCGCACAGCCCAAGGCGGGTGTGATCTCGGGTGTGGTGAGCATCACGGCCGAGGTGAACCCCCACGCCGTCGAGAAGCGCCACTCGCAAGGGTGGGTCGATGAGGTCTATACCTCGCTCGACGAGCTGCTGCCGCGCGTGAAGCAGGCCTGCGCCGCCAAGGAGGCCGTATCGTTTGCCTACCAGGGCAATGTGGTCGATCTGTGGGAGCGCCTGGCCGAGGAGGAGATCCCCGTGGAGCTCGGCTCGGACCAGACTTCGCTGCATAACCCCTGGGCCGGAGGCTACTATCCCGTGGGGCTGAGCTATGAGGAGTCGAACCGCATGATGGCCGAGGACCCCGAGGAGTTCAAACGCCGCGTGCAGGCCTCGCTGCGCCGCCATGCAGCCGCCATCAATAAGCTGGCTGACAAGGGCATGTATTTCTTCGACTACGGCAACGCCTTCCTTTTGGAGGCTTCGCGTGCCGGTGCCGATGTGATGGCTCCGGACGGCAAACGCTTCCGCTATCCTTCGTATGTGCAGGATATCATGGGCCCGATGTTCTTCGACTACGGCTTCGGTCCCTTCCGCTGGGTATGTACCTCGTGCAAGCCCGAGGATCTGGCCACGACCGACCGCCTGGCCACCGAGGTGCTGGAGGAGATCCGCAAGACGGCTCCCCAGGAGATCGCCGGTCAGCTCGACGACAACATCCACTGGATCAAGGAGGCCCAGAAGAATAAGCTCGTCGTGGGTTCGCAGGCGCGTATCCTCTACGCCGACAGCGAGGGCCGCACGAAGATTGCCCTGGCCTTCAACGAGGCCTTGAAGCGTGGTGAGCTCTCGGCTCCTGTGGTGCTGGGTCGCGACCACCACGACGTATCGGGTACCGACTCGCCCTACCGCGAGACCTCGAACATCTACGACGGTTCGTCGTTCACGGCCGACATGGCGGTTCACAACGTTATCGGCGACTCGTTCCGCGGTGCCACCTGGGTTTCGATCCACAACGGTGGCGGCGTAGGCTGGGGCGAGGTGATCAACGGCGGCTTCGGTATGGTGATCGACGGCTCGGAGGCCTCGGATCGCCACATCCGCGAGATGTTGCTTTGGGACGTAAACAATGGTATTGCCCGCCGCAGTTGGGCCCGCAACGAGGGGGCCATCTTCGCCATCAAGCGCGAAATGGAGCGCACGCCCGGCCTGAAGGTTACGCTTCCGAACATCGCAGACGAAGAGCTGATCAAGAAGGCATTGAAATAATAACCACAAAAAGCAAAAGAGTATGATCCATGAAATAAGCTCTGCGCATCTGTCGATTGAGTGCGTAGAGGCAATCTTGAAAGAGAACAAGAAACTCGCCTTGAGCGAGGATGCCGTAGGTCGCATCGTGCGTTGCCGCGAATACCTGGACAATAAGATGAAGTCCCAGAAGGAGCCCATCTACGGCGTTACGACCGGCTTCGGTTCGCTGTGCAACATCTCGGTGGGTGCCGATGAGCTGTCGCAACTGCAAAAGAACCTGATGATGTCGCACGCCTGTGGTACGGGTGAGCGCGTGCCCAACGAGATCGTGAAGCTGATGCTGCTGCTGAAGGTGCAGTCGCTCTCCTACGGCCACTCGGGCGTTCAGCTCTGCACCGTACAGCGCCTGGTTGATTTCTTCAACGAGGATATCCTTCCCGTGGTCTATCAGCAGGGTTCGCTCGGTGCCTCGGGCGACCTCTCACCCCTGGCCCACATGTGTCTGCCGCTGATCGGTCTGGGCGAGGTGGAGTATAAGGGCCGCATCGTAAAGGCCGAAGAGGTGCTCAAGGAGAAGGGCTGGGAGCCCATCGAGCTGAAGTCGAAGGAGGGCCTCGCCCTCTTGAACGGCACGCAGTTCATGAGTTCGTATGGCGTTTGGGCGCTGATTCAGTCGAAGCGTCTGAGCCGCGTGGCCGACCTGGTGGGAGCCATCTCGCTGGAGGCCTTTGACGGTCGCCAGGAGCCCTTCGACAACTCGGTACATGTGGTACGCGCCCACAACGGCCAGTTAGAGACGGCTCGCGTGATGCGCGAACTGCTGGCCGGCTCGGAGCTCATCGCCCGCAAGAAGGTTCATGTGCAGGACCCCTATTCGTTCCGCTGCATCCCGCAGGTACACGGAGCCTCGAAGGATACGATCGCCTATGTGGCAAGCGTACTGACCACTGAGATCAACTCCGCGACCGATAATCCGACCATCGTTCCCGATGAGGACAAGGTGATCTCGGCCGGCAACTTCCATGGTCAGCCCATCGCCCTGCCGATGGACTTCCTGGCCATCGCCGTAGCCGAGCTGGGCAACATCTCGGAGCGCCGCATCTACCAGCTGATCTCGGGCGAGAGAGGCCTGCCGAAGTTCCTGGTAGCCAAGCCCGGTCTGAACAGCGGCTTCATGATCCCGCAGTACACCGCAGCTTCGATCGTGAGCCAGTCGAAGGGACTCTGCTGGCCCGCCTCGTGCGACTCGATCCCCTCATCGCAGGGTCAGGAGGACCATGTGAGCATGGGCTCGAATGCCGCCACGAAGCTCTACCGCGTGGTATGCAACACGGAGCGCGTACTGGCCATCGAACTCTTCAATGCCGCCCAGGCTTTGGAGTTCCGCCGCCCGGCCCGCTCGTCGGAGAAGCTGGAGGCACTTGTGGCCGAGTATCGCAAGGTGGTACCCTTCGTGGACGACGATCAGGTGATGTATCCCCATATTGCCTCGTCGGTAGAGTTTGTCAAGGGGCTTTAATCGCGTATGAAGACAAGAATAGATAATATAGGTATGCTCGTGGGCCTCGTGCCCGCGGGCGTACTGCGTAAAGAGGGTCGCGCAATGAACGACCTCGAGATGCTCGAAGGGGCATGGCTTCTGGTGGAGGATGGTCGCTTCGCCGCCTACGGGCAGGGCGAGGAGAGACCCGCCGCCGATAGGGTAGTGGATGCCGCAGGTCGCTGGCTCTTCCCCTCGTTCTGCGATGCCCACACCCACCTGGTCTATGCCGGCAGTCGCGAGCAGGAGTTCCTCGATAAGATCAACGGTCTGAGCTATGAGGAGATCGCCAAGCGTGGCGGAGGCATTCTCAATTCAGCCGACAGGCTGCACGAGACAAGCGAGGAGGAGCTCTACCGCCAAGCGATGGAGCGTGTCAATGAGATCATCCGAATGGGTACGGGATGCGTGGAAATCAAGTCGGGCTACGGCCTGACGGTGGAGGACGAGCTGAAGATGTTGCGCGTGATCCGCCGCATCAAGGAGAGTTCGCCCATTGGGGTGAAGGCCACCTTCCTGGGGGCCCACGCCGTGGGTCGCGCCTATCGGGGTCGCCAGGCGGAGTATGTCGATCTGGTCTGCCGCGAGATGATCCCCGCGGTTGCGAAGGAGGGACTTGCCGAGTTTGTCGATGTCTTCTGTGACGAGGGGTTCTTTACCGTCGAAGAGACAGCCAAGATCCTCAAGGCGGGTCAGGAGCACGGCCTGAAGCCGAAGATCCACGCCAACGAGCTGGCCGTCTCGGGCGGTGTGCAGGTGGGCGTAGAGTTCGAGGCCCAGTCGGTGGACCATCTGGAGCGTACCACCGAAGTTGAGATCGAGTGTCTCAAGGGGTCGAAGACGATGCCTACGGGACTGCCCGGCGCCTCGCTCTTTCTGGGCATGCCCTACACAGAGTGCCGCAAGATGATCGATGCAGGCTTGGGTGTCGCCTTGGCCTCGGACTACAACCCGGGCTCGTCGCCCTCGGGCAACATGCGCATGGTGATGGCCCTGGGTTCGATCCGCATGAAGCTCACCCCTGCCGAGTCGCTCAATGCCACCACCCTCAATGGCGCCTACGCCATGGGGGCCTCGGCCGAGTATGGCTCGATCACCGAGGGCAAGGTGGCCAACTTCTTCCTGACGAAGCCCCTGCCGTCGCTCGCCTTCTTCCCCTATGCCTACCAAACCCCGCTCATCGAGGAGGTTTGGCTGCGAGGCGAAAAGTTCAACTAAGCATCCGAAACGAGCAATCTGCCTATCTTGGAGAGAAGCTGCCCAATCGAGGCCGGCTTCTCTCTTTTTCTTGCCGCGAAATAAAAAATGAAAAAAAAATCACAAAAAATGTTGCAGAATTAAAAAAATGATTCTATTTTTGTGATATCAAAATAATATCATTTTAACAACCTAATAAAAAACGAGTATGGAGAACAAAAATTTTGAGTACAAAGGTTGGAAGGGCAACGGTTTTGTGGCCTTGTTCCTGATTCTGGCCGGCTTTGCCGGGAGCATCTACTCGATCGTGGCCGGCGTAAATGCCGAGACAGCCACCGTTGGCGGCTGGCTCATCGGCCTAGGCATTGCAGGCAACATCATTCTGTTCATCTGCCTTTTCGGCTTTATGCTTCTGGAGCCCAACGAGGCGCGAGTGCTGCTCTTCTTTGGCGAGTATCGCGGCAACTTTCTCAAAACGGGCTTCTGGTGGGTGAACCCCTTTATGTCGGCCAAGCACATCTCGCTCCGCGCCCGCAACCTCAATGCCGAGCCCATCAAGGTGAACGACAAGACGGGTAATCCGGTGATGATCGGCCTGGTGCTGGTCTGGAAGATCAAGCAGGAGGAGATCTACAAGGCGGTATTTGATATCGATGCTCCGCAGACGGCTGCCGGTGCCGGGGTATCGGCCAGCGACCGCATGAAGATTCTGGAGAATTTCGTTTCGGTACAAAGCGATGCCGCCCTGCGCCAGGTGGCGGGCTGCTACGCCTACGACAACAATACGGCCGCCTCGGATGAGCTGACCCTGCGCTCGAACTCCGACGAGATTAACGAGCAGTTGGAGCAGAAGGTGGGCGAGCGCCTGGCCATGGCCGGCATCGAGGTCGTAGAGGCAAGAATCAACTACCTGGCCTATGCCCCTGAGATTGCCGCCGTGATGCTGCGTCGCCAGCAGGCCGATGCCATCATCTCGGCTCGCGAGAAGATCGTGGAGGGTGCCGTTTCGATGGTGAAGATGGCTATCGACAAGCTTTCCGAGGAGGAGGTTGTGGAGCTCGACGAGGAGCGCAAGGCCGCCATGGTCTCAAACCTGCTGGTTGTCCTGTGCGGCGATGAGTCGGCCCAGCCCGTGGTCAATACCGGAACCCTGCACCATTAGGATTATGGCAAAGGAGGCGACAAAAAGTTTTGTACTGCGCGTAGATGCCGAGACGATGGAGGCTGTGGAGCAGTGGGCGGCGGATGAATTCCGCTCGACCAACGGCCAGCTGCAGTGGATCATCGCCGAGGCTCTGCGCCGCAGTGGCCGCCTGAAGAAACCGAAATCAAAACCCGCAAAAACCGAAGAGCAATGAAAAAGTTTAAGATTCAATTAGGCAAGACCAGTTGGGGCCATCTGCGTCTGGGGAGCTGGGTCAGCGTAACGGCAATTCTCGTTGCCTTCGTTACGAGCCATATTGCCGATGTGATGGGTACGCGCGATGCCCTCTGGGTGGAGATTATCAAGTGGGTGGCTCTCGGCATCTTCACGGGCGACATCTTCTACTCGCTCTGCAAACGCTCACCCCGCAAACGGTGGGAGGCGGTGATGACCATAGGTCTTACCTTAGGTTGTGCCCTGCTGCTCGGAGCGTTGGCAATCTATCTGAAGAGTGGCTACGAGCCCTTTATTGCGCAGTTGATTACGGTAGGAGGCTTCATCCTTTTGATAATGGGCGTAGGCGGTTTTATTCTGTGGCGTGTGGAGCTCAGAAGGCTCAATACGCGAATATTGGAGCGCACGTTAAAACGAAAAAAGCGAAACTATGGAGTATAACTTAAAACGAGAGTGGCGGTATCAGTTTACTGCCGAGCGGTGGTCGCGGTTTCTGCACACGCGGCTCTGGCTTGCTCTGCCCTGCATGGCAGCCATCACCTTCTGTGTGGTTATTCTGATAGGTTGGATGGGCAACATGGAGCCTTCGCTACTCCTGGAGTCCGGGGCCAAGGAGGCACTTATTACCCTCGTAGGAGCCCTCTTTGGCATCCTTATCGCCACGGCCCAGAGCCCCGAAGAGATGGTGCGTGAGGCCGAAGCAGAGCGCTACGAAGCCGAAGCACTCTACCACTCCACATCGAGGGGGAAGGCCCTCGCCATGGTACTCTTCTTGGGGGCGATTGCCGTAGCCATATTGGCCGTTCCCGCCTTAATTGCCGAGCAGGCCGATAGCCCTGAAGGGGTTATCAAGATTGTCGGCTCGGTCACGGCAGGAGTTGCCGTAGTGGCAATGCAGATTATCTACAAAGTAACAAATAAAAGGTAGGGAAATATGAAAATTGTTGTATTTACCGGTGCCGGGGTGAGTGCCGACAGCGGCATCGCCACCTTCCGCGACTCGGACGGACTTTGGGCCCAATACCGCATCGAAGATGTCTGTACCCCCGAAGCACTCCATCGCAATCGGGCTCTGGTGATTGAGTTCTATAACAAGCGTCGCCGCGAGCTCTTCGAGCGCAAGCCCAATGCGGGCCACTACGCCATTGCCCAGCTCGAAAAGCACTTCGATGTGGAGGTGATCACCCAGAATGTCGATAACCTCCACGAGCAGGCCGGCTCCTCGAAGGTGCTGCACCTGCACGGTGAACTGACGAAGCTGCGCTCGTCACGCAATCCCGAGCTCATAGTTCCCATCGAGGGGTGGGAGCAAAAGCTCGATGCCACGGCTCCCGACGGGTCGCTTCTGCGCCCCCACATCGTCTTCTTTGGAGAGTCGGTGCCGATGATCGAGCCGGCCACGGCGCTGGTCGAGAAGGCCGACCTGCTGATCGTGGTGGGCACCTCGCTGGCGGTCTATCCCGCCGCCTCGCTGGTCCACTACGCCCGTCCCGAAGTGCCGATCTTCCTGGTCGATCCCGGCACCCCCGACACCCGCCTGATCCGCAACCCGCTGACCCACATCAAGGCCCGCTCGGCCGAGGGCGTGCCCCGCTTGGTCGAGGAATTGATTGGCACCTCAAAGAGCTAAAACCAAGAGGAAAAGGAAATTCAGAATTGCTACTGGTGCAGTAAATTTACGGATTTGATTTTTCGGTGCATTGCGCCTCTGTTTTTAATAAGTAACGGCCCGTTTCAACTGAACTTGACGGGCCGTTACTTATTAAAACACTGCCCACGGGCAGCGAAAATCAACTTCGCAAATTAGGTTATTTTCAACTACTTCATAAAAAATATTGACATTCCCCTAAATCCCCCTTTGACAAAGGGGGACTTGTCGTGGCGATAAACCGCCACTCCTAAAATACAAGTCCGAAGGGTGGTATTTTTACTCCTCCCTCTGAATCCCCCTTTACGACGATTTATCGTCGTTTCTGCTGTTACGCCTCGGTAAAATCCGCAAGCGAGTTCTGCCGAGGCGCCGCAGTAGAAAAGAAAAATTTTTCTTTTCTTAATTCTGAATTTTGAATTATTTTGTACCTTTGTGTAACAAAGTGCAAAAACTATGGCTTTTACGAAGATAGAACACTACGAAAAGGAGTATCTGGATCAGCACCACGACAGCGCACTCAACGTGTCGGAAGGTGTTAGTGATCAGCCGATTGTAAACCCTTACTTCAAGAAGCGCAAGAAGCGAAGACTCACCACCGATGAGTTTGTCGCAGGCATCTTGGAGGGCAACATCACCATCCTCTCGCAGGCCATCACGCTCGTCGAGAGCTCCAACCCCGACCACTATGCCCAGGCCCAGGAGATCATCGAACGCTGCCTGCCCCATGCAGGTCGTTCGGTGCGCATCGGTATCACGGGCGTTCCCGGTGCCGGCAAATCGACCTTCATCGAAGCCGTGGGCAACATGGTTACCTCGATGAACCACAAGCTGGCTGTGCTGGCCATCGACCCCTCGTCGGAGCGCAGCGGCGGCTCGATCCTGGGCGACAAGACCCGCATGGAGACCATCTGCTCAAATCCCAAGGTCTTCATTCGCCCCTCGCCCTCGGCCGGTTCGCTCGGCGGCGTAGCCCGCAAGACACGCGAGACGGTGGTGCTGTGCGAGGCTGCCGGCTACGATGTGATCTTCATCGAGACGGTGGGCGTAGGGCAGTCCGAGACGGCCGTACACTCGATGGTCGATCTGTTCATGCTGTTGCAGATCTCGGGTGCCGGCGATGAGTTGCAGGGCATCAAGCGCGGCATCATGGAGATGGCCGACCTGATGGTAATCACCAAGGCCGACGGCGAAAATATCCACAAGGCCGAGCTGGCCCGCACACAATTCCAGGGGGCCTTGCGCCTCTTCCCGATCCCCGAGTCGGGATGGAAGCCACAGGTCTTCACCTGCTCGTCGGTGGCCGGCACAGGCCTTGAGCAGGTGTGGTACGGCGTGGAGAAGTACCTCGAGCACACGCAGCAGAACGGTTACTTCCAGCACAACCGCAACCGCCAGAACAAATACTGGATGTATGAGTCGATCAACGAGGCGCTGAAGCAAAGCTTCTATCTCAACCCCGAGATCGAACAGCTGATCCCCGAGTACGAAAAGCAGGTGCTGGAGGATAAGATCTCCTCCTTCATTGCGGCTCATCAGCTGCTGGACAAGTACTTCACCAAGTAACATCCAAAGAGTCATCAACGACCTTTAGAGAGTCGAAATCGACGGATAGAGACAGAGAGGACCTCCGAATAAGACGAGAGGTCCTCTCTGCATTTTCACAGAAATTCAGGCCGGGGCTTTCGAAGAACTCTTTTTTTGAGAAAAAAGAGCAGAAATAATTTTTTTAATCCGTTTTTTCGGGCTATCTTTGTATGATTTATGAGCCCTCGGGGCCGTTTTGACAAAAAAAGACGCAAAGAGAGAGCCCCCGACATAGGATCGTGTGCAGACCAAAATATTGACAACGAACAAATTAACTAAATACTAACTTCAAAAAATTAAAAGTTATGAAAGTATCACACATTGAGCATCTCGGCGTTGCCGTGAAGTCGTTGGACGAGGCCATTCCCTACTGGGAGAACATGTTGGGCCTGAAGTGTTATGCCATCGAGGAGGTGGCTGATCAGAAGGTGCGCACCGCATTCTTCATGTTGGGCCAGACGAAGATCGAGCTCCTGGAGCCCACCTCGGAGGAGTCGACCATCGCCAAGTATCTGGAGACGAAGGGTCCCGGCATCCACCACATGGCTCTGGCCTGCGAGAACATCGAGGAGCAGCTCGCCGATGCCGAGGCCAAGGGGCTTCGCCTGATCGACAAGACGCCGCGCAAGGGCGCCGAGGGGCTGACGATCGCCTTCCTGCACCCGAAATCGACGCAGGGCATCCTGACCGAGTTGTGCGAGAACAAGAACAAATAATCCAAAGTAAATCACAAAACTGATATGAGCGAAATTCAAAACAAAATCAACCTGCTGATCGAGAACCGCGAGAAGGCTCGCATGGGTGGTGGTCAGAAGGCCATCGAGAAGCAGCACGCCAAGGGCAAATTCACGGCTCGTGAGCGCATCGAGATGCTCCTGGACGAGGGTAGCTTCGAGGAGTTCGACATGTTCGTAACGCACCGCTGCTACGACTTCGGCATGGAGAAGAGCCACACCTTTGGTGATGGCGTGGTAACGGGTTACGGCACGATCGCCGGCCGTCTGGTTTACGTCTTCGCACAGGACTTCACCGTAACGGCCGGTTCGCTGTCGATCTCGCTGGCCGACAAGATCTGCAAGATCCAGGATATGGCCATGCGCAATGGTGCCCCCTGCATCGGTCTGAACGACTCGGGTGGTGCCCGTATCCAGGAGGGTGTAAACGCCCTGGCCGGTTACGCCAACATCTTCCAGCGCAACGTGATGTCATCGGGTGTGATTCCGCAGATTTCGGCCATCTTCGGTCCCTGCGCCGGTGGTGCCGTATACTCGCCCGCCCTCACCGACTTCATCATCATGAAGAAGGAGACCTCGAACATGTTCCTCACCGGCCCGAAGGTAGTGAAGACCGTAACGGGTGAGGACGTAACCCAGGAGCAGCTGGGTGGTGCCACGATGCACACCACCAAGTCGGGTGTGGCTCAGTTTGCCGTAGACACCGAGGAGGAGGGTATCGAGGTGATCAAGAAGCTGATCAGCTACATCCCCCAGAACAACATGGAGGAGACCCCGATGACCGTCTGCACCGACCGCATCGACCGTCTGGATGACACGCTCAACGAGATCATCCCCGACAACCCGAACAAGGCTTACGATATGTACGACGTGATTCGTGCCATCGTCGATAACGGCGAGTTCCTTGAGCCTTCGGCCGGTTATGCCAAGAATATCATCACCTGCTTCGCCCGTTTCAACGGCCAGTCGGTAGGTATCATCGCCAACCAGCCCAAGTTCATGGCCGGCGTACTGGACATCAACGCTTCGCGCAAGGCTGCCCGCTTCGTGCGTTTCTGCGATGCCTTCAACATTCCGCTCGTGACGCTCGTAGACGTTCCCGGCTTCCTGCCCGGTACGACCCAGGAGTATGGCGGCGTAATTACCCACGGTGCCAAGCTGCTGTTCGCCTACTGCGAGGCTACGGTGCCGAAGGTAACCGTAACGCTGCGTAAGGCCTATGGTGGTGCCTATATCGTAATGTCGTCGAAGCACATCCGTGGCGATATCAACTACGCATGGCCTACGGCCGAGATCGCTGTGATGGGTGCCAGTGGTGCCGTTGAGGTGTTGCAGGCCAAGGCGCTGGCCGCCATCGAGAATCCCGAGGAGAAGGCCAAGTTCGTTGCCGAGAAGGAGCAGGAGTACCGCGACAAGTTCTCGAACCCCTACAACGCAGCCCGCTACGGCTACATCGACGATGTGATCGAGCCGCGTAACACGCGTTTCCGCATCATCCGCGCCCTGCAGTCGCTGGCCACGAAGCGTTTGCAGAACCCCGCCAAGAAGCACTCGAACATTCCTTTGTAAACCATCCTAAACGTATAGAATTATGATTCTGTTACAAGCAAATTGGGATTGGTCGCAGGTTCTTTGGACGTCGTTGATCAGCGTGGTGTTGGTCTTTTCCGTACTGCTGCTGCTGGTCTTTGTGATGCAGATTTTCGGCAAGGCCGTAACCTGGCACCGCGCCTCGAAACCCAAGCAGACCCTGTCGCTGCATGAGGAGGAGGTGGCTGCCATCATGACGGCCCTGAAGCTCTACAAGAGCGCCCTGCACGACAAGGAGTCGGAGGTGCTGACCATCCTGAGCATCAAACGTGCTTACTCGCCCTGGAGCTCGAAGATCCACGGCTTAACCCAATTACCTGACCGCAAGTTTTAAGATTAGACAATGAAAAAATATTCTTTGAAAGTAAACGGCCACAACTACGATGTGACCATTGACGAAGTAAACGAGGCCTCGACGCTGGCTCATGTGACCGTAAACGGCACGGCCTACGAGGTGGAGATCGAGGGAGGTAAGGGCGCTGCCGCCCAGAAGCCCCAGGTAGCTCCCGTTCCGACGGCCGCCAGCAACATCGCCGTAACCCCCACCACGGCATCTCCCTCGCGTCCCGCTGCGGTAGCTCCCGCAGGCGGCGGCCACACCGTGAAGAGCCCGCTGCCCGGCACGGTACTGGCCGTTAAGGTGAAGGAGGGCGACAAGGTGGCTGCCGGTCAGTCGCTGCTGGTCCTCGAGGCTATGAAGATGGAGAACGAAATCAATGCCGACCGCGCCGGTGTAGTCAAGACTGTATGCGTACAGCAGGGTGCTACGGTGATGGAGGGCGATAACCTGATTGTAATCGAGTAGGTATGATTAGTCTGCTTCAATCCAATTTCGCACTGGAGAGCATCGAGAAATTCTTCGCGTCGATGGGCTTTACGGCCTTCTTCTCGGAGATGGGCGTGGGCAACTTCATCATGATCCTCATCGCCTTCTTCCTGCTCTACTTAGCCATCAAGAAGGAGTACGAACCGATGCTGATGATGACCATCGCCTTCGGTATGCTCCTGACGAACCTCCCCGGTGCAGGACTCTTCCACGAAGAGCTCTTCGCCGGCGGCCACGTCCACTGGGCCGAGTTCGTAAACGGAGCCGGTCTGCTGGACTACCTCTACCTGGGTGTTAAGCTCGGTATCTATCCCTGCTTGATCTTCGTGGGTGTGGGCGCCATGACCGACTTCGGTCCGCTGATTGCCAACCCCAAGAGCTTCCTGCTGGGTGCCGCTGCCCAGATCGGTATCTTCGCCACCTTCATCGGTGCCTATGCCATGGGCTTCACCCCCGAGCAGGCCGGTTCGATCGGTATCATCGGTGGTGCCGACGGCCCGACGGCCATCTTCCTCACGGCCCGTCTGGCTCCCGAGTTGCTGGGTCCGATTGCTGTGGCTGCCTACTCCTACATGGCCCTTGTGCCGGTGATCCAGCCTCCCATCATGAAGCTGCTCACCTCCAAGCAGGAGCGTGAGATCAAGATGTCGCAGCTGCGCCCCGTGACCAAGAAGGAGAAGATTCTCTTCCCCATTATTATCGCCTCGATCATCTCGCTGCTGCTGCCCGATGCGGCTCCGCTGATTGGCTGCTTGATGCTGGGTAACCTGATGAAGGAGTGCGGCGTGGTGGATCGCCTCTCGAAGACGGTTCAGAACGAGCTGATGAACATCGTGGTGATCTTCCTGGGCCTCACGGTAGGTGCCACGGCTACGGCTGAGACCTTCCTGAAGCTCGAGACCATCAAGATTATTGTGATGGGAGTCGTTGCCTTCGGCGTTGCCACGGCATGCGGTGTACTGTTCGCCAAACTGATGAACCTCTTCCTCAAGGATGGCAATAAGATCAACCCGCTCATTGGCTCGGCCGGCGTTTCGGCAGTTCCTATGGCTGCCCGCGTTTCGCAGAAGGTAGGCCAGGAGTGCAACCCCTCGAACTTCCTATTGATGCACGCTATGGGTCCCAATGTAGCCGGTGTGGTAGGCTCGGCCGTAGCTGCCGGTCTGCTGCTCTCGTTCCTCGGATAGGGTAGTGTACCTATATAATAATAAGGCCTCGCAATTTTTCTGCGGGGCTTTATTATTCGATTCACAATTTTCTCATTCCTCACTCCTCATTCCTCATTCCTAATTCCTCTCAAAAAGCGCCAATCCAGAAACCATAAGTTTCTTTGGGGCCTATTGAATATCAGTGAATTATAAAAAATGAAGAATTTTTTTTGCAACTTTCTTGCACGATAAAAAAAATAGTTGTACTTTTGCGCCACTACTTTGAGAAAAAAGTAGGCGGATTACATTAAAAAACAAGTATTAACTAAACGTAAAAAATGGATTCATTAAGCTACAAGACCATCTCGGCGAACGCAGCTACCATTCAGAAGGATTGGTATGTGATCGACGCTACCGACGAGGTGCTGGGACGCCTTGCGTCGCAGGTTGCCAAGATCCTGCGCGGCAAGAACAAGCCGAGCTACACCCCCCACGCTGATTGCGGTGACTATGTGATCGTAATCAACGCCGACAAGGTGAAGCTGACCGGCAAGAAATTAACGGACAAGGAGTATGTGCGCTACACGGGTCACCCCGGCGGCCAGCGTTTCGCTACCCCCGAGGACTACCTGCACCGCAAGCCTACCTTCCTGGTAGAGCACGCTGTAAAGGGTATGCTCCCCAAGACTCGCCTGGGCGAGGCCATTATGAAGAACCTGAAGGTTTATGCCGGCGCCGAGCACCCGCACGTTGCCCAGAACCCCAAGGCCATCAAGTTGAACGAACTTAAGTAAGAGAGAAGATTATGGAAGTTATCAATACCGTAGGTCGCCGTAAGGCCGCTGTGGCTCGCGTATTCCTGAAGCCCGGCAATGGTCAGATCACCATCAACCACAAAGCTCTCGACGTATATTTCCCGCTCGAAATCCTGCGCTATGAGGTGAAGCAGCCCCTGTTGGTTACCAACACCCTGGAGCAGTTCGATGTAACCATCAACCTCGATGGCGGTGGTATCAAGGGTCAGGCCGAGGCCGCCCGTTTGGGTATCGCCCGCGCCCTGTGCGAGGTAAACGCTGAGGAGTATCGCTCGGTGCTGAAGAAGAACGGCTTCCTGATGCGTGATCCCCGCGAGGTTGAGCGTAAGAAGCCCGGTCAGCCCGGTGCACGTCGCAAGTTCCAGTTCTCGAAGCGTTAATCCCTTCGCCGAACTTTTTATTGCGACATCGGTGCCAAGAGTTTTCAAACCCTGGGGACTCGAACGATTACTCCGCGGTTGCTCAAGGTGCAAAAACTGGTGGGACTGCTGCCTGAAAGCAGGGTAGTGCTACCCGCAAGTTGAAGAAAAGTAAAAAACAAATTAAAAAAGAGAAAACAATGCGTACTAATTTTGAAATGTTACTCGAGGCAGGTGCTCACTTTGGTCACCTGAAGCGTAAGTGGAACCCCAAAATGGCTCCCTATATCTTCATGGAGAAGAACGGCATCCACATCATCGACCTGCACAAGACCGTGCTGAAGATCGAGGAGGCTGCTGCCGCCATGAAGCAGATCGCCAAGGGCGGTCGTCGCGTACTGTTCGTAGCCACCAAGAAGCAGGCCAAGGAGATCGTAGCCGAGAAGGTTGCTGCAGTTGGCATGCCTTATGTAACGGAGCGTTGGGCAGGTGGTATGCTCACCAACTTCCCCACCATCCGTAAGGCTGTGAAGAAGATGGCCACCATCGACAAGATGCTGGGTGACGGTACGTTCGACAACTTCTCGAAGCGCGAGAAGCTCCAGATCGAGCGTCAGCGTGCCAAGCTGGAGAAGAACCTCGGTTCGATTGCCGACCTGACCCGTCTGCCCGCTGCACTCTTCGTAGTGGACGTACAGAAGGAGGCTAACGCCGTGAAGGAGGCTAAGCGACTCAACATCCCCGTATTTGCAATGGTTGATACTTGTTGTGATCCGACCGACATTGATTACGTAATCCCTGCAAATGACGATGCTGCCAAGTCGATTGCCGTAGTTCTGGATGCTATGTGCGCCGCCATCAACGAGGGTGTTGAGGAGCGCAAGCTCGAGAAGGAGAAGGAGGCCCAGGAGAATGAGGCCGCCGAGGCCGCTGCTCCCAAGCAGTCGAAGCCCCGCATCAAGAAGGCTGTCAAGGCCAACGTAGATGCCCAGGAGGCTAAGGTTGCCGAGGTAGTTGCCGCCACCGAGCAGGCTGCCGAGTAACGACGCAACAACAAACCGTTAGGGCCGCAGGTGCACGATGTGGGGAAAATCCTCCGACGAGGCCCCCTGCGGCCCATTTTTTGAAATCTGTAACTAAAAACAAAAAAATAGAAGACTATGGAAATCAAAGCAGCTGATGTAATGAAGCTCCGCAAGATGACCGGTGCCGGTATGATGGACTGCAAGAAGGCTCTGATCGAGGCCGAGGGCGACTTCGCTCGCGCTCAGGATATTATCCGCGAGAAGGGTAAGCTCATCGTTGCCAAGCGTGCCGACCGCACCGCCACCGAGGGCGTTGTAGTAACGAAGATCGTAGGTCAGAAGGCCTATATCTTGTGCCTGGCTTGCGAGACCGACTTCGTAGCTCAGAACGTAGAGTTCGCCGCTTCGGCCAACGCCATGCTGGAGGTTGCCGTTGCTGCCGACGCAGCCGATACCGCCGCCCTGCTGGCCACCAAGAACGCCGAGGGTGTAACTGTTGAGGAGATGGTAACCGAGAAGTCGGGTCAGACCGGCGAGAAGTGCGAGCTGGCTTACTACGCTCGTATCGAGGCTCCCTACTGCCACGCTTACGTTCACTTCAACAAGAAGCTGGGTACCGTACTGGGCTTCAACAAGGAGGTTCCCCAGGAGGTAGCTCACACCGTTGCCATGCAGGCTACGGCTATGGCCCCCATCTCGATCGACGTAGACGACTGCCCCGCCGAGACCGTGGAGCACGAGCGTAAGATCGCCATCGAGGCCATGAAGCAGGATCCCAAGAACGCCAACAAGCCCGATGCCATCCTGGAGAAGATCGCCGAGGGTAAGATGCGTAAGTTCTTCGAGGAGAACACGCTTCTGAACCAGTGCGTAGTGGGTGAGAAGGAGTCGATCCGCGAGTTCATCCAGAAGGCCGACAAGGAGGCTACGGTTGTGGCTTACAAGCGTTTTGCCCTCGAAGCCTAATTTGTGGATATAAGGAGGCTTTTGCTTCCGCTAACGAGCAACCCGACAATGGGACGTACACAAGTACTACCCATCGTCGGGTTTCTTCGTCAAGCGGTGCAACTGCAACCTTCTGACATCAAATTCTGTTCAAGATAACTTCTTCGTTAGCACAAAATTTTCTTGCTAAAAATCAAAATTGCCGAGGGGCGAGGGGCGAGAAAGTGGCTCAGGACTCCTTTACCAGAATCTCTATGGTTTTCATGCGCACATACGCCTCCGAGGCGTAGAAGAAGCCCTCGAAACGGCCGACCGGGCCCCAGGAGTTGCGCACCTTATAGTAGCGGCGGCCATCGTCGCGATAAGCGATCCCCACAATCTGCATGATGTGGTCGTCGGTCGTGAGGCCGCGATCAAAAGCCTCCTGCCGAGCCTCGGGAGTCACCTCGCTATCGGGCGGAAGCTCGGCGACACCGGCCCGCGGGCGAAATCCGCGTTCCGAGGTGTCGGCATTCCAACCCACTGTGCAGCCTCGCCGCAAAGAGGCATCAATCGTCGCCATCAGCTCATCCAGGGGGAGGTTGCGGGTCTTGTGTCCCATCCAGTTGTCGGGTACCTCGAGGGTAAAATCTGAATAGAAGGGATGATGGAGATAGGATCCATAAGCGCTATGGCTACCAAATGAATAGGATTTCGCCGAAACCTCATTTATCGGGGCAATCTCCTCATCGAGAATCCTCTCTAAACCTTGCTCCCAATCGGCCTCTTCGTAGCGATCCAGAAGCCAGGTCTTGAGAGCCCACCAGCGCACGCGGCGCAACAAACGTCCATGATCAACCTCGGCAGCACGCAGCGAGTCGATCCACCCTTCCTCTGCAAGGCCATACTGACGAGCCAATGCCTCGGCATCGCTTAACTCTCCTCCCTGCGAGAAGGCTACACGACCCCGCGTGCGGACAAATTTCAGCCCCTTCTCATAGTAGGCTGCGCGCACCAACCAAAGCTCCGAGAGGTCAAGGCGCTCACCTGCAGCAAGTGCTTCGCTCTCCCACATCCCCACCACACCATAGGCCCAGCAGGTACCCCCACGTTGCGTGCGCACCGCACCAGTCGGCACCACCAACGAATCCGTAAAGGAGTGCTTCGCCCGAGGCGGTGCCGTAGCCGAAGGGGTGTTCGGGCGGCATGCTGCAAGCAAGAGCAGAAAAAGAGAGAGGCAATGGATGAATTTTCTCATGGTTTTTCAATCGAATTAAAGGCTCTTCACCAACAAAGGTAAGAAAATCTTGTGAAATTCTAAATTATTTCGTACTTTTGCCCTCGCTTTTGAGGGGTAGATCCCCCTGCAGGGCCCGGATGGTGGAATCGGTAGACACGCCGGACTTAAAATCCTGTGGCCAGTAATGGCCGTGCCGGTTCGATCCCGGCTCCGGGTACCAAAGGTGCAGACTTTGAAAATTCAAAGTCTGCGATTTTTTTATTCCGGAGCCGGAATCGCTGCTCCGGTGGCGGCTCGGATAACCGGAGCCGCAATTCGAATCGATAGACGAGCGCCTTGTTTCACATCGGAAAATCCTTGGCGATTGAGCCGTGCAAATGTATTTGCCAGCCACAATCACCAAGCCTTTTCGGCTTCGCCTTTCGCTCGTCTTTCAATCCCCCCGTTTTTCACTCGCCTGCGGCGGACCTTCGACCCCGTAGGTAATAAATAGGGAAAAGGATGTTTATCAAGGTGGGACTCCTTGCTCTGTGGGGCTCCGGGTACCAAAGGTGCAGACTTTGAAAATTCAAAGTCTGCGATTTTTTTATTCCCGAGCCGGAATCGCTGCTCCGGTGGCGGCTCGGATAACCTGAACCGCAATTCGAATCGATAGACGAGCGCCTTGTTTCACATCGGAAAATCCTTGGCGATTGGGCCGTGCAAATGTATTTGCCCGCCTCCATCACCAAGCCTTTTCGGCTTCGCCCTTCGCTCGTCTTTCAATTCTCATTTTTCCCTTTTTTCTGCGTCATTGCGGAGGGCTTCAGCCCGACGTGGCAATTTTTTTATGAGAGAATAGACATCTTGTAGAAGAGGAGAATCTCAAGCCAAAAGAAAATTGGGGCGAATGGTCGCACTTTCAGCACGCTCCATTCGCCCCAATTAAGGGAAATTACCCTATGAAATCACAAATTTAATACTCCTCCTCGTTAAAGAAGAAGTCATCCTTCGACGGGTAGTCGGGCCAAATATCCTCGATCGACTCATAGATATCGCCCTCATCCTCGATCTCCTGCAGGTTCTCCAACACCTCCAACGGTGCGCCCGAACGAATAGCGTAGTCGATGAGCTCCTCCTTGGTTGCGGGCCAGGGTGCATCCTCCAATTTCGACGCAAGTTCAAGTGTCCAATACATAGTATCCTGTTTTAAGTTAATACTCAATCGTTTTATTTGGAGTGCAAAGGTATATAAAAATATCGAAAAACCAAATAGTTTCGTGCTTTATGGCCGCCAAAGGGTCTCCTCGATCTTCAGCCGTTCGGTCACCAGGCGCCCCAACAGATAGAACCAGTCCGAGAGCCGATTGAGGAAGCGCAGAGCCGCGGGGTCGATTTCGTGACCCACAGCAGCGCGAAGGGCCGAGCGCTCGGCACGGCGGCAGACCGTGCGGCAGACATGGCAGAGCGAGAGCAGAACATGCCCCCCGGGGATGGTAAACTTCGTGATGGCGGGCACCTGGGCCTGCATCTCGTCGATCTGCTCCTCCAATCGAGTGATCGCCTCCTCGGGCAGGGGTGCGAGTTTGTCTTCCCCTCCGCGACCCACGGCCAGCAGAGCCGCCACGCTCATCAGGCGGCAGTTGATCTCCTCAAGGCGCGGAACCAGGTCACAGAGCGGCTCCTCCCCGCGCATGCGGTCGCCCAAGAGGGCCGTGAAGGCCGAGAGTTCATCGACCGTGCCGTAGGCCTCGACGCGCAGGTCGGTTTTCGATACGCGCTCGCCTCCGATGAGTGAGGTGAGCCCTTTATCTCCGCTTTTCGTGTAAACTTTCATAGCTTGAAATGTTGTTTAGGCAGATGGTTGTTGAAAAGGATCAGGTAGCCGCGGTTGTCCACCGAGGTACATTTGTGGTGCGCCACAATGCGCTGACAGAGCTCCGTGCGCTCACGGCAGTTGTAAGGACTGGCAAGCACCAGCGTACACCCCTGCTCCTCGGCCTTCCCGACCAGAGCGAGGGTCGTTGCCTCATCCACCTCCGAAGTAACGATGGCGTAGGGGCACGCCGCCGGCAGGCAGTTGATGGCATAGGTGGCATAGCCGCAATGGATCATCAGATTCTGGAGCTGAATGGCCCGGCGGCGCGGGGCTCCGAGAGCCAGCAACTCGTCGCAGAGGTCGCGGCGCGCAGTCAGAAGATTGCGCTGCATGAAGACCTGGCGCACGATCGAGTAGACGTAGGGCGAGTGCACCCCATGGCCACGGAAATAGCGGGCACGAGCCACACGACCCGGCAACTGGCCGAGGCCGTAAAGGCGTTGTTTCAGGGTGCGTCCGCTTTTTTTCATCCTTTTCTATTCTTAGTTGTAGCGCTTCATGGGCCTTTTGAAGGGGGATCGGGGGTGGATCGGGGCTTTTTCGGGGCCTTGCAGGAGCCTTCGGAAAGCTGCGCAAGAGCTTGTGCTACTTCTTCAGCAGGCCGGCCAGGCGACCTGTCGAGAAGGCAATTTGCAAGTTGTAGCCGCCCGTATTGGCATCCAAGTCGAGCACCTCACCAGCAAAATAGAGCCCCTTGACCTTGAGCGACTCCATGGTATACTTGTTCACCTCGTCGCACCTGATGCCGCCGGCCGTAACCACGGCATAGGGGAAGGGGGCATAGTCCGTGATGGGGAATACAAACCCTTTGAGGAGCTTCACCAAGCGCATCTTCTCGGCCTCGGTAAGTTTGCGAACATAGTTCTTCGAGTGGATATCCAGCTCGTTGGCCACAGGCAATACCAGGGGCTTGGGGACCAGCTTGCGCAACAACTCCGAGAAGAACTCGTCGGGCTGCATCTCCTGCAATTCGCGCTCGATGCGATCGCGGAGCATCTCCTCCGTGAGGCCGGGCTTGAGATCCACAACCAGCTTCACGCGCTTCTCGTCGATCAGGGCATCCACCGCATCACGGCTCACACGCAGGGCCACAGCCCCCTCGATGCCACGCTCCGAGAAGCCGATCTCGCCAAACTCCTCGCGCACCTCCTCGCCCTCGATAAAGAGCTTGACCCGCACGTTGCGCAGCAACAGTTTCTCCAAATATTTCATCTGGGCATGCGACGACTTGAGAGGGGTAAGCGAGGGGCGCACCGGCTCGATCGCGTGACCCAGGTCGGCCGCGAAGAGGTAACCGTCACCCGTGGAGCCCGTACCGGGATAGCTCATGCCTCCCGTGCAGAGGATCACGGCCGGAGCCTCCTCCTTGCGCGAAAAGCCGCGTTTGTTCATGTATTTCACACCATAAACCTTGCCGGCAGCCGCAAGAATCTCCTGCACGCGGCAGTTGTATTCGATCTTCACGCCATTCTCCACACAGTACTCCAAGAGCGCATTGGCCACATCCCACGCCTTACCGCTGCGGGGGAAGACACGCTCGCCCCGCTCGATGTCGAGCTTTACGCCCATGCGCTCAAAAAAGCGAATGGTCGCCTTGTTGTTAAACTCGGCAAAGGCCACCTCGAAGAAGTCGGCATTCGTGCGCACATGGGTCAAAAAATCCTCGGGCGGACGGGCATTCGTGAGGTTGCAACGTCCCTTACCCGAGATGCGCACCTTGCGTCCCGATTTCTCCATCTTTTCGAGCAGCAAAACGCGCTTGCCGCTTCGGGCCGCCGTTCCGGCCGCCATCATACCCGCCGCACCGGCCCCGATGACAATCACATCATAGCTCTCGCGCAGGCGGTTTTCCGTAGTCTGCATCTCTGTTTCGCGAATCATAACACAAAGGTAACAAATAATTAGGAATTGGGAGTGGCGAATGACAATTTTTTGTTAAATTTGTAGAGGCAACTTGTGAAAAAAAAATTCAAACAGCCACAAAGAGCGATGAAAGATTTTGCAGCGATAGATTTCGAGACGGCCAATGGCACACGATCGAGTGTCTGCTCGGTTGGCGTAGTCGTGGTGCGTGGGGGAGAGGTGTGCGACACCTTCTACAGCCTGATCCGCCCCACACCCAACTACTATGCCCACTTCTGCCAGGCCGTACACGGCCTCTGCGACCGCGACACGCGACATGCCCCCACCTTTCCCGAGGTGTGGGCCGAGATCGCGCCCCGAATCGCCGGACTGCCGCTCGTGGCCCACAATGCCCGCTTCGACGAGGGGTGCCTGAAGGCGGCACACGATGCCTACGAGATGCCCTACCCGGGCTACCGCTTCTACGACACCCTTGCCGCCTCACGCCGCGCCTTCGGCCGCACGCTGCCCAACCACCAACTCCACACCTCAGCTGCCGCCTGCGGCTATAACCTGCACAACCACCACCACGCCCTGGCCGATGCCGAGGCCTGCGCCATGATCGCCCTGAAACTGCTATAGCAAAGCCACAGACAAACCCAAGCGTTTGGGGTGGGGGGCTCGGGAGCTTGCTCACAGAGCCTGACACCACAAAAAAAGCGATTGGACAACCAATCGCTTCTCGCTTCAAATCAGCGGAGGAAGAGGGATTCGAACGTCACCCGCAGGGTGTCGTCACCGACCGAGTGCCGCAGTCGCGCAGGTGCGCGGTGCGGGAAACCATGAGGGAGGTAACCCCTCTACAAAGAATCTCGCTCAACTACGCTTGAAGCGAGAGGCAGGCTCGGCATGCCGAGATTTTTTGGGGTGGGGGGCTCGGGAGCTTGCTCACAGAGCCTGACACCACAAAAAAAAGCGATTGGACAACCAATCGCTTCTCGCTTCAAATCAGCGGAGGAAGAGGGATTCGAACCCCCGGACCCGTGAAGGTCAACGGTTTTCAAGACCGCCGCAATCGACCACTCTGCCATCCCTCCGAATAGTGGTGCAAAAATACATCGGATTTTTTATTTGACCAAATCGAAACCCCCTAAAATGCTAAAAAGGGCCAAAATTTCTCCAAAACCCACTGCTCCAACACCCTCTGTTCGTCACCCGGTTCGTCGTCCAACAAAAACCACCCGGGCTCCTTTCGGGACCCGGGCGGGAATAAGGCGTTTGCAAAGTGAAGAGGATTTGTGAATTTAGGGAATTTTAGGAGTTAAGGGATCCTCCTTAATCTCCTCAATCTCCTTAATCTCCTTACCTTCTAAAAGTCGTAGCCGACAGTCGCATCGGCATAGTTCCTCCAGGTATAGGCCGCCTTATAGGCATCAACTGACGCATTCGGTACATAAATCTTGCGGCCCGAAGCATTATCGTCAAATGCTTTAGCTCCGGAAGGTGGTGTCGCAGGCTTGCAATAGACACTTGCTAGGTTTTTACAACTACGAAATGCATCTAAACCAATCGTAGTGACACCTTCGGGAATAGTAATGCTGATCAGCCCACTGCAACCAGTGAATGCGTACCATTCAATAATTTTGACACTGTCGGGGATGGTGATACTTGTTAAGTTGCTACATGCTCCAAATGCAGAGTCTCTAATTGAGGTAACACCTTCGGGAATAATAATGCTTGTTAAATTACTACATTGGGAGAATACGGAATGTCCAATCGAAGTAATGTTATTAGGGATAATGTAGCTTGTTAAACCTGCGGGCGCAAATGAGTTTAAAGTGCCAGCAATAATCAAACATCTGTTATTATCTGAGGCGTATTTTCCATAAAATGCTTTTAGCGAGCTACAATGTGCGAATGGGCCATCCCCAATGGAAGTAACATTATCGGGAATAGAGATAGTTGTCAGACCACTACAAGAGGAGAATGCAAAACCGTCGATTGAAGTCACGCTATCGGGAATGGCGATAGTTATCAAACCTCTACAATGACAGAAAGCAAACTCCCCAATAGTCCTAGTTCCATTAGGGATAGTTATGTTTTTCAGTTTGCTACACTCATAAAATGCTCTGTTCCCAATAGAAGTTACTGGACCATCAAAAAGGATTATACCTTGTCCGTTTTCGTAGGTATTTGATACAATATTGGCTCCGAAAACGGTCGCATCATACGGTTCTACAATCTGCTCATCGGTCGAGGTGTAGTAAATCATCATTGTCTCAGAGTCAACGGCTGTTGTTGTTATCTCCAATTTCTCGCTCAGCACCTTTACTCCCTTGTTTTCTGCAGCGGCATAGACCGCATAGGTGGTTTCGGGTTTGAGGTTCTCGGCCGTGACCTCCGAGCGTTGGGTGGCGTTGGCCGAGGTTCCCTCGCTGAAGACTCTCTCCGCCGTAATGCCTTCGGCCTCCGACTGGGGTACTACAAGCCACTTGACCTCATCGCAGTTAAAGGGGGTAAGGGCAAATGTAAGGGTAGTCGTGGTAGCATTGATGGCCTCCAGCGTAACCTTGTGTTTTAGTGCCAGGGTGCCCACCTCACCATAGGAGATTGAGACATCGCCACCGCCCGTGACATCGCACTCGGCAAAGGCGCGGATGTAGTAATCTTCGTGGCCCTTGAGTTTTGTCAGGTCGGCCGTGAAACTTTGGCTCTCCTCGTCGTAGGTGGCAAACTCGTGTTCACCCGTAAAGATTGTCGGGTTTGGCGAGGTGCTCCAGCAGAAACCTACCGAAGTGATGATACTGCCTCCGTCATCGGTAATTCGGGCCTTGAGCGTGGGGGTGTAGAGGTCCACGATCTCAGGCTTGGAGATCGTGGCGCCCGAGCGGGTGGGCATCGTCACCGAAGCGACCTCCGAGAGCATCTTCTCACCTCCGGTGGTGGCATAGAGGGCGTAGAAATAGGTCTCACCGATCGTAAGCCCCGAGACCGAAGCGGTAATATCGGCCATAGAGTCCTCGGTGACCGGGATGGTTTGCGTATCGGAGGAGGTAAAATCAATCGACGAGCTGAACAGAAAACCGTATTCGCGAATATGCCCGGGGTGGTCGGTCTGCAACGAGCCATGCAAGGTAACCGAGGTACGCAACAGATCGGTGGGCTCACCAAGCCGAAGCGTGGGGATATTGTTAAAGGCCTCGGGGTCGGCCTTGCAGCCCACCAACATCATCAGGGCCGACAGAAGAAGGAGGCAAAGTATAGAAATTTTTTTCATGTGTTTGCTCTTTTTGCGATTCGTATTTTAGAAGAGGACGCCGACGC
>SUZM01000012.1 GCA_015059965.1 Rikenellaceae bacterium
TGAACGCTAATAGAATGAAAAACATAGTAATAGCAGCAGGGTATGCAACGAGGCTGGGTGAACTGACCAAGAATTTTCCCAAGCCCCTCTTGAAGATCGGCCAGAGCACTATTCTGGGCCGTATGCTCGATGATATCGACCGCATCCCCCAGATCGACGAACATATCATTATTACGAACCATAAGTTCGCCCCGATCTTCGAGCAGTGGGCCGCCGAACAGCACTACACCAAGCCGCTGACGATCGTCGATGACGGCACCGAGACCAACGAGACGCGCCTGGGGGCCGTCTGCGACCTGCTCTATGCGATGGAAAAACTCTCGATCGACGACGATATGTTGGTCGTGGCGGCCGATAATATCCTCTTCTTCTCGTTCCAGGAGTTTGTCGATTTCGCCCTTGCCAAGCAGACGAGCTGCATCATGTGCCACGAGCAGCCCTCAGTGGAGAAGCTGCAGAGAACGGGCGTGGTCGTCGTGGACGAGGAGTGGCGCGTGGAGAATATGGAGGAGAAGCCTCAAGAGCCGAAGAGCCACTGGGCAGTACCTCCCTTCTATATCTACCTGAAAAAGGATCTGGACCTGGTGCGCCACGCGGTCCAGAACGGCTGCGGCAAAGATGCCCCGGGCAACTTAGCCCACTACCTGGTGGACCGCACCCCGATCCACGCCTGGCCCATGTCCGCCGGCCGCTTCGACATCGGATCCCTCGACACCTACCGCGAAGCCTGCGAAAAGTTCGGAAAATAGAAAAGATGCAATATGGCCTCTGATCTAAAAAAGAAGACTCTTTCGGGAATGATATGGAGCTTTGTGCAGCGTTTTGGCACAATGGCTATATCGTTCGTTTCGAATATTGTCCTTGCGCGACTCCTCACCCCCGATGACTATGGCACTATTGGTATGCTTATGATCTTCATCGCAGTTGCCAATACGTTTGTTGATGGTGGTTTCGGCTCGGCTCTTATTCAGAAGAAAGAGCCTACCGAGGAGGACTACTCCACAATCTTTTGGTGGAATATGTTCTTATCGGTAGTCCTTTATGGTTTGCTCTTTATAGGAGCTCCTGCTGTAGCAAGATTTTATAATCTACCTCTCCTTTGTGATGTATTGAGGATACAGGGAGTTGTGCTAATTGTCAATGCTCTAAGCATCATTCAACAAAATCAACTTAGAAAGCAACTTAAGTTTAAACGATTAGCCACAGTAACCGTGATCTCTGCGACTTTCTCTGCCGGTATTGCAATTATATTGGCATATATGGGATGGGGTGTATGGGCACTTGTGGCACAACAGTTAATGTTAAGTGCTTTTACTGCCATACAATTATGGGTATTAAATAAATGGAGCCCATTGCTTATTTTTTCAAAAGAGTCTTTCAAGCAGTTGTTCGGATTTGGGGGGTTTATATTACTTTCAAATTTAATAAATACATTTTGTAATAATGTGCAAACATTATTAATTGGTCGATATTTCACCCCATCAATATTAGGTCATTACACGCAAGCTCGTAAACTCGAAGAGTTGGCATCTACTAGCGTTTCAAGTATTATAGATCAAGTGTCATATCCAGTGCTAGCAGAGTGTCAGAATAATATTGCTGAAATGCGAACCGTATTGAAGAAACTTTTACTGTGCATAGCATTTGTAACTATACCAGTAATGGCAGTTCTTGCACTTAATGCCCATTCATTAATTATATTTCTCTATACTAATAAGTGGGTTGAATGTATTCCGTATTTTCAGATACTCTGTATCGCTGGTATAGCGATTAGCATGCAAGGAATATTGTATTATGCTGTCGCCTGTTTGGGTAAAAGTCGAGAATTATTCATTTGGACTATCATAAAGCGAGGTGTAGGCCTTTTATTGTTAGTAGTAGGAATTTTTTTTGGCGGCATATATGGATTATTAATAGGAACTGTTCTGAGTACATGGATTGTATATCTATCAAATGCATATTTATGTTCTAAGCATATTCATTACACACTTACGAAACAACTGTTGGATTTATTGCCTATCGTAATAGTAAATTTAATATCGTATTTAATATCGTATTATATTGGATCTTGTATTGCCCTTCCAATGTATGTAGAGAGTTTTATCGTAACAGGATCGTATATGGTTGTATATTTATTCATATCATATCTTGTCAAGATTAAACCGCTAATAGATGTATATAATATTTTGAATAATCTAATAAAACGATTGCTATGATTAGAATTAGTTGCCCCAAAATAGAGCGCCATAATGATCGGGTGCTTATGATATCCAATATTACAGATGAATATCAAAACATAAATGAAGATATCTACTATACAACTACAGATGAATATGGAGAATACCTATGTCACGAAGTTGCTGATGCTTTCGTAGTCGGCGTGTTGCTACCGGCAGCGAGATATGAACAAGATATTATAGTTGAAGGTGCTGTATCGGACCGATTATACTACAATATAAATAATTCAGTATTGTATACTCTTTCATTTGTATGGAGAAAAAAAAGAGTTAGGCTGTACGCGAAAGAGGTCGTAAACTCACAATTTAACGGTGATGCTGTGGGGTGTGGTTGTTCGCTCGGTATAGATTCTTTTGCTGCAATGCTTTTACACCTAAATAATGTAGAACTTCCTAAATACAATATTACTCATCTCACATATTTCAATGTTGGTGCGATGGGGTATGCAAATCTTGAAAAAGCAAAAGCATCTTACAACAAAGATATAGAGTTAGTTAAAAAATTTGCAACAAAAGTTAACTTGCCAATTGTACAGTTAGAGTCGAATTTCTCTATACTATATAAGGAGTTTGATTTTGACCAAAGTGGTGACATTCGCAATTTTAGCGCTGTACTGGCTCTACAAAAATTATTCGGCAAATATTTGTATGGTTCATCATATCCTATACAAGACTTTAAATTTGAAATATCTCAAACGGGATACTACGAAACTCTATTAGCACCGTTGTTATCGACAAACTCATGCGAAATCGTCATAGCCAATCCCGACTTAACTCGTATAGAGAAAACAAAAATTATTTTAGATAACAAAATGGCGCAGCAGACACTATATGTTTGTTGGAAAGAGCTTTTAGCTAATAAATTTCCCAATTCAGAAATTGCAAGAATAAAAGATAAGTTTCTTAATTGTAGTAGGTGTGATAAGTGTTTGCGAACTCTTTTGGCTATTGATGTCATGGGATGTTTGGAAAAGTTTAAGGATATCTTTGATATAGAATATTATAAAACAGTAAAAGACAAGTATGTTGCTAAAGTGATATACGCCAATAAACATAATGCGTTTTATAAAGATTTATCTAATTTAATCAAGGAATATAATCACCCGATCTCCTTTAGATCAAGGATATATCTCGTTATGTACAGACTCAAAGTATACGGAATTGCTCAAAGATTAAAATCCCTATTAAAAAAATAAAGACTATGAAAATTATTTTCTGTGGAGATGTAATGCCAGGCGGCGTACTCCCATATCAAAAAGAATATATTACCAAAGAAGTAAAAAACTATTTGAAGTTATTCGATCTTCGCATTGGCACCTTAGAGGCTGCTATTGGTACAGACATTCCATATGATGAGACCAAAATGAATGGTCGAATGAATATTGTGTATGCAAGAAACGAAGATTTCTTCAGAGTGAAAGAATTGAATTTTGATATTGTTTCTTTGGCTAATAACCATGTATTCGACTTAGGAGAGGAGGGCTTGCGTAATACGATTGATATATTAAAGAGAAATAATATTAAATATTGTGGTGCAGGCTTAAATTATGAAGAAGCATCTAAACCTGCTGTTATAGAACGAAATGGCAAATCGATAGCCATACTTGCGTATTGTATGTATGGTAATAAATACTTGGGATATGTTGAATTGGCAGGCAAAGATAAGGCGGGCGTTAATCCGTTGGACATAGACCAAGTCGTTACAGATATTCGTAAATACAAGAAAATATATGATTATGTAGTTGTGATGCCTCATTGGGGGCGTGAGTATCAGTATTTGCCAATGCTTGAGTGCAAAGATATGTCTCTGCAGATGATTGATGCTGGAGCAGATGCAATTATCGGTGGACATGCACACAATATACAGCCATGTATTAAATATAAGGGGAAGCCAATTTATTTCTGTTTGGCAAATTTCTTATTCCCTGATTATTACATGCATCCACCTCGTCCAATATGGTATCCTGACTCTTCATACGATGTTAAATCGATAAGTAAGTCATACTGTTACCCAGATCATATAGATAACCCCACAACATCTGTATGGCGTAATAGTAGTAGAGTCGGGATGGTTGTGGAAATGGATGTAAACGATACCATCAAAACGCGATATAGATTTGTTTATCTATCGAAAAATAATATACTCCAGTTTTATAGCAAATGTAACAGCATCCTAAAGAGGTTAAAATTATATTTAATGGGAAAATTGATTAAATCTAACGCTTATCCATCTTTAAAAAATTGTTACGAATCGAAGTACAACCTTCCAATTCGCGGCTGGCATTTTATATACAGAAAATTACGCTTAAATAATATCTTTGACTAAAATCCATACACTATGAAAACCATCGGATTAATTATTAGCCATAAGAACGGCGAGAGGCGCCGTGCTTTGCTTCCAAAAGATATAGAGAAAAATGTTAAGAATCCTCAGCAGTTGTTTTTCGAAGAGGGCTATGGCCTATCTGTTGGCGTAAGCGATGATGAATATCGCGCTGTCGGTTGTAATATAGTATCTCGCGAGGAGGCTCTTGCTTGCGATGTTATTACCGATGTCAAGCTTGGTGATGCTGACTATCTCGATGAGATAGCCCCTAATAAGATACTCTTCGGTTGGGCCCATGCGGTGCAGAATATTCCATTCACGAGCAATATCCTGAAAAACAACCATACCGTAGTAGCTTGGGAGGATATCTTCGAGAATGGTCGTTACATCTTCTATCGCAACCGTGAGGTAGCGGGCGAGGCAGCTATTATGCACGCCTACCGCTATTGTGGCAAGATGCCTTATGACACCAAGGTTGCAATCTTGGGTAATGGACAAACAGCAAAGGGCGCACTTAGAATATTGCACGGACTTGGTGCTGAGGTAGATGTATATAACCGTCGCTTGGAGAAACTATTCCGTGAAAAGATGTATGAGTACGATGTGTTGGTTAATTGCATTCTGTGGGATACAAACCGCACTGACCGCATAATTTACAAGGAGGACCTCAAGAAGATGAAACCAGGTACAATGATTATCGATGTCAGCTGTGACCCTTACCTTGAGATTGAGACTTCGCATCCTACACCCATTGATGATCCAGTATATGAGGTAGATGGCATAATCCACTATACCGTGGATAACACACCTGGTATGTTCCCTATTACAATTACAAAGGTATTAAGCGAGGGTATTTCTCGGTATATTGACTATATCATCGAGGGAAGTATCGAGTCATATCCCAAGAACCTTCAGACAGCCGTAGTAATAGAGAATGGTCATATCCGTGATGAAAGAATCACCACATTCCGAATGGCTCGTAATGAATTTTGCAAATAGTTGTTATGCACTCAGTTAAGCGATTTCTTGCATTCTGGTATAGGTTAATACCTTGGATTATTAGATATCCGGCTAAGTCATTTGGTCAGAAGGTGAAGATACTCTTTGACTATATACATCTATATCGCACAAAAGGACTTACTTGTGATGAATATTACGACTATGAGTTTGAAAAGCGAGGTGAAGAGTTTAGAAAAGACTTCTTGGGTATTCACGAACAAAGAGTATACCTAGACCTTCTTAATCCAGTAAAGTATTGCGGTTTAAGCCGTAATAAATTCTTAGCGCATAAGATTTTGGAAAATACTGGTGTGCGCAAGTCAGAGCTCTATTGCTACTATCAACCAGAAGGACGAGTGTTTGATAGCAACGAAATAGCAACCAATGTGGTGGATGTTTGCCGTATTCTTAAGCAAAAGGGAGTTAAGCAGTGTGTTATTAAGGACACTGAAAATTCACACGGCGAAGGTGTAATGGTCGTTAAGTCTATAGAGTATCAGGATGAAGATTGCAAGCTTAACTACTTTGATGGCAATAGCGCAAAACTATCTGAGGTTCTTGGTAAACATCCCCTAATTTTCGAGGCACTTATCAAGCAGACTGAACAGTTTGCTAGTTTCAACTCATCGTCAGTAAATACAGTACGCTTTATGACTGTCCTTCACCCTAATGGCGAAGCAAAAGTAATTGCTACATTTATAAAGATAGGTCGAGCAGGTAGCTGTGTAGACAATGCGGGAGCTGGTGGGAATGTAGATGTTTGTGTTGATGTCGAGTCGGGTGAGATAAAATATGCTATTCAGTATGATGGTTGGCGTAAAATCAGTGAAATCGAAAAGCATCCCGATAGTGGCACACAACTTAATGGCGTGATTCTCGACAATTGGGAACAGATTAAGGCTGAGGTAGTCCGGTTCCAGCAGGCCATGCCTTGGTGCAAAGCTGCGGGTTGGGATATAGCTATTACAGATGATGGCCCGCTTGTGATTGAGGTAAATGACTTCTGGGATCGTACAGGTCAGTATTTCATCCGTCGAGGCTGGCGAAATGGTATTCGCGACTGTTACAAAGCGTGGAAGAAAGAGGGTTTGTCACATATTGACTGGAGGCAAACACAAAGATTATCTAACACTCATTTAAAAAGAATAACAAAAAAATAAAATAAAATAAATATGGGCATTGTATCTATCTTAAAGAAGGGAGAGAGTTTCGTAAAACGCAAAATGCTATATAGAATTCATTTCAACACAATAAATGAAATGAGAGAAGGCAGAACATTTACCAAACTATCAAAAGAGCAAAAAGAAGAAGTTCAAAAATTTTGGAACAAATATTTTGGAAAGAAAATCAGCCTAAAATGGCACGAATATTATCTAAAGGTTAATGGTATCTTCTCTCCTCAATATATTCCTACATATATCTACTATGCCGAGATATATCCTAAACTAAACGACCCTCGCATAGCTGTAGTATATTCGGACAAGAATATGATTGACAAATTACTTGGAGATAGAGTGAAATTGCCAAAGACTTATATAAAGAATTACAATGGGAATTACTACATTGATAATAAAGTAGTATCTAAGAAAGAGGCCATAGAGAGTTGCCTAAATATTGACGATGCGGTAATTAAACATAGTCTAGATACTTGCCAAGGAAAGAGTATTCTTCGCTTTAAAAGTGTTAATGGTATAGTAACTGGCAAAGATTGCCCCAAAACGATAGAAGAACTCTTTGATAGTTATACAACCGATTTTATAGTTCAAGCGGCTATTCGTCAGAATGCAACCATGGCCAAACTCAATCCAACATCGCTTAACACGGTTCGTATTATGACATATTGGGGGAAGGATGGCATTGTCCCTGTATTTGCGGTTGTGAGGATGGGACGCTCTGGTGCTGTAATAGATAACGCTTCATCTGGCGGTATGTATTGCGGTGTTAATATGGATGGGACTCTCAAAGAGGAGGCATATACATTATACCCCTTTTCATCACATACAGAATCTGACAACGGCATCGTATTTAGGGAGTTTAAGATTCCATATTTTGAAGCGCTTAAAGATAAAGCGCGAGAGCTTCATGCTCAACTACCATATGCGAAGATTATTGGTTGGGATTTAAGTCTCAATGAGCAGGACGAGATCGAGCTTGTGGAGATTAATGCGAACTCTCCCGGATTATTCCAAGGAGCTACAGGCCCAGCTTTTGGAGAATATACAAGTGAAATTTTGGAATATTGTCGTAATAAATAGATATGAGTATGCGCACGAGTAGAAAGTTGAGGATAAAAGCTTATGTTATAAAGCATACACCTGCATTTTTGCAAAAAAGACTTAATAGTTTTCTATACAAACGAGCTATTGGCCGGAGTCTTAATTGGAAGAACTTAAATGCATACACAGAAAAGATGCAATGGGCCAAATTCTACGATCGCGATCAAATGAAGACCCTCTTATCCGACAAATATTTAGTTAGGGAGTGGGTCTCAAAAAAAATTGGGAAAGAATTTTTAATACCGCTTATTGGAGTTTGGGACAAATTCTCGGAGATAGATTTTAATTCTCTTCCCAATCAATTTGTTTTAAAGACCAATCATGGTAGCGGATCTGTACTTATAGTGAAGGATAAAGAGAAGTTTGATATAGCTAATGCTCGAAAGCTTTTTAATGACTGGATGAGTATAGATTATGCGTATGCAACTGGATTTGAGTTACAATATTCAAATATTAAACGTAAAATAATAGCAGAGAAATATCTTGAGACAGATCTTGGAGAACTTCAAGATTACAAATTCTTATGTTTCGATGGGAAACCATATTATTGTTGGGTAGATCTTGGTCGTTTTGGGAAGCATACAAGAAATGTATATAACCTCGATTGGGAGCTACAACCATGGAATCAATATACTTATGGAAATTCTAAAGATCCCATACCTAAACCCAAAAACTTTGAAAAAATGGTTGAGATCGCAACCTCTTTATGTCAAGGATTTTCGCATGTCAGAGTTGATTTATACAATATAGATGGTGTGATATATTTTGGAGAGATGACATTTACAAATGGTTGTGGATTTGACAAGATTATTCCTGATGAATACGATTATATTCTCGGGCAATTGTGGAATATAAACACCAAAGACTAATACAAAATGGTTATTGTACTCTATGAGGAATAGGATTACTATAATTTGTATGGCAATACTAATTATTGCCTCAACTGTTTCATATACACCAGAAATATTTGCCAATGATGCTATTTATGGAAGGTTAGGTCTTATTATAATGCTATCAGTTGTGACTCTTTTAGCATTTACTAATAACCTCAAAGAGTTAGTGCGTAATCGCTTTTTCAATAAAATACTATTTCCATTGATAGCCTTTTCGCTCATAATAACCACTTTTTATGCCATCGGCTTTAGCCGAGTAACAACTGCCGATATAATGCAAATAGGTATAATATATGTGTCAATGTGGATAGGTCATGAACTTATTATTTCACAAAAGATCATTACCTCTTTGATTATCATGTATGCTATATTGGCTATATATCTCTGTTATGCATCTGCTTCTACCTATTTGGGAGTAATATCCATGGATGAAAATCTATACATGATTGAGGCAAAAAATCAGATAGGTGTAATAGCGGCCTATGCTGCTATATATATGGTATATATTGCTCAAACAACAAATAATAGAAAGTTGTCAATACTTACCTATGGTATTTGCATTATACTGATAGCTCTTATGCTTATTATACGCTGTCGTACTGCACTTTTAGCATTTATTATTGGAGCTGGGTATATCGTATTTAAAATGTCTGACGCAAAACGACTTTTCGTATTGTCTTTAGTCGGATTCTTTGTTGTGTTAATATTCTCTGAACAGATATTTAGCACTCTACAAGATGCCTTCATTGGCGATAGAAATGTTAGCAACCTTGATGAGGTGAGTTCAAATCGTTTGGAACGCAATGAACAAGGAGTATTGTATCTGCAAAATAACCTATTCGTTGGAGAGATGCAACATCATTCAGGCATAGCAATAATCCATAATTATGTAATCAATAGATTGGTCAGGTATGGAATATGGGGATTGCCACTAATCTTCATATATTTTGTGATAGTCACAAAGGTGGTCAGACAAATACTGCTACCATTAAAACTTACATTTGCTGACATTGGTTATATTGGACTTATAATACCTCTTTTTTGTAGTTTATTAGAGCCCGATGCTCCATTCGGACCAGGTACGGTTCAGGCATTCGCATACATCATGTTTGGATACTCAATTAAAAATTCAATAAATAAATTATAGAAGTAATGAAAATAGTATTCTTAATTAATATACTTCGCCAAGCCCGATGTATAAGAAGGGTAGAGGATTTTATCGCGCATGGTTACAATGTAGAAGTTTGCGGTTTTGATAGAGAAGGAGATAATAGGGCTCTGCCAAGTTTTAAGCATAAAATAATCGGACACATAAGTCGCACTACATCGTATTTCAAGCGTCTCCTTATGATGAAGAATGCCATTAAAGTAGAATTGGCAAAACATGATGGAGAAGTCGTTTATTACATATTCAGTTTAGATGTGGCTATTGCTTTCTTATTAGCTGGAGGGGTAAGAAGAGGATATATGTATGAGGTGTCAGACTTAATGGAGTTGGAAGTTGGCAATAGGGTTGTCTCAATAGTTCTAACTTGGATAAATAAGTTTATTATTAAACATTCTATAGAAACAGTTATAACATCGCCCGGATTTGAAGATTTTTTATTTCCGAACCAGAAACTCAACAACATAAGTATCGTTGCCAACAAACTAAATAAAAAGATATTAGATCTACCAAAACCTCAAAATAGAATTTTTGACATTAATAACATAACTATTGGTTTTACTGGTGCAATAAGAAATGTTGCAATATATAACTTTATTGAGGTGGTTGGAGAGAGTTTTCCCAACATATCTCTTAAATTTCATGGGATATTTACTGATGACAAGGTATACTCTACTAAAATCCAAAATGCAATCGCAAAATATGATAATGTAAGTTATCATGGCCCATTTAAAAATCCTAATGATTTCCCTGAGATATATTCTAATATAGACATGGTTTTATGTTTATATACTGCAAAAGGAAACGACAAGGTATTAGAGCCAAATAAACTCTATGAAGCAATTTATTTTGAGAAACCAATTATTGTATCTAAAAACACATTTACAGGTGCGTATGTTGAAGAGCGACATATTGGTTACACTGTTAATGGCGAAGACAAGAAGTCTATTAAATTATTCTTGGAATCACTAAGGATGCATGGATACAATGAGCGAAAGAATAATTGTGCAAAGATTCCCAAGAAAGACTTAATTGATGACACAACACCGTTATTTAATAAATTAGAATTGATCCTAAATAGTTAATCTTATGAATGAGTTGGTATCTATTATCACACCTTGTTATAATGCTGAAGAGTATATTAGAGAAACAATTGAATCTGTTATCGCTCAGACATATTCTGATTGGGAGATGATTATAGTGGACGATTGTTCAAAAGATAGCTCAGTGCAAATAATAAAGGAGTATATTTCAAAGGATTCTCGAATTAAATATTTCAAGACCGAAAGGCCATCTGGTAGTCCGACCTTACCCCGAAACATTGGTATTCAAAGCGCAAAAGGTCGATACATTGCTTTCTTGGATGCAGATGATATGTATTGTCCAAGCAAGTTAGAGAATCAATTAAAATGCTTTGGCGATAATGTCGGTATAGTATTTTCTAATTATGAGAAGATGGAATTTGATGGTACTCGCAATAATCGCATCATTACAGCCCCTAGGGTTATCTCATATCAGAAATTACTACAAAGTGGATACATTGGCTGTGGTACAATGATGTATGACTCATCAAAAACAGGGTTGATGCAGTTTAGGGATGTCGGTCAAGAAGATTATGTGTTTGCTCTTAATGTCCTAAAAAAAGGATATATTGCAGTTAATACTAATACCGTTGAAGCTCTATATAGAATTGTGGGAAACTCTCGTTCAGCTCAAAAGATAGAAATGGCAAAACGCCAATGGAAAGTCTTGCGAGATATTGAGAAATTATCGTTTATTAAAGCGTCATATTATTTCTGCCATTACGCAATAAAGGGAGTCTTGAAGTTTATTAAATAGTATATTACATTGAAGAGTAAAGTTATTTCTCTTTTGCGATTTTCAATTGAGGACAACAAACAAACTTTAGGGCCGATAAAGCAAAAAGATTGGCAAGAGATATATAAATATGTCAAGCAACAAGGCGTACTGGCAATCGCTTGGGATGCGATTGCCAGACTTGCAAAAGAGGGTAAACTAACACCTGAGCAATTACCTAACCAAGCACTAAAGTTGCAGTGGGCGCTAAGTGCGGAGAGGATTAGGAATCGCTACAACAAACAGAGGCAACTTGCTGATAAATTGGCAGAAGCCTTTGCTGAAGATGGGATCAACACCAATGTGCTTAAGGGTTTCGCGATTAGTGGATACTACCCTATTCCTGAATATCGTGAATGTGGCGACCTTGATTGTTTCCTCTCGACAACCCAAGAGGATGGCGAGTTTGTTTGTCGTTACGATGACGGCAATGAGATTGCAGTAAAGATAGGGGCAAAGGTTGAGATTGGGTTCTACAAGCACTCACACATCAAATACAAGGGTTTGATAGTCGAGAATCACGCATTCTGCACTGCTATTCGTGGCAGTCGTGACCGCAAGGCGTTGGAGAGACATCTACAACATCTTCTTGCCACGAGGCCATCTACACCTATAGATGGGACACATCTTCTGCGTCCGTGTGCCGATTTCAATGCCTTGTTTTTGGCGGCTCATAGCTTCGGGCATTTCCTCACCGAAGGCGTCAAGTTGCGACACATCCTCGACTGGGCATTGTTCCTAAATGCCGAGCAGGAAAACATTGACTGGAAGAGTTTCTATGAGTGGTGTAACAGAATGCACTATACAAAGTTTGTGGATACTCTAACTGCCATATCTACAGAGTACTTTGGCCTTGAGGTAAAGAATACTTTGATTCACACGCAGAGTGATTTGCGTGATAAGGTATTGGAAGATGTGTTGTTTGGTGAACGGTCGATACACAACACAAGCGCATCGAAGTTTAAGAAGCGTTTGATGATTATTCGCAATAGGTTGTTTGGAGGTTGGAAGTATAGAGAAGTATACGAAAAATCTGCTGTCATTGATACTGTGCAGATGGTATTGGCATTTTTTATTGAACGCAAACCAAAATTATAAATTATTGTCATCTGACAAAAGTTGTGGTAGCTGTAAAGAGATTGCTCGACAGCTGTTAGGCTGCTGAATACATCTTATAATATCACCGAAAATTTTATCGGACAGTAATAATAAATATTATGAAAGGTATCATACTCGCTGGGGGGGGGCGGAACGAGGCCCTATCTGATTACCAGGAGATAGTGAGCAAGCAACTGTTGTCCGTCTATGACAAGCCGATGATATATTATCCCATTTCGGCGTTGATAGGTTGTTGTATCGATCTATAAATCTGAGAGTTGTTGTAATAATAAAATGGGGGAGTTATTCTTTTGTAACTCCCTCATTTTCTGCAGAAGGAAGGATTGGCTACTCCGCAGACTGAAGTCTGCTCTGCTACGCCTTTCCCCTCCGCTTGCCGCGGAGGCCCTTGCAAAAAAACACGATTCGAAGCGACTCCCTTCGGGTGTACATTTTATTCTGCAGCCACCATTCGAATAAACTCGGTGGTGGCTGTAGAATAAAAAACTTCTGCCTTTCAGCATAAGTCGCTTCGGAAATTGTGTTCCTTTTTGCGGAGAGAAGGGGATTCGAAGCGTAGGGCTTTAGCCCAAGCTCGCGGGGATGCCATATTGGCGCCGGACTTTAGTCCGAGCCATCAAATCCACTATCCCCGCAACCCCTATTTGAGAGAATCACCTCTCTTGGCCAAAGGGCAGGCCGGCATCGCCGGTTATTGTTTTGGTTTATGGCAGCTGGAGCTTGCTCAACGCATGCCATAAAGCAAAACAGGTGACTGATATTTTCAGTCACCTGCCCTTGGTCTTGCGGAGAGAAGGGGATTCGAACCCCTGAAACGCTTTTGACGTTTACTCGCTTTCCAGGCGGGCCAGTTCAACCACTCCTGCACCTCTCCTTAGGTTTCAGCGCACAAAGATACAAATAAATTCAAAATTCAGAATTCAAAATTCAAAATTTTTTCATCGTCTGCCATAAAATCCCGATTTCCCTTGCTTTTGTGGGCTTGTGCCTTTAGTTTGTTCGCTCAATTCCAAAGGTAAGAATCACCCCTGCCCATAAGCTCTTCGGCAGGGGTGACGAGGCGAAAGTCAGCCCTTTCGGCTTCTCATTCCCAATCCGCGCAGATCGCTCATTTCCTGGGGCTATTCGCGCGGGGTTATTTCATTCACGCGCAGGGGAATGGCTTTCTGAATAAACTCTTTTTGCCAGCGGTTTAGTTCGCTTAAGGAGCATTGGAAGCTGCGCTGAGCCAACTCTTCCCGCAACTCACCGTAGGCCTCTCGGATCACCTCCTCCACCTCATGGTGCTCTTTTGATGCGGTTTTGCGGTCTGTTCCGATGCTGATCACCCCGTTGCTTACGGGATAGTGGCGCTCATATCCTGCCTCTGTGTCGGTCGGGATGGTCTGCCAGGTAAAGTCGGAGTAGTGGTCGTTTATCGTCTTTCGTCCGCTTGGGGTGTGTCTGCTGTTGTCGATAAATTCTTTGATGATCTGCTTCAACTCCTCTCTCTTGACTATGCCCATGTCGCCATCGGCCCTGCGTGTCAATATTTTCCCTTGCGCATTGATAAGGATCGGCAGCAGGTTGCGCTCCGAGAGCCGAATCTCGGTGACCGTTGCAGCTTTGAGGCTATCTTCAGCATGGTTTTGCCTCTCGCTTATGGCCTCTTCCGGGGCTGCATATACGATTCGGTAGATTCCGGCCACCCGTGCAGCCTCTTTGATGTCGTGAATTTGGCCCATTTCACACTCAGCCTCGGCCTGAATGTTGAGGGTTGAGGTTGCTCCATACGTTTCGCTTATCTTGCAGAGCTCTTCACGAAATTCCTCGAGGTTCATTTTACGACCGTTCAGTCGGATTTCACCCTCTTTTGTGATCTCCACGGTGCAGGTCTCTTTCTTGGACCGCTCTTCGGTAGGAGCCGATATTGTCGTCTTTTGATCGTGTTGCCCCTTGGCACGCACGGCGCCGAACCCAAGAATCATTGCAGTGACGAGGGGTATTGCGGTGCATAACCGCATCAGGGATCTTCTCCCTGTACTCTTTGCTGTCATCATCATAAATCGTTTTTTTGAGGTTTTGCTTTTCAACCCGCAGACTATATCCGGATTATAGCCGAAGAGTTGTTGAAAAATGAGTTTGCGGTATTCGTGTGGGTTGTATCCCTGCTTTAACACTTCGCGATCGGCCTCCCACTCCTGCACCTCGATCAACGCCGAGCTCATGGCCCTTAGGAGGGGGTTGAACCAGAATAGGGCGCCTAGTACCTCCATGGTAAGGCGTTCAGCCGTGTGGTGATGGCGGACGTGGCAAACTTCGTGTGCGATGATCTGCTCTCGTTCGTGTGGCCGATATTGGTAATTCATGAAAATGGTTCGCCAGAACGAGAAGGGTTCCTTCACCTCTTCGCTTTCGGCCAGAGTATAGCTCTTGCAATCGGTCAGTTTTGCCCTCTTTCGCAGCCGCCGAATTCTCATCGATCGGTAGGCTATGCTCGTAAGATGTCCCGTCGCCACGATCGTGTAGAGGATGCCTGCTCCGCGATTGATTCTTTCCAGCCATCCTCCTGGTTCTGCTCCTGCCGTGCTCTCCGTGGCCTTCTGTGGCGGTGTGAGCTCTTCGTAGAGCGACACCGAAACGATCTTTTCGTCGTTTTCTACTGCCGGATAGATCGGTAGTTGCAGGTGTGGAATTCCTACGGCGAGTATAGCTCCTGTAATCAGGTATACTCGCGCGGCTCGGTGTGGTATGCGCCCTTCCAAAAGATATTTATAGAGCGCGTAGAATCCGGCACTGCACAGCAGTTGTTCGATCACTTGGGTCCACATAATGGTTTCGTTTTATCGCTCTTCCTCTTCGCGCTTCAGCAGTTGCATGATCTCATCGGCCTCCTCCAGCGATATCTTCTTGTTTGATGAAAGGAATGAGACCAATCGACTTGCCGAGCCGCCGAAAAAGTTGTTTAGCACGGAGGTCATAAATCCCCGGGTGTAGCTCTCGCGGTCGGTCGTGGGGTAGTATTTGTGGCTCTTGCCGTAACTCTCGTGTCCCACAAATCCCTTCTTCTCCAAGATTCTGACCACAGTCGATACGGTGTTGTAGGCCGGTTTGGGTTCGGGTAAACGATTCAAAATATCGTTTACGAAGCATGCCTTGTTCTCCCAGAGAATCTGCATGATCTCCAGTTCGGCTCGCGTGAGCTCCTGAGAGCGGGGTTTCAGTCGTTCTGCCATAGGTTTCAATTTTGGGGTCTCCTCTTCTGAGGGTTCTCTTTCGTATCCTTGTGGATCAACTCATTTCTCGCCACAAAGATATAACTATTTTTTTAGTTAAACAACTATTTTTATAGTTATTTCGGGATTTTATTTTGCGGAAGGGGAGTGATGAAGGGGTAAATCTGTAGCTAATGTGCTGATTGATAGAAAGGAATATAGCCTTTAATTTTTTATGCCCAATGTGTGATATTCAAGGAGCGCAGCGACAAGTCCCCCTTTGTCAAAGGGGGATTTAGGGGGCATGTAAATATTTTAGGTGGTTCACCACCGCTATATTAAGGGGTAAAAAGAAGGCCTTCCCGTTATGAGAAGGCCTTGCATATAAGAAAGCACAAGAAAGAATTACTTCTCCATATACCCCTTAATATAGTGGTGGTGCGAGCCGTAGCGCTCAAAGGCGGCGCGGTCGAGCTCCTCGCGGGCCGAAGGATCGGCCACCGAGATGATCAGGCGGGCGCGCTCCTGGAGGCTCTTGCCGTAGAGGTCTACGGCACCGTGCTCGGTTACGAACCAGTGGATGTGGTTACGGGTCGTCACGACACCGGCACCGGGCGTGAGGATCGGGGCGATCTTCGAGACACCCTTATTCGTAATCGAGGGCATGGCGATAATGGCCTTACCACCCTTCGAGAGCGAGGCACCATAGATGAAGTCAATCTGACCACCTACGCCCGAGTAGAACTTCGTACCCAGCGAGTCGGCGCAAACCTGACCCGTGAGGTCTACCTGCAGGGCCGAGTTGATGGCCGTTACGCGGTCGTTCTTGGCGATGATGAAGGGATCGTTCGTATAGCCTACGTCCATCATCAGTACACCCGGGTTGTCGTCGATGAAGTCATACACGCGCTGCGAACCCATCAGGAAGGTCGAAACCATCTTGCCCTTGTCGATGTTCTTGGCGGCACCGTTGATCACACCCTTCTCCACCAGGGGCAGTACGCCGTCGGCGAACATCTCGGTGTGGATACCGAGGTTCTTGTGGCCACCCAGCTGAGCCAGTACGGCGTTGGGAATGGCACCGATACCCATCTGCAGGGTGGCGCCATCCTCGATCAGGCCGGCGCAGAGCTTACCGATTTTGGTCTCCACCTCGTTGGGCTCGGCGAAGTGAGCCTCCTCGAGCGGCGTGTCGTCCTCCACAAAGAGGTCGATCTGCGAAACGTGGATCATGGCATCACCGAACGAGCGGGGAACGTGGCGGTTTACCACAGCGATCACATGGTCGGCGGTCTCCACGGCAGCCAGCGTAGCATCTACCGAGGTACCCAGCGAAACGTAGCCGTGCTTGTCGGGGCGCGACACCTGGATCATGGCCACGTTACAGGGAACGGCACCCGAGCGATAGAGGCGCTGCGTCTCCGAGAGGAAGATGGGGATGTAGTCGGCGTAGCCGGCCTGGGTGGTCTTGCGCACGTTGCCGCCCACGAAGAACGAGTCGAGCTGGAAGATTCCCTCGAACTCGGCCTCCGAGTAGGGTGCGGGACCCTCGGTGTGGAGGTGGTGGATGTGTACATCACGGAACTCCTTGTTACGACCGCGCTCGCACATGGCCTTGATCAGGCACTGAGGAGCCGATGCTACCGAACTCAGGTGAATGTGATCACCCGACTTGATTACCTTTACGGCCTCTTCGGGGGTCGTAAACTTGATCTGCATGTTCATCATAACTCTTTCAGGTTAGTTTAATTATGCGTTATACGTTTGGTTTAAGTACTTACTTCTGCTTGACGGCCACCTGCTCGTAGCCCTCGACAATGTCGCCCACCTTGATATCGTTGAACGACTCGATGTTCAGACCGCAGTCCATGCCGTTGGTTACCTCCTTCACGTCGTCTTTGAAGCGGCGCAACGAGCCTAACTTGCCGGTGTAGATCACGATACCGTCGCGGATCACGCGGATCGGCGTGTTGCGCTGCAGCTTGCCTTCGCGCACCACGCAACCGGCCACCGTGCCCACCTTCGAGATCTTGAAGGTCTCCAGCACCTCGACCGAGCAGACGATCTCCTCCTTCATCACGGGCTCCAACATGCCCTCGATGGCATCCTTGATGTCGTTGATCGCATCGTAGATGATCGAGTAGAGACGGATCTCGATCTCCTCCTTTTCGGCCAGCTTGCGTGCCGTGGCCGAGGGGCGCACCTGGAAGCCGACGATAATGGCGTTCGAGGCGGCGGCCAGCAGTACGTCGGACTCCGAGATCTGACCTACGGCCGAGTGGATCACGTTCACCTGTACGGTCTCCTTCGAGAGCTTGATCAGTGAGCCCGACATGGCCTCAATCGAACCATCCACGTCACCCTTTACGATGATGTTGAGCTCCTTGAACGAACCGATGGCGATGCGGCGGCCGATCTCATCGAGCGTAACGTGCTTCTGGGTCATGATACCCTGCATACGCTGCAGCTGCTCGCGCTTGTTGGCGATCTCACGGGCCGAGCGGTCATCCTCCATTACGTTGAACGTATCACCGGCCTGGGGAGCACCATTCAGACCCAGTACCTGTACGGGGGTCGAGGGGCCGGCCTCGAGGACCTTCTTGCCGTTCTCATCGAACATCGCCTTTACGCGACCCGTATAGATACCCGAGAGGATCACATCACCTACGCGCAGCGTTCCGTTCTGGACGATGATCGTAGCGACATAACCGCGACCCTTGTCCAGCGTCGACTCGATCACCGAACCCACGGCCTTGCGGTTGGGGTTGGCCTTCAGATCGAGCATCTCAGCCTCCAGAAGGACCTTCTCCAGGAGCTTGTCCAGGTTGATGCCCTGCTTGGCCGATACATCCTGCGACTGGAACTTGCCGCCCCAATCCTCCACCAGGTAGTTCATCTGGGCCAACTGCTCCTTGATGTGGTCGGGGTTGGCGGCGGGCTTATCGATCTTGTTGATGGCAAAAACCATCGGCACACCTGCCGCCTGGGCGTGGTTGATGGCCTCCGTGGTCTGGGGCATCACATGGTCGTCGGCGGCCACGATGATGATGGCTACGTCCGTGATCTTGGCACCGCGGGCACGCATGGCCGTAAAGGCCTCGTGACCCGGCGTGTCGAGGAAGGTGATCTTCTGACCGTTGAGCTCCACGCTGTAGGCTCCGATGTGCTGCGTGATACCTCCGGCCTCACCCTCGATGACGTTCGTCTTGCGGATGTTGTCCAGCAGCGAGGTCTTACCGTGGTCAACGTGACCCATCACCGTAACGATCGGGGGACGGGCTACGAGCTCCTCCTCCGAATCCTCCTCATCGGAGATTGCCTCCTGGATCTCTACTGATACGAACTCGACCTTGAAGCCGAACTCCTCGGCCACCACGACCAGCGCCTCGGCATCGAGTCGCTGGTTGATCGACACCATCAGACCCAGGTTCATGCAGGCGGTGATGACCTCGGTTACCGATACGTCCATCATGGTGGCCAACTCGCTCACCGTAACGAACTCCGTAACCTTCAGCACAGAGCGCTCCATCTCATTACGCTCCATCTCCTCATTCATGCGCTCGGCCACCAGTTCGCGCTTCTCCTTGCGGTACTTCGCGCCCTTCGACTTCGCGCCCTTGGCCGTCAGACGGGCCAACGTATCCTTTACCTGCTTCGATACCTCCTCATCGCTCACCTCGGGGCGAACAACGGGTTTCGGCTGGTTCTTCTTCTTGTTCTTGCGACCCTCACCGGGTTTGGGCTGCTGCTGCGGCACGTTGCTCTTGGCCTGCTGCTGACCGCCCTTGCCGTTCTGCTGCTGGCCTCCCTGACCCTTCTGTTGCTGCTGGGCCTTGTTCAGATCCACCTTCTCCTTCTGCAGGCGCTTGCGCTTGTGCTTGCCACCGGGGATCATGCCCGTAACATCCATCGTACCCAATACCTTGGGACCTGTCAGCGTGGCAACCTCGGGGCGGAAGGTCGAATCCTTGCGCTCGGCAGTCGCCTGCTCGGCCTTCTCCTCGACTTTCGGCTGGGGAGCGGGCTGAGGGGCCGGAGCCGCCTTCTGGGGCTCCTCCTTCTTGGGCTCTGCCTTCTTCGGCTCCTCCTTCTTGGGCTGAGGAGTCGGAGCCGTCTTCTTGGGCTCCTCCTTTTTGGGTTGGGGGGCAGGGGCCGCTTTCTTGGGCTCCTCCTTCTTTTTCGGCTCCAGGTCAATCTTGCCTAAGATCTTGGGCTGCTGCAGTTGGTCGCGGTTGTCGATCGTGCGGCTCTTGATCACCAGCTCCTGCTCCTCCTTTTTGGGTGCGGGGGCGGGCTGCTCGATCGAGATCGTTCCCTGTTTCTGCGAGATGCGCTCACGCACCGAGTCGCGGGCTCCGGCGCTCGAACGGTTGCCTCCAAACTCCTTCTCCAAAAGTGCATAGACCTCGGGTTCGACCATGGCGTTGGGCGAACCATCGCTCTTGATGCCCTTCTTCTGCAGGAAGTCGGTCAGGGTGTTTAAGCCCACCTTGAACTCCTTGGCAACCTGAATGAGCCTCAATTTTCTTTCGTTACTCATATAATTGTCTGTTTTTAATTCATTAGGGGGTTAAACCATTATTCGAACTCGGCCTTCAGAATATCCACTACCTGCTGAGCCTGCTCCAGCTCCAGGTCGCCGCGGCGGGCCACCTCCTCGATCGGGAGCTCCAGAACGCTCTTGGCCGTGTCGCAACCGGCAGCCTTCAGGGCATCGATGATCCACTTCTCGATCTCGTCCGAGAACTCGGTGAGGGCTACATCCTCCTCCTCGACCTCGCGGTAGACGTCGATGTCGTAGCCCGTCAGCAACTTCGAGAGGCGGATGTTCAAACCACCCTTACCGATTGCCAGCGACACCTGGTCGGGCTTGAGGTAAACCGTGGCGGTCTTCGTCTCCTCGTCGATGGTGATGCTCGAGATCTTGGCGGGGTTGAGCGAGCGCTGGATCATCAGCTGGGTGTTGGTCGTGTAGTTCACCACGTCGATATTCTCGTTGCGCAGCTCCTTTACCACGGTGTAGATACGCGAACCCTTCATACCCACGCAGGCTCCTACGGGGTCGATGCGGTCGTCGTAACTCTCGACAGCCACTTTGGCACGCTCACCCGGGATGCGGGCAATCTTCTTGATTGTGATCAGACCATCGTAGATCTCGGGAACCTCCTGCTCGAAGAGGCGCTCCAGGAATTGATTGGCCGTGCGCGAGAGGATGATGCGGGGCTGGTTGTTGTTCATCTCCACCGACTTGACGATCGCCTTGATCGAGTCGCCCTTGCGGTAGAAGTCGTTGGGAATCTGCTCGGCCTTCGGCAGGATCAGCTCGTTCTCGTCGTCGTCCAGGATCAGCACTTCGCGTTTCCATACCTGGTAAACCTCACCGGTGATGATCTCGCCTACCTTCTGCGAGTACTTCTCGTAGAGGTTGGCCTTCTCCAGATCGAGGATACGCGAGGCGAGGTTCTGGCGCAGCGACAGCACGGCGCGGCGGCCGAACGAGGCCATCTTGATCTCGTCCGAATACTCGTCGCCCACCTCATAGGTAGGGTCGATGAGTTTCACCTCCGAGACGGCGATCTCGGCGTTCTTGTCCACTACGGCGCCATCCTCTACTACGGTACGGTTGCGCCAAATCTCCAAATCGCCCTTCTCGGGGTTGATGATCACGTCGAAGTTGTGGTCCGTGCCATACTGCTTCTCCAGCGCGTGGCGGAAGACATCCTCCAGTACACCGATCATCGTCGATTTGTCGATGTTCTTCAGCTCTTTGAACTCGGCAAAGTTGCTGATCAAATTCAAATTGTCCATCTCTATTCTATTTTTTTGTTGTTTTCTCTCTATTTGAAGTCGAGGTACTCTTTCGTGTACTTGATCTCCTCGAACCGATAGGTGCGCGTTACCTTTACGAGCTCTTTGCGCTTCTTGCCCTCCACGGCCTGCTTCTCCTCATAGCTCAGGGTGATCGACTCGTCGGTTACCTCATCGAGCAGGGCCAGCACCTTTGTGCCGCTCTTCAGGAGCACCTCCACCGATTTGCCCACCAGCTTGTGGTACTGGCGCATACACTTGAGCTCAGACCCGATGCCGGCCGAAGCCACCATCAGCTCGAAATCCTCTACATCGCGATCAAACTCGGCCTCAATGGCGCGACTCAGGGCTACGCACGCATCAATGGCCACCGACGTATCGCTGTCGATCAAAAGCTCCACTTCGTTTGCGGGGCTCACCGTGCAGCTCACCACAAACAGATCGGTGCCCTCCAAATGGCGGGCCGCGATCTCCTCTATTTTCCGGGTGTCAATCATACTCCTAAGGGTCAAAAATACCTACAAGAAGAGGGGACTGAATCGTCCCCTCATCCTTTCGTTCTCGTTTACGGTGCAAAAATAGGCATAAAATCCCTATTTGCCAAATAAAATGGTGGAAAATTATGCAATTTTCACAATATTACTCCTGCTTGGGAGTCGGCGTGTTGTTGCTTGCCGCGGCCCCTTCGGCCTTCTTCTCCTTGTTGCGTTTCATGAAGAAGGAGATGATCCACCACAGAATGGCAATACCGACCACAAAGACAAGCGAAACAATGAAGATGGCAATACCGAATGCACGCGCAGCATCAACGCCCAAGCCAAAGCCCGACGAGCAGATACGCCACCAAGTTCCAATCAAACCTAATTTGTTGCTCATAATATTCTCTTTTTAAGTTTATAGTTAGTTTTCTGTGTTAGTTCTCTGTTAGTACTCTTCATAGATGCGGCCGTCCGAGCCTCGGAAGCGACGCTTGGGGGCTACCATGGCCAGAACCAGCAGTGTTCCCAGCACCGCCAGAATCTGGAAGATAATTCTGAAAATCAGCACAACGAGGGCAATGGCGGCGATGACGCAACCGATGATGTAGACCGCCGAGAAGATGGTCATCATCAGTCCGTTCAAGGCTCCGAAGAGTTGCACATTCTTGCGGTAGGTCTTCAACATACCCCAGCCCAGCGAACCAAAGAAGACTACCAGGGTAATCGTATCCATTAAGAATCCTCGAATGTTCAAGAAGGACAAGAGGATGGCAACAGCAATGGTCGCCGGCAGACAGAGAGCCAGGCTGAGGGCTGCCGGCTTGATGCTCAGTTTGAGCTCCGTGCCATCCTCGCGCTCGGTCTGACCGTCGAACAGGAAGATTTCGTAGACCTTGATGCTGATAATCTGCACGAAGAGTACGATCATAAACGGAATTACGCGCAGGAGCGAACCGAAGAAGCCGTAGCGGTCGTAGTCGCACCACCAAAAGATGTCGCTACCGAAATTCAACTGACCATAGATAAGAATCAGCGAGTTGATAAGAATCGCCGCAGGAATCACCTTCAGGACAAAGCCCTTGTTATTGATATAGTTCTTGAAGTAGAGGAACGAAATGATGACCCCGAATCCCATCACGATAAGCATTGTGTAGACGGCTGCCATCGAGCTATAGAACCAGCCTCCGAGGGTAAATCTCTTCTGCTGTTTTTCGCTCAGGGGATTTTCTACCTCGTCGGGATTCTTCGAACTGAACTTCAAGTTGTTCTCATAGATGGAGTAAAACTTCCCTTCGTGGGCAAAGATGTAGTAATCCCCCTGTTTGTCCACGGACTGGAACTCGAAGCCCTTGTCGAAGCGGACCGCGTTGGTTGCATCGTGAACCCACTCTCCATTGCTGTTCTTCTGAGCCGGGAAGGCGAGCACGTCCCCCGATCCCCACTTGCTTACTTCAAAGATTTGTGCGCTGAGCGAGGCCATGCCGACAAATATGGCGACAAAGAGTGTGAATAATTCTTTCCTCATATACTTCTATTTTGGGTTTTCTATTTTTTGGTTTTTGTTCTCTTTTTGGTTTTCTGTTCTCTTTGAGAGTTTCTGTTCTTGTCCGAGTTCGAGTGTTTTTATCTTGTCCGAGTTCGAGAGTTTGTGGCGGGCCTGCGTTGGAGCCCCCGCAAGGAGTGTTGCGATTTCATCAGATTTCCAACAAAAATCTCCGAGCAAAAAGCGCTTTAGAGGTAGCCTCTATCTTAAGGCAAAGGTAGCAAAATCGGGCCTATTTTTGCTGTTCATTGCGTTAAAACCGCTGTTCAATGGGTAAAATTACCCTTTCAATGCGTAAAAACGGCCCGTTTTTACTGCTTGCTACGCCATTCGCTTACCGAACATCCGTGTTTGCGTTGGAAGACGCGGCGGAAGGTCGAAAGCGAATTGAATCCGCACCGTTCGGCAATTTCAATCATCGTTTCGTGGTGTGCCGGATCGGAGAGAAGCTCCATGGCGCGGCGCAGTCGGTATTCGTTGATGTAGTCGTAGAAGGTGGTCTTGAGTTCCGAGTTCAGGTAGTTCGACAAGTAGGTGCGGTTGGTCCCCACAGCCGAGGCCAGCTCCTGCAGGGTGAGGTGGGGATTGAGCCACAGCTCCTTCTCCTCGAGCTCTTGTTGCAGGCTCCGTTCGATCTGGCGCGAGATTGCCCCCTCGATCTCCACCGATTTTTGGGGCATATTCTCAGGAATCGAGATTTCGCGTTGGCGCACGGTGTGGTAGATCATCGGAGCCCAGAGCAGGATGAGCGAGAACTGGAAGAGGGCATCCATCAGCCAGGAGGTGAAGGCGTTACTTACAACCCACATGACCAGGCAGATAAAGAGGAAGAAGGCGGCCGTCGAGAGCCACTTGATGTTGATCTGTTCCGTATTCGAGTAGTTGTCGTCGATGTAGCGGTTGTAGCGGCGGGCTGCCCAAATCAGGTAGCTGCCTACGCTGATGGCGATCGCGGCCGTGGTGATAAAGTGCAGTGTCATCACCCAGCCGGCCCCCTGCGTGGCCACGAAGAGGAGGCTAAAGAAGAGAAAGGGGCCGAAGAGTCCCAGGGTGCTCTTCCACGATAGGCGTTGAGGTGCAACCAGAGCCAGCAGGTAGAGCAGGCCGGCAGCCACGGCCGATGAGTCGAGGATCACCAACAGGTCCGGCAGAAAGGCACGGCGCACCATATAGGAGGGGTAGAAGATCAGATCCTTCAGCTCCAGCAGCGACCAATAGGTCATCACTCCCATCAGCACCCGTTGCAGTCCGGTCTTGTTCTCCTTCAGCCACAACGATGCAGAGGTCATGATAAAAAACATGGTGCAGAGACCATGTACATAGTAGAAGAGTCGTTCGAGAATCATTTTGTGCCGTATTTTGGAGATTTTGGGTCTTCAAGTCTGCTTTGTGTCGGGCTATTTGCTTAATTTACCGAAAGATAGTAATAATTGTGGAGAAATGCAACCCCGATTCTCCCGCTTTGATCAAAACCGCACTTTTGATATAGTTTTTACGGCGTTTCGGACACTTTATTTTCAGCCTCTCGCCCGATATACCGAGGGCTCTTATCGCTATGCCGCTCCTGGCAAAAAGGGGGTGCCCAAAATCTATTGGGCACCCCCTCATGGGTTCGCTCGGTGGCGGATTATTCGCGATCCGAGGCGTAAGGTTTGATTACACCGCGTTTCGATTCGCGGATGAAGCGCAGGAGGTAGTCGCGCTCCTCGCTTTGGGGAATCTGTTTCTCCACCTCATCGCAGCCGTTCAGGTAGTTCAGACCGCTCTGGAAGAGGATGCGGCAGGCCTCGTGGATCTCGGCTATGCGCTCGTTCGAGAATCCGCGGCGGCTCAGTCCCACGCGGTTCACGCCGGCGTAGCGTAGCGTGTCGTTGCGTACAATGACGTAAGGGGGCACATCTTTGCCGAGCAGGGCACCGCCCTGGATCATTACATGGGCTCCGATATGGGTCCACTGGTGAATGGCAGCGTGGCCTCCGATCACGGCCCAGTCGTCCACATGTACCTCTCCGGCGAACGATACGCGGTTGGCTACCACGCAGTGGCTGCCGATCACACAGTCGTGGCCCACATGCACATAGGCCATCAGCAGGTTGTGGCTGCCGATGATCGTTGTACCTGTGGAGGCGGTACCGCGGCTGATGGTGACGTATTCGCGGATGTCGTTGTAGTCGCCGATGACGGCCGTGGTCTTCTCGCCGGCAAATTTCAGGTCCTGCGGCAGACACGAAATCGAGGCTGCGGTGTGGATCTTGCAACACTTGCCGATGCGGGCGCCGTCGTGAATCACGGCTCCGGGACCGATCCAACAGCCGTCGCCGATCTCTACATCGCCGGCGATGTAGGCGAAGGGCTCGACGGTTACGTTCTCACCCAACTTGGCATCGGGGTGAACAAAAGCTAAAGGACTAATCATCTCTTTTTCTTAAGGGTTACTTCTTATTTTTTACGATCTGGGCCATCATCACCGCCTCGCAGGCAAGTGTGCCACCCACGAATGCCTTGCCCTCGCAGAGGGCTACACCGCGGCGGATGGGCTCCAAGAGGTTGATCTCAAATTGCAGCGTATCGCCCGGCACGACCTTGCGCTTGAACTTCACGCCGTCGATCTTCATGAAGTAGGTCGAGTAGTTCTCGGGATCGGGCACCGTGCCCAACACCAGAATGCCCGAGCACTGAGCCATCGCCTCAACGATCAGCACGCCCGGCATTACGGGCTCCTCGGGGAAGTGGCCCACGAAGAAGGGCTCGTTCATCGTCACGTTCTTGATACCGGCCACCGAGGTCTGGTCGAGGTGGAAGATGCGATCCACCAACAGGAAGGGCGGGCGGTGGGGCAGCATGCGACGAATGGCGTTGATGTCGTAGAGGGCGGGCTGGCGGCAGTCGTACTTGAAGCGGGGCTTCTCGCCGGCTTTGCGGATCGAGTTCTTCATCTGCTTCATGAACTCCGTGTTGGCGAAGTGGCCCGGACGGGTAGCCCATACGCGGCCCTTGATGCGGCGACCCAGCAGGGCGAAGTCGCCCAGCAGATCGAGGAGCTTGTGGCGGGCCAACTCGTTGTTGAAGCGCAGCTCCAGGTTGTTCAGATAGCCGCCCGTGATTCGAATGTCGGGTTTGTTGAAGATTGTCTTCAGGTGCTCCAGTTGTTCGTCCGAAACGGGATTTTCTACCACGACGATTGCATTGTCCAGATCGCCGCCCTTGATCAGGTTCATCTTCATCAGCGGCTCCAGCTCGTGCAGGAAGACAAAGGTGCGGCAGGGCGAGATCTTGGCGGCGTAGTCGTCGCCGGGGTTGAAGGTGGCATACTGGTTGCCGATCACCTTTGAGTTGTAGTCCACATGCAGCGATACCGAGAACTCATCGTCGGGGTAGAGGATGATGGCCACGCCCTTTTCGGGGATCGTGTAGACCATCTTCTCGGTTACGCGGTAGTAGAGGCGTTCGGCGGGCTGCTCCTCCAATCCGGTCTCGCAGATTGCGGCGGCATACTCTCGGGCCGAGCCATCCATGATGGGGGTTTCGGGGGCGTTGATCTCGATTTCGGCATTATCGACACCCAATGTCCAAAGGGCCGACATGATGTGCTCGATCGTGGAGACACGGGCACCGTTGTGCTCGATGGTCGTACCACGCGAGGTGTCGGTTACATAGTCGCACAATGCGGGGATGGAGGGGGCTCCCTCCAGGTCGATACGGCGGAAGACAATGCCGGTGTTGGCGGCTGCGGGCTTTACGGTCATCGTCACTTGGAGTCCCGTGTGCAGGCCCTTGCCCGAGAAGGTCAGCGGCGCTTTGAGAGTTTGTTGTTTCGAAGGCATAGTCGTACTTTTTTATGTTTTATGGCGAACTGCCGAAATTTGTCTTGCAGGCCAAAACGTGCAAAAACGAAAATTTTTAGCAGTTTCTAACGTGCAAAGATAGTGATTTTCGCGGAAAAATCGTATTTTTGCACAAAATAGTAACACTTTCATGGCAGAATCGCATCCCAATACCCCTCAGAGGCGCCCGCGCTTGCGTCTTCCGTTTGACAACAAACGCGAGGATGTGGGCGAATGGGCCTACGACCACCGTATTGGTCTGTGTGTCACGCTGATTGTTTACCTCATCGTGGCCATCGCCTTCGTGGGGTCAAAGATCGTGGTGGGCGGCCGTGCCGTGGAGACCACGGTCTATATCGACCTCAATACGCTGGCCGACCTTGAGGCCGAGCGCGACCGCTTGGAGCAGCAGGTGCGCGAGCGGCAGCAGCAGGAGAGTTTCGACTGGGATAAGGTGCAGAACACGGCCTCGAATGAGAATGTGCTGAACGAGCATCTGCGTACCGATCGCGGCAACCAGGCCTCGGAGCTCAATGCCGATGCTGCGGCTGCCGCCGAGCGTATGCGGGCCAACCGGGCTGCCTATGAGCAGGGCCTGGCCGAGGCTGAGGCCATCCGCCATGCGGGCGAGAGTGGAAGCGGCAACGATGAAAAGCGCCAGGATACGAAGGTGGCGGGCTACGTCACGGTACGCCTGGATCTGAAGGATCCCGTGCGCACGGCACGCCATTTGGTGACTCCGGCCTATCAGTGCGAAGGGGGCGGCGAGGTGGTCGTAGAGATCGAGGTGCGTTGCAACGGGCGGGTCTCCTCGGCCCGAGTCCTCTCGGGAGGCGACGAGTATATGCGTGAGGTGGCCCTGCGTGCCGCCCGCTCCTCGACAGTCAATATCGACAACTCGGCTCCCGACCGCCAGAAGGGTACCATCACCTACATCTTTGTGCCGCAGTGAGCAGTGAGCAGTGAGCAGTGAGCAGTGAGCAGTGAGCAGTGAGCAGTGTGCAATGAGCAATGAGCAATGAGCAGTGAGCAGTAAGCAATGAGCAGTGAGCAATGAGCAGTGAGCAATTAGAAATGCGCTCTAATGGCCCTTGGATGAGGAATAAACAAAACGAAAATATACATAACACAACTTTACAGGTTTGACCAACTGATGAAATTTTGGCGACTCATACTGCCGATCCTCTTCTTCGGGGCTCTATTCCGAGTCTCGAGCGAGGAGTCGTTGCCTGAGCTTCCGATGCTGCAGCCATCGGCCTATGCCTCCAAAATGGAGGAGGCCTTTGTTGCGGTGTGTGAGCAGATCGGCAATATGGCGGGAGAGTTGCCCCTCATTCAGAACCATGCGACGCCCGTATGGCACCGGGCCCTCCGCAAGAGTGAGGTCCGCACGGTTAAGAGCCTCAGGCCCGAGGTTGGCGTGCGGTCGTGTGGCGGTTGGTCGGCTCTGGTAATTGAGTCGTATCGCCTTGCGTTCTTTGCCGAACCAAGGCCCGTCGAGCGACTTCGGGTCTTGCGACGGCTTCGTATTTAGCGCTTTTGCCGATCTGGGAGAGACTCCCATCGGCCCCTTTCAGCATCTCTGTTGCAGTGGCGGCAGAGCGGGTGAAAAACACCCCGAAAAGAGGATTAAAAAACGCTTTAAATACGAAAAATATGGATAAGAAAAAGATGGGGATGGCCATTTGTGCCCTCTCCAATGGTGAGATTGTGATTCGACGCAAACCCCTTACGGCTCCCCTGTTGCTCTTGGTTGCCGGTCTGCTTTTGCTGCTGCCTCCTCTCTTGGGTGCAGAGGCATGGCCCGAAAATCTCAGCTTCGGGATTACGGTTTTGGCCTGGATGGCTATCATCGTAGGGGCCGGGGTGGTACTTCGCCGTTGCTTGGGCGATGAGGGGTTGCCCTATTTGACCCGCTCGAAGGGCTATCTGCGCTATGAGGAGCTCTACTTTCCCAAGGAGCGCCTGTCGGAGGTGGTCGATTGGTGTGCATGTGGTGAGGTGCAGAAGTTGCGTGCGCATGCCGGAGGTGTTCCGGCCGTGGTGGCGGCCCTCTATTATTCGGAGGATGGTACGGTTTGCGCCTGCCAGCCCTTTGAATATGTGGAGTTGGAGTATCGGCCTTTGGCCGAGTTGAAGCTCTTCCACCGGTAGCGAGCACCGACTCAAGATAACAGAAGGAGGCTGTCTAACCAGGTGATTTCTGCGCTGTGCTTACCCTCAAAAAGCGCATTTACTTAAACGTAGATGTGCTTTTTGGGGCTGCGCAAGCCTTGAAATACCTCTTGTTAGCAACTTCTATTAAATAGAGGCTGTCGCAGCACGGGTTGTTGGACATCCTCCTAAAAACGAGTAACAGATGATAGAGATCAGCAGTGAAAATTTTGTTCTGGTAGGAGCCGTGTTGCTCTTCGTGGCAGTGATGGCCGGTAAGGTGGCCTATCGATTCGGAGCCCCCTCGTTGCTCTTGTTCCTGGGGGTGGGTATGCTCTTCAGCGGCCTGGGTTTCATCTCTTTCAACTCCTTCGAGATGACTCAGTTTATCGGTATGATTGCTCTCTGTATCATCCTCTTCACAGGCGGTATGGAGACCAAGTATTCGCAAATACGACCCGTTGTCGCTCCCGGAGTGGTTCTCGCTACTGTCGGAGTTTTGCTCACGGCTTTGATTGTTGCCCTCTTCATCTGGCTGATCGCTCCCATTTGGGGGCGTCACCTGGCCTTCCCGGTGGCGATGCTCATGGCTTCGACCATGGCTTCGACCGACTCGGCCTCGGTATTCTCTATCCTCAGAACCAAGAAGCAGGGGTTACAGCAAAACCTGCGACCGCTTCTTGAGTTGGAGAGTGGATCGAACGACCCGGTGGCCTACATGCTTACGATCCTGCTGACCGGCATGGTTACCCAAGGTGAGTCCACCAGCATTCCCGGGGCATTGGTGATGTTCCTCGTGCAGATGGTGGTGGGTGTGATCTGTGGTTACCTGATCGGTCGTGCGGCCGTGTGGGTGATCAACCGCATGAAGTTTTCCAATAAGGCGCTCTATCCGGTTCTGCTCCTGGCTTTTGCCTTTTTCTCCTTCGCCTTCACCTCGCTGCTGCGCGGCAACGGCTACCTGGCCGTCTATCTATCTGGGCTTGTGGTGGGCAATATGCGCCTCGACAACAAGCATGAGATGGTCAATTTCTTTGACGGCTTCCAGTCCCTTTGGCAGATCGTGATGTTCCTCACGCTCGGTCTGTTGGTCAATCCCAAGGAGCTCCTGCAGCCCGACCTGCTCATCATGGGATCCCTCGTGGCCCTCTTTATGATCTTCGTGGCTCGCCCGGCTGCGGTCTTCCTCTCCATGGCCCCCTTCCGCAAATTCACCACCAAGGCTCGTCTCTACATTTCGTGGGTGGGCCTGCGCGGTGCCGTCCCCATCATCTTTGCCACCTATCCCATGTTGGCCGGAGCTCCCGAGCACCAGGCCCGCCTGCTCTTCAACATCGTCTTCCTGGTTACGATCATCTCTCTGCTTGTGCAGGGTACCACTGTGAGCGGTATGGCCAACCTCCTGGGCCTGGCCTATGAGGAGCGCGAGAGCCCCTTCAAGGTCAATCTGCACGACAGCATCACCTCCGTACTCTCCGAAGTGGAGGTGAACCGTTCGATGCTTCTCAAGGGTGAGACCCTCAAGGAGATCTCTCTGCCCGACAATACGCTGGTGATGATGGTCTGCCGCGATGGCGACTACTTCGTGCCCCAGGGAAAGACGCGTCTGTTGCTGGGCGATAAGCTGCTGCTGATCTCCGATCGCCACGAAGAGTTGCAATCGGCCTATAGAGATCTTGGTGTTGAGTTCGATATCAAGCAGTAGATGCCTCTTTTTGCTGATCCTTTGCGGCGGGGGTAACCGAACCCTTCAGCCCCTCTATCATCACCTCTTCTCGGTGAGCAATTCACGATGGGGGTATCCGACAAATTGTCGGATACCCCTGTCTTTTAGTGATCCGATTTTATCGTAATCCCCAATCTCCTGGTTGGCGCAAACAAAACACCCGAGAAGGAGAACCTTCTCGGGTGTTGGTGAGAAACAGGGAGGCCGAAAATTAGTGACGCCTCATTGAAAGATAGCCCTTGAGAGTAGGGCTAAGTGATAAGCCTCCCTGTCGATTGACGAAATTGCCTGATCGGTATTTTCTGCGTTACGCTCGGTTGCTAAATCCTCACATACTGGGGTATGCTCCGGTTTAGCCCCCTTCGCAAGCCTTGAAAATCCACGATCATCCAATTTCTTTACATCTTCGTGATCGGTATTTTCTGCGTTACGCTCGGTTGCTAAATCCTCACATACTGGAGTATGCTCCGGTTTAGCCCCCTTCGCAAGCCTTGAAAATCCACGATCATCCAATTTCTTTACATCTTCGTGATCGGTATTTTCTGCGTTACGCTCGATTGCTAAATCCTCACATACTGGAGTATGCTCCGGTTTAGCCCCCCCCCTGTTAGGCCTGCTGGCGGTTCAGACGGTCCAACAGCTGTGTATCGTAGAGGTAGCGCTTGATGCTTCGTTTCGGGGTTTTCTCAAACTCGTTGGGGTAGATCGTGACACTTGCAATGCGCTCATAGGCAGCCAGCTGCTTGTTCAGCTCCACAAGGTTCTCCTCCATGATCTTCTGCAGGTCGCGTTTATCCACCTTCTCGGCGTGCATCTGATCGTGGTCGGGTACAACCAAAGCGTGCAGGTGGCCGTTCGACTCGATGATCAGCGACTCCATCACCAGATACATGTTGTTGAGCTTGTCCTCGATCTCCTCGGGGTAGATGTTCTGTCCGTTCGAGGTGAGGATCATCGTCTTCGAGCGACCGCGGATGTAGATCGTGCCGTCGGCATCAATCGTACCCATATCGCCCGTATGGAGCCAGCCATCACCCGGCAGGACGGACTTCGTATCCTTCTCGTTCTTGTAGTATCCCTTCATGACGTGGGCTCCCTTTACGAGGATCTCTCCGGCGATCGTATGCGGATCGGGCGAGTCAATCTTTACCTCGAGGTGCTGTCCGTTCTCGGGCGACTTGACCGACAGATAGCTGCCGCACGACGAGGGTTTGAACTCGTTATCGGGTGCAAAGCTGATCAGCGGGGCGCACTCGGTCATGCCGTAGCCCACCGTGATCGGGAAGTTGATCTTCATCAGGAAGGCCTCGGTCTCCTGGTTGAGCGGGGCACCGCCGACAATAAAGAGTTTCACGTTGCCGCCGAAGGCATCGATGAGCTTCTTGCGGATCACCGAGTAGAGGACGTTCGAGATCAGCGGAATCTTGGCCGCGATGCTCATCGGACCCTTCTCGAGCATGGGAAGCACCTGCTTGCGGTAGATCTTCTCGAGGATCATCGGCACGCAACAGATGATCGAGGGGCTCACCACCTGAACAGCCTCCAGCAGGATCTTCGGGGTGGGGATGCGACCCAGCAGGGTGATGTGGTGACCCACGGCGAGCGGAGCCAGGAAGTTGAACGTGCAGCCGTAGGCGTGTGCCAGGGGCAGGAACGAGAGGGTGCGACCTCCCTTATTGAAGTACTTCTCGCCGGTGCGCGTGTTGCCCACGGTCATGGCGAAGATTACGTTGCCCGTCAGGTTGTCCACCGTCAGCATTACCCCCTTCGAGTAGCCCGTGGTGCCCGATGTGTAGTTCAGCAGACACACCTCATCGTTGTTCACATCGGCATATTTGATATCCTTGGCGCTGAATCCGTTGGGATACTTCGCGCGGTAGTGCTTCGTGATGTTCTTCTGGAACTCCGAGAGCGACTTGCCGCTCTTCTCATAGATCACCGAGAAATCGGTGAGCGAGAAGACGCCCTCGATTTCGGGAATCTGATCCTCCTCGATGCCATCCCAGTAGTTGTCGCCCAGGAAGAGCAGGCGGCTCTCCGAGTGGTTTACGATGTGGATGATATCGTTCGAGGTGAAGTCTTGCAGGATGGGGACAATCACGGCTCCATAGGTGATTGTAGCGATGTAGGAGATGCACCAGCGGGGATTGTTACGACCCACCAATGCGATCTTGTCTCCCTTCTTGATGCCGACCTTCTTGAACAGAAGGTGCAACTTGGCAATCTCCTTGGCCACCTCATAGTAGGAGAAGCTCTCCTTTTTGAAATAGTCGGTCAGAGCCGACATCTCGCGGTTCTCCTGAAAACTGCGCTCGTAAATCTTAATCAGGTTCTCTTTTAACATAAAAAATCCAATTAGACAATACTTTGTTGTTTTTGGCGGCGCAAAGATACGAAATAAAAATGGATTAAACAAGCCTTTCGTGTCCTTTTTGTGCTAAAAAATAGGCGGTTTAGCACATTTGCCCCTTTGTCCAGGCGATTTTTGGACGAATCGGCCCATGTGAACGCATTTTTGAATCCGACGTTTCGCTTCGATCGGCCGGGCTCTTCGGCGCTTCCTCGGGTAGGCTATCGCCACTCGGCCTTCAGTGGCTCTTTGTCGATGTAGTTACCCCAGGTTGAGGCGGGCATACCGAGCGCCATGCCGGCGTGAATGGTTCCCCGGATTCCCAGCTTTCGGGCCAGCTTGCCCGATTTGTCGGCCTTGAGGGCTGTGATCAGGAAACCCGTATAGATCTGGCTTACGCCCAGTGCCTCGGCCATCAGCGAGCCGTTCTGATAGGCCAGCTGGGCATCGATCGCCCCGAAGCGGTTCTTCGCGGGCGTGTGGATGAGCAGGAGGGCTGTGGCGCCGCGCAGGATACGGTCGCGCTGCTCCTCGTCCCATTCCTGCAGGATACGCCGAAAGGTTGCAGCGTAGCGGTCGGCCCCCTTGACCAGCCTGCGGGCGAGCGACCCCACTATGGGCATCTCCAGAAGTTTGACCATCTGCCGCATGTAGTCGAGGGTAAACTCAATCACTGCGCGCAGCTCGTCGGGGTTGCTGACGATCGTAAATTCCACCTGTTGCAGGTTGCTGGCTGTGGGGGCGCGGTGGGCCGCCTCGACGATCTGTTCGAGCAGCTCGCGGGGTACGGGTCGTCTGCTCAGGTCGCGATTCGAGCGGCGGGAGCGGATCAGCAGCATCAGGCTCTCGGGCGTGGGGAGCTGTGAGCGGTCGATCGGATGGACCTTCTCGGGCGGGAACACCTCATGCTCGACAGCGGCAGCGGGGCAGGCCGCCACGCAGTGGCCGCAGCGGATGCAGTTTTCGGGCTTTGAAACACTGACGGTTTCCCCCTTTTTCGCTTGTGTGAAGACCCCTGAGGGGCATACCCTCGCGCATCTTCCGCACGAGATACAGTGTTCCAATATCTTTATATCCATCGTCTTGGTGCTTTTCTAAGGTTGCTGTGGGGTGTGTTCGGTCCAGCTGGAGAGGGAAGGCTCTTCCCGGTTTAGAAGAGAGAGCCGCTTTCGCCCTCCTTTGTAAAGCCCAGGTGTTGGTAGGCCAGTTCGGTTGCCTCGCGGCCTCGCGGCGTGCGCTTTAGGAATCCCTCTTTGATCAGGAAGGGCTCGTAGACCTCCTCGATCGTGCCGGGCTCCTCGCTTACCGATGTGGCGATGGTGTTGAGTCCCACGGGGCCGCCACCGAACTTTTCGATGATGGCTCCCAGGATCTTATTGTCCATCTGATCCAATCCGCGCGAGTCGATGTTCAGCGCCTTCAGACTGAAGCGGGTGATCTCGAGGTCGATATGTCCCTCGCCCTTGACCATCGCAAAGTCCCTCACGCGGCGCAACAGGGCATTGGCAATACGCGGCGTGCCGCGCGAGCGCAGGGCCACCTCCAAAGCCGCCTCATGGTCGATCGAGACGTCCAGGATCCGTGCCGAGCGCTTCACAATGCCGGCCAGCACCGGAGCATCGTAGTACTCCAGGTGGCAGGTGATGCCGAATCGGGCTCTCAAGGGTGAGGTCAGAAGTCCGCTGCGGGTGGTGGCACCAATAAGCGTGAAGGGGGCCAGTTCGATCTGGATCGAGCGGGCTGAGGGGCCCTTGTCGAGCACGATGTCGATCTTATAATCCTCCATGGCCGAGTAGAGGTACTCCTCGACGATGGGGCTCAGGCGGTGAATCTCATCAATGAAGAGCACATCGCCCGGGTTGAGGTTCGTCAGAAGCCCTGCCAGGTCGCCCGGCTTGTCCAGCACGGGACCCGAGGTGGTTTTCAGCTGGGCACCCATCTCGTTGGCGATGATGTTGGCCAGGGTGGTCTTGCCCAGGCCCGGAGGTCCGTGCAACAGGACGTGGTCCAGCGAGTCCCCGCGCATGAGGGCCGCCTTGATGAAGATGCGCAGGTTTTCGACAATCTTCTCCTGTCCGGCGAAGTTTTCCAACTCCTGCGGGCGGATCTTGTTCTCGAACTCCAGGTCGCTTTCGATGTGGCGCATATTTCGATCTACTGCCATTGTATTATCTGTTCGAAGTTTCTATATTCGTCGTTTTCTCGGTTCGGAAGGTGAAATATTTGGCGGCCAGGAAGCTGTATACGGAGCTGACGGCGGTGGTCAGCAGCTTCGATGGCGTGGCCCAAATATGTAGTCCCTCGACAAAGCATTTCATGCAGAGGTAGTTCAGCAGGATGGCTCCGGCTACACTTACCAGGTAGCGGCTCAACTGCGTGCCGGTCCTGAGCGTGGAGGAGCGGAAGGCGACGTGGCGATTCAGCCAAAAGCCGTTGAGGAAGGTGATCGGGAAGACCGCCATGAGCGAGGCGATGTGGGGGGAGATGACCACAAAACCCAGATCCACAAAGCGCTCGGCAACCAGGTAGTGGTAGATCAGGTAGTAATAGAGCGCATCGAGTGCCATGTTCATCCCTCCGCATGCCGCATAGCGGAAGAGCTCTCTTGGAAAGAGTCTCTTCAGGGGGCCCACATAGAAGAGGTCAATCCCCCGGCGAATCGTGTCGGCTGCGCGGTTCATCCCTCTATGGCTTGGAATAGACCCATACCTCCTTAGCCCCGTACTCTGTGCGGTAGCGGCGGGCAATCTCTTGTGCCTCAGCTCGTTTTTCTACCTCACCAAGCGATACCAGCCACTTCTTGCCATAGCGGAAGAGGCGGAAGTCGCTCTCGGGAATGGCATACTGTTTCGTGGCTTGCGCCACCGCGCGGCGGGCATTGCTCTCGGTGGAGTAGATCCCCATCACCACATAGCTCATTCCCGAGCGGGTGCGGGTGATCTCTTCGGGCCGATCGCCCGGCTTGGGCTCGCTTGTTGCCGGCATCGTTGTCGGGGTTGTCTCGATGGGCTGTGGGGTTGCCATCGTATCCCTCGTTTCGGGTGTAGACTCCTCTTGGACGACTTCCCGACTCTGTAGCTCGATGGCCGCCTTCGGGCGATTCCACCGCTGCCATAACTCCAGCGGGTTGATCAAGTAGGCCAGCAGGCCGAACAACAGGGCGATTATGCTGAGCGTAATCAGGGTCCAGATCCACCACGGCATCGGGCGGCGCTTTACGCGGATGGGGCCCCGCCCCTGCGGGTTGAGGCGCTTTTCAAAGGCCTCGTCGAGGCTCAGGCTCTTCAGGCAGAGGGTTCCCACCCCCTCGATGCGCAGGCGCCCCTCATCGCTCGACTTCGAGCGCCAACGGGCGTAGGCATCTGCCGCCTGCTCCTCCGTGCAACGGGCTTCTCGCATGATCTCCTCCACGAGCGAGTGGCCCATCGGGCCATCGGAGAAGGCGATCACGCGGTGAGGGGGGATCAGCTGTGTGGAGCTGATGCGTTGCGCGGGAAGGCGCTTGGTGTAGAGGGCACCCACCTCGGGGAGGGTTACAGCTTCGTCGGCCAAGAGTCGTCGGGCGATCAGCTTGCCGATCTCTTCATTGAGGGTTGCCATAGGCGTTTATTTTTCTTGGTTGAGGCGTTTGGCCCGTCGGGCAGCCATCTTTTCGGCCTTGCTTTCGGGACGTGCGGGCTCTGAGAGGATCAGCCCCTCGGCCGGCTGCTCACCGCGCCGTGTGGCTCGCACGATCATCCATACTCCCAAGAGGATGAACGGAATACTCAACAGCTGTCCCATCTTCAGGAAGAGGCCCGTATCGGCGCCCCCCTGCTCCAACTTGACGTACTCGATGATAAAGCGTGTGAGGAAGACTCCGATCAATCCCACACCAAAGAGCATGCCCGGGCGTTTGCGCCCCACGTCATATTTATAGTACATCACCGCGAGGATGATAAAGGTGGCCAGGTAGCAGAGCGCCTCGTAGATCTGGGTGGGGTGGCAGGCTGCCGGAGCACAGCTCTGCTGCCATTCGCGCGAGAGCAGAAACCGAAAGCCCCAGGGCAGGGTGGTGGGGCCGCCGAAGATCTCCGAGTTGAAGAGGTTGCCCAGACGTACCAAGGCTCCTCCGATCCCCACGGCGATCATGATGCGATCCAGCCCCCAGATGTAGCGCAGGTGGTTGCGGCGGGCAAAGAGCCAGAGGCCGATCAGCAGGCCGATGGCGGCACCGTGGCTGGCCAGGCCTCCATCGCGGAAGCCGGTGATGATGGTCAGCGGTTGCGAGAGGTAGTAGGCCGGGTCGTAGAAGAGACAGTGGCCGAGGCGTGCGCCCAGGATCGTGCCCAGGGTGCCGTACCAGAAGATCGATTCCGAGACCGACTCCGGGAGCCCCTCGCGCTTGACGAAATTTTCAAAGAGTTTGGCACCGATGAAGATTGTCAGCACCCACATCAGTCCGTAGTAGCGGATCTCGACACCGCCCAGGGAGAAGAGAACGGGGTCGAACGACCAGTCGATAAAGAGGAGTTGTGTCATGGTTGTAGGGAGTTCAAAACAATTTCCCGGGCATCCGAAGGGTGCCCGAGAAATCGACTGAAATTCATTATTTTACATCTTTGAGATTGACCTTTTTGAGCGTGAAGGAGAAGGTGGTGCCCACTCCCAACTCGCTGCGTACCGAAACCCGTTCGCCGTGTGCCTCGACAATGTGCTTGACGATTGCCAGACCGAGTCCCGTGCCGCCCTGCTCGCGCGACCGCCCGCTGTCGGTGCGGTAGAAGCGCTCGAAGATGCGCGGCAGATCCTCCTTGGCGATGCCCACGCCATTGTCCTCGACCTCGATCAGTACGCGGTCGATCATGTCGCGGAAAGCCACCTTGGTCAGACCTCCCTCCTTGCCGTAGCGGATCGAGTTGCCCATCAGATTGACCATCACCTGGCCGATGTAGTGGCGGTCGCCGCGTACCCAGAAGGCTGAGGGGATGTTTTCGGCCCCCTTGACGATGAATTTGATCTCCTTCTTTGCGGCCTCCATCTCCATCTGCTCGGCGATCTCCTTCGTCAGGGCCACCATGTCGAACTGCTCGTCGCGCAGCAGGGTCATATCGCTCTCGAGCTTTGAGATCGTGTCCAGATCATTGACAATGTTCGAGAGGCGCTCGATGCTGCGCTCGGCACGCTCCAGGTATTTGCGGTTGATCAGGTCGTCCTCCAGCCCGCCGTCCAGCAGGGTTGATATGTAGCCCTGCATGTTGAAGATCGGGGTCTTGAGCTCGTGTGCCACATTGCCCAAGTACTGTTTGCGGTAGCGCTCCAGCTCCTTGAGGCGGGCAATCTCCTGGTCGTTGGTATCGGCCCAGGCCATCAGCTCCTGCGAGACATCCTCGCCGTGCTTGTCCTTGATTTCGGACATCACCTCCCGGGTGCGTACATTGCGCGAGAGGACGATCGAGTAGATCGGTTTGAGCTTGTAAGCCACATATTTGCTGATCAGCAGCAGGGTGAAGAGTGCTACAAGGATGTAGACTCCGACACTGATCGAGAGGTTGAGCCACCAGGTTACGCGAAAGATGGCCAACAGAATTGCTGTAAGTAGGGTGGCGAACGCTGCAATGCAGAGCGAAACTCCCTCTTTTGTCTTGATGGTTGCCATAGCCGTTCTAAGCCTCTTAAAGTTAATTTATGTTTTTTTAATCTATTTGTTCGTGGATAAGTGGCCCGCAACCTTCCACACCTTGCCGATGAAGGAGGCCGGGATCTCCCAATCGTCGAAATCCTCGTGGTTCGCCGGCTCCAGGCGCCAGGCATCGGGCTTCGATGAAGTGCGCACGGTACGCAGCATGGCCTGCTCACCGCAGAGGATCATGTAGTCGTTGCCGGGGATGATCTGCTCGGGGTTTATCTCCTTGAGGAAGAGGATCGACCCCGAGGGGATGCGCGGGTGCATGGCCCGACTCATGTAGATCAAGGCGATGTGCTGCTCGTCGAGCAGCGAGAGACAGATGTGCTCGTCGGGCATCAGCTCGTTCAGGCGGGGGAGCGCCTGCTCGGCATCCTGACGGTAGAAGGGGATCTTGCTGGCTGGCACCTGAGGCGGGGCGAACATCTCGCCGTTACCGGTCAGGAGCCACATCTCGCTGATCTCGGGGAACTTTTCGGCCACTTTGTGGGCCACATCCTTCGAGATGCCGTTGTTGCCCTTGCGAATCTGGTAGAGGTTCTCGCCTCGAGGCAACCCGATGAAGCGGGCAAAATAGTTGGTGGACATCCCGGTCCATGCAATCACCTCTTCCAGGCGTTTCCATTCGTTATTATTTTCCGTTTTCTGTTTCATATATAAAAAAAAATTTGCATCTTTGCACCGTCGGTCCCATAGTTCAATGGATAGAATATAAGATTCCGGTTCTTACGATGGAGGTTCGAATCCCCCTGGGATCACTTGAAAGACAGTTGCTTAGGCAGACTGTCTTTTTTGTTTTTACCACCTTGTTTCTCCTCTTTTGCAGCTGCCCGACCTGCCTTGTTGCCGGCCTCCTTTACCGCTGCCCGGCCCTCTTGCCACAGCCTCTCGATTCTCCTTTACAGCCATCCGGCCTTTGTCGCAGCCTCTCGACTCTCCTATATAGCCGTCCGACACCTTGTTGCAGCCCTCCGGCCCTTGGGTTGGGCGGGTGGACAAATATTTCATTTAACAAAATTACAAATTATTTTTGAAATAAACGCATTTTTCTTCGATTTTTTTGCTTCGTCGAGAATTTTTTTTGTCAATAATCGGCCTTTTGAATCGTATTAACAGGTGAAATTGTAGGCGAATCGGGTGATATGTATTTTGTTTATTGCCTGTTGTTGCCTCTTTTGGGGATCGTGAAGAGTGTTTCTGGTGAATAAATACAAGATAACAAAGCCGCAAGACCGGGAATTTTGTATTCGTGTGAAAAAACCTGCCCGTCTTTTATGAATTGCTAAAAATAATCTTTTAGTTTTTGTGCATCCCAGCCGACTTGCGCCGGCTGTCGAGCCTCCTGCTTTTGGGGGAGAGGGGCCGATCCAAACAGGCGATTTGCCTCGTCCGTCCGAATCGCTTTTCGTCATAAGTTCCCGAAATTTGCTCAAAAGAGGTCATGTTGATGCTTTAATCGGGCGAAAACAGGAGCCCCAAAGGGCGGAAAAGAGCGCCGGTGATAAATTTTAACCAGTTTCTCAAACACTTTTTTATCGAATTCTAATTATTTTGCTACCTTTGCGGCGTATAACCCGAAACAAACAAATGAAAACATTTCAAACGGTGAGTGAGCTCCGCGCGGAGCTTGCAAAGTTCTCCAAAGAGGAGATCGGCTTCGTGCCCACGATGGGCGCCCTGCACGCCGGACACCGTTCGCTGGTCGAACGCGCCCGCAAAGAGAACAAAGTGGTGGTGGTGAGCGTCTTCGTGAATCCCACCCAATTCAACGATAAGAACGACCTGAAGCACTATCCCCGTACCCCGGAGGCTGATGAGGCGATGCTCCGCGAGGTGGGCGTGGATTATGTGCTCATGCCTACGGTCGAGGAGATCTATCCCGAGCCCGATACCCGTCAGTTCGATTTCGGTCAAATCGACAAGGTGATGGAGGGCGCCACTCGTCCGGGACACTTCAACGGCGTGGCACAGGTCGTAAGCCGCCTGTTCGATATCGTAAAGCCCGCCCGAGCCTACTTCGGGGAGAAGGATTTTCAGCAGATTGCCGTTATCCGGGCGATGGTGCGTCAGCTCGGAATCGAGATCGAGCTTTGCCCTTGTCCGATCGTGCGCGGAGAGGACGGCCTCGCGCTCTCGTCGCGCAACCAGCTGCTGACCCCCGACCACCGTGCGGCTGCTCCTCACATCTACGCCACCTTGAAGGGGGCTGTGGAGAAGAGTGCCGAGTTGGATCCCGAGGCCCTGAAGCGATGGGTGGTGGAGCAGGTGGAGCGCAATCCGCTGCTGAAGGTGATCTACTACCAGTCGGTCGATGCAGATTCGCTGCAGGAGGTGAGTTCGTGGCAGGAGTCGGCCCACATCCAGGGTTGTATTGCCGTGCAGGCCGGTGAGATCCGCCTGATTGATAACATTCGTATCCGTTAAAAACCAGCGACCATGAAGTTTCAGATAGAAGTCATCAAATCGAAGTTGCACCGTGTGACCGTCACACAGGCCAACTTGAATTATGTGGGCAGCATCACCATTGACGAGGCGTTGATGGAGGCCGCCAACCTGATCGAGGGCGAGAAGGTGCAGATTCTGGATATTAACAACGGCGAGCGCTTCGAGACCTATATTATAAAGGGTGAGCGCAACAGCGGCTGCATCTGCCTCAATGGCGCAGCTGCCCGCAAGGTGCAGGTGGGCGATGTGGTGATCATCTGCTCCTATGCCCTGATGGATTTCGAGGAGGCCAAGGAGTTCAAACCCTGGATCGTCTTCCCCGACACGGCGACGAATCGGCTGGTGTAGGGGATTCAAACAAAGCAAGGTATTGTTTAAGAAACTGTCTAACAAGTTTTTGTTAGGCAGTTTTTTATATATTTATATATAGACAAAGTTTGTGCCTTTGCCAACGAGTTGTTCGGCTTCATTTACAACCAAAATATAAGAATATGACTTTTAGCCAAGACCTCGCACGGGGGTGTAGATAGGACTACCCATTTTGTTTTGTGAAAGGCTCTGAAATGCCAAAAGTTTGCCCGATGCCTAATATTCGCAAGGAAAAATAAAATAAATTTTGAATTATTTCGTATATTTGCTATCGTAACGATAGGTTTAATCCCTGCGACCTTTGGCGTAAAAGTTGGGTTGAGGGGGAACCTTGTGCTTTTTGTAATTTGTAAACATGGAGACTCTGCTTTTGATCTTGGCCGTGGTGCTGACCGTAGTCGGCATTGCGGGGTGTATTCTTCCGGGGCTGCCCGGAACGGTGCTCAGTTATGCCGCGCTGCTCTGCTGCTATGGGTGCGATACGACCCTGCTGACCCCTACGCAGTTGTGGGTGTGGGCCGGAGTGAGTGTGGTGGTGATGGCGCTGGACTATGTGTTGCCGGCCTATATGACCAAGCTCTTCGGCGGTTCGCGGGCCAGCGCCATCGGAGCCATCATCGGCCTCTTTGCCGGGATCTTCTTTACCCCCGTAGGGATGCTGATGGGCAGCTTCCTGGGGGCCGTGATCGGTGAGATGCTGCACGATAATAGCGACCCGGCACGCGCCCTGAAGGCCGGTGTGGGCTCCTTCATCGCCTTCATTACCGGTACGGGAATCAAACTCTTCGCCTCGCTCTGGATGATGCTGATCGTCTTCCGAGAGTTGGCCGCCGCCCTCGGCGTATAGGCTGCTTAACGAATCCAACCAATTAAAAAATTTATACTTATGAAAAGAAACCTGTTCATGCTGTTCGCTGCCGTGGCAATGCTCTTTGTCTCGTGTAGCAAGTACCGTTACGAGGAGGTAAAGGGCGACCCGATGCAGAGTCGCATCTATACCCTCGACAACGGCTTGAAGGTCTATATGACCGTAAACAAAGATCTGCCGCGCATCCAAACTTACATCGCTGTGCGCGTGGGAGCGAAGAATGACCCGATTGAGACGACGGGTCTGGCCCACTACTTCGAGCACCTGATGTTCAAGGGTAGCGAAAAGTTCGGCACGCAGAACTACGCTGAGGAGAAGCCCCTCTTGGATGAGATCGAGCGCCTCTTCGAGATCTACCGCCTGACGGAGGACAATGCCGAGCGCAAGGCGCTCTACGCCCAGATTGACTCGGTGTCGCAGCTCGCCTCGAAGTTCTCGATTCCCAACGAGTATGATAAACTGATGGCCTCGATCGGAGCCTCGGGCACCAATGCCTGGACCTCGCAGGACGAGACCGTCTATACGGAGGATATCCCCTCGAATCAGATTGAGAATTGGGCCAAGATTCAGTCTGACCGCTTCATGAACAACGTGATTCGCGGCTTCCACACCGAGTTGGAGACCGTCTATGAGGAGTACAACATGTCGCTTACGCGCGATGGCAACAAGGCTTACTATGGTCTACTGGAGCTCCTCTTCCCGAACCACCCCTATGGTCAGCACACCGTTTTGGGCTTTGCCGACCACCTGAAGAACCCCTCGATCACCAACATCAAGAACTACTACCGCACCTACTATGTGCCCAACAATATGGCCATCTGTCTCTCGGGTGATTTCGATCCCGAAGAGATGATCGCCATTATTGACAAGTATTTTGGGGTTATGAAGCCAAATGAGAACCTGCCGAAGTTCGAGATTCCGGCCGAGGAGCCCATCACCAGCCCCAAACTCAAGGAGGTTTATGGCCTGGAGGCTCCGTTCCTCTACCTGGGCTGGCCCATTGAGGGCGATGCCAACTCGACTGATGCCGAGCTGTTGCAGCTGGTGGCTTCGCTGCTTTCGAATGGCAAGTGCGGCCTCATTGACGTGGATATTGATCAGCAGCAGAAGCTGCTCTACTCGGGCGCCTTTGAGGTGGTGAATGCCGACCACGGAGCCCTGGTGCTGGCCGGTTACCCGAAGCAGGGCCAGTCGCTTGAGGAGGTGAAGGCCCTGCTGATGGCCGAGGTCGAGAAGCTCTGCAAGGGCGAGTTCGACGAGTCGCTGCTCAAATCGACCATCTCGAACCTGAAGCGCAACGAGATGGAGTCGATGGAGGAGAACGACGGTCGCGCCATGGCCTTTGTAAACTCCTTTATCAACGGCTCTGATTGGGCCGATGAGGTGACGGCCCTCGATCGTCTGAGCCGTATCACCAAGGAGCAGGTGGTGGCTTGGGCTGTGAAGACCCTCAAGCCCGAGGGCTATGTCGAGTTGCGCAAGCTGCAGGGCGAGGATCTCTCGCAGGTGAAGATCGAGAAACCCGAGATTACCCCCATCTCGGCCAACCGCGATGCCGTGAGCGACTTCCTTTCGGAGGTGAAGGCCTCGGAGGTGAAGCCCATCGAGCCTCTCTTCTACGACTTTGAGCGCGATCTGCAGAAACTCTCGATGAAGCAGGATCTGGAGCTGCTCTATAAAGAGAATACCACCAACGAGCTCTTCGATCTGAACTATGTATACGACTTCGGTGTGTTGACCGATCCCGCATTGACCGTTGCAACCCGTTACTTCTCGCTGCTGGGTACCGATGAGAAGTCGCTTGAGGCGATTCAGCGTGCCTTCTACGACCTGGCCTGCGACTTCTCGCTCATGGCCACCGATACGCGCATCTATATGTCGATCTCGGGTCTGGCCGACAATATGGAGGCAGCTGTGGCCCTGGCCGAGGAGTATCTGGCCAAGGTTGAGGGGAATGAGGCGGTGCTCGAGGAGCTGAAGCGCGATATCCTGAAGGAGCGTGCCGATGGTAAGTTCTCGCAGCAGGTGAACTACGCAGCCCTCTCGCAGTATGTATACTACGGCCCGGAGAAGATTCGTGCCACGACCCTCACCAACAAGCAGTTGGAGGCCCTTTCGTCGGAGGAACTGCTGGCAAAGATCAAGTCGCTGAAGGAGATTCGTCACCGGGTGATGTACTATGGCCCGCTGAGCGGAAATGAGGTGGTTGAGAAGCTCAACACGCTGCATCGCACCGGTGAGGAGCTTATGCAGGTGGAGCGCAAGGAGTACCCCTTCCGCAAGACCCCCGCGAGTGAGGTCTATCTGGCCCAGTACGATGCCAAGCAGATCTACTACATGCAGTTTACCAATCTGGAGCGCCCGACCGACGTGAAGGACGATGCCATTATTCAGCTCTATAACGACTACTTTGGTGGCGGCATGAATGCTATCGTCTTCCAGGAGATGCGTGAGGCGCGAGCCTTGGCCTACTCGTCGTATGCCTACCTGAGCGAGGGTCGCCATGTGGGTGATCCCTACCTCTACTACGCCTTCATCGCCACCCAGAACGATAAGATGCGCACCGCCATTGAGGCCTTTGACGAGATCATCAACCGAATGCCCGAGTCGGAGGCCGCCTTCGAACTTGCCAAGCGTGCCATTCTGGGTAACATCGTCTCGACCCGCCCCATCAAGTCGGATATTCTGTGGCTCTACCTCAGCGCCTTGGATAAGGGTACTCTGGTAAATCGCCAAAAGTCCATCTATGAGCAGGTGCAGAACCTGACTCTCCAGGATGTCGTGGCCTTCCAGAAGGAGTGGATCAAGGATCGTCCCTACGTCTACTGTGTATTGGGCGACAAGAACGATATCGACATGGCCTATCTGCGTACCCTGGGTCCCGTGAAGGAGCTTTCGCAGGAGGAGATCTTTGGCTACTAATGCAGAATCCGGGGAGAACCCTAATCCCCAAATGAAAAGAGCGAACTCAACCGGTTCGCTCTTTTCATTTGTCGTATTTGGCTCAATGCTCCTTCTCGGTTCGGATGCGGATCAGGTCGTACATCCTGTCGCGCAGTTTGGCGGCGCGGATGAAGTCGAGCTCCTTGGCTGCGGCCTCCATTTGGCGGCGGGTCTCGTCGATCTGGTTGTCCAGAGCCGTAATGGAGACAGCAGCGTAGCTCCCCTCGGTGTCGGCCACCCGGCCCGGAGAGACTGCAGGGCGCAGATCGTACTCCACGGCCTCGTTTTGCGGAGCCTTTGAGGCGAGCAGTTGGCTCTGGCCCGAACCGCTCTTCACGGCCTGGCGGGGCAGTTGCTCGTGTTCCATGTTGTATTGCAGCTGGATGGCGCGGCGGCGGTTGCTCTGCTCAATGGTGCGGCGCATCGAGTCGGTCATCACGTCGGCGTAGAGGATCACCCGTCCCTCGGGGTGGCGGGCCGCACGCCCGGCGATCTGAGTCAGCGAGCGTACATTGCGCAGAAAACCCTCCTTGTCGGCATCGAGGATTGCCACCAGGGCCACCTCGGGAAGGTCCAACCCCTCGCGCAGGAGGTTTACGCCGATCAGCACATCGAACAGGCCGCCACGCAGATCCTCCAGAATCTGAATACGCTCCAGGGTATCGACATCCGAGTGGATATAGCGGTTGCGAATCCCCACGCGGTCGAAATATTTTGAGAGCTCCTCGGCCATGCGTTTGGTGATGGTCGTGACGAGTACTTTGTCGTCGCGGCGGGCGCAGCGCTCAATCTCCTCGATCAGATTGTCGATCTGCCCTTCGGTGCGGCGCACCTCCATCGGAGGGTCGATGAGTCCCGTGGGGCGGATCAGCTGTTCGACCACCACCCCTTCGCTCTTCTCCAATTCGTAGTCGGCCGGTGTGGCGCTCACATAGATCGCGGGGCCCATCAGCTGCTCGAACTCCTCGAAACGCAGCGGACGGTTGTCGCGGGCTGCCGGGAGGCGGAATCCATACTCCACCAGATTCTCCTTGCGGGCGCGGTCGCCTCCGAACATGGCATGTACCTGCGGCAGGGTTACATGGCTCTCGTCGATCACCAGCAGGTAGTCCTCCGGGAAGTAGTCCAGCAGACAGAAGGGGCGTGATCCCTCGGCCCGCCCGTCGAAGTAGCGCGAATAGTTTTCGATACCGGGGCAGTAGCCCAACTCTTTGATCATCTCCACGTCGTACTCCACCCGCTGTTTGATGCGTCGGGCCTCCACAGGACGGTCGGCCTGCTCGAAAAATTCGATCTGACGTCCCAGGTCGAGGTAGATCTGCTGCACGGCGCGGTGGATGCGCTCCTTGGTGGTTACGAAGAGTGAGGTGGGGTAGAGGGTCAGCTCCTCCAAGGAGTGAAGCCGCTGGCCGCTCAGGGGGTCGATCACCTGAATCGACTCCACCTCGTCGTCGAAGAACGAGACTCGGAAGCATTGGTTGCCAAACTCCCCGAAGGCGGCCATGATGTCGATCGTGTCGCCATTTACGCGGAAGGTGGCGGGCGTAAGTTCGCGCTCGGTGCGCGTATAGAGGGCCTCGACCAGGCGGTAGAGGAACTGTTTGTAGTTGATCGTCTCCCCCACGCGGATGCGCACGGCCGTGGCGTGGAAATCTTCGGGATTTCCGCAACCGTAGAGGCACGACACGCTCGACACGACGATCACATCGCGGCGCCCCGAGAGGAGGGTGGCCGTGGTGCTCAGACGCATCTTTTCGATCTCGGAATTGATCGAGAGATCCTTCTCAATGTAGGTGTCGCTTGCGGGGAGGTAGGCCTCGGGCTGGTAGTAGTCGTAGTAGGAGACGAAGTACTCGACTGCATTTTCGGGGAAGAAGTTCTTGAACTCGCCGTAGAGCTGCGCCGCGAGGGTCTTGTTGTGGCTCAGGACCAGAGTCGGGCGGTTCAGATTTCGGATCACATTGGCTACGGTAAAGGTCTTTCCCGATCCGGTGATGCCAAGCAGGGTGTTGTGCATCGAGCCCCCCTTGATGGAGCGGGTAAGCTGCTCGATGGCCTGCGGCTGATCCCCCGTCGGGGCGTATTCCGAAACCAGTTTGAAATCCATAGTCTACAAAGATTCAAATCATTCAAAATAGGGCTTGTCTGCCATACGGTTCAAATCGAATATCCCAAGCGACAAGGAATTCATTTTGAATTTTGAATTCAGGTTTACTGTCCTATCTTCACCAATTGTTCGCGGTAGGCGTTCAGGATTCTCGATTTGGAGATGAATCCGCGGTAGTGGTTCTCCTTATCGACCACCGGAAGCATCCAGGTGTGGTTCTCCTCGAAGCGGGGCAGGACACTGCGAATCTGCTCATGCAGGAGGATCTTGTCGGCCGGCTGGATCATGTAGTTCAGGATCGAACGATCGTACTTCTCGGTCTTGAACATATCCTCGCGCAGATCGTCGAGCTGCACGACACCCAGCAGGTGCTCCTCCTCATCCAAAACCGGGAAGATGTTGCGACGGGCCGAGGAGATGATGCGGACCACATCGCCCAGGGTCTGTTGGGTGGTCAGGGGCAGGAAATCGGTCTCCATCAGCTCTTCGAGTTTCAGGAAGACCAGCACCGAGACATCCTTGTCGGTGGTGAGCAACTCGCCATTCATGCGCAGCTGCTTGGTGTAGATCGAGTCGGGATCGAAGTAATAGCCCACGGCAAAGGAGATGCAGGCGGTAATCATCAGCGGGATGAAGAGCCCATAGCCGTTCGAGAGCTCGGCAATCAGGAAGATCGAGGTGAGCGGTGCCTTCATTACGCTCGCCATCACGCCGGCCATGCCAACCAGCGTGAACGAGACTACCGAGATGGGCTGCCAGTCGAGCCATTGGACCAGCGTGGCGTTGTAGATCAGGGCCACGATGGCACCCAGGAAGGCTCCCACGAAGAGCGACGGCGCGAAGGTTCCGCCCACACCGCCTGCGGCATTGGTCGTGGCCATCGTCACCACCTTGATGAACATGGTGGCGATCACGAAGAGGATCACCACCCATTCGATGGTCCGGAAACGGTAGAAGAGCGAGTTGTCGAACAGGGTCTCTGCCTTGCCGTGCATCAGGGCCATAAAGCCCTCGTAGCCTTCACCGTAGAGGGGCGGGAACATGAAGATCAACACTCCCAAGACTACGCCGGCCAGGGCCCAGCGCTTGTATTGGCTCTTGATTCCCTTGAAGAAGGTGCCCACCTTCGAGTTTACGGAGGTGAAGTAGTAGGACATGGCGGCACACAGTACGCCCAGCAGGACGAAGAGCGGGATCTGATTCAGGGCAAAGGCGTCGGCGGCGGTGATCTGCACAGCCAGGATAGGCGAGAATCCGCGGAAGACGAAGGCCACGGAGGCGGCCGATACCGAGGAGATCAGCAGCGGGGTGATGGAGCCTGCCGTGAGGTCCAGCATCAGGATCTCCAAAACGAAGACCACACCCGTGATCGGGGCCTTGAAGATGGCCGAGAGGGCGGCACCGGCGCCACAACAGAGCAGCAGGGTGGTCTGTCGGTAGTTCAGGCGGGTCATCCGCGCGACATTCGATCCGATGGCAGCTCCCGTCAGTACGATCGGGGCCTCGGGACCCACCGAACCACCGAAGCCGATGGTCGTGGCACCTCCCACGATCGAGGTCCAGCAGTTGTGGCGGGCGATGTGCGAGTTGCGGCTCGACATGGCGTAGAGCACGCGTGTGACTCCCTCCGAGATGTTGTCCTTGACGATGTATTTCACGAAGAGGGTCGCCAGGATGATACCCATAGCGGGGAAGATCAGGAAGAGGAAGTTGGCTTTGTCAACCGGGAACCAATCGACCAACCCCTCCTTGATGCCGTGCAGCAGCATCTCGAAGAGGATGGTGCCGAAGCCGGCCACCACACCCACGATAACGGCCAGCACCATCATCATCTGGCGCTCGCTCAGTCGCTTGCTCTGCTGCAGAAACCAGCTGTAGAACTCCTCGCCACTCACAAATTCTATGGCTCGCTTTATTTTGGCTTTTATGTTCATAATCCTGCTCCGGACAATCGGGTTACTGCTTGTTCTTAAACATCTCGGCCTGGCGGGCAATCAGCTCGCGGTCCTCGAAGTAGTTGATGCGCATGGCGCGACGGACATCCTCCAGGGTCTTGCCGGCCTCGGCACGGGCACGCTCCGAACCGGCCTTGAGCATGGCGTAAACCTCCTCGATGTGCTGCTCGAAGTGGCGACGACGCTCACGCATCGGCTCCAGGATCTCGTTCAGCACGGCAATCAGCAGGCGCTTGACCTTCACGTCGCCCAGGCCTCCTCGGCGGTAGTGGGCCTTCACGGCCTCCAGATCCTCGTAGTCGGGCATCAGGCGCTGTACCTGCTCCGTGGTGGAGAAGGCATCCAGGTAGGTGAAGACGGTGTTGCCCTCAACCTGTCCGGGATCCTCCACGCGCAGGTGGTTCGGGTCGGTATACATGCCCATCACCTTCTTCTTCACCTCATCGGCCGTATCCGAGAGGTAGATGCAGTTGCCGAGCGATTTGGACATCTTGGCCTTGCCATCGGTGCCCGGCAGGCGCAGACAGGCGGCATTCTCGGGGAGCAGGATCTCGGGCTCGACGAGTGTGGGACCATAGACGGCGTTGAACTTGTGGACGATCTCGCGCGTCTGCTCAATCATCGGCTCCTGGTCGGCGCCTACCGGCACGGTCGTGGCACGGAAGGCGGTGATGTCCGAGGCTTGGCTGATGGGGTAGGTGAAGAAGCCCACGGGCGTACCCGGGCGGCGCTGCGTGGGATCGGCTGCCTCCTCCTCGCTCTCGTTCTCGGAGAATCCGCGCAACTGGATCTCGGCCTTGACGGTCGGGTTGCGCTGCAAACGCTGTACCGTTACCAGGTTCATGTAGTAGAAGGCCAGCTCGCAGAGTTCCGGAACCTGCGACTGAATAAAGAGGGTCGATTTCTCGGGATCGAGACCCGCCGAGAGGTAGTCCAAAGCCACCTCAATGATGTTTTCGCGCACTTTGTCGGGGTTGTCGGCGTTGTCGGTCAGGGCCTGCGCATCGGCAATCATGATAAAGATCTTCTCAAACTCACCCGAGTTTTGAAGCTCCACGCGACGACGCAACGAGCCGACAAAGTGGCCCAAATGAAGTTTTCCGGTAGGACGGTCTCCCGTCAAAATAACTTTTCCCATATGGTCTTCTATTTTTTTGTTTTTTTTCTGATTCTCCACACGCTTTGCTCGGCCGCTCCTGCTCTTTTGGAACTCTTTTGTGGAAAGAGAGGCCAATTAATCTGCAAAAATAGAAATTTTCGTGTGATTCCGCCAATTTTGGTGGGATTATATCAGTTTTTTTTATAACTTTGCTGGACCAAGGATGAAAAACCGAATAGAAAGAGGGCGGAGAACCACATCGAAACCGATCCCGAAAGCGGAATAAAAACAGACAAAACCCAGAATAGAAAACACTGATCAAAGGGCATGTTGCGGAGGGGGTGTTCCGACCTCTGCGGAGCCTGCCCGGATTCGTACTCTAAAATTCGATAACGATATGACTATCATTCAACTCGAATACCTCTTGGCTGTGGCCAATTGCGGCAGTTTTTCGCTGGCCGCCGAACACTGCTTCGTTACGCAGCCCTCGCTCTCGATGCAGATCAAATCGCTCGAGGAGGAGCTCGGAGTCATCCTGCTCGATCGCACCAAAAAACCGGTCATCGCCACCCAGGCCGGCGAGGTGGTCATTGAGAAGGCCCGTGAGGCTTTGAAGGCCTACCACAACATCAAGGAGTCGGTGGCCGAATTGAAGGGGGAGACGGCCGGTAAGTTGCGCCTGGGTGTCATCCCGACCATCGCTCCCTATCTTTTGCACAAGTTTATCCCCACCTTTGTGCGCGACTATCCGAAGGTGGAGCTCGAGATCTCGGAGATGAAGACTCCCGATATCATCGAGGCCCTGAAGCGCGACAAGCTCGATGCCGCCATTGTGGCCGGCGGAACCTGCGGCGAGGGGATCTCGGAGCATGAACTCTTCAGCGATCGGTTCCACGTCTACGTCTCGCAGCACAATCCGCTCTATGAGCGCACGAACATCCGCATCGAGGATATCGACATGAAGGACCTTATTCTGCTGAGTGCCGGCAACTGCCTGCGCGACCAGGTGATCGAGCTCTGCCAGGCCAAGCGTGCCGTCCCCTCGCACTACACCTTCGAGTCGGGCTCTTTGGAGACGCTGATGCGCATCGTGGACTCCACGCGTTGCCTGACGATTGTCCCGGAGATGGCCGTGGAGTATATCCCCAAGGATCGCCGCAGTCAGCTCAAGCCCCTGCAGCGTGGGACCACCTTCCGCAAAATAGCCGTGGCAGTTCGTCGCACCTACGTCAAAAACTCGATCGTGAGGGCGCTGATGGAGTCGATCATGGAGTACGCAAAGCCTTTGTTCTGATCCGCTACGCGCTTTTTTTGAAAATCTCGGCCGATTTTTTAGGATCGGCAGTTGTGCGGTGGCCGCCTTTTGGTGTGCCATCGCCTTTTCTTTTTTCTCTCTCCGTCGCTGCGTTCTGTCTTATTGTGGTAAAATTCGGAGGCTTTTGCGGGCGATTTCACCCTCGAAAATTGCTTTTTTCTGAGAATTTTATTATCTTTGTCGGGTTATAAAGATTGTTGTAAGAAGAATACCAAAAATGGAAAATATGGAAAAACTCATAGAGACGATTGTTTCGGCAATTGATGATAAAAAAGGTAAGAATATTGTATCGCTTGATTTGAGCGGCTTCGATGGGGCGATCTGCTCCCACTTTGTGGTCTGCAATGCCGACTCCACCACACAGGTGGCGGCGATTGCCGATTCGGTGGAGGAGAAGGTGCACGAGGTGCTGGGCGAGTGGCCCTGGCGCGTGGAGGGTAAGCAGACGGGCCTGTGGGTGGCCATGGATTATGTGGATGTGGTGGTACACATCTTCCAGTCCGAACTGCGTGACTTCTATAAACTCGAGGAGCTCTGGGCAGATGCCCCGATGGTGCGCTACGAGTGTGAGCAGTAGGTGCTCGGGCATAAGAAAAAGGGTCTAAAGACCGTTTTTCGTGTGAAATCATTTGAAACAAACGTATGGCAACAAGACAAACAAGAAATACGAAGAGGAGGAACGGCGGATTTCCCCGTCCCTCGATGGGTTGGCTTTGGGCGAGCCTGGCAGTGTTGATCATCGCCTCATCGCTCTGGATGGAGCCGCGCAACGAACCCGTGAAGAGCAACTGGAACGAGGTGGAGCAGATGGTCCGCCAAGGGGATGTGGAGAAGATCGTGGTGCTGAATGGCGAGTTGGCAAAGGTTACCCTCAAGGAGGAGGCCGTGGAGCGCTATCGCCGCGAAGAGCAGTATGAGCACCTCCCCGAGCGCGGTGTGCAGTTCTTCTTCAATATCGGACCGGGCGACACCTTCGCCGAGAATCTGAAGCAGGCACAGCCCGAGCAGGAGCCCGTGGTGCTGGAGTATGAGGTGGAGCGCGAGGGATGGATGGATCTGCTGATTTCGTTCCTTCCGTGGCTGATCTTCATCGGCATCTGGATCTTCTGGATGCGCTCGATGAACCGTGGGGCGGGCGGTGGTGCCGGCATCATGAATGTAGGCAAGGCCAAGGCCCAGGTCTTTGACAAGGAGAACCACAAGCGCGTAACCTTTAAGGATGTGGCCGGATTGGAGGAGGCCAAGGTCGAGATTATGGAGATCGTAGACTTCCTCAAAAAGGCCGACAAGTACCGCGAACTGGGAGCCAAGATCCCGAAGGGAGCCCTGCTGGTGGGCCCTCCGGGAACGGGTAAGACCCTCTTGGCCAAGGCGGTGGCCGGTGAGGCCGACGTTCCCTTTCTCTCGATCTCGGGTTCGGACTTTGTGGAGATGTTCGTAGGTGTGGGAGCCTCGCGTGTGCGCGACCTCTTTGAGCAGGCCAAGCAGAAGGCCCCCTGCATCCTCTTTATCGATGAGATCGATGCCATCGGTCGTGCTCGCGGCAAGAATGCCGGTTTCTCGGGTAACGACGAGCGCGAAAATACGCTGAACCAGCTCCTGACGGAGATGGATGGCTTCCAGACCAATGCCGGAGTGATCGTCTTGGCGGCCACCAACCGTGCCGACATCCTGGATAAGGCGCTGATGCGTGCCGGCCGTTTCGATCGCCAGATCGAGGTGGGGCTGCCCGATGTGAAGGAGCGCGAGGAGATCTTTGAGGTGCATCTGCGTCCGCTGAAGCTCGATCCCGCCCTCGACCGTTCGTTCTTGGCGAAGCAGACCCCCGGATTCTCGGGTGCGGATATTGCCAACGTCTGCAACGAGGCGGCTCTGATTGCGGCCCGCCACAATAAGCCCTTTGTTGCGAAGGAGGATTTCCTGGCGGCCATCGACCGCATCATCGGCGGCCTGGAGCGCAAGAATAAGATCATCTCGCAGCAGGAGAAGCGCACGATTGCCTACCATGAGGCGGGCCATGCCACCGTGTCGTGGCTGCTGGAGCACGCTTCGCCGCTGATCAAGGTAACCATTATCCCGCGCGGCAAGGCGCTGGGAGCTGCCTGGTATCTGCCCGAGGAGCGCCAGATCACCACGCGAGAGCAGTTGATGGACGAGATGGCCTCGATCCTGGGCGGCCGTGTCTCGGAGCAGCTTACCTTCGGCCGTGTCTCGACCGGAGCCCTGAACGATCTGGAGCGTGTTACCAAGTTGGCCCACGCCATGGTTGCCTATTACGGCATGAGCCCCGAGGTGGGGACTTTGAGCTACTACGACTCCACGGGGCAGAGCGACATGGCCCTTACGAAACCCTATTCCGAGAAGACGGCCCAGCAGATTGATGCCGAGACCCGCCGCCTGATCGACGAGGCCTACCGCATGGCCGAAGAGACCCTTACTACCCATGCCGACGGGTTGCGCCAACTGGCCGAGCTGCTGCTGGAGCGTGAGGTGATCTTCACCGAGGATGTGGAGCGCATCTTAGGCAAACGCAAGACGAGCGGCGAGCCTGCGAAGCAGGAATCTGATCGCCCGGCTGAGGCGATTGCCGAAGCGACCGGATCGGAATCCGACAACAAGAACCCCGAATGCTAAATCCAAATGCTGAGTGATGAACGATAAATTGAAGAACCTGATTGTAAGAACCTTGAGCGGTGCGGTGATGCTGGCGCTCCTGTTGGGGGCCACGCTTGGCTCCTATGCTACCTTCTTGCTCCTTCTGCTGGCCATTCTGCTGGCCGGCATGGTGGAGTTCTATCGCCTGGCACGCCTCGACGGAGCCCGTCCGCAGCGTTGGCTCGGCTTGACGATGGGCATTTTGATCTTTGTCTTTGCCATCGTCTTCTTCTCCGGGATGGCCGATCCCGGCAACTCGCTCTACTTCCTGCCCTTTATCCTATGCATCCCCTTCCTGATGCTGATCGTGGAGCTCTTCTCTACGGGTGGGGATCTGCTCAAGAATGTGGGCAGTTCGCTGCTGGGTGTGGGCTATGTCGCCCTCCCTATCTCGCTGCTGATCGGTATGCCGTTGCTCATTGCCAATGGGGAGTGGGAGCCCTGGTCATTGCTCTGGTTCATCTTCATCATCTGGGCCAACGACGTCTTTGCCTATCTCTTCGGCATCACGCTGGGTCGCCATAAGATGTGCCCCACAATCTCGCCCAAGAAGTCGTGGGAGGGCTTTGCCGGAGGTATTCTGGGAGCCCTTGTTGCCGGCTATGCCGCCTCGCAACTGCTGGAGCAGGATCTTGTGATGTGGTGTGGTCTGGCCTTGGTTGCCGCCCCGACCGGAGTGCTGGGCGATTTGGTCGAGTCGCAGCTCAAGCGCAAGGTGGGCGTGAAGGATTCGGGGAACCTGATCCCGGGACACGGCGGTCTGCTCGATCGTTTTGATGCCCTGCTCGTGGCCACCCCCTTCGCCTTTCTCTACCTGGTAATTTATCAATCTGTATCCTAAACTTTCCCGCTATATGAAAATCAATAAAGAAGGTTACCGCATTATTCTCACCTCGGGAGCTGTTTGCCTGCTCTGCTGGGGGTTGATCTACTACCTGATCGATCAGCATGCCAATGTGACACTGCTTTGGATCAGTGCCTTGTTGCTCCTCTTTTTCTGGTTCTTTATCGTGGCCTTTTTCCGTGAGCCGCGCCGCGTGAAGATTCATGATGCCGATCTGGTCTTCTCGCCCTGCGACGGCCGCGTGGTCGTTACGGAGGTGGTGATGGAGGAGGAGCACCTGAAGCGTGAGATGCTTCAGATCTCGATCTTCATGTCGATCACGAACGTACACATGAACTGGGTCCCCGTGGGCGGCGAAGTGACCTACTTCAAGTACCACCCGGGACGTTTCCTGGTGGCCTGGCACCCCAAGTCTTCGACCGAGAACGAACGCACGACGACCGTGATCCGCACGCCGCAGGGTGAGGATGTTCTCTTCCGCCAGGTGGCCGGCCTGATCGCCCGCCGCATCGTTTCGTATATGAAAGTGGGCCACACGGCCGAGCAGAACTCCGTCTCGGGCTTTATCAAGTTTGGCTCGCGCATTGATGTACTGATCCCCAAGGATAGTGAACTGCTCGTCGAGATCGGCGATCCCGTGATCGGTTCGCAAACCCCCATTGCCCGCTTCAAACGGGCCTCAGAGTAAAAATAGGTTAACAGATGAATACAACCCCGCAAGCTGTTCTTCGCTTTTTGGTCGGTCTCTCGATTGCTGCCTTTGTCTGCTTTTTGCTCTGGTACTTCTCGTCGGTGGTCGTCTATATCCTCGTCTCGGCGGTATTGGCGCTGATGTGCCGTCCTTTGGTGGCGTGGATTACTAAGATCAAGATTCGCCAGAAGAACCTACCTCGCTGGTTTGCAGCCTTGATGGCGCTACTCACCATCTGGATCGTTGTTGCCTCGCTTGGGATGCTTCTCATTCCGCTTATCGGCGACAAGATCCTGCTGCTCTCGAAGATCGACTATGCCGCGGTTTTGAGCAATATCGAGGAGCCCATTCAACATGTGCAGCGACTCTTGCAGCGCTTAGCTGTGCTGCAAGAGGGCACCTCGTTGCGTGAGGCGATCATCTCAGCCCTGCACTCGGTGGTCGATTTGAGCACCCTCAACTCGGCCGTTACGTCGGTAGTCGGTTTTCTGGGCTCGATGGTGATCACCTTCTTCTCGGTCTCGTTTATCACCTTCTTCTTTATGAAGGAGGACGACCTCTTCTTCTCGATGATTCGTGCCCTCTTCCCTGAGCACCACAAAGAGCATGTGACCCGCGCGCTGAACTCCGTTACTCGCCTCCTGTCGCGCTATTTTGCCGGATTGTTGGCCGAAAGTGGTGTGCTGATGCTCACCATTACCTTGGTGATGATGCTCTTCGGTATGAAGGCACAAGATGCCGCCTTTATCGGCCTGATTATGGGGGTGATGAATGTAATCCCCTACGCCGGTCCGCTCATTGGCGGTATGATGGCGGTCTTTATGGGGATAATCAATCCGATTGAGGGGGCTACGGTGGGACACACCGTTACGGTGATTATCTGCTCGATCCTCACGATCAAGGGGATCGACGACTTCATCATCCAGCCGACGATCTACTCCGACCGCGTGAATGCCCATCCGCTGGAGGTCTTTATCGTGATCTTGCTTGCCGGTTCGTTGGCCGGAATCTGGGGCATGCTGCTGGCCATCCCTTCCTACACCGTGTTGCGAGTCTTTGCCAAGGAGTTCTTCTCACAGGTGTCGCTGGTCAGAAAGCTTACTCAACAAATTTAACCCCCCGTAGAACGTGGAACTTACCATTGAAGGCGTTGTCGCACCCGGAAGGCAGTTGGGCCGCGAGTTGGGCTTTCCGACCGCCAATATCACCCTTGAGCAGGAGGTGATGCTTCCGGACGGGGTCTACCTCTCGCGTGTGCAGTGGCAGGGGCGAGAGTATGATGCGATCTCCAACCTGGGCAGCAACCCCACCGTGGGGGGCAACCTCCGCCGCCTGGAGTGCCACCTGCTCGACTATGCGGGAGCGCCGCTCTATGGCTTTAGGCTGCGCGTTCGGCTGATCCGTCGCCTGCGTGCCGAGCTCCATTTTCAGAGCCTGGAACAGCTGCGTGCCCAAATCGAGTCGGATGTTCTCGAGGCTCGCCGATACTTCCAATGCGAGGGTAATCGATCGTAAGATACCCGACCGCTTGGGTGGCATATATAATATATAAGGTATTCAAGAGTTAAAAGTAAAGATAAAAGCGTATGAAATTTTTAGATTTGAACCTGCCCTACAAGGTGGCCGATCTGTCGCTGGCCGAGTGGGGGCGTAAGGAGATTGAGGTTTCGGAGCATGAGATGCCCGGTTTGATGGCGGTAAGACGTAAGTATGGCCCCCAGAAGCCCCTGAAGGGCGTTCGCGTGATGGGTTCGCTGCATATGACCATTCAGACGGCCATCCTGATCGAGACCCTTGTAGAGCTCGGTGCCGAGGTGCGCTGGTGCTCGTGCAACATCTTCTCCACCCAGGACCACGCTGCGGCAGCCATTGCAAAGGCGGGCGTTCCGGTCTTCGCCTGGAAGGGCGAGACCCTCGAGGAGTATTGGTGGTGTACGGCTATGGCCCTCAGCTTCCCCGGTGGCAAGGGCCCGAACCTTATCGTTGATGATGGTGGCGATGCCACGTTGCTGATCCACAAGGGATTCGATGCCGAGAACGATGCCAAGACCCTCGATGTGGCCGCCTCGTCGCATGAGGAGGCTGTGATCCTCGATACGCTGCGTAAGCTCCTTGCCGAGGACCCCACGAAGTGGCACCGCACCGTCGAGGAGTGGAAGGGAGTGAGCGAGGAGACCACTACGGGTGTCCACCGCCTCTATCAGATGCAGGAGGCAGGCAAACTGCTTGTTCCGGCCATCAATGTCAATGACAGCTGCACGAAGTCGAAGTTCGACAACCTCTACGGTTGCCGCGAGTCGCTGGCCGATGGTATCAAGCGTGCCACAGATGTGATGATCGCCGGCAAGGTGGTCGTGGTCTGCGGCTATGGTGATGTGGGTAAGGGTTGTGCCCGCTCGATGCGCTCCTATGGTGCCCGCGTAATTGTTACCGAGATCGACCCCATCTGCGCCTTGCAGGCTGCTATGGAGGGTTTCGAGGTGAAGACCGTGGAGAGCGCCCTCGACGAGGGTAATATCTATGTTACCTGCACCGGAAACCGCGATATCATCACCCTGGAGCACATGCTCAAGATGCGTGACCAGGCCATCGTATGCAACATCGGCCACTTCGATAATGAGATTCAGATGGCCCGCCTCGAGGCCTCCGATGCGGTGAAGACGACCATCAAACCTCAGGTTGATAAGTATACCTTTGCCGATGGCCACTCGATCTTCGTCCTGGCCGAAGGCCGTCTGGTGAACCTCGGATGCGCCACGGGTCACCCCTCGTTCGTGATGTCGAACTCCTTTACGAACCAGTGCCTGGCCCAGCTCGAGCTGTGGCAGAAGGAGCTCGAAGTGGGGGTTTATCGTCTGCCCAAGCACCTCGATGAGGAGGTGGCACGTCTCCACCTCGACAACCTGGGTGTGGAGCTCACGCACCTCACCCCCGAGCAGGCCGATTACATTGGTGTCAAGCCCGAGGGTCCCTTCAAGGCCGAGCATTACCGTTACTAACTTGATCTGTCGGGGAAGGAAGCCCCCCCGAATCATATTGCATCCAATTTTTAAGGGTGTGTCCAACGAATTTGTCGGACACACCCTTAATGCTTTGTGCGCATGGCTTGTTGGTGCTCTCCTCTTATTCCTCCGCTTTCTTGAAGATCGTGTCGAGGATCGTGCGCGTGGCCCCCTGGTTTTGGGCTGTATAGTCGCGGGCGATGGTGGCAATGCGCAGGCGTTCGCTCTCGCTGTCGCGCAGGGGGGTGAACCAGTCGATGAGTTCGCTGTCGGTGGTAATCGAGGTGGCTGCTCCGAGCGAAATCATGTCGCGCGCCTCCTTGAACTTTTGGTAGTTGGGGCCGAAGGCGATCGGAAGACCGAAGGTGGCCGCCTCCAGGGTGTTGTGGATGCCCACACCGAATCCGCCGCCGATATAGGCCCAGTCGGCATAGCCATAGACCGAAGAGAGGATTCCTACCGTATCGAGCACCATCAGCTGGCAGTTGTCCAGGCGGGTCTTCTCGTCGCACTGCGTGTAGCAGATGGCCCCGCCGCGGCATGAGTTCAGGAGCTTTTCGATGCGCGGGCGCTCCATTTCATGGGGGGCAATGATGAATTTGATCTCCGGATTCTGGTTGATAAGCTCCATCAGAAGCTCCTCATCGGGTCCCCAGGTCGAGCCCGCAACGAAGAGTCGGCTTTCGCCCTTGAAGCGTTCGATCAACTCGATCTTGCGGGCTGCGCGGGCAATGTCGGCAACGCGATCGAAGCGCGTGTCGCCCGCCACAACCACATTCTTGTGGCCCAGTTCGGCCAGCAGTTCGCGCGACTCCTCGTTCTGCACAAAGAGTGTCTCGAAACTCTTCAGGGCTCTGCGCCAGCGCCAGCCGTACCACTTGAAGAAGACGGAGTTGCGGCGGAAGATGGCCGAGACGATAAAGGTACGCGCCTGCATCTGCTCCAGCCCCGAGAGCAGATTGAGCCAATATTCGTACTTCACGAAGATGGCGATCTCGGGTCTTACAATCTCCAAAAAGCGGTGGGCGTTGTTCGGGGTGTCGATCGGCAGGTAGAAGATGTAGTCGGCTCCTGGGTAATTCTTGCGAATCTCATAGCCCGAAGGGGAGAAGAAGGTCAGCAGGATCTTGTACTCGGGATGCTCGCGGCGCAGGGCCTCGATGATGGGGCGCCCCTGCTCGAACTCGCCGAGCGAGGAGGCGTGGATCCAGGCAATGCGCTCCCCGGGCCCAATGGCCGAAGCCATGCGCTTGAAGAGCTTTTTGCGCCCCGTCCGCCACTTGCCGGCCTTCTCGTGCCAGGGCGAGATGGCGGCGATAATGAACCGATAGAGGCGAAGCCCCGTATTGTAAAACCACATCATAACGTCTTCCCGAGTCTTTGTTACGGAGGACAAAGATAGTGCTTTTTGTCGGATATGCAAAATTCTTGGTTTTTCAGCCTATCTTATTGGTAATATAGCACAATCCGAACGCCTATTTTGGCTGTTTTTTGCTCGCTTACCAACGATTCTGCATTGCATCCTCCAAAAAGCGCACCTCCTGTTCGCCGTTGGGGAGCATGTCGACGGCCATCACATCGAAGAAGGGCTCCTCGGGCGAGTGGTGCAGGGCGATGTAGAGTCGGGCGGCCTGCTTCAGGGCGCGGAACTTCTCGCTGTCGATCGCCTGCTCGGGGGTGGTCAGGCTTCCGAGCTTGCGGCTCTTCACCTCCACGAAGTGCAGCTCATCCCATCTGCGGGCGATGATGTCGATCTCGTAGCGGCCGTTGCGCCAGTTGCGCTCAAGGATTAAAAAGCCATGCCGCCGTAGATACTCCACGGCGGCATCTTCTCCTCGTTGGCCGATCTGTCGGGTGATTCCCATCGAACGACACCTATTTATTATAGGAGGAACGAGAGGTCGTCCTCTTTCGTAAGCTCAATGGTGGGCTGTCCCTTCTTGAAGAGGCGCATGGGCTTCTCGCCGATCAGGGTCAGCTTGCCATCCTGCAGGCGCAACATGCAACCCTCTCTGAGGCCGACCACATAGCGGCGCGGATTGGCCTCGATGTACTCCAGAATGCGCTGCTCACGGGTCTCACCGGCATGACCGGCGGGATTGGCGTCCAGATAGTGGGGGTTGATCTGGAACTTCACGGCACCGATGGCCGAGAAGGAGTCGGGCTCGACGATGGGCATGTCGTTCGTCGTGCAGATCGTGGGGGCGCAGACGTTGCTGCCGGCCGACCAGCCCACATAGGGAACACCGGCCTCGAGGCGGCGCATAATGGCGCTCAACAGCTTCTGATCCTGCATCTTCTTGAGCAGGGCAAAGGTGTTGCCGCCACCGATGCAGATTGCTTCGGCGTGGCGGATCATGATACGGGGATTGGGTGAGCGGTGGATCGAACGCACGCGGATACCCAGCGCCGAGAAGCGCTCCTGTACGCGTCGCTCATACTCGGCATAGGAGAAGGTTACGGCCGCGTAGGGGATGAAGACCACCTCCTTCACACCTGCGAAGGTCTTGGCAATCTCAGCCATCGGATACTGCAGATAGGGTTCGCCGGCGTTCGTCGAGTTAGAAATTAGGAGTAAATTCATAATAAACTGATTGTTAGTAGGTTAGGTTGTTTTTTAAAAAATTTATCAATATTTTCTGCCATTGTTATGCCAAAAGTAAAAAAAAAAGTGTTACTTTTGCCCAAAATTAACGAAAAAATGCGAAGATCGGTAAAAAAAGTAATAAGTATCGTTTTCGCGCGTTGTTGAGAAAAAGAAAACAACTATTTTAATATAACATTTGTTTAACTTAAAAAATTAAAGTTATGTCAGAAGTACAGTCGAAAGTTGTCGAGATTATCGTTGACAAGTTGGGCGTTAAGGAGTCGGAGGTAGTGGCTGAGGCCAGCTTCACCAACCACCTGGGTGCTGATTCGTTGGATACCGTTGAGCTCATCATGGAGTTCGAGAAGGCATTCGACATCCAGATCCCCGATGAGGACGCTGAGAAGATTGCTACCGTAGGTGATGCCATCAACTACATCGAGGAGCACAAGAAATAATTTTTTCACCGAAAAGATTTTTTGCAAGTAGAACCAAAGCTGAATTTTATGGCAGAAAGAAGAGTCGTTGTAACGGGTATCGGAACGATCAACCCGCTCGGACACAACATTGAAGAGTACTTCTCCAATCTGGAAAAGGGCGTTAGCGGTGCCGCACCCATCACACACTTCGATACCGAAAAGTTTAAGACCAAGTTCGCTTGCGAAATTAAAAATTACGACCCGAGCCTCTATTTCGACCGCAAGGAGGTGCGTAAGTACGACCGCTTTACGCAGTATGCACTTATCGCCGCCGAGCAGGCCATGCAGGATGCCGGCTTCGATATGGAGCAGGTGGACAAGGAGCGTGCCGGTGTGATCTGGTGCTCGGGTATCGGAGGGCTTAAATCGCTCTTCGATGAGTGTGTGGGCTATGCCGAGGGTGGTAACACCCCTCGGTTTAGCCCCTTCTTTATCCCTCGCATGATCGCCGACATCGCTGCGGGCTACATCTCCATCAAGTATGGTTTCATGGGCCCCAACTACTGCACTGTGTCGGCTTGTGCCTCGTCGAACCACGGTTTGGTGGAGGCCTTCAACCAGATCCGTTACGGTAAGGCCGACATCATGATCACGGGAGGTTCGGAGGCTGCCGTCAATGAGCCTTCGGTAGGCGGTTTCGGCTCGATGCAGGCCATCTCGACCCGCAACGACGACCCCGAGCACGCTTCGCGCCCCTTTGATAAGGATCGCGACGGTTTCGTGATCGGTGAGGGTGCCGGTGCCTTCATCCTGGAGGAGTATGAGCACGCCAAGGCTCGTGGGGCAAAGATCTATTGCGAGTTTGCCGGTGGCGGCAATTCTGCCGATGCCCACCACTTTACGGCCCCCCATCCCGAGGGTAAGGGTGCCATCATCGCCATGCGCGAAGCGTTGAAGGATGCCGGTCTGAAGACCGAGGACGTGGACTACATCAATGTGCACGGCACCTCAACCCCGCTGGGCGATGTTGCCGAGTTGAAGGCTGTTCAGGGCCTCTTCGGCGACCATGCTTACAAGATGAACATCTCGTCGACCAAGTCGATGACCGGCCACCTGCTGGGTGCTACGGGTGCCATTGAGGCCCTGGCCTGCATCATGGCCATTACCAAGGGTATTGTTCCCCCGACGATCAACTGCGAGAACCTCGATCCCGAGATCGACAGCAAGCTCAACCTGACGCTTGGCAAGGCTCAGCAGCGTGAGGTCAAGGTGGCCTTGAGCAACACCTTCGGCTTTGGCGGTCACAACTCGACGGTGATTCTCCGTAAGTTTGAAGAGTAAACAACCTTTTAACACTTGTTTTAGCCGTGTTTGATTTTTTGCTGCGTCCCCTGCGACGCAATTTCGGCCGCGACAAGGAGTATTACAGACAAATCGACGATATGTTCGGATTCATTCCGAACAATATCGAGCTCTACAAGCTGGCTTTGATTCACAAGTCAGCTTCTTTTGTATTACCCGATGGCAGCCAGATGAACAACGAGCGGTTGGAGTATCTGGGTGATGCCATAATTGAAGCGGTTACCTCCGATTACCTCTATATCGAATTCCCGGATAAACCCGAGGGATTCCTCACGCAGCTGCGCTCGAAGATCGTGTCGCGCCATTCGCTCAACCTGCTGGCCGAGCGCATTGGCCTGGATCGTCTGCTGGTGGCCCATGCCGGTGCCACCCTGGCCCAGAAACACATCTACGGCGATGCCTTTGAGGCGATGATCGGAGCCATCTATCTGGATCAGGGTTACGATTTTACGAATCGACTGCTGATCAATTTCATCTACGCCAACTACCTGGATATGGATACCCTCTCGGAGGAGGAGACCGATTTCAAGAGTCGCCTGATCGAGTGGTGCCAGAAGAACCACCACACCATCCGTTTCCAGACCAAGCACACCTCGAACAACCAGTTCCTCTCGACGATCTTTATCGATGAGATGGAGATTGCGCATGGCCGTGGCACCTCGAAGAAGGAGTCGGAGCAGCATGCTGCCCAAACCATGGCCCAGACGGTGACCGATTCGGCCTGTCTGCGGATGCTCGACAAGTTGGATAAGATCGACATGCAGGATCCCGATGCGCTGCTCTCTCCGCCGAAGAGCAAGAAGAAGAGCCCGAAGCGGGAGCCGAAAGCCGAGTCGAAGCCCCAGCCGCAACCCGAGCCCGGAAACGAGAAGAGCGATGCTCCGGCCAAGAAGAGCGAAAGGGGGGAGAAGAGCGAGAAGGGGGAGAAGAGCGAGAAGGCTCCCATGCCCGAGAAACCCGAGAATGCAGAAAAGTCGGCCAAGCCGAAGCGATCGGCAAAGCCTGCGAAGCCTGAGTCCGAGGGTGGGGATGAGCCGGTTGTAAGGGCCGAGGAGGAGGCGGTGGCTGCCGCCGTTGCCGTGGCCGCCACTGCGGAGCTTCATCCCGAATCTGCTCCCGAGCCTATGCCCGGAGAGGAGCGACCCGCACCCAAGCGCCCGCGCCGCCAGACGAAACGGGTGCGCCCCTCGCAGACAGCTGAGGTCTTGCCGGTTGAGGCGCTTCCCGCCCCGGAAACGGTCGAAGAGAGGGCCTCTGTTGAGACCGAGAGGAGTGAAAGCGGAGCCGAGGCCGAGCAGGGTACTGCCGATAAGGGTGATAAGAGTGAGCGCCCGAAGCGTTCGCGACAGCGCCGCACCCCGAGAGCCAAGGCCAAACCCGAAGAGGGGACCGACCAGGGGGCTGACCAGGGGGCTGACCGAGGAGTGGTAGAGGTTGCGCGTGATGCTGTTGCGCCCAACGCTGCCGAACAGCCTGCGCCCAAGGCCGAAGAGCGACCCGCTCAGACTGAGGCGGTTGTCGAAAACAAAGAGTAACCATGGCTTCGATCCACGATCTTTTGCAACTCCGCGGCGCCGCTTCGCTCGGCGATGCGGAGTTGTTGTCGCTTCTGATGGAGGATGGCGCCGAGGGGAGCCTTGAGCGGGCGGAGGAGCTTCTTCGGAGCTGCGGCGGGGGCCTTGCCTCGGTGGCCAAGTGCGAACTCGGTCGCCTGCGCATGAGTGCCGGCGTGGGCCTCAAGCGGGCCTCTCGTTTGGTTGCTGCGGTCGAATTGGGCCGTCGCATGGCAGCCCACGAGGCGGCCGATGTCGTGCGTTCCATCTCCTCGAGCGAGGATGTCGTGCAGCTGATGCGCCCCCAACTTGCCGAGCTCGGTCATGAGGAGTGCTGGGTCCTCTACCTCTCGACCTCGAATCGCATCCTGGAGCGCTCGCGCATCAGCCAGGGGGGCGTGCAGGGGACGGTGGTGGACCATCGCCTCTTGATCAAACGGGCCCTCGAACTCTTGGCTACGCAGCTGATCCTGGTCCATAACCACCCCTCGGGAGCGGCCGAGCCGAGCGATCCCGACAAGCAGCTCACGCGCCGCATCGTGGAGGCCGCCTCGCTCTTCGATATCCGCGTGGTGGACCACCTGATCATCTCACGCCACGAATCCTTCAGCTTTCGCGCCCACGGGCTCCTCAAATAACCGCCCGAAGCGCACATATTAATCCATAGGAGTCGCCTGCGCGACTCTTTTTTTTGCGCTATTCTCACCTTCGCGGCCCCTTTGTGACTCTTTTCGAAGTGCATAAGCCGTGAAAATCCGACAAAAAACCAGACTGATTTTTTGCCGAAACAGAAAAATCTTTATAACTTTGCAACACAAACTATAAATCCGATATTGCCTATGACAAATAATTAACCGATAGATTCGGGATAAAGGAGCCGCAAAATGGTTTTATAATCCTTTTTTCGGCAAAACATACATAATAAGCGTTACATTTATTCTTGCTTTCTGAAACTTCGCAACTTTCACAAGCAGTCAAGAGTAAGGTGTAAACGCTCACGTTTTTACGTGAGCTTTACTCTTTATTTGACTGCACGGGTATTGCGAAGACCTCAGAAAGCAAATAAGGTAAGGTCTCACGTTTTTTCATCCTCATTCCGAATCCCCGCATAGCCCGAGACCGGCGTAAAGAGAGACTATTAATTACAAACCAAAAACTTAATTATTATGAAAAAAATTGTATCAGTTCTCCTGTCCGCCGTACTGTTCTTGACCGTAGAGAATGTAATGGCACAAAAGCGCATTGTCATCAACTCTGAACCGGCAGGTGCCGAAGTTTTCATTAACGGCTTGCCGACGGGTCAGACCACACCCGCCATGATTAAAAATCCAGGGGGAAAGAGTTTTGTTATCACTTGCCGTAAAAAAGGCTATGAGGATAGCAAGACGATGGTGGCCAAGCAAAAGCAATTTGATGGTAAGAAGGTCTATCCGAATGATGTAGCTTGTCGTTTGACCCCCACTCCCTATTCGCAGGACAAGAGTATGCCTCAGGGTGCCGCCAAAGAGGTTGTCAATCGCGATGCACCGGGAAGCACAACCCTGGAGCGCACAATTATTCGTTGGTATTTCGAGTCGCAGCCCCAGGGTGCTCGCATCTTTTGGCGTGTGATTTCGAGCTGCCCCGACGAGGTAAAGAACACCAACGAGTTGTGGTTAGGCAACACCCCCTTTGAGGAGACTCGTTCATTCAACATCCAGGGACTGACCTACGAGAATTCGCGCGATGTGCAGATCGAAATCAAGGTGCGCCGCGCCGGTTACCTCGATCAGACCAAGCGATTCAATGTACGTCAAGCGATTGATCAGCAGGAGATCAGTTCTTTCTTCGACATGATCAAGGAAGAAGAATAGTTTTCAAGTAAATTCATTGTCCTCATGAAGAATATATTAAAATTATTCTTGTTCGGCAGTCTCTTCTTTAGCGTGGGAGTCAGCCACACATCGGCTCAATTTTTAAATGTTTTAAATGGAAAAAGGAAGGTTAACCTGAACAGTGAACCGCAGGGAGCAATTGTATCAATTGATGGGCAAGTAATTGGCTTGACCCCCTGCACAGCAAAAATCAAGGTGCCGGCTCCTATGATTTTTAACACGCCCAAGAATGATAAAGAAGCGTTGGAAGAACTCCGTAAAGGGATGACCATTTTACTGACCTTCTCCAAGGATGGCTATGAATCTTGCGAAGTTCCTTTCGGTCCAGACGCCACCATGCGCTATCCATCCTCTGTGTTCCACTCTTTCGAGAAAGGCGGTTCATCCCGCGCTGTCAATCGGAGCAATCCTGGAGCCACCGATTTGGAGCGCACAATTATTCGTTGGTATTTCGAATCCGAACCCCAGGGTGCTCGCATCTTTTGGCGTGTGATTTCGAGCTGCCCCGACGAGGTAAAGAATACCAACGAGTTGTGGTTAGGCAACACCCCCTTTGAGGAGACCCGTTCGTTCAACATCCAGGGACTGACCTACGAGAATTCGCGCGATGTGCAGATCGAGATCAAGGTGAAGCGCAACGGTTACCTCGACCAGACCAAGCGCTTCAACGTGCGCCAGGCCATTGATCAGCAGGAGATCAGCTCCTTCTTCGATATGATCAAGGCTGAGGAGGAGTAGGGGTAGCAGACCCTCTCTTCTGAAAACAAGGGTGTGCCCAAAGAACTTATTGGGCACACCCTTGTTACTCTTCTTGATTGCCGAGGCGGTTCGGTCGGAGGGTTGTGTGTCGTCTGGCTGCCACTCACTCCATGATATAGACCTTTTCGTCGCGGCGCTGCATCTGGAAGCGTTCGCGGGCGTAGGCCTCCAGGTAGTCGTCGTAGCGCAGTTGCTCGATCAGCGTGCTGTCGGCATCAATCTGTCGGCGGTACTCCTCGGCCTCGCTGCGCAGGGCCGAGAGGCGGCGTGAGGATTTGTAGATGTGGATCAGGTTGCGCACCACGACATAGGCCGTGAAGCCCACCACCACGCAGGTGAGCACCAGCCATAGGGGTTTCGTGAGTTTGGAGGCCACCTTACCGCGCTATTCCGTTACCACATAGACATCCTTGAGGTTGCGCCCCAGCTGGTCGTAGTCCAGGCCGTAGCCCACGATGAACTCGTTGCCGATCTCCATGGCGCGGTAGCGGATGGGGTAGGGCTGTGAGTAGGAGGCGGGCTTGAAGAAGAGGGTGCAGACCTCGACACTCGCGGCATTGTGCTTCTTCAGCTCCTCGAGCATGTGGGCGATACTGCGGCCCGTATCGACGATATCCTCCACGACGATCACATGGCGGCCGCGGATCTCGTTGTTCAGTCCGATCAGGCACGATACCTCTCCCGTCGAGCAGGTCCCCTCATAGGAGGCCAGCTTCACGAACGAGAGCTCGCAGTTGAAGTCGATCTTCTTCATCAGGTCGCTCATGAACATGAACGAGCCGTTCAGCACACCCAGGAAGAGGGGGGTCTGCTTGTCGGCATAGTCGCGGTTGATCTGCTCGGCTACGGCCGATACCGCTCTGTCGATCTCCTCGGCGGGGATCATCACTTTGAATGTGCGGTCGTTGAGTGTTACGGTGTTCTTCATCGCTATCTTTTTTTTTGCTTTTGGACAAAGGTAGGGAAAAATGGTTATTCGGGGATCAATAATGGCGAAAACCTTCTCTTTGACCCTCGACTTTTTCTCCTCGGAGGGTCCATCGGATCTCCGCTGCCGGCGATTCGATGATTCGGCCGATAGGGTAGAGCGGGCAGTCGAGGCGTTCGTGCAGGGTGCTCTTCAGCTCCTCGAAGGCCTCGGGCCGGAGGGTCAGCAGCAGTTTGTAGTCTTCGCCGCCGCTCAAGGCTGTATCGAGGTCGGCACCCTCGGCAATGGGAATCTGCTCGAGCTCCACTTCGGCGCCGCGCTGCGAGGCCTTGAGGATGTGCTTCAGATCGCCGGCCAGGCCATCCGAGAGGTCCATCATGGCGTGTACCTCCGGCCATTCGCCCAGCAACATCCCCTCTCGGATTTGGGCCGTGGGGAGTTTGTGCAGGCGGGCAAGCGGCGTGTCGCCCCGGCCCTCCAGGATCTGCCGAAGGCCCGCTCCCGAGGCGCCGAGTTCGCCGCAGACACAGATCAGATCCCCCACGCGGGCATCGCGGCGCCGCTTCAGGTGGCTTTGACTGCCGCGCCCGATGGCTGTGACGTTGATCACGATGTCGCGCTCCGAGGCTGTGGTATCCCCCCCGATAAGGGCCACGCCGCACGCCTTTGAAGCGGCAATATAGCTCTGCGTGAAGCGCTCGGCCCAGTCGCCCTGCATCATCTCGCGCGGCAGGGCCACCGAGAGCAGGGTAGCCACGGGGCGAACCCCCATTGCGGCCACATCGCTCAGGTTTACATGCAACGCCTTGTGGGCCACCTCTTCGGGCGTAGCCGCCTCGCGCAGGAAGTGGATGCGCTCGACAAGCAGGTCGGTCGTGTAGACCAACGCCTCGCCCTCTCCGATCGGAAGTACGGCGCAGTCATCGCCGATCCCCTCGAAATCGTTCTTCGGGAGCGCCTCACAACCCCGGCGGATTGCCTCGATCAAGCCAAATTCGGTCATCATAAGGGCAAAGATACGATTTTTTCGCGACTTTTTTTTAACTTTGTGCGTGTTATAACAGACAACCTATGAAAATTTTGATTCTGAACGGTCCGAACCTCAACCTGCAGGGGAGGCGCGATACCCAAATTTATGGCTCGGAGAGCTTCGAGAGCTGCCTCCAGCGCCTCCGAGAGCGCTATCGGGAGTGGACGATCGACTACCTGCAGTCAAATCTCGAGGGGGAGCTGATCGATGCCCTCCACGCCTCACAGGGGAGCTATGCGGGGGTTGTGCTCAATGCCGGCGGCTATACGCATACGTCGGTAGCCCTGCGCGATGCTGTCTCGGCCATCACAACCCCGGTCGTTGAGGTTCACATCTCGAATGTCGCGGCCCGCGAGGAGTTTCGCCACACCTCGCTCCTCACCCCCGTATGCCGCGGTGCCATCCTCGGATTCGGCCTCGAGAGCTACCGCCTGGCCGTGGAGTGGATCGTAAACCAATCATCGGAGAAGTAACCCCCGGACTATTGAGCGATGGCTGAGCAGTTGCGCAATACGGTTGCACGCGGCGTGGCGTGGACCCTGGGCGAGAAGGTCGCCTCGATCCTCCTCCAGGCCGGGGTGGGGATTCTGGTGGCACGTCTTCTGGCGCCGGAGGATTATGGCGTGATGGCCATCCTCTCGGTCTTTGCCACCCTCTCGTTGGTGGTCGTGGACAGCGGATTCTCCCAGGCCCTCATCCGTTCCAAGAACCCTTCAGAGGACGATTATCGCTCGGTCTTCACGCTCAACCTCTTTCTCTCGGTTCTGCTCTACCTCCTGCTGTTGCTTGCGGCTCCCGCCCTGGCCCGCTATTTCGACCAGCCGCGCCTGGCCGAGATTGCCCCCGTCCTCTTTCTGTTGCTCCCTCTGAATGCCCTCTGCGTGATCCAGCAGACGTTGTGTACCCGCCGCCTGAGTTTCGATATCCTCTCGAAGGTGATCTTCGCCTCGACGGCTCTCAGCGGTGTGGCAGCTCTCGTTCTGGCTTTTGCCGGATGCGGCGTCTGGAGCCTGGTCGGACAGCGCCTGGTGGCCATGGGTGCCAAGGCGGCACTGCTCTGGTGGCGAAGCGACTGGCGCCCTGCGGGCCGTTTGGATTTGTCAACCCTCGGACGGATGGCCCCCTTCAGCCTCCGCATGCTCCTTACCGATGCAATCAATGCCTTGTATAACAACATCTCGCAGCTCTTTGTCGGAAAGATCTATTCCACCCAGACCCTCGGCTACTATAACCAGGGGCAGAAGCTCAAGGATCTGCCTGTGTTGGCCATTCTTCAGTCGGTGCAGAACGTCACCTTCCCGGCCCTCTCGAAGATCAAGGAGCAGGATGAAAAATTTGCGGAGAGCTATCGTCAGCTGCTTGCCGTGGTCTCCTTTGTCCTCTTTCCCGTGATGATGGGCCTGGTGGCTGTCGCCCCCGAGTTCTTTGCCCTTCTGCTGGGTGAAAAGTGGATGCCTACGGTGCCCTATTTCGAGATCTTATGCCTCTCGGGACTTTTTATGCCGTTGTCGGTGATCGGCTATAATGTCCTCAAGAGCCGCAGCGACGGCCGTGTCGTGGTCCGCCTGGAGGTGGCAAAAAAGGCGATCATGACCCTTGTGCTCCTGCTTACCATCCCTCGCGGTGTGGAGGCTATCGCCTGGGGTGTGGTGATTATGGCTGCCGTGGAGTGGATCCTGAACCTGGCTGCAGCCTCCCGCTTTTGCAGCCTCTCCCTTATGCAGGCCCTTATAGCACATCTCCCGGCAACCCTGCTTGCCGCCTTCATGTACTTGGTCGTAGAGCTCTTTGCGCACCACTGCTCCGCCTCGCTTCCCCTCCCGGCTCTGCTCCCGGCCAAAATTGTGGTCGGCGTAGCGGCCTACGCGCTCCCGGCTCTGCTCTTCCGTCCCCGCGCCGTCAAAATCCTCTTCGAGGTGGTAAAAACCGGCAGGAAATAACCCGCTCTCGCCCGCTGCCAAAGCCTGCAAACGCTCCACCTCCCCTTGATCCGGATGGGATCTCTTTCGACTGGTTTTTGGAGAGGGTCGGTTTGTTTTGTCCAATAAGCCCTGGGTTTGAGCATCCCAATATGACACAAAACAAACAACCGAAGCAGAAGCTTAGGTTGTCGCTTAAAGGTGATCCCGCTGGGGCTCGATTGCGCTACTTCGTAGGCAATCGTGTGCTCATGTTATTTACACCCTCCCAGCCTCCCTGGAAGGGAGGAGTATTCCGGGTTCGAGCAACCCAACAAGGCACAAAACAAAAAAGAGGAAGATGACTTCCTCTTTTCTGTTTTGGTGATCCCGCTGGGGCTCGAACCCAGGACCCCAACATTAAAAGTGTTGTGCTCTACCGGCTGAGCTACGAGATCAACGCCAAATCTGCCGGACGTATCCGATTTGGTGGTGCAAAAGTAGAAAAAAAAAATCGATCTGCCAAATCTGGTGCCAAAAATCTTACCACATTTGCGCGCTTTGGCTCTCGAAAGAGAAGAAAATGAGGCTGAAAAGGGAGCCGTATCAAACTCTTATTCTCTCTTTTTACGGCATTTGCGATCCAAGGGCCGAAATCAATACGAAGAGTTTGATTTCTGATAAAAAAATCGTACATTTGCCCTTAGTTATTCATTATTGGTGTAATTACAAACAAAAAAATAGAAAGATGAAAAAATTTCTACTTATTTTGGCGTTTGCGCTTATGGCCGTTGGGGTCGGGGCGCAGGAGCTGATCGTGAAGAGCCCGCTGCAGGCCGATCCGTCGGATATCTACGCCCGCAACCATGTGCGCACGGCCCCCAA
>SUZM01000013.1 GCA_015059965.1 Rikenellaceae bacterium
CTGCAGAATGCAATATCTGCTGTTCTTCTTTTCTACCGATTATCATAACTTTTACTTTTAGCTACTGCAAATATAATACAAAAATCTATTATAATTTGCCAAATCGCATTAAAAAATCGAGATTTGGCAAAATATGAGTAAAAATTGCAGCGAAAATCATTGTTTTCCTTCAAAACCAGGACTATTATAGAGGTCCTAAATATGGTAGATTTCACACAATTCGTATGGTAAGCAAGTGAAATTTTCACATTATCCCCATATATTGTATATCGCTTCCCAAAATAGCACGGCACTGTCATGCAAATTGAATTGGAGACACTATGTTGAAATCATCAAGGGCTATGCCCCTTTAGAGGCTGGTTTTTACGTAATATTGATTAAGTCTTGTTTGTTCATTTTATTTCCGAAGTGCGCTAAAAATACTGCAGTGCGGAAACAAAACAACATTCCATACTTTCTCGGACAGTTTATATATGTGGCCTTATATCAATGTATTATCTCCGCATCTTCCGAGTAAGAAAGTCTATGTGTTTATATATGAGTGTGGTGTAACCAATACCGCCCCTGAAATCTTTGCCGTTTCTACATCAAACCACAATAAGGCTATATGACCGAAGGTCATTGTACCTACGCCTTTGCTTCGGTGAAGGAACTTTTTTAGGACGACACTATTTGGCATTCAACTCTTTTTTGTGTCAACGAGGTAACACTGACAGCCTTTGACATTGTTAAAATGTAGTTTTGCCAAAAATTACATCCCACTTATTATGAAAAACAAAGAATATACCCGCCTGCGGGAGCAGGTGCAGAAAATCGAGGAGAAGATTCTTGCCATTACGGGCAAATTTGTAGAGTTTAACATGGAGTGGACCCGTTCGCAGCGCAAATGTGAGCAGGTGGAACGCCTAATCTGGAAGCGCAAGCATCTGCTCGACAGGATGTTTATTGCTACGCCCGAGGAGGTGGTGCGCATGGAGCAGGTGAACAGTCGTTTGTACGACCTCACGCAGAAAATGTATGCTCGCACGGAGGTAGTCTATCGTAAGATGGCAACTACGACCTACGATCCCGAATTTGATGACGATGTGGAGGTCGAGGGCTCGCTTAGGTTTTCACCGAATGGGCACAGCTCTGTTTTGCCAATGGCGAATGACGACTATTACGGCTCGGAATTCTACGAGATGTTTTGCATTATTGACTGGCTATACACTTGCGAGCATCTAAAATTGGAAGAGGTGGAGTCTTGTTGGTACCTCCGCTCACCTGCCGACTATCGCCCCGAAATGACCTGCGAAGAGTTGAGGATAAAAGACGCCCTCAACGATGGCACGACTTGGTATGAGTCCGTACAGCCCGCAGCCGACAAGTTGAGCCACCTCTGCATCTGCCACGCCGTTCACGATTTGAGTTGCCACAAGCCCTATTCCATTCCCGACATTCTGCGTATGAATGACTTTTGCGTGGAGGTCAAGGTCTCGCATCAGCATTGGGAGGAGCAAGATGGCTGCGGTTGGAAATGGTGGGAGCGTTGCTCGTTCGAGGAGTTTAGGGATAAGTTTGTGCGCGAGGCGGAGCAGAATCGTGCGCCACAAATCCGACTTGGGCAGGAGATAGCCAATCGGACCCGCCTATATTTCCACGATTATTTGGAGGATGTATCTGCCGATATGCCGAGCGTGGAGCAGTGGACGGAGCCATTCTCCGCCGAAGTTCGCTATCGCTGGCGACCACAAAAGGATTGTTTCTACTTGGATGAGAACATAGATGACTACCTGCGAGAGTTGTATGTGTTTGTGAGAAAATAATTCTTACTCTGACATAATGTGGCAGTTTGTAGTGTCAACTTTGCACCATCAAACAAGTATTAACCATTAAAAAACAAAAAGTATGGAAGCAAAGAGGAGTTTTGGCGATGCGATTGTCGCCGAGGAGATGAACAAAGAGGCGTGGAATCAGTTGTCGCGCGAATTTAAGTGGAATGAGGAGTTGCTCAAAAAGTATCGAGCAGAGATCGATTGGGAGGCACTCTCCTGCAATACCGAGATGCTGTGGACTGCATCAATTCTTGATTATTTCAAGGGCAATATCGATTGGAAGGAGTTTTCGGGCTATGCTCCAGCAAGGTTGCTCACGCCGAAAATCATTGAGCAGTTTGCTGACCGATGGGATTGGCACGAGTTGTCGGACAACAGCAACTTGGAACTCTCGTATGCCCTGCTCGACAAATTTGCCGACCGATGGGATTGGGAACGCATTATCAATAGCTGGCGTAATGAGGAACTCTACACCCCCGAATTTTTCGAGCGCTACAAGGAGTATATCCCCGCCGAAGCGTTCAAAGGTTCAAAACTTTGGGACGAGCTTGTCGAGAGGCGATTCTATGCCTTGGTCGAGGAGATTATGGGATAACTTATTTCCCTTTGAGAGATGCAGTCGTTGAGTCGGCTGCATTTTTCTTGTTTATAAAATTAACTATGTCGCATTTTGTCAGTCTATTGCTATACCTTTGTGTCAAAGTTTAACAGCAAATGGTATGGAGCAGAAACAGACAAGCGAGCAAAATCGCAAGGAAAAATCATTTAGCGAGCAGTTGGTGGAAAGTATTGCAAACAAACCGTTTACAGCCGAGCATTGGCAAAGATGCGCCGACTCATTTCCCGAAAATAAGCAACGGCAACGAAAAGAAACTGCCACTGCCGTAGCGATTGGAATCGTTATCGGTGCATTGGCAATGCACTTTTTATCCTCGCCCGAGCGTTGGATTCGATTATAATTTGTAACTTTACCTAAAATTACGACCGCTATGAGTACCGCAGGACTTATCAACCGCTATGTGTGGTTTGTTACGACCATATATAATCGAGGACCTATCACGCTCGAAGAGATACAACATCGTTTCGAGTCGCATTTTGGGCGTGGCGAGGAACTCTCGGAGCGTCAGTTCCACCGCTATACCGATGCCGTGGAGGAGTTGTTCGACATCGAGATAAAGTATAGTCGCTCGCAGCGAGGCTATGTCGTTGCCGACCGCGAGGGTATCGACAATATGGGTATGCGCAAGTGGCTGATTCAGACCTTCTCGGTCAATAACATCCTGCACGAGAGCCAAGAACTCAAAAACCGCATACTGCTCGAAAATGTGCCATCGGGACAGCAGCACCTGACGACCATCGTGGATGCAATGCGAGAGAGTGTGGCACTCTCGATGACCTATCATAGTTTTCATCGTGAAGAGCCTTCGACCTTCGAGGTTGAGCCCTACTGCGTAAAACTCTTTGAGCAGAGGTGGTATATGCTCGCCAAGAGCGAGGGGTATGATGAACTTCGCTTATATGCCCTCGACCGCATTAAGGCATTGGAGCCAACCGACCGCACATTCTGCCTGCCCAAGAAGTTCGATGCCGAGAAGTTTTTCTCGGACTATTTTGGCATAATTATCAACGACGAGGAGTTTGACGTTTGCCCTGTGGCGTTGAAAGTCGATTCGTGGCAGAGCAAGTATCTGCGCACCTTGCCTCTGCACCACACGCAAGTCGAGGTTGAACGAAACGAAGAGTTTTCGATTTTCGAGTACCGCTTGTGTCCGTCGTTTGATTTTCAGCAAAAGCTGCTCTCTATGGGCGACTCGGCAGGTGTGTTAGCCCCCGTGGCGCTCAAAGATATTCTCCGCAAGAAGGCCGAAACGACTGCAAATAACAACGCCTCGGCAGGTATGGGTTCGCAGTATCATTTTAAGGTGTATAAAGAGTAATAAGTATGACAACTTACAAAGAACGAGAAGAGGAGTTGTTTGCACGATGGATGGAGGCGTGCCGAGTGAAAGATGGCATAAATCCGGAGGAGGATTTTGCCTATGACGGTATCCTATTTCGTGGGGAACTTGAACTCTTAAATGGCTGTTGGATACGCCACTCGGGCAATGAAACCGAACTGTGGGATAACGCACCTTGTCGTTTGCTGATTCTAACCAAAGATACCACCCGTAACGGAGGCCAAGAGGACATACGCGAGGAGACAGCTCTGAGAAACAACATTGGGAATAGGAAAGAGCCGGCAGCAGGAATATATCGAAACTTAACATTGTGGTCGTATGCTCTGCTCAATGCGGTGCAAGGTGGCGAGATTGTAGAATACAACCAAACGCCCTGTTGGGATGAGTTGCGTGAGCACTACACCTATGCCCCAATTGCGCGTGTGAATTGTAAAAAAGAGATTGGCGAGAGTTCTATCAGAGATGAGGTATTAAAGGCTCATATAGAAAGATATGCCGATTTACTCCAAGAGCAAATTGCGATGTACGATGCCGACATTATACTCTGCTGTGGAGGCGGCGGAATAATCAAAGATTTTGTAAAGAATACCTACTTGCCAGACCTTGAAAAGTTTTCGGATGCTGGCTGGGTATATTTTTCTCCTTCAACCCAAAAGATTGTGATAGATAGCTATCATCCTTCCTATCCTAAATCACACAAAGATATTGAGTTGTACTACGAGCAGATGATGGCAGATTTGAAGGCGTTTTTAAGAGTACATCCCGAATATCACAAATACAAAACCTATGGAAGAGAAATTTGATTTTTCGCAGGCTGACCCTCTGTTTGTTGAGGTGGCAAGATTTGTTGTAGAGAACAATAGAATGGCTTGGGGGAGCCCTTTGGAGCGTAAATTTGAGATTGGCTTCAATCGTTCCAGACGCATCCTCGAGCAGTTGGAGGCAGCTGGTATTGTTGGTGAGGCAGTGCGCTATAAACCTCGCACCGTACTCTGCACCGCTGAGGAGCTGGAACAAAAACTCACCGAGTGGCAGAAATAGCTAACTAATATAGACGACATTCCCCTCTCTGACCTGATATGGCAGAGAGGGGTTTTACTTTTGTTGCATAATCAACAAACAATAACTATGATAAAGCAGATTTTGAAAGCCAACAAAGAGAAAGTGGCAAAAATGAAATTACCGATAGTGTTAGGCATAGATAGTAACAACAAACCCCTGATTGTCGATTTGGCAAAGGTGGGCAACATCTTGGTCGGAGGGGCAACGGGGCAAGGAAAAACCAACCTTTTGCACGCCTTTGCAAAGTCTATCTACTACGCACAGCCACAGGTTCGCGATGTCTGCATCGTCTATTATGTCGATTCGAAAGGGGTTGAGAAACCCTCGCCCTATTTCGATATTCATCTCAATACAATAGAGGATATCAAAGCGCATTTAGATATGTTGAAAGAGAAAATAGACAAGAGAGAGACCAGTAAAAAGATGTCGCGATATCCGATAGCAGTCTTGATTGACGATTTCGACCACCTTGTGTCGACCGATATGAGCATCTTGGATAAGGTGGTATATATTGCTCAACGCGGTCCCCGCGTAGGTATCTTCGCCGTACTTACTTCGGCACAGGGGGAGTATAATATTCTGCCGGCTCGACTGCGTATCGAAATGCCTACACGAGTGGCTTTTCGTGTTGCAACGGTCATAGAATCCAGAGGGGTTATCGACAGTCCAGAGGCAACATTCTTGACCAACAAGGGCGAGATGCTCTTCTCATACAACCTAAAACTAACAAAACTGCAAACCATAAATGTAATAGATGACAATGGAGACAAGAAAATTTGATTGGAACGGTCGCGACCCGCTGTTTGATGAGGTGGCACATTATGTAGTCGAGCGACAGGCGGTGTCGGCATCGGCTATCAGTGATAAATTTTGCATCGGCTTTAACCGAGCGAACCGCATTGTCAAGCAGTTGGAGCAGGCGCATATCATAGATGAAGAGTGGAGTTCTCGCCATCCTCGCGAAATCTATTATTGTTGTTTTCGTAAACTTGATGAGAGATTGACCGATCTTGCCACTATTGCACGCCTGCAACCATTGGAGGATAAATGGCAGGCAGAGTGTGCAGCATATGAGGCAAAAGAACGCGAAGAGGAGGGCGAGGGATATTATTTCAAAATAGCAAATCACCTTCCGCTTACCAAAGAGGTGTGCAAGAGAGAAGAGGCTCGTGTCCGTTTTGAGGCGATGACCGAGGAGGAGAGACAAGCCGAAAGTGAACGCCTCGGTAAAGAGTGGGAAGATGAGGATGAAAATTGGGACAAAGGACCAGTCCACGGAATGAAGCGTGAGGATTGGAATGCCTATGTAAGTGCGCACGATAGACAAAAACACGATATGATTATGCGCGAATTGCCGTGGGGTGGCGATTACGATTGGTCGGATATCTTCCAGATTTTAAAATTCAAAATAGAGCGAATGATTGAATATTGGGAGCAGTTCGGACATTGTCGAAATGGACGTTATGTGGTAAGTACTATGCGTACAGCCTGCAGCCTAATAGAAATAGTCCTAAAAGATGGTAACGAGAGTGGTAATTGCGAGCATTTCCCTTATCGGGTAAACCTGCGCAATGCCGATAGGTTCAAAATATTTCACGACCATAAAGGTCTTATTTGCAAAGGCGACAAGCAAAGGGTGCGTTACTATAAAGCGTATTGCATTTTGTTCAAATACTTGGAGTATCATCTGCATAATTGGTGGGATTAGTTATGATTGAATGTATCAGATTTCGTTCGGCGTTACCTTTTGATGAGAATGTTAAAGAGGAGTTTATATCCGAGGTTTGGGGAGGGGCTATCGACCGTTGGAGAGGGAATATAACGCCCGATATTAAGGCGAGAATAGAGAAGGAGATTGCAACCTTTGAGCAAGTAGATGGGTATATGGAGTATCTCTATTTCGTGTGGCGAGTGGTTTATGATAGCGGATACTATATTATGCCATATCGTACCCTTGCTCACGCCTCGGCTGTGTGCTATGCGCTGGAAATTACGGAGGTTGATCCTATTCGTTTGGGGCTTGACTTCAACCGATTTATACAGACCGACAAACCTCGCTTCGCAGAGATTGGGTTGGCCACCAATGCCACAAAGTTGCAGATTCAAACCGAGATTATGAACCTCGATTTTGACGAGGATAGGGAGCGCTTGGGAGAACGAGAATTGGACGATAAAGCCCCTGCTCTAACAATTTATCCGAGCCAGCGCACTGCACAGTTATTGGGATATTTTAGCGATAAAGTCAATTTTGACTACATACCATTTGATGACCGAGAGACTTTCTACACCTTGTTGCGCTCAAATGACTTAACGGGTGTGTATGGATGTAATGATGGAACGGTTTTGCAGGAATATCTGACGCAAGCCAAACCCCATTTTGAGGATTTAATACCGCTTTGTACAGCGAGCATTATAGACTATCCGACTAATCACATCTATATATCACGCAAATATGGTGTTGCGTGGGAGCCTCGTTTCACGCCAGATATTGAGATGATATTGAGTGAAACATGTGGCGATATACTCTACAATGAACAGGTATATGCCCTTGCCGAACTTGTAGGCTACACACCAAGCGAAGCAGAAGAGTTTCGCAAGATATTATCGAAACGCAAAAAACAAGAGTATAATAAACATCGTTACCGATTCAGTAAGCATAAGGGGTTGTTGCGCAAACTTATAAATGAGGGCAGTTGGTCTTTTCCAAAGGCTGCGATGGCGGAGTTCGCTCGCTTGGTTTACGCAACCGCCTACCTCAAAACCCATTTTCCACAGGAATTTACCCGTGCAGCCCTGCACGTAGCAGCAAACGATAATTTATAACGTGAGTGTGGTGTGAGTGAATACCACGAAAATCGCACAACGCTTTAAGCGTTTGCGACAAACAAGCCACACCGCCTTCACCGCCGGAATCACGAGCGCAATACAAGGAGCCTGCAGCACCGCAGGTGCAATAAATAACGAAGAGGAGTGTTGAGTTTACTCAAATATCTCCTCTTCGTTATTTATTTATCGCCAAAAGCGATGCAGGCTCCTTGTATTGCGCTCGTGATTCCGGAGCGGAAGGCGTAAACGGAGCAGACACTAAAGTCTGCGGAGTAGCCAACCGCTCAATTTCAAAGGCGATATTTGCGCTTTTCATTGCCGGGTAATGATGCCAAAAGCGGCGCTTGACTAAAAATGTAATTGCCTATAAATTTGGAAATTACAGCGATATTTTAGAGATTAGTAGAAACCTTTCTACTAATCTCTATTTTTTATTATAAAAGTTCATAGGTTATACTTCCCGGTTTTTTGTCTTATCTTTGTTCAATAGAATAGATACAACCATTTTAAGGTTGCCATAAAAAATGGCACAGTGGTGGATAGTTATCGAACTGTCAATTGGTGTACTCGCGTTAAGCGAAATTTGGAAGATATTTACTCGAAATAAATATTTACTCTAAATAAGTAGTAGTATGACAAATCCTGCCGTGTAGAGATGTATTATAAGATATAAAAATAGTTGCATAAAAACTTTCGATATAAATTCCGTTTATAAAATTTGGCAACACGATAATGCGATGTTATCTTTGTGCTGAGTAAAACCAATAAAAGATAAAACTATGAAGACTATTTTGTATATTCTATTTGCGGCAACAATGATGGTTGGATGCAATAACTCAAAGGCAACGAAGGGTTTTGATTCGGTAGATGCAACACGCTTTGCCGAGGTGATTGAGAACGAGCAGGTACAAATAATTGACACGCGAACACCTGAGGAGTTCAGCGAGGGACACATTCCGGGTGCAGTAAACATCGACATTGATGGAGAGGAGTTTGCAGCAAAGGTTGCCGAGTTGGATAAGTCGCGCCCCGTAGCGGTATATTGTCGTGGTGGTCGTAGAAGCAAGGAGGCTGCCAAGCATATGGTGAGTTGCGGTTTGGAGGTTACGGAACTAACGGACGGCATTCTGTCGTGGAAAGGCGCGGTAGAGAAGTAGTTAGTGTGTATGGTCATGCATACTGCGCATCAGGCGTATTGTGCAGGGAGTGTTGGGTTGTGAGTGTCGTGTGAGTACACATTGCTAAATTGGCATAACGCATTGAATGGTTGAAGCAAACAACTCCATCCAACTTCACCGCCGAAATCACGAGCGCAATGAAAAGCGCAAATGCACCTATAGGTGCAAAAACAACAGAGAGAACATTTGAGTTTACTCAAGAATTGTTCTCTCTGTTGTTTTTATTATCGCCCAAGGCGATATTTGCGCATTTCATTGCCGAGGATCCCCGAGCGGAAGGCGTCAAGCGGAGCAGACTTTTTCTGCGGAGTGGCCAACCGCTCCATTATTCCCCCATAAAATGCGCCCTTTTTTCAGGCCCACCTCTCCACAGGTTTATACCCGCGCTTCCCCTTATACGCCCCTCCGGGGTCGGAGAGGTCGCGGGGGCTGTGCATTGGGCTACGCTGTCGTCAGCAGCTCGACCAGTCGATCGACATCTTCGGGGCGGGTGGCCCAGCTCGTCACCAGGCGGATGGTGCTCTCATGCTCACCCCGCGGACCCCAGTAGTCGAAGGCAACCTCGCTGGCCAGGCGGTCGATCAATACATTCGGGAGGCGGAAGAACTGCTGGTTGGTGGGCGATGCCACAGCCGGGGCGATACCCACTTGGCGGAAGGCCTCGCGGATGCGCAGGGCCTGCTCAACGGCATGGCGACCCATTCGGAGGTAGAGGTCGTCGGTGAAGAGGGTCGCAAACTGCACCCCGAGCAGGCGTCCCTTGGCCAAGAGGGCCCCGTGTTGCTTGACCAGAGGCATCAGGTGGGGCAGCAGATCGGGGCGCGGGATCACCAGCGCCTCGCCGAAGAGGGCTCCGACCTTCGTGCCGCCGATGTAGAAGAGGTCGGCCAAGCGGGCAATATCGGGCAGGGAGAGGTCGCTCTCCGCGGCAGCCAGGCCATAGCCAAGGCGTGCCCCATCGATATAGAGCGGGATGTGCCGCTCGCGGCAGAGGCGGCTCAGGGCCTCCAACTCGCGGCGGGTGTAGAGCGTGCCATACTCTGTGGGGTGGGAGATATAGAGCATGCCGGGGGCGACCATGTGGGGATAGGTGGCATCGGCATAGAAATTTTCGATATAGCGCTCGACCTCTTCGGCCCACACCTTGCCCTCGTGCTCCGGCAGGGTGAGCACCTTGTGTCCCGAGGCTTCGATAGCCCCCGCCTCATGGACGTTGATGTGGCCGCTCTCAGCAGCCAGCACCCCCTCGTGACGAGCCAAAAGGCCGTCGATCACGGTGGCATTGGTCTGGGTGCCGCCCACCAGAAATTGCACCCGCGCTCCGGGGCAGCCACAGGCCTCGCGGATGCGCTCCACGGCCTCGGCCGTATAGGGGTCGGCCCCATAACCCGGGGTCTGCTCAAGGTTGGTCTGCTGCAGGCGGCGCATCACCTCGGGGTGCGCACCCTCCATGTAATCGGATAAAAAACGTATCATCGGTTTGCTGTTTCGCGATTGAATCACCCTCCAAAGGTAGCAAAAAGAGGAGAAATAGAAAAATGTGGCCGAAAAATTTTCGCCTTTTTCAAAAAAATGAGTAACTTGCGCCCTTGAATCCGACTTAATACCGTCGGGCTATGGGTTAGTAAAGACGTTACGGCATAAAAAACCATTAAAATATTAAAACATTATGAAAAAAATCTTATTGATGTTCATGGCTGCCGCCCTGATGCTGGTCGGCTGTGAAGACTCGGCTCAGTTGGATTATCACGGGTATAACCCGAACACGGGCCAACAGAATCCTGATGACGATAAGGAGGATCCCGAGAAGCCGGACGATCCGAAGCCGGATGACCCGACCCCTCCGCAGACCGACTACCCCGTTTTGGCCGAGGGTGAGAATGCCGCTTCACTGCCGCTGATCTCGACCAACCCCACCTTCGTATCGCAGGATATGACGGCCAATGTGGTGGTTCGTTTCAATCTGGCCGGCACCGATATGGACACCAAGGCCACGTCGGTTTACGCCCACACGGGTGTTATCACCAATCTGAGCTCCGCAACCTCGGATTGGAAGTATGTCGTGGTAGATTGGGGCGTAAACGACCCCAAGGTACAGCTCTTCCGCCACGAGCAGACCTCAATCTGGTATATGATCCTGACCGGTGGCCCGCGTGCCTACTACGGCGTTCCCGAGGATGAGCAGATCCAGAAGCTGGCCTTCGTCCTCCGCTCGGGCGACAAGAATACGGCCGGCGATGTTCTCTACGAGGTGAAGGACAACGGCAACGACATCTTCTACGAGCTGGTGGAGGGTGAACTGAACGTCTCGATCACCACCCCCCAGAACGGTACGGTTTGGGAGGTAGGTCAGATCTACGACGTGAAGGCCAAGGCTGTGGGTGCCAAGTCCCTGAAGCTCTACATGAACGAGGAGGTGATCGGCGAGAACACCACGGGTGCCGAGATCACCTACCAGTACACCCCGTCGGCTCCGATCGACTTGACCTTTAAGGCTGTAGCCTCGAATGGCGAGACCGAGGTGGAGGATGTGGTGAAGGTTTCGGTGCTGGGCGCCGTGGAGAACCAGCCTCGTCCTTCGGGTGTCAAGGAGGGTGTTTCGTTCAATGGTAACGACGCTACCTTCGTCCTATACGCTCCCGGCAAGAAGTCGGTTTCGCTGCTCGGTGACTTCAACCAGTTCTCGATCACCAACGAGCACCTGATGAAGAAGGATGGCGACTACTTCTGGGTAACGGTAACGGACCTCGATCCCAACTTCGAGTACGCCTACCAGTATCTGGTGGATGGTTCGATCAAGGTGGGTGACCCCTATTCGGAGAAGATCCTCGATCCGTGGAACGACAAGTGGATCACGGCTTCGGTATATCCCAACCTGCGCGAGTACCCCTCCGAGACGACCGATATCGTATCGTGCTTTACGATAAACGAGCCCGAGTACAACTGGACGGTAACCAACTTCCAGCGCCCGGCCGAGAACTCGCTGGCCGTATATGAGTTGCTGATTCGCGACTTCACGACCGAGCGTTCGATTGATGCCGTGACGGCCAAGCTCGACTACCTCGAGGAGCTGGGTATCAACGCCATTGAGCTGATGCCTATCCAGGAGTTCGACGGCAACGACTCGTGGGGCTACAACCCCTGCTTCTACTTCGCGCCCGACAAGGCTTACGGTACCGAGGAGGCCTACAAGCGCTTCATCGATGCCTGCCACCAGCGCGGTATTGCCGTGATTCTGGACGTGGTCTTCAACCACTCGACCGGTCAGTTCCCCTGGGCCAAGATGTGGTGGAACTCGTCGGCCAATAAGACCGCTTCGGATAACCCCTTCTTCAACGTAGATGCTCCCCACAACTGGAGCGTATACCACGACTTCAACCACACCTATCCCAAGACCCGCTCCTTCTTCAAGGAGGTGCTGCAGTTCTGGCTCAAGGAGTACAAGGTGGATGGTTTCCGCTTCGACCTCACGAAGGGTCTCGTACAGAACCCGGGCAACTACGATGCCGGTGGTTATAGCGCCGAGCGTATCGGCATCCTGAAGGATTATGCCAACGCCATCCGCGAGGTTACGCCCGATGCCTACATCATCTTCGAGCACTTTGTGGATCAGTCGGAGGAGACCGAGCTCTACAACTCGGTGGGTGCCCTCTGCTGGAACAACGCCCAGTTGGAAGGCTACATGGAGTCGGTAATGGGCTGGTATGAGGGCGGCTCGACCGGCGGCGCAAAGATCTGGGGTCTGATGGGAGACTTCCAGAACAACAACTGGTCGAACGATATTCTCTTCGCTCAGTCGGGTAACCTGCTGGTGGCTCAGGATGTGATCTTCGCCGATGCCAATAAGGAGGGTTGCGTATTCAAGGTACGCGAAAACCGCAGCTGGGACGTATCGTATGGTGTAACCGATGGGTCGAAGAAGTACGGCATCGGTGAGCAGATTACGCTCAACGGTACGGCCAACGCCCTGGTAAATGCCCAGGTAGGTGTGAAGTATGACTTCTACTTCGATCCCGCAACGATGAAGGTGTGGGTGATGAACGATGGTGCAACCCCCTCGTCGCTGCGTCGCAACAACGTAACGCGTGCCAACACGGGCAAGAGCAACTTCTCGGACTTCAAGCGCGGTCGCATGAACAACATCGAGACCCACGACGAGGAGCGCATCGCCTACAAGGCCATCACCTACGGACAGACCTGGGTAGCCAGCGACTGGACGGTGATCTCGAAGCACCTGCAGGCTGTCTATGCCTTCCACTTCCTGACCCCCTATCCCAAGATGCTGTGGCAGTTCGGTGAGTTGGGCTACGACTTCTCGATTAACTCAAACGAGAGTGGTGTCGTAGGTTCGGGTGACGACTATCGTACCCACCGCAAGCCTATCCGCTGGGACTATGTATCGGATCCGAACCGCTCGGAGATCTACGAGACCCTCTCGAAGGTGCTCGAGTTCCGCAACCAGCAGGAGGCCTACTATGGTCAGGACAACCTCGCCGTTCACACCTGGAATGTGGGTGATGGCGATATGGCCGGCAAGACCCTCGTGATGGATAAGGTGGTGATGGTGGCCAACTTCACGAATGCCCCCTCCTCGACCGTTGTCTCAGTTCCCTCGGCCGGTCAGTGGCGCAACCTGCTGACGGGCGAGAAGGTGAACCTCTCGTCGAGCCAGACGGTGAACCTGGGTGCAAGTGATTTTGTGATCTACGTTCGCGACTAAAAAACGAATAGGCAGCGCGAGTGTCGCGTTGCGCTCAAAAGCGGGGTCCGCAGGTTACTTAAATGTAAATGCGGGCTCCGCTTTTTTATTCGCCGAAAAAGCACTACATTTGCCGAAAATTCAACCGCAAGATGGAAAATACGGAATATTTCGATCGGTTTGAGGCTCATCTGTTGGAGGAGCTCCTCAAGCTTTGCACCTCGCACCAAATGCTCGACGGCACACTCCTGGCCTCGGAGGATATCGACGGCCTGTGGAAGGAGTTCGCCCCCCACTACATGGCCGATGCCGTGAGCCAGATCAACAGCTACCCGGCAGCCGCCATCGCCTGGGCCGGCTATGTGGGCATGGCCGTGGCACACCACTGGGATAGCGATTGGGAGGCGTTTCAAAATTCGGCCTACAGCGATCTGCATGGGCCTCAGGGATTTGACGACATGGACGAAAATATCCTGCAACACCACTTGGGCCTTGACCTGGAGGGTAAGCAGGCGGGCCGCATCGAGGATACGTTGCGCAGCTGTGCCCACCTGGCCATGACCCTCATTCGCCGCGAGGATACCGAGGCCCAGAGCACCAAAGCCTTCTATATCTTTGCCCGAACGGCGCGTGCCCTCTTTAAGATCGGCGCCGCCCTGGAGCTCAAGCGCCTGGGCTATAAGTTCGAGAAGATGAACATAGGCGAAAACCCGATCTTCTCCTAAAACCGGCACCATGCAAAGACTCCTCATGCTTCTACTTTTCCTCCTTACGGACTTTGCAAGCGCGTGCGGTGCCCCCCACCCCGCCACCCGGATCGAAGAGCCGGTCGAGGTCGGTGCAGCCGATACGGCGGCCTACTTCCCGCTCCTTCGGGGGCAGCGCGTGGCTGTGCTGGCCAACCACACGGCAATGGTCGGCCAGGAGCACCTGGTCGATCTGCTCCACCGCAAGGGGTTTAACCTCACCGGGATCTTCTCGCCCGAGCACGGCTTTCGCGGCACGGCCGATGCCGGAGAGCACGTCCAAAGCTCGGTGGACAAGCAGACCGGTATTCCGATCCGTTCGCTCTACGATGGCCGCACACGCCGTCCCTCGAAGGAGGCGATGGACTCGTTCGACCTGCTGGTGGTCGATATGCAGGATGTGGGGGTGAGGTTCTACACCTACTACATCTCGATGCTCCGCATGATGGAGGCGTGTGCCGAAGAGGGAAAAGCGGTCGTGGTACTCGATCGCCCCAATCCCCACGGCGATGAGGTCGATGGTCCGATCCTCGACATGGCGCACTACAAATCGGGGGTGGGCGCCCTGCCAATCCCCGTCCTGCACGGACTGACAATGGGCGAGATTGCCCGCATGGCCGTAGGTGAGGGGTGGTGCCCGGCCTGCCGCCTGGAGGTGGTGCGGTGCCGAAACTACACCCACTCTACCCCTTATGTGCTCCCCATAGCCCCCTCGCCCAACCTGCCCACCGCACAGTCGGTGGCCCTCTACCCCTCACTCTGTCTCTTCGAGGGGACGCTGCTGAGCGTGGGGCGCGGCACAGCGAGTCCCTTCGAGTGTTACGGCCACCCGAAACTTGCGGGCCATGCCGATTTCCCCCACTCCTTCACCCCGCAGTCGATGCCCGGAGCCAAGGAGCCTCCCTTTAAAGGGGTCTTGTGCGGCGGTCGTTCGCTAAGCAAGGCGGAGGCCCCCCGCGGACTGCAACTCGACTTTCTGGTCGAGGCCTACCGGGCCCTGGGAGTGGGCGAGGAGTTCTTCAACCCCATGTTCGAAAAGCTGATCGGCGTGGATTGGGTGCGCAAAATGCTCCTTCAGGGGTGCTCAGCCGCCGAAATCGAGGCCCGCTGGCAACCCGAAGCCGAAGCATTCCGCTCGCTTCGAAAAAAATATCTGCTCTACAAAGAGTAAGTTTTAGCGTAATTTTTTGTAGTTTGACAGAAAATTTCTATATTTGTAACCGAGAGCAATTCCGCTCTCGGTTAATTTTTACGCTTATGAACAAAATTTCTACATTTCTTCTCTCCGCCCTGATGGTATTGGGCCTTACCAACTGCAGCGACAACGATCCCGTTGAACAACCTACTCCCCCACCCCCTGCCCCTTCGGAAACCCCTTTCACCATTGATGTAAAGGATGTGACGGCTACGATGGTTACCGTCGAGGTGGCCCCGCTGGACACCAAAGCGGGTTACTATATGGATGTACTCTCGGAGGCCAACTTCCTGGAGGCTCAAAAGAGTGGCATAGACAGCTATCTGCTGTGGATGATCAGCAACCTGACCGAGCAGCAGGGGCTCACGCTTGAGGAGACCCTCAAAATGATCACCTCCTACGGAAACGACGGCTTCTACCTCACCTCCCTGAAGCCCGACATGAACTACTATGCCATTGCCGTGGGCATCAACGAGCAGGGACTCTCGACGACCGAGGTGGTCTCGGTACCCTTCCGCACGCTGCCCGCCCCGGAGTCCGAAAACCAGATCGACGTAACGATCTCGGGACCCGAAGAGGGGGTATTCACCATCGATGTAACGACCACGAACGACGATCCCTACGTCATCACCTCTTACCCCTCGAAGGTTACCGAGGGCTTCTCGGACGAAGAGATCGCCGCCTGGGTGATCTCGAACAACATGGCCTGGGGTGCGATCGACCAGATCACCTTTGCGGGTAATAAGACCCTCCGCGAGAGCGGCAAGAGCGGCTGGACCTATGAGGTGATTGCCTTCGGCTACTCGGCCGGTCTGGCCACCACGCCCGCCATTCGCAAGAGCTACACCATGCCCGAGAGTGGCGATCCCGCCGCCTGCACGTTCGATATGCAGCTCGAGTTTGAGGATTTCGACATGATCTCGACCGTGCGGCCTTCCGACAATTCGGTGGTCTACATCCACGACGTAATGGAGGAGGCATACTATCAGGCCATTCTTGCGCAATACGGCTCTTCGGAGGAGGCCCTGAAGGCCAACCTCGAGGCGATGATCTCGAGTTATATCGCAGAGGTGGGCACCCGCGCCCAGGTTGTGGAGATGATTACCACCATGGGGCCGCTCCATTTCGACATGCGCTATAAGGCCACCACGGAGTATCGCCAGTGGTCTGTGCCCGTCGATCCCGACGGCAAGCCTGCAGCTCCGTTCTCAATTGGCGAGAAGTTCCTGAGCCCCAAGGAGGTGAACTCCACGGCTTCGCTCTCGCTGAAGAGCTGGACCTGCTACAACGGTACCGACCTCTACAACCTCGATCCCGAGATGTATAAGGGCTTCAAGGGCTTCGCCGCAGTAGCCATTGAGGTAGAGCCCTCGGCCGATGCCGCCGAATGGTGGTCCTACATCGCCCTGGACGACCTGACGGATCGCGCCCGCGTAACCATTATCAACAACCTGCTGATGGCCCCCACCGAAAAGAACCTCACCACGCAGCTCATCGCCTGCTACTGGGGCACCAATACGATTATGGGTGTGGCCAAGGATGAGTATGGCAACTACGGCCCGCTACTGATGGAGGTGATCGAGTTGAGCAAGGAGACCGCCACCCCCGTTCCGGACAACTTCCGATAGGGCGTGTTCACCCAACAACAAAAAACGCTACGGTCAAAAACCGTAGCGTTTTTTGTTGCGCCATCCGACAATCAAAGCGGCATAAGGAGCAGGGCCAGGCCCATCATCAGCACAAAGCCCAAGAAGAGCAGGCCGGCCAACGAGAGACAGCCGCCGATGCAGCCCATCTTGGGCTCCGAACCCGCCGGCAGCGGAGGCGAGAGCAAAACAAAAATCAGCCCCACAAGCGGCGTAAAGATCAAACTAATGAGGAAGGTCCAGCCGAAGCCGAGCTCGCGGCGACTGCCAAGCCAGCCCACCAAGGCGGGCAACAGGCACCCGAAGAGGAGTGCACCCAGAACCAATGTAATCATCGCATCAATATTTAAGGTAAGGTTACAGATTATCGGACAAAGCGGTAGTAGGTACCCAACGGAAGCTCCTTCCCGGCACGATCCGCAAAGTACAATTCGCCGGCCTGCTCTTTAAGAGGCACTCCGAAGGCCTGCCGCACGGCCGTGCGGGCCAACATGGCCGAGAGACCCATCGAGTAGAGGTTCAGCACCAGAAAGGCCCCCTCGCGTTCGAGGAGCTCGGCACAGGCGGACAGCATCTCTCCGATATGGCTCTCCAAGACCCACTTTTCGCCCTCGGGGCCACGTCCATAGGCCGGAGGATCAAGGATGATGCCATCGTAGCGATTGCCGCGCCGGAGCTCTCGCTTCACAAAGCGCAGGGCATCCTCCACCATCCAACGCACCCCCTCCAGGCCGCTCGACTCCATATTCTCACGAGACCAGGTTACCACCTGCTTCACCGAATCGACATGCGTGACATCGGCCCCCGCAGCCCGAGCGGCCAGGGTCGCCCCTCCGGTATAGGCAAACAGATTCAGAACCCTCGGGTTTCTGTGCTTAAGGGCTGCGAGCTCCTCCACCCGGTCGTAGATAAAGTTCCAATTCTCGGCCTGCTCGGGGAAGATGCCGACATGCTTGAAGGAGGTGAGTCCGAGGCGCATTTTGAGGTGCATGCGCTTATAGTCGTAGGCCACCGTCCAGCGCGAGGGCATCGAGGGGCGTGTCCGCCACTCGCCGCGCTCGTCGCTCTTGGCATCGCGCAGGAACGAAGCATCGGCCAACCGTTTCCACTCCTCTTCGGCGAGTGAGCGCTGCCAGATGGCCTGGGGCTCGGGACGACGCGTGATGAAGCGACCGAATCGCTCCAACTTCTCGAAGTTTCCCGAGTCGATAAGTTCATAATCCCGGAATTGGGTATGCAGGGCTTTTAACATAGGCGTTATCTTCAATTTTCATGTATGAGGCTCATCTCGCACCGCCGGCAGTCGAACGATAGGCGATAACGGAAGGTGCCGTGTTCCAAATAGAGCTCACCTTTGAGCGAGGGGTTCCTCTTAAGGCATTGGCCGATCTCGCGACGGATGCAGTAGGGCGATCGCATCACCCTTTGCCCCAGGGTCGAGGCTTCGAGATCCAGTCCGCGGGCAATCTGCTCCACGCCATGGTCGCGGTAGAAGGTCTCCGAGAGGTGGTTCGTAACATTCTCCTCGGCCGTAAGCTCCCGCCTCGGAAAACGGGCCGCGAGGTTCTCGGGGCGAATATCGTGATCCAGCGGACACTGCTCACCCTCCTGCTCCAGGGCGGCAAGCAGTCGGCGCCGAAGCTCCGCAAGCAGCGAGGCGGGCAGGAAGCGGGGCACGCCCGAGATCGTCACCTCCCCGACACTGAAGATCGTATCGCCACTCTTCGCAAGCTGCTGCCTGAGGGTTTGGGCCATGCGCTCGGGATTTTGGGCCTCAGCCAACTCCTCCGACCAGGTAACCGCCGCCTCCACTCCCCGACAGTCGGTGGCCACCAGCCGCAGGCTTTCGGAGGTAAATTCGGCCCGGATGGTGATCGGAATGCGGCGGCGCATGCGACTGCGCTCCAGGCGGCGCGTGAAGTGCAGGTCAAAGTTACGGAAGAGCTCCATCCCGGGTTCGATTCCCGCCATGCGGTTGGGCTCCACGCGGCGACCCTCCACGCGGTTTACATTCGTACCGCTCCCGCCAAAGCAGATGCCGTCGCCCGCCGCAAGCGTATGGTCGCGATCGAGCGTAAAGCTGCGGCGATCGCACCGGACAATGCGCCCCACATGCTCTCCCACGGCCTTCGGAGTATCAAACGAGGCGACATCGGTTACCCGGCCGCTATACATATACTCCGAGAATCCGCGGGTAAAACTCTTCGCGGGATCGGGCTCGAAATCGGGCTCGGAGAGCCCCACCGACGAGCGTTCGAGGTAGGGCCTGCGGGCAAGCTCGCGATCCAGGGCCGCCCGATACCACGCCACCACATTTCTTATGTAGGTCGTATCCTTCAGGCGCCCCTCAATCTTGAAGGAGCAGATTCCGGCATCGATCAACTCGCCGAGGCGCTCCGTAAGGTTCATATCGCGCACCGAGAGGAGGTGTTTTCCGGCTATGATCTTCTCGCCGCGCTCATTGAGCAGATCGTAGCTCAGGCGACAGGGCTGCGAGCAGGCACCGCGGTTGCCGCTGCGATCTAAGGCCATCGAGCGCGAGAGGAAACAGCGGCCGCTCGACCCCACGCAGATCGCCCCATGGACAAAGCACTCCAGCTCGGCATCCGTTGAGCGACGAATTGCACGAATCTCCTCGATGGAGAGCCCTCGCTCGAGGATCACACGCGAAAATCCGCACTCGGAGAGGAATTTCACCCCCTCAGGATCGACGTTGTTGGTCTGGGTCGAGGCGTGGAGCTCGACGGGGAGGTTCATACGGCGGAAGGCCATATCCTGCACAATGAGGGCATCGACCCCGAGCGAGATCAACTCACGGGCCTGCTGCTCGGCAGCCTCGAGTTCCCGGTCGAAAAGCAGGGTGTTGAGCGTACAGTAGACCTTGACCCCGAAGCGGTGGGCATGGCGCACCACACGGGCGATATCCTCCGAGGAGTTGCCGGCCGCCACACGCGCCCCGAAACGGGCCCCACCCATGTAGAGGGCATCGGCTCCCGCCTCGATGGCTGCCACGGCCGCCTCATAGTCGCGTGCCGGAGCCAAAAGTTCAATCTTGCGCTTCATAATGCAAAGGTAGTGAAAATTCAAAATTCAGAATTCAAAATTCAAAATTATTTTGTATTTTTGCCGATTGAAATAACACATTCCGAAGACTTAAAACAAAAAGATAAAGGTATGCTGACGATCAAGCAACTGCGCGACGACCGCGAGGCCGCAATTCGCAAATTGGCAAAGAAGGGGGTTGATGCCGCCCCGGTATTGGATAAGATCGAGGCGCTGGACGATCGGCGCAAGGCTCTGCAGGTTGAGCTCGACAACTGTCTGATGGAGCAGAACAAGGCTGCCAAGCAGATCGGTGCCTTGATGGGTCAAGGCAAAAAGGAGGAGGCCGAGGCGATGAAAGCCCGTGTGGCCGAGCTCAAGAGCCGTTCGGCAGCGCTCTCCGAGGAGCAGGCCAAGGCCGCCGAGGAGCTGCAGGCAGCCATTGTCTCGCTGCCCAACTTCCCGGCCGAGATCGTGCCCGAGGGGCGCACGGCCGAGGAGAATGTGGTCGTAAAGCAGTCGGACAACATCCCCGAGCTGCCGGCCGATGCCCTGCCCCACTGGGAGCTGGCCAAGAAGTACGACATCATCGACTTCGACCTGGGCGTAAAGCTCACCGGAGCCGGATTCCCCGTGTACAAGGGCAAGGGTGCCCGTCTGCAGCGTGCCCTGATCAACTTCTTCCTCGACCGCAACACCGCGGCCGGATACCAGGAGGTGGAGCCCCCGATTTTGGTCAATGAGGCCTCGGGATTCGGCACCGGACAGCTCCCCGACAAGGAGGGGCAGATGTACCACGCCACGGCCGACAATTTCTATCTCGTGCCGACGGCCGAGGTGCCGGTTACCAATATCTTCCGCGACGTGATCCTCGACGAGAAGGATTTCCCGGTAAAGGTAACGGCCTACACCCCCTGCTTCCGTCGTGAGGCGGGCTCCTACGGCAAGGATGTACGCGGTCTGAATCGCCTGCATCAGTTCGACAAGGTGGAGATCGTACAGCTGGCACACCCCGACCTCTCCTATGAGGCTCTGGATGGCATGGTGGCCCATGTCGAGTCGATCGTCAAGACGCTGGGGCTCCCTTATCGCATCCTGCGCCTCTGCGGCGGCGACATGTCCTTCACCTCGGCCCTGACCTACGACTTCGAGGTCTACAGTGAGGCCCAGAAGCGCTGGTTGGAGGTCTCGTCGGTATCGAACTTCGAGTCCTTCCAGGCCAACCGCCTGAAGCTCCGCTACCGCAACGAGAAGAAGAAGACCCAGTTGGCTCACACCCTGAACGGTTCGTCACTGGCCCTGCCCCGCATTGTGGCCGCCCTGCTGGAGAACAACCAGACCGAAAAGGGCATCCGCATCCCCGAGGCGCTGGTTCCCTACACCGGTTTCGAGTGGATTTCGAACGAGTAAGCCCCCCCACTGTAAGCAATAGAGAGAATAAATATGGAATCTGTCGGCTTTATTCAGTGGTGCTTAGAGAACCTGAACTACTGGACCATCACCCTGCTGATGGCCATCGAAAGTTCGTTCATCCCCTTCCCCTCGGAGGTGGTGGTGCCCCCCGCGGCCTATAAGGCTGCGGCTACGGGCGAATTGAACGTCTGGCTGGTGATCCTCTTTGCAACGCTCGGCGCCCTGATCGGCGCCCTGATCAACTACTTCCTGGCCCTCTGGCTCGGCAAACCCATCGTCTACGCCTTTGCCAACAGCCGCCTGGGCCACATGTGTCTGATCGATCAGCAGAAGGTCGAGAAGGCCGAGGCCTTCTTTATTAAATATGGGGTAACCGCGACACTGGTGGGCCGTCTGGTGCCTGCCGTGCGCCAGCTGATCTCGATCCCGGCAGGATTGGCTCGAATGAACCTGGCGAAGTTCGCCCTCTTCACGGCCATCGGCGCCGGAGCCTGGAATACGGTCCTGGCCGCTTTGGGCTACTACCTGGAGTCGATCGTCCCCGAAGAGCAGCTGATCGAGACGGTGACCCACTACAGCCATGAGATCGGTATCGGCATCATTATCATCGTAGTTGCTGCCCTCGCATTCCTAATTTATAAGGGGTGGAAAAAATAATTTGGCGATGCTTGTTTGATATTCACAAATAAATGCCTATATTTGCACACACAATACTTACAAACTAAACAAAACAAAACTATGGCTTACAAAATTTCGGATTCGTGCGTTGCTTGCGGTACCTGCATCAGCGAGTGCCCCGTAGAGGCTATCTCGGCCGGCGACATCTATGTTATCGACGCTGACAAGTGCATCGAGTGCGGTACCTGCGCAGGCGTATGCCCCAGCGAGGCTATTCAGCCCGAATAACCTCACCCGCCCCGATAAGGGAGAGTAACTCGCCGACAACTGCGGCGAGTTTTTTTTGTACCCTCTTCCGGCCGCACAACAGACAACGGAGTTACGATAATTTTCCGGTGGTGCAAGAGATGACTGGCCGCGTTTTGAGGGCAAAAGATCAAACCCCGAGGGGGTCGGAGCTTTCCCTCCGGAATTTGCAGGAGGTTCGAAACAGCCCCGCGGCAGATCATATCGTAAATTCAGACTACATCACGATATTATCGGTTGTATTTCCAAAATAAATCTCTACCTTTGTGGGGGAATAACCGCTAAAAGCGGCTCTGAAAGAGCCCCCATGAGCATAAAATTAAAACCAATAATTTTCAACATGAAAAACAGACTTTTACACCTTTTCATTGCCACGATAACCCTTTTTTCGGTGGCATGTAGCGACTCCTCTACCGACTCATCGGAGCCGGTGAATCCTCCCGGACCCGAAAGTCCCAAGGCCTCGATCTCGCTCATCCTGGGCGAAGTGAAGGCTCAGAGCGTTACGCTGGAATACAGCACGGCAAATGCTACGGAGGCCTCCATACTCTGCCTGCCCGCCTCGCAGAGCGAGCCCTCGGAGCAGCACATCATGAATATGGGCATCGCCCTGGAGATCTCGACGGAGCGCAAAACGCTTCAGATCGAGGAGCTTAACGAGCAGACCGACTACACGATCTATGCCGTGGCGAAGAACGAGCAGGGCGAGTACGGTACCTTGAAGACGATCGACTTCACGACTCCGGAGTACACCCCCGAGCTTCCGATCGGCCCCGAAGCAATTCACATCTCCGTTTTGGAGAGCACCAAGACCAGTTTCACCTATTCGGTCAAACCCGAGCAGGAGGAGGACTACTACATGCACACCTACCTTGAGGGATGGCTCTTCGAGTATCTGCTGGCCCAGAGCTACATGACCAACGGCGAGGAGTTTGAGATGGATGTCTTCCTCAAGCAGTGCCTGATCGATTACGGTTTCCACGCCCAGAGTTCGAGCGACTACACCTGGTCGGCAGGCGATCCGAACGATACGCGCAGCCCCTTCTTCGCCACCATCATGGGCGGCAAGGAGTACTACATCCTCTACGCCCCGATCAATGCCGACGGAAACGATTTCCTGGGGAGTGCCGAGCTGACACAGGTAACCACCGAGCCGGCAGGAGACTCCTCATCGAAACTCCTGCTGAGCGAAGAGTCGCTCTCGGCACAGGGGGTAACGATCCGCATGGAGGCTACCCGCGGCGTGAAATTCTTCTTCTACGACCTCTACCCCACCGACCAGGTGGAGGGACACAAGGCCCAGCATGGCATCGAGGGGATGAAGGATTACCTCTATGAGTATGGTTGGGCAGTGGCCAACACCTATACCGACAGCTGGACGATCGACCCCTCAACCTCCTACACGCTCTGTATCCTGGGTGTGGATGCCAACGGCGACACCTTCTACCAAGAGATGGTTGTCGAGAGCCCCGAGCTGATCCCCACGGTATCGGTCACCCTGCGTCCCTACGAGCGCGAGCTAATGGGTCTGCACGCCTACGACACCTTCGAGCTGACGGTCTACCCCTGGAATTTCTACGATGAGGCTATCGACGTGAGCAAGGTGCGCCACCTCTTTGCCACGCGCAGCGAGGTGGAGGCCGCCCTGGGTGCACTGACGCTCAAGGAGTTTGCCGAGAACCCCACCGAGGAGCGTATCGCCCTGCTCGATCCCCTGTTGGAGTACCTGAGCGAAGAGGTGCAGGCCATGATGTACGACTACGGCTACATCTCGAGTCTGCTGGGTAATCTGGAGCCCGAGACCGAGTACTGCTACCTTTCGATCATCCCCTGGCGCGACGGCTACAAGGTGGGTTACGCGGTAGAGGCCACCGAGCCCAAATATGGCGGTGATGCGGCTACCGATGCCTACAAGGCCTACCTGGGCGAGTGGGTGATCGCGGGCCAATCCTCCGAGGACTACTATACGCGCAAGTCGCTCACCATCCGATTCGAAGAGCTTGTATCGAACCGCAGCTACAAGGTATACGGCTGGTCGGAGTCGGTTCTGGGCGAGGAGTTCCCCTTCGAGGTACGCTTCCACCCCGAGACGGGCAAGATCTCGATCGAGAGCATCCAGCAGCTCGGCCGAATGGTGATCGGCGAGTACGAATATGTGGTTGTCTTTACGGGCATGACCACGGCCGGAGGTGAGATTACCCCCCACGGCGGCTATTCGGGCGTGGTGTATGAGGGTCGCTGCGATGGTACCCACCTGAGCATGTTCCCCGGCATGTTCCAGTATAACGGCTACGACTACAACTTTATGTCGATGGCCTACTCGCTCTACTACGGAGGCTATTTCTACGCCATGGATGGCGATGAATATCCGCTCGTGAACTTCACCATCGACCGCCCGACCCGTGCCCTGCAGACCCAAAGCAAGTCGGCAGCACGCGTAGGGTCGCGCCGCGAGGCGTTGCAAGGCTACGCGCCGTTGAAGATCATTCGCAAGTAGGCGGCGGCGACAAAAGCAAAGCGGGCTGTGAATCGTTGGATTCACAGCCCGCTTGATTTTTACGCTTTAGGCTCTCGGCCCCCACCTTAAGGGAGCGACTACCCGAGGTAGGATTTCAAGAGTTTCGAGCGCGAAGAGTGGCGCAGGCGGCGGATGGCCTTCTCCTTAATCTGGCGCACACGCTCACGCGTAAGGTCGAACTTCTCACCGATCTCCTCGAGGGTCATCTCCGAACAACCGATACCGAAAAAGTACTTGATGATATCGCGCTCACGCTCCGTGAGGGTCTCCAGTGCACGGTCCACCTCGGTGGAGAGCGACTCGTTGATCAGGCCGCGGTCGGCATTGGGCGAATCGGGATTGACCAGCACATCCAAGAGCGAGTTGTCCTCGCCATCGGCAAAGGGGGCATCCACCGAGACGTGGCGGCCAGCCACACGCAGCGTATCGGTTACCTTCTCCTTCGGAAGCTCGAGCTCCGAGGCCAACTCCTCGGGTGAAGGGGTACGCTCATGCTCCTGCTCGAAACGGGCAAAGGCCTTGTTGATCTTATTGAGCGATCCCACCTGGTTCAGCGGCAGGCGCACGATACGGCTCTGCTCGGCCAAGGCCTGAAGGATCGACTGACGGATCCACCACACGGCATAGGAGATAAACTTAAAGCCTCGCGTTTCATCGAACTTCTCGGCCGCCTTGATCAGGCCCAGGTTACCCTCATTGATCAGGTCGGGGAGGCTCAAGCCCTGATTTTGATACTGCTTGGCCACCGAGACCACAAAGCGCAGGTTCGCCTTTGTGAGCTTCTCCAAGGCCTCCTGATCGCCCTTCTTGATGCGTTGGGCGAGTTCTACCTCCTCCTCAACGGTGATCAGATCCTCTTTGCCAATCTCCTGCAGGTATTTGTCCAACGACGCACTCTCGCGGTTGGTGATTGACTTGGTAATTTTTAATTGTCTCATCTCTTTACTTCACATGAGTTCTCTGGTCGAACTCGTCTATTTGGGTTTTTCGATTCTTCGATTTTCACACTTTTGGGCAACAAAAGGGGAAAGCAGCCGCAGATCCCTGCGCGTTTTATCGACCACTCCATGTCGGCCACCCGTTCAACATCGGCCCTCCATTCAACATCGGCCCTCTGCCCCTTCGCTGCCGGAGACGAGTTCTCAAACGAGAACCCGGCTACTCGACAACCACATAGCTTGCCGCGCGACCGTCAGTATAGATGCCATCCACCGAGCGGATCTTATCGGTAATCTTCCGAATATCGGCCACCGTGTAGACCGCCTGGTCGTTGATGTGGGTGATCACAAAACCTCGCTTCACGCGGGCTCGGGCCAGGAATCCGTTCTCCTTGAGCGAAGCCACCTGTACACCTCCGCGAATCTCCAACTTTTTGCAGAGTTCCTGCGGAGCATCCACCAACTTGGCACCCAGCACCTCTACCACATCGACACTCTCCTTGGTCAAGAGTTCTGCTTTACCGGATACATTACGCAAGGTCGCCTCAAAATGTTTCACTGCACCCTCTCTTTTTGCCGATATTTTTACCCGATCGTTGGGTCGGTGGCGACCAATCTGCTCCTGAAGGGTCGAGCCATCGACAATCTTCACCCCGTCGATGTGGGTAATCACATCCCCCTTGCGGATGCCGGCCTCCGAAGCAGCGCCTCCCTCAACAACACTGGCCACATAGATACCCCCGGGCTCCGAGATGCCGAGCTCCTTGCCCATCGAGTCGATAAACTCCTGATCGATGGCGCGATAGGTAATTCCCAGCAGGGCACGTTGCACCACGCCGAACTCCTTGAGGTCGGTAACCACCTTCCTGACGATGGTCTCGGGCACGGCAAACGAATAGCCGATATAGCTGCCCGTCGAGGATTTGATCACCGTATTGATTCCCACCAGCTCGCCATGCGTATTGACAAGGGCTCCGCCCGAGTTTCCGGGATTGACGGCGGCATCGGTCTGAATGAAGGACTCGATGCGGAATTCGCTCGGGATCACCCCCAGGGTGCGGGCCTTGGCGCTCACAATGCCGGCCGTGATGGTCTGTCTGAGGTCAAACGGAGATCCGATGGCCAGAACCCACTCGCCCAGGCGCAGCGCATCGGAGCTGCCGAAGGCGAGGGTCGGAAGTCCCTCGGCCTCGATCTTAATGAGGGCCACATCCGTGGCGGGATCCTTGCCGATCAAACGGGCATCGAACGAGCGCCCGTCGTTGAGTGTCACGCGCAGCTTGGTGGCCTCTTCGACCACATGGTTGTTCGTGACGATATAGCCATCCTCGGAGATGATCACACCCGAACCTCCGGCCTTGCGCTCACGCACCTCGGGGCGGGAGTCGCCATAGCCCTGAGGCAGTCCGAAGAACTCGAGGAAGGGGTCCCACCCCTGCGAGCGGTGTACCTTAACCTCCTGCACCGCCTCGATATTGACCACGGCCTTCACGGCATTCTCGGCCGCATAGGTCAGATCGGGATACTTGCCCTGCTCGTAGGCGGTAAAGTGCGCCCCAAGCTGCGGGGTACGCTCCACCTCGCGCTCGATATAGGCAACCTCCGGTTTATTGTTGCGGGTTACCGTCCAGGCAGTAACTCCTCCGACGGCGGCCGCTACGGCCACCAGTCCCAAAAATCCAAATAATCTTTTCATACGTTTCGTCTTTAGTTACAAGTTTTATGCGACGAAATGCTCCATAGGCCTCTTTATTTCCATTTGTTTACCAGACAAACGAACCCGAATTCGGTTTTATTATATGCGGGATGAAATTGAGCCTGCCCAACAGGTGTGTTGGAACAGGCTCCTATCGCAAAAGTTATCCAATCCGGTCTCTGTAGAGAGCTCTTCCGGGATCATCGCTATCAGAAATCCTTGCGGGGCTCGGAGGGCTCGAAGCCTTTGCTGCGTACCCACTCCTGGGCATCGAGCGAGAGGACCTCATCGCGGTCGGCCCAGCGGCCGGTCTCGATCAGGCGATCGCGGAAGCGCAGAATACGGGCCGAGGTGGTGAACTGCGGGCGTGGCAGTCGCTCCTTCTTTTCGCGTACCGAAGGACGGATCGAGCGCCGGAAGACCGAGTCGCGCGTAGGACGGCGCTCGGGCAGCCACTTGTACTCCTTGAGGAAGAGCTCATCCATCGAGGCCACCTTTTCGATCGGCGACATGGTGTATTCGTTCTGGTCGCGGTAGGTCATCGATACCACCTGCTTGTTCTCCATATAGAACGAGGCCGTGCCGCTCCGGATCACAAAGACACTGCTGACAGGCTCGTCGGGGTTGTCCTGCAGGAAGTAGACCGTCTCCACATTGCCATCCACATCGTGGCGGTAGATCTCATTCTGGCGGAACCAGGCGGTCATCTCCTTACCCGAAATCTGGTTATAATATGCCGTATCGATCTGCGAGACCATGATCGGGCGCCCCACAAAGTTGATGTGGTCCACCTGCTGATGGGCCGTATAAACGTCCATCAGATCGGAGGTCACCTGGTTGCTCTCGTTCCAGAGGATGGGGTCGAGATAGAGGTGCATCGTCGAGTCGGCGCCAATGCCCACGATCGAGTCGCAGACGGCCTGGAAATCGGTGCGGTAGATCCGGACGTTGCGGTAGCCACGCATGAAGCGGCGCACGGTGTCGGCCGCACGGTTCAGCGAGTCGAGGCGGGCCAAAGAGTCGAGAGCCATCGAATCGACGGCAAGGCTGTCGGCCGCCATCGAGAGGCTGTCCTCGTTCGGATGGAGCAGCGAATCGACCCGCTCCCGCTCATTGAGCAGCGAATCGAGCGACGAGAGGGCCGTGGAGTCAGGCAGCTCCTTTCCCTTGCGGATCGCCTTTTGACGTTTGGCTTCGAGTTTGGTAGCCATACGGGCTCGGCGCTTCTCAAGGCGCAACTTCTCGAGCGAATCCATGCGGTTGAGCTGCGCGGTGAGCTTCGCCTGGCGGGCTCGGGCGATCACCTTCAGCTTCTCCCTGCGCTCCGCATCCTTTACCGCCTTCTCGGCCGCCTTCTTTTCACGCTCGAGGCGCTTGTAGAAGGCCTTGCGATCCTTGACACTCAGCGTATCGAGGCTGTCCGTCAGCCGTTTGATCGAGTCCTGGCGGTGAGCCTCCAACGAATCGAGCAGCTGATGCTGGGCTGCCAGCGAATCGGAGTGGTGCTGTGCCTGGAGGGAGTCGTAGAGAGCTTTATTTGCCTTTTTCAGGCTGTCGATATTCTCGCGATGCGAACGAGGGCCCCGCACCTCGGGAGCATGCTCATCGAGGAGCTGCTGCTCACGCTCGGTATCGACCTTCGTTCGGGGTTGCGGCTGCTCGCCCCGGGGCGTTTGCGCAACTGCCCCCTCCGCCAGCTTCATCCCCGCTGTCGGAGCGCCGCCACCGGCCACCATCAACTCACTCTTCGCCTCGGGCACGGCAGCCTCGGCGGGTTCATCTTCAGCAGCGGGTTCGGATCCAGCCTCCTCTTCCGAATCCGAAAGGAGGGTCGGGGTCTCGGAGGCAGTGGAGCCTTCGGAACGTAGAGGAGCGGCAGCCAGGGAGTCGGCGGCCAACGAATCGACGGCAACGGGAGCCTTCGGGGCCCAGGGGTTGAACTCGGGGCGGGTGGTGAAGGTCGTCAGGTAGAGAATCGTATCCGAACGCATGAAGAGCGTATCTCCCTGCGAGGTATCGTAGCCCACCAAGGCCGGATTGCGCGTCAGAAGGGCCGTACCCGGGTCGCGGTAATACTCCGCATAGTCGCCAAAAGCGAGGGTCATGTGCTCCGTATCGTCGATCTGGATATTGCGGCGCAGGGTGAGGTGCTCGATCTGCTTGCGGTAGTCGAGGCTGTCGCTCCAAAGCTCCTCCTTAGGCGTGAGGATGTAGCCCCGCTCGGTGATCACATAGCGGTCATAGAGGCGGTCATAGCTGCCGCGATCGCCCTCCAGATAGTCGCCATCGCTGTTCCAGATATTGGTGTGGAGGAAGAACTCGGCCACATCCAGGTCGGTATTGTAGCTCACCGAATCGCTGCGCAGCTCATAAGTCGAATCGCGCATCTCGACCTTACCCACACAGGAGAGGATATGCGTATCGGAGAAGTAGTAGCCGCGGTCGGCCTCGAGCTGGTTGCCACGATTGAAGAGGACTCCTCCGCCCGAGAACTCGCCCACCTTCTTATAGGTGTCGAACGAGAAGCGGAAGGTGTAGAGCGTGGCATCGCCATCAATCACCTTGACCAGGGGGGAGTAGACCTCGGCCTTGTTGATGCGCCCCAGATAGTCGGCACGATCGCCGTAGATGTAGGTGGTATTCTGGTTAATGAGCACGTTTCCGAAGCACTCGATCGTCTGGCCGTCGTAGCGCACGGCGCTGTCGCAGGTGATCACCGCACCGTTGTGCAGGGCAGCAAAATTTCCCACCATGCAGGTGGCCATCGAATCGCCCACGTCGATCGAATAGACGTTGTCGGCACGCATATAGACCAACTTCTGCTCACCGGCCTCTTCGCCGGAGGAGTTCTTCGAAGCTGCTGGCCGCTGCCGATTCTCCACACGTTGTTGCGGAGCCCTGAAGAGGGACTCCGCAGGGCGGGCCGTGGCCCAAAAGACCAGCACCACAAGCGCCGAGGGCAGCAGGGTTTTCAACAGGCGCAACTTCATACTCCTACTTCAGCCAATTCTTATTCTCAAACTCCCCGTTGCGGAACTCCTCAGAGATGTAGACGTACATCCCCGCAATCCGCTTGTCAAGCCACTGCTTGAAGACCTGCTCCTGTTTTCGGGCCAGAGCCATCTGCTCCAGACGAATGTAGTCCTCGTCGATGTTGGCCTTGTGTGCCGGGATCACCTCCAACAGCTTCACGATCTTCGAGAGCTGGTTGCCCATCACATCCTGCGTCTGGTAGGCATTCGACACCTCCCCCACCTTCAGGCGGCTCAGGGCCAGGTAATCGGCGTAAGGCTTGTGGAAACTGTCGTTGGCAAAGTCCTCCTTGAGGAATTTGGTCTGCGTATAGTTCACATCCATGGCATCGGCTCGCTCCAGAATATCGTGGTTCGTAACCAATCCGCCGTTCATCTTCGTCAATCCGTCGTCCGAGTGGATGCGGGCTGCCTGCTCGAAGGTGATCGAGTCCTTGCGGATCAGATCGGCCAGCGAGTCGAGTTCACGCAGCGGCTCCGAGAGCTCGTCGGCCGTATAGGAGGGGCGCATCAGGATATGACGGCTGTGGTAGAGGTTTCCTCGCTTATCGATGAGCTGAATGATGTGGAAACCGGCCTGGGTCTCAACCACCTCGGAGATCTGTCCGGGCTTGAGCTCGGCCAGGGCATCGGCATAGGGCTGGAAGAGGCCCTGCAGGGTCGTGGGCTCGATCTCTCCACCACGCATGGCCGAACCATCGACCGAGTACATGCGAGCCATGGTCTCGAACTTCGCCTGGCCCGACATGATGCGGTTACGGAGCTCCAGCAGGCGCTCGCGTGTGCGGCGCTTGGCCTGCACGATCGAGGTGGGGAACTTGGTGATCTGCGCATAGACATACTGCTCGGGGATGGTGGGCAGGCTGTCGCGCGAGATGCTCTTGAAGAAGCGCTCCACCTCACCCGGCGTAACGGCCACCTTCGAGGTGATCTCGCCCTGCATGCCCTGGGCATAGGCCTGCTCGGTGAGCAACTGGCGCAACTCCTCGCGGATATTGTAGACCGGCATGTGGTACTGCTCCTCCAGCTGACGGATCGACCCCGTGCGCTCGATCATCGTCTGCAGCTGCTCCTCGGCACGCGACTGAATACCGCCCAGATCGACCTCAATAGAGTCGATCTGCGCCTGCTGGTAGAGGAGTTTCTGCATCAGAAGGGCCTCCATGGCCTCATTCATCGGGTCGCGGTCGGAGGTGTACCCCTGCTGTCGGCGCTGCTCGATCAGGCGCGAGGAGTACTCCTCCAGATCGGAGTAGAGGATCGACGAGTTGCCCACCACGGCAACCACTTTATCCAACATGACCTGCTGTTGCGCCAGAGCGGGGCCGGCAAGCGACACCACGGCAAAGAGCGCTATCATCCACTTTTTCATCATCTTAAATATCCTATAATTAGACCCATGGGGGCCGGTTATTCTTGGTTTTGGGGTTGTGGCGACTCCTCCTCGAAAAAGAGTCGGATTCGGTTTTCGCCCTCGGCCTTGAGGCGCAACTCCTCCTCGTGGCAGCGCAGGAGCTCCTGGTGGCGCTGGTTGAAGAGGATGCGGCGGATGGTCTCGGTGACCTGCTCCAGGGGCAGAGCCTCGCCCGAACGGCGCACGGCCGTGAGCTGGAAGTAGTAGCGCGAACGGCTGTCGCGCATCTGCTGCACCCCGCTCTGGGCCAACAGCGACGAGTGGTCATCGTGTCGCAACGTGGGCAGGTGGCTCAAAAACTCTTCGTAATCAACCCAGGAGGAGAACTCCAAAAGATCGAAATGGTTCTTCTGGCAGATATCCGAGAGGTCCTGACGGCTCTCGGGGCGGGTGGCCTGCATCAGCTGCAAGAGCTGCTTGGTGCGGCGATCTCCCTCCGGGAAACGCAGAATACGCCCCTTGACCAGGGTGCGGTCCGACTTGAAATCCTCCAGGTGGGTATTGTAGTAGCTCTGGATCGCCTCATCGGTAAAGAGGGTATCGATCCCGTTATCCACATAATATTGGTCGAGCTTGCGGATCAGAAGCGACTGACGGTACTCCTCGACCATCGCCTCGATATCGCTCTCCGAGGCCGAGAAGAGGCGCTCGGCCTCCGTGAGTTTAAGCCGGCGGTTCACCCAGCGATCGATAAACAGGCGGTAGAAGGCGGCGCTGTCATCCCCCGAGATCCCCTCGGGAGCCGAACGCTCCACCTCGTGCAGGTAGAGCGTATGGCCGTTTACACGGGCCAGCGGCTCGTTTCCCTGAAAGTAGGAGGGCAACTCGCGGCAGGCCGCGAACATAAGCGCCATCCACACCACAACCGTTATTTTTGAACCAATTCGCATACTGAAGGGACAAAGTTACGCATTTTTACCCGAAAACAACGATATCCAACGGATTTTTATTTTATGGGGGGCTTCTATTTCTCTTGTCGTCATTTTCGAATTCGCCTTACGGCCGCCTCAAAATCCAACTCGCGGCCGCCTCCAGAAGGCCTCATTGCGCCTCCCCCTCCGCCCGGGCCATGTGGTCGGCATGCACCCGGAGGGCATTTTCAAGGGCCACACGGTTCAGGCGCCTGATGCTCACAATGGCAGCCCGCAGGCAGATCAGCACGGCCACGCCAAAGACGATCCAATAGGTCGAGGGGTCGCTGATCATCTCGCTCAGCCCCAACTCCGACATGGGACGTCCGTCGAATCGCTCGCCCGGGAATTCGGTGCGCATCAGCAGCAGAGCGACCGCATTATTGAAACTGTGGAGCAGAATCGAGGGCCACAGCGAGTCGGTACGCAGGGCCAGGATACCGAAGAACAACCCCAGGACAAAGGCATTGAGGGCCATCACGGGATGGAGATGGATCACGGCAAAGAAGAACGACGAGCCCAGAAGGGCCACCGTAACGCCATAGCGCGAGCGTAGCCCCTCGAGCAGGATGCCGCGGCACAGGAACTCCTCGCAGAGCGGAGCCAGCACCACCACCGAGAGGATGGTCCAGGCCCCCTCGCCCGGATCGGGCATCGGCAGCTGCTCGGCATCAACCAGCCCCAGGAGCGGCTCCATGACCACACTCATGGAGAGCATCACCACAATACCGCCCAGGATCAGCAACGGATTCAGACCACGCAAGGAGAGTCGCGCCAAGGGGCCGTGGCTGCCGCGCAAGTGGCGATAGAGCAGAGTAAGCGAGAGCATCAGAGCCATCTGCACGACATAGGTGATGCAGGTCGTCAGGTCCCAATCCGAGGGGTAAAGCAGCTGAGAATCGACCACCTCGGGCATGGCGCAGCCCATCAGGCGGACCACAAACCCGCTGACCAGAGAGCTCAGCAGAAAGATGAGCATCAGGGCGGCAATATCGCCTAACGAGGCAAAGCCTCGCCGCTCCAACGGATAGAAGGGATTGCGTCTGACAACGCGGTTCGATTTTTTATCGTTTTGTTCCATAGACCGATAACCCGATTAAAGATATTTTCAGCCCTCAAAGATAAGCTATTTTTTTGGTTCTTCACCCCTCGATTCGCCCCAAGCGGCCAAAAAGAGGAGAAAAAGAGCTCACGACTCCCCTACCGAGCGGAAAAATCGGCCTTTTCTTCTCCAAAAGTAAAAGATTCGAGAGGAAAAGCGAGCCATTTTTTGGTTAGGCCGCCAAAATTCACTATTTTTGCCCGATAATTTTCCTCGCCGAAGCCGGGGGGAGCATAGAAGAGTTTTCCACAAAAGCCGGAGCGCAGAGTTGGAGAGTTTTCCACAAAGCCGGGGGGGGCATAGAAGAGTTTTCCAAAAAGCCGGAGCGTAGAATTGGAGTGTTTTCCACAAAGCCGAAGGAAAATAGAAATGTTCGCCACGAGGCCGGAGCGTAGAGTTGGAGAACCGTTGGAGAGGAGAATTGTATAGAAAAGAAAAAAGTAGAAATTAAGAAAGAGAGTTAGGATAATGGCAAAAGTTATTGCTCTGGCAAATCAGAAGGGGGGCGTGGGAAAGACCACCACGGCCATCAATCTGGCTGCCTCACTGGCCCTGTTGGGCAAAAAGGTACTGCTCCTGGATGCCGATCCGCAGGCCAACGCCACCTCGGGGTTGGGCTTCGAGATCGACTTAGAAGGCATCTACGAGTGTCTGACCGGTCAGCGGAGAGCCGAGGAGGTGATCCTCCAAAGCCCCGATGTGAAGAATCTGTGGCTGCTGCCCTCGTCGATTCAATTGGTGGCCGCCGACACCGAGCTGCCCAAACTCGAAGGGGCACACTACATCATGAAGCAGATCGTTGATCAGGTGCGCGAGCGTTTCGACTACATCTTCATCGACTGCTCCCCGTCGCTGGGCTACACAACGGTGAACATCCTCACGGCGGCCGACACGGTGTTGATCCCCGTGCAGTGCGAGTACCTGGCCCTGGAGGGGCTCTCGAAGCTGCTGAACACGATCCGCATCGTGAAGAGCGGGCTGAACCCCGGACTCGACATCGAGGGTTTTCTATTGACCATGTATATGCGAAACCGACTCAACAATCAGGTGGCCTCGGAGGTGCGCGAACACTTCGGAGATCTGACCTACGAGACAATAATTCAGCGAAATATCCGTTTGGGAGAGGCCCCCTCGCACGGCAAACCCATCATGCTCTATGATGCCAGTGCCACCGGTGCGCAGAACTACCTGACGCTGGCCAAGGAGTTTTTGAAACGGAATCGCAAGCAGAACAGAAAGTAAACGATGATAAAGCAGAAAGGTTTAGGACGAGGTTTGGATGCCATATTCGGCACGGAGCGGCCGTCGGCAATTCTCAAACCCATGAATGAGATGGCCGAACTGGCCATTGACGAGATTGTACCCAATCCGCAACAGCCTCGCACGCAATTTGATGAGGAGGCCCTGCAGGAGCTGGCCGACTCGATTCGTCAGCTCGGGGTCATTCAGCCCATCACGGTACGGGAGCGCAACGCCGAGGGGCGTTACATCATCATCAGCGGTGAGCGCCGCTGGCGGGCCGCACGTCGCGCCGGGCTGAAGAGCCTGCCGGCCTACATCCGCGAGGCCGACGACGAGAACCTGCACGCCATGGCGCTGGTCGAGAACATTCAGCGCCAGGATCTCAACGCCATAGAGATCGCACTGGGCATGCAGCGCCTGATTGAGGAGTGCCACCTCACGCAGGATGCCCTCTCCGAGAAGGTGGGCAAGAAGCGCTCGACGGTGGCCAACTACATGCGCCTGCTGAAGCTCCCCTCCGAGGTGCAGCTGGCCCTCAAGGAGGGGCTCATCTCGATGGGACATGCCAAGGCGATTGCCGGAGTGCCGGAACAGATGCAGCTGCGTCTGATGAAGCGTTGCGTGAAGCGTGCCCTCTCGGTACGTCAGGCCGAGGAGCTGGCCCGCCGCATGATGGAGCCTGCAGCCCAGGAGCCCGCAATGGCCGAGGAGGAGTATCCCGAGAGCTACCTGCGACTGGTCGAGGGGCTCGAACGCCTCTTCTCGCAGGAGATCGCCATCAAGCGCCTGAAGGGGGGCGGCGGACGCATCACGATCGACTTTGGTTCGGATGCCGACATCGAGCACTTCATCGCCCAACTCGAGAACCGGTAGCCCCGCCCCGAAAAAAAGAACAGAAAACAACGCCATAGAACAACAGGTTTATGAATCGACTTCTCGGTACACTGCTTCTGGTGCTGTTGGTTGCGCTCTCGGGCCCAACCTCGGCACAACAGTTGCGCCGCAGCCCCCGCCAGATGGTCAAGGGGGGCCGGCTCGAACGTCCCGATACGGCTCGTCTGACGGGTGCCGACTCGCTCTTCACGCGCCGCATGATCGACTCGCTGCGTGCCCTGGCCACCGACTCCCTGATGATGGTAGACAGCCTGAAGCTCGATTCGCTCAAACAGCTGGCCCGCGAAAAACTCCTGACGACCGACCGCCTCGACTCGCTGCAACGCGAGCGCGCCGACTCGTTGCTGGATATGGTCGGCGACTCCCTGCTCCTGAAGCGCGGTCTGCTGGATTCGCTCGACAGGCGCGACTCGCTCCTGAGCGCAAAGAGCGACACCACAAAGAGAAGAAAGGGGTGGCTGATGAGCGACTCGATGTCGCTCTCGAGGGTCTGCTGGACCTCGGCCATCCTGCCCGGCTACGGACAGATCTACAACAAGCAGTATTGGAAGCTGCCGATCCTCTACGGTACGCTGGCCGCAGGTATCGGACTCTACGTCCATGAGACGAATCAGTACAGACCCCTGAAAAAACTCTACGACGAGGTTACCTCGCTCGACCGCACGCGTAGCGAGGCGCTGGACAACCTGCAGCACGACATGATCCGACACAACACCATGCGTCAGATCTACCTCTTCGCCTCAATCGCCTCCTACCTCTACTTCATCGGCGATGCGGCAATCAACTACTCGACCAACGACGTATCGAACGTAAAGAAGGCCACCACGCTGGCGACGATCTGTCCGGGAGCGGGTCAGATCTACAACAAGAGCTACTGGCGTGTCCCATTTGTGGTGGGAGGTGTTGCCGCGATGATCTACTGCGTGGATTGGAACAACCGCGGATACCAGCGCTTCAAAAAGGCCTACTCGCTGCGTGCCGACTACGACAATGCGATGAATCTCCACAAGCAAAACCCGGAGCTCTATCCCGAGCCCTCCGGTTCGACCGACGAGTTCAAGGGGCGCTACTCGGCCTCGTTCCTGAAGAACCTGCGCGACAACTACCGCCGCAACCGCGACCTCTGTATCATCGTCACGGCGGGCATCTACATCCTCCAGATCGTCGATGCCCATGTGGATGCCCACCTCAAGGAGTACGACATCTCGGACGACCTCTCGATGAGCATCCAACCCATGCTCGACTATACCTATGTGCCGACCTTGGGCGATGCCAAGGCCGTGGTCGGCTTTAACCTTAATCTCAACTTCTGATGCAGACCTCACTTCGCAACCGGATTGCCCTTCTGCTGCTGATCTCACTGACAGGCATCGGAGAAGCCGAAGGTGCCCCGATCTTCAAAAAATGGCGCGAAAAGCGCAAAAAAGCCAAGACCGAGCAGGCCGCAACGCCCAAAGAGGCGGCCGAAAAGGTCGTTGTGCAACCCGTTGACACGACAACCGTAAACCAGGTGCGCGACCCGCGCCTGACACAGCCCGCCCCCGAACCGCGCCGTGACCTGAGTCCGGCACAGTACGATTCGCTGTTGGCCGAATGGTCGAAACAGCGCGCCATCGAGAGTTTTGAGAACTTCTTCAACGACTACATCCAAATCGATGCCTCGGCCACGGCGGCGGCCGACAACACCCCCGACTCGGTCTACATCCGCCGTCTGCGCGACCTGGCATCGCCCATCGAGTTGCCCTACAACTATGTGGTCAAGGCCTCGATCGCCCGCTATACGGATGCCCGCTACGGCTTGATGAGCCGCGTGCTGGGTCTCTCGCAATACTACTTCCCGATGATCGAGGAGGAGCTCATGAAGGCCGGACTGCCCATTGAGCTGCGCGCCATGGCAATCATCGAGTCGGCCCTGCAGACGACGGCCGTGTCGCATGCCGGAGCTGCCGGACTGTGGCAATTCATGCCCTCGACGGGTAAGGTCTACGGCCTGGAGATCAATTCACTAGTCGATGAACGTCTCGATCCGGTGAAGGCAACCAAAGCGGCCGTAAAGTACCTGAAAGACCTCTATGGCATCTACAACAACTGGCCCCTGGCCATTGCCGCCTACAACTGCGGACCGGGACGCGTGAACAAGGCCATGGCCCGCTCGGGAGGCAAAAGCTTCTGGGAGATCTACGACTTTCTGCCCGCCGAGACCCGCGGCTATGTGCCCGCCTTCATCGGCGCCTCCTACGGCTATGCCTATCACAAACTGCACAACATCAGCCCCACCGCCCCACCGATGCCCCTGGCCACCGATACGCTGCATGTGCAGCGACTGCTACACCTCGGGCAGGTGGCCTCAACCCTCGAGAACGTGCCCATCGAGACCCTCCGCCTGCTGAATCCGCAATACCGCATCGACATCCTGCCGGCCACGACCAAGAGCTACGCCCTGCGCCTGCCGCAGCATGCCGTGACAAACTTCATCGCCTCGGAGGAGGCCATTCACGCCAAGGATTCGCTCTACCTGAAAGAGTATCTCAACCCCGACAACCTCGAGAAGAAGCGCGCCCAAGCCAGCGGCACGATCACCCATAAGGTGAAGCGCGGCGAGACCCTGGGACTCATCGCCCGTAAGTATGGCGTCTCGCAGAAGAACATCATGCGCTGGAACGGAATCAAGAATCCGAACCGCCTGAGCGAGGGTCAGCGCCTGAAGATCATTCGCAACAACTAACCGGGGACAAAAGGTGGGAGAGATCATCGTAGCACCGGCAACCGCAACAGGCGGCGCGCTGGCCGTAGTACGCCTCTCGGGTGAGGGCTCCATAGAGCTCTGCGACAGCCTCTTCCGGGGTCGCAAGTCGCTCCTGGAGGCCGCTTCACACACCCTCCATTTCGGCATACTGACCGACGGCGACGAGCCGGTGGACGAGGTGGTCGTTGCCCTCTTTCGCGCCCCCCACTCCTATACGGGCGAGGAGTCGGTCGAGATCTCCTGCCACGGCTCGGCCTACATCCAGAGCCGCCTGCTCGAACTGGCCATCCGCCACGGAGCACGCCTCGCCACAGCCGGCGAATTTACCCAACGAGCCTTTCTGAACGGCCGCCTCGACCTCTCGCAGGCCGAGGCCGTGGGTGATCTGATCGCCGCCGAATCGGCCGCCTCGCACACAATGGCCCTGCGCCAACTGCGCGGCCACTTCTCGCGTGCGCTCGATATGCTGCGCGATGAACTGTTGCGCCTGAGCGCACTGCTGGAGCTCGAGCTGGACTTCTCGGAGGAGGATGTCGAATTTGCCGACCGCGAAGCCATCGCCCGAACAATGGAAGAGATCGAAAAAGAGTTGAAACGACTCGAGGAGAGCTTCCGCCTGGGAAATGCCCTGCGCCAAGGGGTGCCGGTAGCGATCATCGGCCGTCCCAACGCCGGGAAAAGCACACTGCTCAACCGCCTCACCGGCGAGGAGCGGGCCCTGGTGTCGGAGATCGCCGGCACGACACGCGACACGATCGAGGAGACGATCCGCATCGATGGCATAAGTTTCCGATTCATCGACACCGCAGGCCTGCACAAGACCTCCGACCGCCTGGAGCAAATGGGCATCGAGCGCACCCTCAGCGCCATTGAACAGGCCCGCGTGGTCCTCCACCTGACGGATGCCACCGACCCGACGGCAGCCGAAATACCGCTCCTGCGCCCGGATCAGACCCTGCTGCGCGTGATCAACAAATGCGACCTGATCGCCCAACCTGCTGAAGGCGGAGAGAACCACCTCGCCGGGAGTGAAATAGCAGCAAACCCCCAATCCGAAGCCCAAGAGATGCCGAAGGGAGCAACCCGCCCGATCGCCATCTCGGCCAAGAGCGGCGCGGGAGTCGATCAGCTGCGCCAAATGCTGCGTGCAACAATCGACACTTCGGAACTCGAACGCGGCTCGGTGATTGTCAATAACAGCCGCCACCTCGAGGCGCTGATCCACGCCCGCGAATCGCTCCAAGCGGCCCTTCGTGCCCTTGCCGCCAACCTTCCCACCGACCTTTTGGCCGAGGAACTCCGCCAAGTAGCCCACCACCTGGGCACCATCACCGGCACCATCACCTCCGACGAAATCCTCCACTCGATCTTCTCGAGCTTCTGCATCGGAAAGTAAATAGTTGATTATCAAATAGGAAAGTCGGTCTGGTCGGGGGCATATTACTATCGCCAACTGCATCCAGATATTCTATTGGAGATGGACGATTTGGACAGGCTGACACTCAAAGAATATCATGACTTGTGTGGTGTCAAGCGCAAGTATAGCTCCACACGGGAGATGGACATATTCGCCAGAGGGCAAAGGATAAACGAAAAATTTGCCGTATGGCGGAAAATTGCCAACTATGTGAGAAGCGAGCCGCTGCCGAGCGAGGCCTCGCCCACCTCCTCGCAGAACTCACTGCCTACACACTCCAACTTAATGTGAGTTTCGCGTTAATCATTACTAGCAATCGGTGGGGAGCTCTGCCGATTGCTTTTTTAATGTTTTTGCGAATATATTAAGTCTTTTTCGAACGTTGAGCGTTATATATTCGGAAGCGCGTTTCCAACAACCGAAAACAAATTATGAAACTAACAACCGAAAACAAACAACTCACCCGCCTCGCTGAGCTCATGCAGTTCGAGCGCGACCATCTGTTTCAATACGCCTGCTATCGATTGGGGTCTGCCACCGAAGCTGACGACGTGGTGCAAGACCTCTACCTGCGGCTCTCGAAACAAGGCGCACGACTTGCCGAGATTGAAGACCTGAAAGGCTATGTTTATCGTTCATTGACAAATAGTTGCGCCTCGGTTTTACGCTCACGACGACAGTTTGCGACCACCGAAACGCTTGATACATTGAGTAGCGACGATCTCGCTCCGAAAGATTTCGAACAAGAGTTTCGATTGATCGAACGACTGATGGCGCTCCTACCCGATGAGCAAAGCGAAGTGATCCGATTGCGAATCTATGGCGGTCGTCAATTTGACGAGATTGCCTCGATTTGCAACATCCCTCTCACCACGGCCAAATCGCGTTTTCGCTATGGCATTGACAAGTTGCGCGAAGCCCTCGAAAAGCGCGGGCTGATTTAACTCACTATAAAAAAGACCAACATTATGAAAACGAACAACAATTTAGACAATTTTTCGGACATTCGTGTTGAGAATCTTCTCACGCCGCGTTTCGCCCCCACCACCTCACTCGAATTCAAAGCCCCCGCACCGCGCCGACGCCCAATCTGGCAGGCGGTACGCATTAGTGCCGTTGCCGCTATGGTCGCAGTGGCAGTTGTCATCGGCATTAGCAGTGTGCAGACCAGCACCGCCCGCGAGGTGGTCGAGCGAGCAATGACTCAACTCCTCGAATCGGATAACTGCCTGGTTCAATTCACTGCAAATGTTGCCGAGAGCAAACACACGCAAGACGAACTCTACAATCTTGATTTCGAAGGTACCCCGATGCAAGGCACCGTCGAGATTCGCAAAGAGGGCTCGAAGGTCAAGATGGCTGTCAAGTGGCAGGACAAGGCTCGTTCTATGGAACTCTACGACGGCGAGAGCTATCGACGTTACCAAAACGGGCAATTAGTCCTTGAACGACCCGACGGAGGAATCGACCTCACTCCGTTCGCTACGATCGATAAATTGAAGGATTACGCTTTGATAACGGGTATTCTGCTAAAATTCCGCGAGGAGGGCGATATGATCTGGGTTAGTACCAGGGGCGACAAGGTCGGGATCGTTGCTCGGTTCTCAAAGAGCGAGGGTCGCCTGCTCGGTGCCGAGTGCTCAGGGCTATACAACGGGCAGCAGGTTACGGTACTCTCCGTCGATCAGATTGACTTCGATGTGCCACCCACCGAGTAAGTGCTACATATCCTTTTATAACAATATCCGCACCCCCTCGCAGAACTCACTGCCTACACACTCCAACTTAATGTGAGTTTCGCGTTAATTCATCTGGCAATCGGTGGTTAGCAACGCCGATTGCCTTTTTTAGTGTTTACGCCCGCTTCGCACCCTCACGATACTCCATTGGCGAAAGGCCTGTGCGTTGTCTGAAATAGCGGCACATATAGGGTGTATCTTCAAAATGGAGCGTGGCAGCTATCTCTTTGACCGACATATCGGTACTTGACAGCAATGTCTTTATTTCGCAGATTGTCTGCTGGTCAATCAGTTCCTTGGGCGATAAGTTCCATCGCCTATGTGTTAGTTTGTAGAGATAGGTTGTCGTGATGCACAACTCTTGGGCGTAGAACGACACTTCGCGCGTGGTGCGGAAATGCTGTGCCACAAGTTTTAGGAATTTGATAATCAGAGTTCGGCTTCGGCTGATGGCTTTATTCGAGCCTGCATTTCTCTGTGTCATCTCACCATCCATCGCCATAAAGAGGTTGTATATATTGTTGCGGAGCAGTTGGTTGGTATATTCGTTTGCTGAATTGTGGCATATCCACATCATTTGCTCGTACCAACTCTCTAAAAGTTCCCATTGACCATTGTCTGGGCGGAGCAGAGGATTTTCCGACAACGAGTCCCAAAAGTATGGCGATGTGAGTTTATAGATTGCCTCCTGCACATTATCATCGGCAAGAGCCACATATCGGCAACGAAAGGTGCTGCTACTTCGCTCTATCCAGAATGTGTCATCATAGAAGAGCACCGCCAACATCCCTCGACGAAGAACCCTGCGCTTAAAGCCCACCGATACGATAGCGCACCCACTATCGACAAGCAGTACCATACAGCCGCTTATTCCTATGCGGTTGTTGCCGTATGCCTTAAAGTCTGTCTGCCCCGTTCTGCCACCCTCGGCAACGATGCCAATCTGCAATCTCTCCATATGCTTGATTTGTGCTACAAAGATAGGCTAAATATCCGTTATTATTTAATCGCAGTATCGAAAAGTACCATTGTGGTATTGATTTTTATATACACCTAATCACCATTATCTCTTATCTTTGCACCCGAGAAAATCGATATGATATGATTATAGAGAGATTTACAGAAGATGATATTCATAAAGCGGCACAGTTGGCATATCCAGTCTGGGGCGAGGGTCATGCTGCCAACGGGCAGGGAGAGGAGTTCGGCCTGCTGATGTGCGAGTATATCATCCGCTATGGGTGGTATGGTGCACCATTCGCCTTTAAGATTACCGATGAGGGCAAGATGGTGGGTTGCATCCTTGCGGGCAATATTGAGCAGGAAAACGGCTACAACGAGTGGTTGGACAGCGTGATGCCATCGTTCAACGAGCAACAGCGCGAGGAGGCGTTGGCTCTGCGTGACTACTTCGGCAAGACCTCGCCAAAGGTCTATCGCCATATGCGGGCAGATAAGGATTTGTATTTGTCGTTCTTTATCTCGGCGGTGCAGGGATGCGGGAAACAACTGCTTGCAGAGGTCGTGGCATTGGCAAAGAGCGAGGGCTACGAGAGCCTCTACCTCTGGACCGACTCATCGTGCAACCACGGCTACTATGCCCATCACGGCTTCGAGAAGGTTGCCGAGTTCAAGAGTGATGAATGGAAAACTGATGCCAATGACTATCTGACCTACATCTACCGAAAGAGTTTCTGATGTAAATAGAAAAAATCAGCGGTTGGCAATCGGTGGGCAGCACTGCCGATTGCCTTTTTCGTATCTTTACATCCAAAGTGTCCTCGCGATAATGCTCCTCGGCACCCACCTCGCCTCCACAAAGGCTGAGGAGTAGTCAAGGTCGCTATCAAGAATCTTTGTTACACGCGCATCACAGTACGGCTTTTGTGTATATCTTTGCAACACGAAAGCTGAACGAGAGATGAAACCACTGAGTAGAAATGCAATTATAGGCTACCCTGCCGGTATTATCACCGGTATCACATACGGACTCAATCCGCTCTTTGCCGTGCCGCTGATGAACAAGGGAGCGGCTATCGAGTCGATACTCTTCTTTCGATACTCATTTGCCGTCGTTCTGCTTGGTACGTTTCTTATGCTCACTAAACAGAGTTTCAGGATTACCGCAAAGCAGGCGGGCGTATTGCTTGTGCTCGGTCTGTTATACACATCGAGCAGCCTATTCCTATTTGAGGCGTACAACTACATCGCTTCGGGATTGGCGACTACGCTAATATTTCTCTACCCCGTACTGGTGGCGATTATTATGGTCTTTTTGCGTGTCGTGCCTTCGTGGCCCGTGTGGCTTGCCATTGCTGCGACATTTGGTGGCGTATTGATTATGACGCAAGGCAGTGGCGGCGAGGCGATAGACCCTATCGGCGTTCTGTTGTCGCTCGGCTCGGCATTGGTCTATGCCCTCTTTATCGTCATCATCAACCGCAGCAAGGCTATCGCCGAGATATCCAATACGCTCCTCACATTCTACGCCCTAACGGTTGGAGCGGTTGTATTCTTGGGTAAAATAGCCCTCTCGGATACCGCGATTACTGCGGGCATAACGACATGTGGCGACTGGCTAAACCTGTTGGGCCTGGCTCTGCTGCCAACAATCGTTTCGACCGCAACGCTTGCCATTGCAACCCGCAATATCGGCGCAACAAAGGCCTCGGTATTGGGTGTTTTTGAGCCTATTACGGCCATTCTTGTCGGCACACTGATGTTTGGCGAACCACTTACCACCAACATCCTTGTCGGCATCGGCATCGCCATTGTGGCCGTAACCTTTATGATCTCGGTAACGAAGAGATAGCGAAGAGCAGGTATTGAAGCACAGCGCCGCAGAGGCGGTTTCGGAAGCATCCGAGGCCGTTGGGTTCTCCGAGCAGACTAAGCGGAGCGAGTCGGCTCCGGGGCATGGCGGCGAGGGCCCAATGGCTGAAGGCGAATAATTTTCCGGGAGTTTCAACCCGAATTCCAAGGAAAAGTTCTATATTTGCAAATGGATTGATCGCCCGAAGATCCGGTGCGGGCGACCAGATTAAGATTAGGGCCATCCGGCCTCCACCCCCCCCGGGTCCGAAGAGCGGCCCGGGGACAAAACACAAGACAAGAGATGAAAAAGTTGCTTCTTCTGATGATGATCCTCCTCTCGGCCCACCTGACGGGTCATGCCGAGGGGTATGCACACTACTACCGCGATCTGGCGGTTGAGCTTCCGGTGCCCGAGAGGGCCGAGATTCCCGACCGCGAGGTCTGCATCACCGACTTCGGGGGTGTGGGCGATGGCGTAACGCTCAACACCGAGCCCTTTCGCAAGGCGATCGCGGCCCTCGAGAAGCAGGGGGGCGGGCGCCTGGTGGTCCCCGAGGGGGTCTGGATGGTGGGGCTGATCTCCCTGAAGGACAACATCGAGTTGCACCTTGAGCGCAATGCCATTCTGATGGCCACGCCCGACCGCAGCCAATTCTTCAAGACCGACAGCCAGGGCGTGCGCGACAAGAAGCCCTCGCCGATGATCTCGGCCAGCAAGCGCAAGAATATCGCCCTGACGGGTGAGGGGGTGATTGACGGCAACGGCATCCAGTGGCGCCCGGTCAAGCGGGGCAAGGTGAGCGATACGGAGTGGCAGGAGTTCAAGGCCATGGGGGGTACCGAAGCCGAGGAGGGAAGCCTCTGGTATCCATTCGACCTGAAGCACTACCCCAACGTGGCCGAGAGCTATGCCGAGCAGGAGAAGATGCGCCCGCACCTGATCCGCTTCACCGACTGCGAGCGGGTGCTGGTGGAGGGGGTAACGCTCCAGAATGCCCCGAAGTTCCACCTCATCCCCACGCGCTGCCGCGAGGTGATCATCGACGGCGTGAAGGTGCGCTGCCCATGGAATGCGCAGAATGGCGATGCTATTGACATCAGCAGCTGCCGCAATGTGTTGATCGTAAACAATACGATTGATGCCGGAGACGACGGCATCTGCATGAAGGCCGGAGCCGGCGAGGCGGGCGAGAAGTACGGCCCCTGCGAAAACATCCTGATCCGCGACAACATTGTTTACCACGCCCACGGCGGTTTTGTCATCGGCTCGGAGTTCTCGGGCGGCATGAAGAATATCGTGGTCTGCCACAACCGTTTCAGCAACACCGACACGGGACTGCGCTTCAAGAGCGGCATCGGTCGAGGCGGCCGTTGCGAGGGGATCTACATCAGCGACATCATGATGAGCGACATCAAGGACGAAGCCATCGTCTTCGAGTGTACCTACCAAGATCGTGCCGTGGGGAAGAAGATTGAGGAGCAGGAGTTCACAGAGGCACAACTGCGCTACGCCCCCGATTTCAGCGACATCCATATCTCGCGCGTGGTCTGCCACCGAGCCCGGACGGCCATTGCCGCCCACGGCATCCCGGGCCTTAGGTGCATCCACGATATTCGGATCGAGGGGTGTACGTTCGTCTACCTGGAAGAGGCAAAGGAGCTCGGCGAAGGGGTCGAGCTCGAGATCTCGGAGTGCCGCTTTATCCCCTACGGGGCGCAAGAGACGGAGTAGCGGACAGGGGCTACTCCCCGCCGAACTCCATCAGATAGGCCTTGATGAAGAGGTCCAGGTCGCCATCCATCACGGCATCGACGTTGGAGGTCTGCACATTGGTGCGGTGATCCTTCACACGGCGGTCGTCGAAGACATAGGAGCGGATCTGCGAACCCCACTCGATACGCTTTTTGGTCGCCTCGAGGGCCTGCTGCGTAGCCATGCGCTTGTCCAACTCGCGCTGGTAGAGTTTCGATTTGAGGATGCGCAGGGCATTCTCGCGGTTCATGAGCTGCGAACGGGTCTCCATGTTCTCGATCAGGTACTCGATCGCCTCGCCCGTATCGGGATCCTTGCCGTGGTAGCGCAGGCGCACGGCCGTCTCCACCTTATTGACATTCTGTCCTCCGGCTCCCGATGAGCGGAAGGTATCCCACTCGATATCGGCGGGGTTGATCTTGATCTCGATCGTGTCGTCGATGGCCGGCGAGACGAAGACCGAGGCGAAGGTTGTCTGGCGCTTGTTGTTGGCATTGAAGGGCGAGAGGCGCACCAGGCGGTGGACACCGTTTTCGCTCTTGAGGTATCCGTAGGCATATTCGCCCTCGATCTCCAGCGTACAGCTCTTCACCCCCACCTCATCACCGGCCTGGTAGTCGAGCATCTTGACCCGATAGCCGTGTGCCTCGGCCCAACGGGTATACATGCGCAGCAGCATCGAGGCCCAGTCGAGCGCCTCGGTACCTCCAGCACCGGCATTGATATCCAAAATGGCACCCAGCTTATCCTCTTCGCGGCGCAACATGTTGCGCATTTCGAGCTTCTCCACCTCGGCAAGCACCTGATCGTAAAGCATCGAAAACTCCTCTTCGGAGGCTACCCCTTCGCGGACGAATTCGGGCATGAGCTCCAAATCCTCCACCCCCTTGGCAATCTGTTCGTAGTCGGTGATCCAGCTCTTGATCGAGGCCACCTTCTGCAACTGCTGTCGGGCCCGCTCGGGATCCTCCCAGAAGTCGGGCTCCTGGGTTCGCTCCTCCTCATTCCTTAGGTCGATGCGTTTCTGTTCGATATTGAGACAGCGGCAGAGCTCCTCGCTGCGCTGCACCAAATCCTTTATCTGTTCCGTGAGTACCATAACCGATAAAAAGTAGGGGACAAAATTAGGCATAAAAACGGGGAGTTGCAAACAAAAACCCGGGCAACTCCCCCTTTGGGGCTACAATTCGAGCAACTCGGCCAATCGCTGCGAGAGCTCGGTGTTATCCAACACGCCGTTAATCGCCTCGGCCCCACACCCATAGAGGTAGACCGGCACGGGCGTGGCCGTATGGCTGCCCGTCGAGAAGCGATACTCCAAACCGCTCTCCGAGGCCGTAAAGTCGCTATTGCCGCTCGGCATCGTGAGGCCTCCGGTCTCGTGGTCGGCCGTCACAACGAGCAGTGTCTCGGGGTGGGCATCGACATAGCGCATGGCGGCCGAGAGGGCCTTTTCGAAGTCGCGCACCTCGGCCAGGATGCCCGGGGCGTTGTTGCCGTGGCTCTCGAAGTCGATCTGCGAGGCCTCGACCATCAGCACGAAGCCCGCCTCGCAAGCCCGGGAGCGGGCATCGAGATAGGCCAGCGAGCGCTCCACAGCCTGGGGCAGGAACTCCCCGCGGCCGGCCAACTTCGAGGGGAGGTGCCCCTCTGCGAAGAGACCGATCACCGGCTCGGGCTGTGCGGGATCCCACGCCTCGAGGCTGTCGAGCGAGCGATACCCCCGCTCGAGGAGCTGTGCCAGGGGCGAGAGCAAAGCCGGATGGGCCTCATCGGGGGCCGTCATCCCGGCACGTCCACCGCCCAAGATCACCTCCACGCCCGAGGTGACGAGCTGTCGGGAGATGGCATCATACTCCCCGCGAAAGGGGACATGCGCATAGAAGGCTCCGGGTGTGGCGTGCTGAATCTCACACGTTACCACGATTCCGGTCGGTCGGCCCTGGGCCTCGGCACGCGCCAGGAGCGACTCCACCGGCAGGGAGTCGGGCCCCATGCCCAGCATGCCGTTGTTGGTCTTTACGCCCGCCGCCAGGGCCGTGCCGGCGGCAGCCGAGTCGGTCACACGGTTGTTGGCCGAGTAGGTTGTAACAAGGGCCACGTTCTCCATCCGATCGAAGGCCGTCTGGGTGTAGCCCCCCTCGATCATCATCATCGACACATGCGAAAGGCCCATGCCGTCGCCGATCATGTAGATCAGGTTCTTGGGAGCAGTCGGCTCCTGCTTGGCGGGGTGGCAGGCCGAGAGGCCCAGCGCGAGGGCCATAAAGCAGGCCATAAAGCCTATTTCTCTTCTCATCATCTCTCTTTTTTTTGGGGGTTTGGGGTGCCCGGCCAAAGTGAATGGCAGATGCACACAGCAAAATTAGGCATTATGGCGAAGATTTCCAAAATTTTTCCTATATTTGCTTCGAAACAGAGACCGACAACCAACCAATAAGAGTAGAAAAAGATGGAAGTCCGAATAGCCGAAGATTGGAAAGCGCTCCTGCACGAAGAGTTTGAAAAGCCCTATTTCAGGGAGCTTGTGGCGTTTGTGCGCCAAGAGTACGCCTCGGGGAGCGTCTATCCCCAAGGCCGAAACATCTTTCGGGCCTTCGACAAGTGCCCCTTCGACCGCCTGAAGGTGGTCATCATCGGGCAGGATCCCTACCACGGCGAGGGACAGGCCAACGGACTCTGCTTCTCGGTGGGGGCCGGCGTACCCTTCCCTCCGTCGCTGCAAAACATCTTCAAGGAGGTGGCCGCAGATACCGGGCGACCGATCCCGACCACGGGCGAGTTGGATCGCTGGGCCGAGCAGGGGGTGCTGCTCCTGAATGCCGTGCTCACGGTGCGGGCCCACGAGGCGGCCTCGCATGCCGGCCGCGGCTGGGAGCTCTTCACCGATGCCGTGGTGCGGGCCATTGCCCGCGAAAAGCAGGGGGTGGTCTATATGCTCTGGGGCAGCTATGCCCAGAAGAAGGGGGCCATTGCCGACCCCACGCGCAACTGCATCCTCAAGGCCGTACACCCCTCTCCCCTCTCGGCCTACCGCGGCTTCTTCGGCTGCCGCCACTTCTCGCAGGCCAATGCCTACCTGCGCAGCATGGGCCGGGAGGAGATCCTTTGGTAGCCTACGGTCCAAAAGCCATCCTCTGCTCATGACAAAATGTCAGTTTCGACTCATCTGGCACACCCTTTGATCGTCCGCAAATCAAAAACCGGGCTATCGGCAAGCGGGCAACCCCGTGGCCGTAGATTAGCCAGGCTGTTATAAACCGAGCAATTTAAACAAGAGGATAAAACATGGCAAATGGAAAAATCGGGGTTACGACCGAGAACATCTTCCCCGTGATCAAAAAGTTTCTCTATTCGGATCATGAGATCTTCCTGCGCGAGCTGGTCTCGAATGCCGTAGATGCCACCCAGAAGCTGAAGACCCTCTCCTCGAAGGGGGAGGTGCAGGGCGAGCTGGGCGACCTGACGATCCAAATCCGCGTGGATAAGCAGGCCCGCACCCTTACGGTTACGGATCGCGGCATCGGCATGAGCGAAGAGGAGGTCGATCGCTACATCAACCAGATCGCCTTCTCGGGGGCCGAGGAGTTCATGGCCAAGTATCAGGATCAGGCCATCATCGGCCACTTCGGTCTGGGCTTCTACTCCTCGTTCATGGTCTCCGACCGCGTGGAGATCTTCAGCCGCTCCTACCGCGAGGGGGCCAAGGCCGTACATTGGAGCTGCGCCGGCACGCCCGAGTTTGAGATGGAGGAGTTGGCGGACGAGCGCGAGCGCGGCACGGAGATCGTGCTGCACCTCTCGGAGGAGTGTGCCGAGTATGCCGACGAGCAGAAGATCGAGGAGCTCTTGAAGCGGTACTGCCGCTTCCTGCCCGTGCCCATCCAGTTCGGCTACGTCAAGGAGTGGAAGGAGGGCAAATATGTGGATACCGAGAAGCCCAACATCATCAACCGGGTGGAGCCCCTCTGGACCCGCAAGCCCACGGAGCTCAGCGAGGAGCAGTACAAGGAGTTCTACCACGAGCTCTACCCCGCAAGCGAGGAGCCCTTGTTCTCGATTCACCTGAATATCGACTACCCGTTCCACCTCACCGGCATTCTCTACTTCCCGAAGATTCACAACAACTTCGAGATTCAGCGCAACCGCATCCAGCTCTACTGCAACCAGGTCTATGTGACGGATCAGGTCGAGGGGATCGTTCCGGAGTACCTCACGCTGCTACATGGTGTGATCGACTCGCCCGATATCCCGCTCAACGTCTCGCGCAGCTACCTGCAGAGCGACTCGAACGTCAAGAAGATCTCCGGCTACATCACCCGCAAGGTGGCCGACCGCCTGCAGGAGCTCTTTACGACGATGCGCACCGACTATGAGCAGAAGTGGGACGATCTGAAGATCTTCATTCAGTACGGCATCCTCACCGACGAGAAGTTTGCCGAGAAGGCCCAAAACTTCATGCTCTGGAAGAGCACCGAGGGCAAGTACTTTACGGCCGAGGAGTACACCGCCCTGGTCAAGGAGCAGCAGACCGACAAGAACAACCAGCTGATTCTGCTCTACGTCGATGATGTGGAGGAGAAGCACGCCTTCCTTGCGGCGGCCAAGGCCAAAGGCTACGACGTGCTGGAGATGAACGGTCAGCTCGACAACCACTACATCAACTGGTACGAATCGAAACACACCGACTGCCGCTTTGTCCGCGTGGACAGTGATGTGGTCGAGAAACTGATTCAGAAGGCCGAGCCGCTGAAGATCTCCCTCTCGGAGGCACAGCAGGAGCTTTTGCGCCCTGTCTTCGAGAGCCAGATGCCCCAGGACGAGAAGATCCACTACTCGATCTCGTTCGAGGCCATGGAGCCCGAGGAGGCCCCCGTGGTGATTACCCAGAACGAGTTCATGCGCCGCATGAAGGAGATGGCCCAGATGGGGGGCGGCGGCATGAGCCAGTTCTACGGCCAGATGCCCGACAGCTTCACCATTGCCGTGAATGGCAACCACCCCATCGTGATCGATATCCTGGGGAAGGTGGAGAGCGCCTATGGCGACAAGCTGAAGTCCATCACCAAGAAGATCGACGCCGCAGTGAGCGAGGAGCGCCGCTTCGAGGAGCTCACAACGTCGAAGAAGGAGGAGGAGCTCACGGCCGAGGAGAAGTCCCTGCGCGAGGAGCTCTCGAAAAAGGTGGTCACGCTGCGCGACGAGCGCAACGAACGCCTCAAGGAGATTGGTCGCGAGAACAAACTCGTCAAGCAGATCATCGACCTGGCCCTGCTGTCGAACGGCATGCTGAAGGGCAAGAGCCTGACAGACTTCATCCAGCGCTCGATCTCGCTGATCGAGTAACGGAGCCTACCCTGCACCAAACGGCCGGGAGCGGAGTGAAATCCGCCCCGGTCTTTTTTTTGCGGCACACGCCATGGAGAGTCTGAACGAGGGCACACAAGGCCCGGCCGAGAAGCATAGAGCGGTGGCGGCAGAGGGGGATAAGGAGAATGAGGTGGATGAGGAGGACGAAAACAAAAAAACGAGGTCGGATAACCCACCTCGTTTTAGTGACACCGACAGGACTCAAACCTGTAACCTTCTGATCCGTAGTCAGATGCTCTATTCAATTAAGCTACGGTGCCGAATTGCGAGTGCAAATATACGGCGTTTTTTCTTTCCCACCAAATATTTTTTAATCTTTTTTCAAAATATTTTTTACCTCCTTCGCCAATGCGCTGTAAATCAGCCGAAAGAAAAACAAAATATTTTTTTACCTCAAAAAGAGAGGGGCTGTCCAACAAGTAGTGTTGCGACAGCCCCTTACCGTAGAAGTTGTATAACAAGTGGGATTTCAAGGCTTGCGAAGCGCTCGAAAGCGGAATTTACCAAGCGTAAATGAGCATTTTGAGCGCGAGCGTAACGCGGAAATCACCTGGTTAGAGAGCTTCTTTTCTCAAACGGAGACCGATCGTTACCGAATAAGGCTCTTGAGGGTCTCCATCACGCCCTCGCCGCGCAGCTGCGTAGCCACGATCTTACCCTCGGGCGAGATCAGGAAGTTCGAGGGGATCGACTGCACGGCATACTGGTCGATCTGATCCGAGCCGGTGCCGATCACATTCACCCAGTTCATCTCGTGGGCGGGCAGGAAGGCCTTCCAGGCCTCGGCATCGTGGTCCAGCGACACGCCATAGATCTCAAAGCCCTTGTCGTGGAAGGCCTTGTAGGCCTCCACCAGGTGGGGGATCTCCTTCTTGCAGGGACCGCACCAGGTAGCCCAGAAGTCGATGAGCACCCACTTCCCCTCGCCGATGAGCGACGAGAGCGCCACGGTCTCCCCCTCGGGGTTTTGCAACGCCAGCTCCATGTAGGGCTGACCCACCTCCGTGGCGGCCTTGGCATCAATGGCCTCGTTGATCTTGGCCACGATATTCGAAGCCTGCACCTCGGGCGAGAGCGAAGCCACCAGCTCGCGCAGCTCGTCCGTCGGCATGCCGGCATACTGCGTGGCGATCAGATAGGCACTGAAGAGGTTCTCCTTGTTGGCATTCACCGAAGCCTCGGTCAGCGAGTCGGCACGGTTGGCCACGGCCATCTGCTGCTCGGGGGTCTCGGCCAGCATAAAGGAGGTCTGGAGCTCCTGCATGGCACGCTGGTAGGCACCCATCGCCTCGTTGGCGGGGTCGCCGCTTACGGGCCAGGCACCCTGCTCCTCGAAGCTGAGGGTATAGTTGCCCCCCTGCTCCACAAAGATATAGGTAGCTACCGGCTCCTGCTTTTCATCGGTGGAGAAGGCAACCAGCGAGGGGTGCTCCACCTTACCCTCGAGGACGAAATTTCCCTCGGCATCCACGGCGGCGGCGGCCAGCAGGTCATTCTCCTCTACCCAGGGCAGGCGCAGATAGACCGAGTCGTAACCCTCCGGCACCTGTCCCGTGAGGGTGAAGTTGTTGTTCGCACAGCTGCAAAGTCCTGCAGCGGCCAAAACGGCAAAAATTCTCTTTTTCATAGTACTTTTTTATTTTTGGTGATTTCTATTTAGGTTTCAGCAAATAGTTTACAATACACTATTCAAAATTATTCTCCTTGTCATTGGGAATATTAGCAGAGAATATTTTGGTGCGTAAGCCCAATTTTGAATTTTATTTCACCCTCTCCGGGTGCTCCTTGAGGAACTTCTCCCAACTGCTGCTCCCCTTCTTGCTCACCGACTTCAGGCCGCCACCCAGGCCCTTCGATCGGGCCTCGCCCAGCGCCTCGTTGAGCACATTATGGTCCATATAGTAGTGGCATAGGGCCACCGCCATCCCATCCGTGGCATCGAGGCGGCGCGGGGGCTCCTCGATCTTGAGGGTGGCCCTCACGATGCCGGCCACCTGCTCCTTCGAGGCCGATCCCGACCCGGCGATCGACTGTTTGATGCGACTCGGGGCATACTCGAAGACGGGCAGGTCGCGGCTCAAGGCAGCCGCCATGGCCACCCCCTGGGCACGGCCCAACTTGAGCATCGACTGCACATTCTCGCCAAAGAAGGGGCTCTCCAAAGCCACCTCCTGAGGGGCATAGGCCTCGATCAGGGCCCCCACCCGCTCGAAGATGTAGCGCAGCTTGGCATAGGGATCGCTCATCTTATGCAGGTCGATATCGCCCAGGACCACCGAGCGCACCGCACGGCCCTCGACCTCGAGCACCCCATACCCCATATAGTTCGTGCCCGGGTCGATGCCCATAATGCGGTATCTCTGCGCCTTACTCACCCTTCAGTTTCGTGAGCTCCTTTTCGAGGGTCAGGACCTTGCGCGAGAGTTCAGGCAGGGTCTTGAAGACCGCCGAGGCGCGGTGGTACTGCATGCCCGGCAGGGCGGGATAGCCGAAGCGAGTCTCCCCGTCGGGGACATTCTTATCCAGGCCGCTCTTCGAGCCCACCATCACGCGGTTGCCGATCGTCACATGGTCGGCGATGCCCACCTGGCCCGCCAGGAAGCAGTGGCTACCCACCTTCGAGGTGCCGGCAATGCCCGTCTGGGCCGACGATACGGTATGCTCACCGATCTGCACGTTGTGGCCGATCTGGATCAGGTTGTCGAGCTTCACGCCGCGGCGGATGATCGTCGAGTCGGTCTTCGCGCGGTCGATACAGGTGTTGGCACCGATCTCCACATCGTCCTCGATGATCACATTACCCAGCTGCGGGATCTTGGCAAACGAGCCGTCGGGCTTGGGGGCAAAGCCGAAGCCGTCGGCACCGATCACCGCCCCGGCATGGAGGATGCAACGGGCACCGACCCGACAACCCTCATAGATCTTTACTCCCGGGTAGAGGATCGTACCCTCACCAATCTCGACCTTGTCGCCCACATAGACCTGGGGGTAGATCTGGCACCCCTTGCCGATCTTGGCTCCCGCCTCGATAACGGCAAAGTCGCCAACGTAGCACCCCTCGCCCACCTCGGCCGTCTCCGAGATCGAGCACATCTTCGAGAGGCCCTGCTTCTTAGGGCGCATGGCATTATACATCTCCAGGAGCTGCAACACGGCGGCTCCGGCATCCTCCACCTTGATCAGCGTGGCCTTCACCTCCTGCTTGGGCTCGAAGGAGCGGTTGCACAACACAATCGAGGCCTCCGTAGTATACAGATAGGGCTCATACTTCGGATTGGTCAGGTAGGCCATCGAACCGGCCTTGCCCTCCTCTATCGAACTCACGGTCGATACCATCGTATCCTTATCGCCAACCACCTCACCTTGAAGCAGGCCGGCAATCATCTCTGCTGAAAACTCCATTCTTCTACTCTTCTATTCTTTAGTTTTTCTATTCTTTGGTTTTACTTCGGTTGGGGGTCGGGAACGAAACGTCCGCAACCTCCAAACCTATATATACTTTTTCAAATCAACGCCTTGGGGCAGGAACTCCGTCACCTCGCGCCCGAAGGCCACCAGCTCGCGCACGGTCGAGGAGCTGATGTCGGCCACCTCCGCCGGGGTGAAGAGCAGGAGGGTGGTCAGCTGCGGATAGAGCCGTCGATTGGCCGCGGCCATGGTCTTCTCATACTCAAAATCGACCGTATTGCGCACCCCGCGCAGCAGGGCCGAGGCCCCGATCTGCAGGGCAAAATCCCCCGTAAGCCCCTGGTAGATAACCACCTCCACACGCTCATCCTGCGCATAGAGCTCCTCAATGAGCCTTTGGCGAGCCTCCACAGAGAGAAAACCGCGCTTCTGCACATTCTCGCCAATGGCAATCACCACCCGATCAAAGAGCCGCAAGGCCTCCTCGACCAACGCCTCATGCCCCCGGGTAAAGGGATCAAACGACCCCGCAAAAACCACCTTTCTCATCTTCCGCTCCATCGCCTTTCTAACTTGTAAAGGACAAAGATACAAAATAATTCAAAATTCAAAATGCAAAATTCAAAATTATTCTCCTTGCTACTGGAAATATTACCAAAGGAGATTATCACCAAAGAATATTTCGGGGCACAAGCCAAATTCTAATTTCCGCACTTCGTCATCCCGAGGAGCCACAGGCGACGTGGGGATCTTTTTATGGGCGAAATATCCCACAGATAAGTCGCAGATAAAAAGATTGCCACGCTCACGCTGTTCGCTCGCAATGACGCAGAAAAAGGACTCATTACTCATTGTTCATTGCTCATTGTTCATTGTTCATTGCTCATTGCTCATTACTCATTACTCATTACTCATTGCTCATTACTCATTCCCCTCCTCGCCATGACGCGTATAGAACAACCGCGCAAGCCAAACAATTTTGAATTTTGAATTGCCACCGGCTGCCGACTGCGCTCCGTGTGTAAAATAGGTATTTATGCCACCTTATATATCAATTATTATTGCGACCTTTGCAACCGAAAAAATCTATAAACTAAACAATATGAAGAAATTTTTTACCCTTTTGGCCGCCTTTGGCCTCTCCATGGTGAGCCTTCAGGCGCAGGAGCAGAGTGAGATGGATGCCCTCAACGCACGTCTCACGGAGCTCGAGCAGAAGCAAGAGAAGCAGAATGCCCGCAACGAAAAGTGGGGCAAGATTGTAGAGAAACTCCCCGAGATCGGCGGTTTTGCCAAGATGACCTACAACTGGGACGATGCCGGGACCTCGAATTTTAAGATCAACTATGTGCGTGTGTGGTTGAACGGCAACATCTCGCGCCAGTTCGACTACAAGGTGCAGTTCGAGTTTGCCAAGCCCAAGCTCATTGATGCCTATGTACGCTGGAAGCCCACGACGGCCTTCAACATCCAGTTCGGTCAGTTCCACGTTCCCTTCTCGCTGGAGGGCCCGCTGAACCCCACCAAGTGGGAGACCATCGAGTCGGCCAAGGTGGTGGACGAGATCACCGGTCTGCCCGACACGCGCGACCTGGGCTTCGCCTTCTACGGTAAGTTCCTGAAGGCCAAGGACGAGCACTACCTCTTCGATTACAGCGTGGGAATCTTCCAGGGTGAGGGCAAGAACACCGACGACAAGAACAAGTCGAAGGATGTGATCGGCCGCCTGAAGTTCTTCCCCATCGAGGAGCTCTGCCTGACGGGTTCGTACAGCTACGGCGAGGCCGGCGAGGAGTACATCCGCAATCAGCGTGCCGCAGCCGGCGTGGAGTACAAGGGTGAGGCCCTCTCGATCCGTTCGGAGTACCTCTGGCACCAGCAGGGCAACGGCGAGCTGGCCGTCAAGAACGACGGTTGCTATGTGGTAGCCGCCTACAAGGTCAAGAATTTCGCCCCCACGTTGCGCTACAACTTCTACAACCAGCAGACCGCAGCCGGCCACCTCGAGCAGTCGGACTATGTGGTGGGTCTGAACTACATGCCCGTGAAGTATGTGAAGCTGCAGCTCAACTACACGCTCACGACCTTCTCCGAGAGCACGATGAACAACCTGAACACGATCGGCTTTGCCGCCATCGCCATGTTCTAAGCATAAGCCGTTAGCAACTTAAATAAAATCAAACCGTTATAATTATGGGTAACTTCATGAAAAAACTGCTGGTCGAGGACTGGGTGGTGGTTATGCTCTCCATTCCCCTGCTGATCCTGGCCGCCTGTGGACAATACCTGCCCACGATCTCCATCCCGTCGGATATGAGCGAGGCCTCGTCGTGGGGCAAGATTGCCATGCTCTTCGTCATCGCCCTGGTGACCCTCTTCGCCGGCAACAAGCTCCTGAGCCGCCCCATGAAGGGCATGCTGCGCTCGTTCATCGTCGTATTCATCATCGCCGCCCTGGCCATGTGGATCGGCTCGAACAAGTTCATCAAGTCGGAGCTGGGCCTGGAGCCCGTATTCTTCTCGGTGATCTTCGGTCTGATCATCCGCAACGCCTACCACATCCCCGAGTGGCTGAAGCCCGCCATCCAGAGCGAGTTCTACATCAAGATCGGTGTGGTATGCCTCGGCGCCACGATCATGATCAGCGACGTGCTGAAGTCGGGTACCGTAGGTCTGCTGCAGGCCCTGATTATCGTTACGATCGTCTGGTTCTTCGCCTACATCGTCTCGCGCAAGGTCTTTAAGGTGGAGCGTGCCACGGCCATGACCCTCTCGAGTGGTGTGACGATCTGCGGTGTGTCGGCCTGTATCACGGCCGCCGGTGTGGCTGGTACGGAGAAGAAGAGCCTCTCGTACATCGTTTCGGTGGTGCTGATCGTGGTGGTTCCGATGATCTACCTCATGCCCTGGCTGGCCGAGATGATCGTGCCGCTGCTCTCGAACGATATCGAGGTACAGCAGGAGATCGCCGGTGCCTGGATCGGCGGTACGATCGACACGACGAGCGGTGTGGCCGCCTCGTCGGAGATGGCCTTCGCCCACATCAGCGACCAGTCGAACAAGATTGCCGTGATCGTGAAGGCTACGCAGAACGTACTCATTGGCGTGGTGGCCTTCTTCATCGCCCTCTACCTCTCGACCAAGGGTGAGGGGGGACAGAAGCAGCGTCCTTCGCTCAAGATCGTATGGGACAAGTTCCCGAAGTTCATCCTGGCCTTCGTGGTCGCCTCGCTCGTCTTCTCGCTCCTGAAGGAGGCCGACCTGCTGACCCCGAATCCCAAAGGTAAGCTGATTGAGACCTCGCTGGCCAAGACCATGTCCACCCTCTTCTTCTCGCTGGCCTTCGTCTGCATCGGTCTCGATACGCGCCTGAAGGATATCGTCTCGAAGGAGAACCGCTCGACGCTCTACGCCTTCCTGACGGCCCAGTGCTTCAACATCGTGGCTACGTTCCTCGTTGCCTGGCTGCTCTTCGGTGTGGTTAAGCCCACCTTCGGCTGGTAGCCGCCCAACCCGACAACGGGTACACATACGGCTCCGAGAATCACCAACTCTTTCTCAGAGCACATCACCTAAAAGAGGCTGTCCGACGAGTCGTGTCGGACAGTCTCTTTTCATAGAGGGGGCATCGAGAGGCGCGATCACTTCAGCCCCCGAAGGTCGCGCAACTCCTTCAGGCGCTTGGTTAATGGGAGGCGGAGGGTGGAGTCGGCCGGGATCTCGCCGCGGCGCCGCATGGCCTCGATCGTACTCCGCACATACGCCTCGATGCGGCGGTGCAGGCGCTTGTAGAGCCAGCACTCGGTATAGTTGTCGTTGTCGAGCAACACATCGCGGATCGACCGCTGGGCATTCTTATAGTTGCTCATCTCGTTATTGAAGGCCACCCCGCGCTTCTTCGAGGAGTGGATCTTCTCGATCGAGAGGCGGCGCAGCTGCTCGCAGACGGTCTGCAGGAGAACCATCACCACCGAGTCCATCAGCGTATGGCCGTGCATGAAGAGGTAGGTGTGGTCGGGTCGCAGGCCCCGCTCGGCCAGTTCGGCGCCATAGCTGACGACCCGGTCGGCGAGCTCGGGATGCTTCGTTGCAAGGCGCTTGCAGGTGCGCTCCACCTGGCGCGAGAGCCAGTCGAGGGTGGCCTGTCCGTTATTGGCGAGCTCGAGGTAGTGCAAGCGCACCGTATTCTTGAAATCGACGAGCGTATAGACGTGCTGCACATCGGCCCGTGCCGAATAGACGTACCACAGAAAGGCGGGATAGATGCGGCAGGAGTACTCGGCCATGAAGCGCACGAAGTCGAAGATTCGGGTATCATTTTTGGTAGCCTTGACACAGACGTTGTGCAGGGTCTCGGCGTAGCAGAGGAAATTCTCGGTGGCGTAGGCGTAGGTGTGGAAGAGGTAGGGCGACCCGTTCACGAGCTGCGACTGCTCGGTGGCCCCCTGCATCAGGTAGTCGAAGTCGGCATCCATGCACAGGAGCAGATCCTCGCCGGCCGAGGGCAACATGCTCAAGAGCACCTTTTTGCCCTTGGGCAGATCCTCGCGGTTGGGCACCGAGATCTCGAAGCGCAGGTAGGGGTTCTGGAAATGGTCGAAGATCGAGCGCCAGAAGGCGACATCGTCATACCCCTCGACAAAGACGCGCACGACCCGTTTCGACGAGCCGTCGGGCAGCGGAGGCGGCAACTCCCCACCGGCCGCACGTCGCCAAAAAGGCACCAAGCGCTTTAATTTTTCAATAAAACCACCCTTCATAGTAAGACAAAGTTAATATTTTTCGTAAATTTGCGCAAAATAGTGGCGCAAAATCTTTCAAAAAGAGGAAGATTCGGCCACAAAAAAGAGGTTAAACACCATGGAAAACGACTGGAAAGCCCGTCTGGGCATGGTCTACTCGACCAACCCCGACTTTCAATACCAAACCGACCAGGAGCCCGAGGCCGAGACCCTGCCCCCTGCCCGGCAGGAGTTGCGCGTATGGCTCGACCGCAAGCACCGCGCCGGCAAGGTGGCGACCCTTGTCAAGGGATTTGTGGGCCGCGACGAGGATCTGCAGGCCCTGGCCAAAGAGCTGAAAGCGAAGTGCGGCGTCGGAGGATCGGCCAAAGAGGGCGAGATCCTGATTCAGGGCGACCACCGCGACCGCGTGGTGGCGCTCCTTACGCAAAAGGGCTACAAATGCAAAAAAGCCGGAAGCTGAGTTTTGAATTGAGTGCAATAACTCGGATTACCCAATAACCCCTGACCGATTTGAACCGTTTTACCCGCATACTGCTTCTGCTCATCGTTCTGCTGACGGCCGAACGCGCCTCGGCACAGTACTACACCTGGGGAGCCGACCCCGTGGGGCTGAAGTGGCGCTCGGTAAAGAGCGACGACGTGCGGATCATCTACCCCGACACGGCCGAGTCCTACGCCGCGCGGACACTCTTTACGGTGGAGCGGATCAAACCCTACATCAGCTACGGATTCCGCCACGATGCCATGCGCATCCCCTTTGTGATGCACCCCGAGAACTTCCAATCGAACGGGTTGGTGATGTGGCTCCCGAAACGTGTCGAGTTCCTCACCTCACCCGCCGTGGAGAGCTACTCGATGCCGTGGTACAAGCAACTCTCGGCCCACGAGTACCGCCACGCCGTGCAGTACAACAACCTGAACCAAGGGGTGATCAAGGTCCTGAGCTACCTGCTCGGACAGCAGGGTTCGACCGTCGGCCTGCTCTTCCTGCCGATCTGGCTCCTGGAGGGTGATGCCGTGCTGTCGGAGACCCAGATGTCGTCGTTCGGACGCGGCCTGCAACCGGCCTTCACCCTCGAATACCGCGCCTTGGGTCGCGAGGTGCTGCGGCGCAAAAACTCCGACAAGTGGTTCTGCGGTTCGTTCCTCGACTTCACACCCGACCACTACCGCCTGGGCTACCAGATTGCCGCCTACTCCTACAACCACTACGGCGAGAACATCTGGGACAAGGTGGCCTGGTACGGCGTGCGCAACCCCTATGTCCTCTTCACGGTGAGCACCGCCCTCTCGAAGTTCTACTCCACGAACGTCAACAAACTCTTCCACGCCACCTTCGAGGAGCTGAACGACTACTGGGACTCCCTGCCCGAGGTAACCCCCACCACGACCCCCATTCACGAACTCCCGGGACGAAACCACACCCTCTACCAGTGGCCCGTGGCGAAGAACGACTCCACGCTCATCGCCCTGAAATCGGCGCTGAACCGCCCCTCACGCCTCGTAGAGGTCGATCTGAAGAGCGGCCGCGAAAAGAAGATGCCCTACACGGGCTACCTCTCGTCGCGCCCCGAGATCAGCGAGAACGGCCGCCTCTGGTGGACCGAGTACCGGCGCTCGCTCTTCTTCGAGCAACGCGTGAACTCGCGCCTCTGCTTCCTCAATGCCGACAGCCGCAAGCCCCGCACCCTGAAGGGGGTGCGTAACGCCCTCTACGCCACCCCGATCCCCAACGGCATCGCCTGGGTGGAGTACACGCCCGACGGCCGCTATACGCTCATCAAACGCATCGGGAGCCGCGACGAGCGCCTCACCGTGCCCCACTTCAAGGAGGTGCACGGCCTGGCGTGGGACAACCTCACCGAGCAGTTCTACCTGCTGATCACCGACGACGACGGCATGTGGATCGCCACCTTCACCCCCGAGGGCGAGTTCACCCCCCTGACCCGGGGCGACTACGTCACCCTGACGAACCTCAAGGCCCGCGACGGCGTGCTCTACTACGGTTCGATCCGCTCGGGGCGCGACGAGGCCCACTGCTACGACCTGGGCCGCCGAAAGGAGTACCGCCTCACGGAGTCGAAATATGGCGCCTTCGCCCCCACCCCCATCGGCGATTCGACCCTGGTGGTGAGCGACTACACCCGCGCCGGCTACCGCCTGGCCGCACAACCCCTCTCCACCCGCTTCGAGAGCCCCGCAGGAAGGCTCCCGGTAAACCTGGTCAATCCGCCCCGCAAACGGTGGGAGGTGATCAACCTCGACACGGTGCGCTTCACGCAGAACGACTCGCTGCAACTCGCCTCCGTGCATCGCAGCAAACGCTATCGCAAGGGGCTGAACCTCTTCAAGGTACACAGCTGGATGCCCCTGTCGATGAACCCCTTCGATCTAATTGACGAACACAACGTGGCCATCAACTGGGGAGCCACCCTGCTCTCGCAGAACCTGCTCTCGAATACCGAGGCCTTCTTCTCGTGGGGCTATAACACCACCGAGGGGTCGCTCTTCCAACTCGGCCTCCGCTACTTCGGCCTCGGCCCCACGATTGAGATCGCGGGAAGCTACGGCGGTACGCAGAGCATCTACTCGCTGGCCCAGTTCAACCCCATAACCGACAAGATCGAGAGCCAGGCCATCCCGAACCTCGACCGCTACTACTCGCTCTCGGCCGGCATCCTCTTCCCCTTCTACTTCGACCGCGGCTACCACATCCGCCAACTCTCCTTCTCCGCGATGTGGAACTACACGAACGGCCTGGTGGCCAAGCTCGGCGAGATCCGCTACAACGAGGTGACGGGCAGCATCTCCAACATCGGCCACATCGGCTACAGCGAGGGGCTCCACAAGCTCCAGTTCGGCATCGGCTACTCGAATCAGGTGCGCACCTCCACGCGCGAATTTGTCCCCCGCTGGGGCTATACGCTCAACGTGGACTACGCGCTGAACCCCTCGAACGGCTCGTTCAGCGACCTGATCTCCCTGTTCGGGCGCTTCTACCTGCCGGGCATCACCCGCCCCCACTCGCTGATGGTGGCCCTGAACTACCAGACCTCGATCGGCGGATTCCACACCCCCGACGGCCAGGCGATGCTGACCTACAAATCGACCCGCCTGCTGCCCCACAGCTACTCCTCAAGCTCGATCCGCAGTGACCGCTACTTCGCCGCCTCGATAAACTACCAGTTGCCGATCTGGTACCCCGAGGGGGGTATCACCTCGGTGATCTACTTCAAGCGTATCCGCCTGAACGTGGGCTTCGACTATGCCCACTACCGCCTGGGCAACGACTGGATGCGGCTGAATGCCTACGGCGGCGACCTGCTGCTGGACATGAACATCTTCCGCCAGCCCGACTCGGCCACCTCTACCCTCAAGATCTCGGTTTACAAACCCCGACACGGCTCGGTGTGGGTGGGAGCCGGCATCGGACTTCCCTTCTAAGTCTTGGGGATTTTTTCGCGGGCGCCTATATACGCGATTACACAATCGGGAGCGAAATTCACCTTTCTCACCTTTTTACTCACGGCCGAACGCCGAGTTTGTAGGTGCGGACGGGGGCCGACCGAAGAATTGCGATGCTTTTTTCGGCCCGAGGCAATAAATTCGCCTTGCAAGAGTTCTCTTTATGGGTGCTAATATTCAAAGAATATTATTCACTGCGTAAAAAATTTTGAATTTTGAATTCTGAATTTTGAATTTTCACTACCTTTGTCCCAAATAACCCATTCAATTTAGCGAAATGGCCCAAAGAAAAGAACAGACGAAAAAGCGAAATTATACCTGGGTGTGGCTCGTGATCTTCATCCCGGCAGCCTTGGTTCTGGGAATGCTGCTGCTCACGGCACTCGGCGCCTTCGGCCGCATGCCCTCGTTCGAAGAGCTGGAGAACCCGAAGAGCAACCTCGCAACCGAGATCTACTCCGAAGACGGCAAGGTGATCGGCACCTTCTTTGTGCAGAACCGCTCGCATGTGCAGTATGCCGACCTCTTCCCGACCGACTCGACGGCGGTACTCACCCTCGACGGACACCGCGTCCCCCCGATTGTGGCGGCCCTGATCTCGACCGAGGACGTGCGCTTCCGCAACCACGCCGGCATCGACCTCCGCTCGCTGATGCGCGTGGGGGTGAAGACCATCCTGCTGAGCAACGCCTCGCAGGGCGGTGGGTCGACCATCACACAGCAGCTGGCCAAAAACCTCTTCCCGCGCGACACGGTGCGCAACCGCTCGAAGATGGCCCGCATAACGAAACTCGTGCAGGCCAAGTTCAAGGAGTGGATCACGGCCCTGAAGTTGGAGTACAACTACACGAAGGAGGAGATCGCGGCCATGTACCTCAACACGGTGGCCTACGGATCGAATGCCTACGGCATCAAGTCGGCCGCCGCGACCTTCTTCAACAAGTCGCCCGAGGAGCTCAATATTCAGGAGGCCGCCATGTTGGTGGGAGTGGTCAATGCCCCGACCCGCTACTCCCCGGTGCGCAACCCCGAGAATGCCCTCCGGCGCCGCAACCTGGTGATCTCGCGCATGGCCGCAGCCGGCGCCATCACCCGCCACGAGAGCGATTCGATCTCGGCCCTGCCGATCACGCTGAACTACAAGCCCGTCTCGCATAACGAGGGCCAGGCGACCTACTTCCGCGAGATGCTGCGCCTGGTGATGAATGCCGAGCGCCCCACGCGCCGTCAGTTCTACAACGAGTGGGACTACATCGAGGCCTGCCGCGAGTATGACGAGAACCCGATCTACGGCTGGTGCCTGAAGAACAAGAAGGCCGACGGCACCCCCTACAACATCTACCGCGACGGACTGAAGATCTACACAACGATCAATTCGCGCATGCAGCAGTATGCCGAGCTGGCCGTGCAGAAGCAGATGGAGGAGGTGATTCAGCCCCAGATGGAGCGCCAGTACAAAACCACGAAGGTCCTCTTCCAGGAGACCACACGCGAGGATCGCGAGAAGATCATGCAGCAGGCCATCCGCTATTCGGACCGCTACCGCGAGATGTCGGAGGCGGGGGTCTCGAAGGCCGATATCCTCGCCTCGTTCGACCGCCCCTGCCCGATGAAGGTCTTCACCTACAAGGGTGAGCGCGACACGGTGCTCACGCCCCGCGACTCGATCCTGCACCACAAGCGTATCCTCAGAGCCGCATTCGTGGCGATGGATCCCCGCACGGGTGCTGTCAAGGCCTACGTCGGCGGCCCCAACTTCCGCTACTTCAAGTACGACATGGCCAAGCAGGGCAAACGTCAGATCGGCTCGACGATCAAGCCCTTCATCTACACCTTTGCCATCGACCACTTAGGACTCACCCCCTGCACCCCCGTTCCGAACCTTCCGGTTTCGATCGAGACGGCCGTGGGTACGGCCTGGACCCCCAAGGAGGCGGGTAAGGTGGATCAGCTCGGAGAGCTGCACCCCCTGTATTGGGGTCTGGCCCTGAGCCGCAACAACTACTCGGCCTGGATCATGAAGCAGGCCAAGCAGCCCGAGGCCGTGGCCGACTTTATCCACAACATGGGCATCCGCAGCTTCATCGACCCCGTGCCGGCGATGTGTGTCGGCACCTCCGAATCGAACGTCTATGAGATGGTCTCGGCCTTCTCGACCTTCGCCAACGAGGGCGTACACACCGACCCGATCTTCGTCACACGCATCGAGGACAGGCAGGGCAACCTCATCGCCAGCTTCATCCCCCAGTCGCAGGATGCCATCTCGGACGATACGGCCTACACGATGCTCACCATGTTGCAAAAGGTCGTTACCAACGGCACGGCCAACCGCATGCGCTACGCCTACGGCATGGAGGGCGTGGAGTTGGGCGGCAAGACCGGCACCTCGCAGAAGAATCGCGATGCCTGGTTCATGTGCGTAACGCCGAAGCTGACGATGGGAGCCTGGGTCGGCGGCGAGGATCAGTCGGTACACCTCTCCTCGCGTGGCGAGGGCGGCGTGGTGGCCCTGCCGATCGTGGGTGATTTCCTGCAACGGGTCCACAACGACGGCACGCTGGGCATCTCGCGCAGCGACATGTTCGTGCGCCCGGCCAACCCCTACCGCCTCGACTGCTCGACCGAGGATATCCAGCAGGAGTTCGGTCAGCAAGAGGAGCTTGAAGATGAGTTTTTTGATTAGCAACCTTCCATATTTTAGAACTATGAAAATTGCAATTGTAGGTGCCAGTGGCGCCGTAGGTCAGGAGTTCCTGACCATTCTGGAGGAGCATAAAGATTTCCCGATTGACGAATTGACCCTCTTCGGCTCACCCCGAAGTGCCGGTACGACCTATATGTTCCGCGGCAAGGAGCACACCGTGAAGCTCCTGCAGCACAACGACGACTTCCGAGGCATTGACATCGCCTTAGTCTCGGCCGGCGGCTCCACCTCGAAGGAGTTTGCCGAGACCATCACCAAGCACGGCACGCTGATGATCGACAACTCGTCGGCCTTCCGCATGGAGGAGGATGTACCCCTGGTGGTTCCCGAGGTGAATGCCGAGGATGCCCTGAATGCCCCGCGCCGCATCATCGCCAACCCCAACTGTACCACCATCCAGATGGTGGTGGCCCTGCAGGTGATCGAGAAGCTCTCGCACATCCGCCGGGTACACGTCTCCACCTACCAGTCGGCCAGTGGTGCCGGAGCCCAGGCCATGGCCGAGCTCCAAGAGCAGCACGCCCAGCTGGTACGCGGCCAGGAGCCTACGGTCGAAAAGTTCGCCTACCAGCTGGCCTACAATGTGATTCCCCACATCGACGTCTTCACCGAGAACGGCTATACGAAGGAGGAGATGAAGATGTATAACGAGACGCGCAAGATCATGCACAGCGATGTGCAGGTCTCGGCTACCTGTGTGCGCGTGCCGGTGATGCGTGCCCACTCGGAGAGCATCTGGGTCGAGACCGAGCGCCCGATCTCGGTCGAGGAGGCCCGCGCAGCCTTTGCCGCAGCCGAGGGGATCGTGCTGATGGACGAGCCCGAGAAGAAGGCCTACCCGATGCCGCTCTTTATCGCCCACAAGGAGCCGACCTATGTGGGACGCATCCGCAAGGACCTCACGAATGAGAACGGCCTTACGTTCTGGTGCGTGGCCGACCAGATCAAGAAGGGCGCCGCCCTGAATGCCGTCCAGATCGCCGAGTGGCTGATTGCTCATAAAAAATAAGGAGGTGTTAGGAATTTGGCTTGCGCATGGGAATATTACCCGGTGCATATTCCCTGCAATAAGAAAATAATTGCCCATTCCTAACTCCTGATTCCCAATTTATCGAAATGGTGGATTTTGTGGTGCTGTGGGTCGATGGTGACGACCCGGCGTGGCGCGAAGAGTTTCTGAAGGCTCGCCAAAAGGCGGGTCGCGATGCCGATGGCGCGGTGATTCGTTACCGCGACTGGGCCACGCTGCGCTATTGGTTCCGCGGCGTGGAGCGCTTTGCCCCCTGGGTCCGAAAGATCCACTTCATCACCTGGGGCCACCTGCCCGACTGGCTCGACACCTCCCACCCCAAGCTCCACATCGTGCGCCACGAGGAGTATCTGCCCGAGGCCTACCGCCCCACCTTCAACTCCAATACCCTGGAGCTGAATCTCCACCGCATCGAGGGGCTCGCCGAGCAATTTGTCCTCTTTAACGACGACACGTTTCTCACCTCGGCCTGTGCGGAGAGCGACTTTTTCCGCCGGGGACTCCCCTGCGACATGGCACGTCTGAGTCCGGTGCAGGCCTCATCGGTGGGCCATACGATCTACAACAACCTCAGGCTGATCAACGCCCTGCATCCGCGCAAGAGCCTGAACCGCCATCTTCTAAAGTGGCTCTCGCCCCGCTACGGGGTGGGGCCCCTGCTGAAGACCTTGAGCCTGATGCCCTGGAGCTTCTTCCCGGGCTTCTACGACCACCACCTGCCCCAGCCCTACCTCAAAAGCCAATTTCATAGCGCCTGGGAGCGCTGGGGCGAGGAGCTTGACCGCTCATGCCACAACACCCTGCGCGAGCTCACAGACCTCTCGCACTGGCTGATCCGCTACGACGGCCTGTGCCGGGGCGAGTTCTCCCCACGCAACTTCCGAGACAGCCGCCTGATGAACCTCGACGACCAGGGGTTGGCAAGCGCCTGCTGTGCCGTAAGCGAGGGGCGCTATCGCCTGCTGTGCCTGAACGACAGCGAGTGCGTAGGCGACTTCGAACGGTCGAAGGCGCAACTGCAAACGGCCTTTGAGGCCCTTCTTCCCGAGAGATCGAGCTATGAGATCAAGTGAGATCACCGTTGTCATCCCCTTATATAATAAGGAGGCCGAGATCGAACGGGCTGTGCGTTCGGTCCTCGGGCAACGCACATTGCCCCATGAGGTGATTGTGGTGGACGACGGATCCACCGACCGCTCGGCCGAGATCGTGGCCCGGATCGATCACCCCCTGATCCGCCTGATCCGCCAGCAGAACCGAGGTGTGAGCGCCGCCCGCAACCGCGGCATGGAGGAGGCCTCAACCCCCTGGGTGGCCCTTCTGGATGGTGATGACACCTGGCGCGAGGGGTACCTCGAAGAGATCTGCCGCCTCGCGGAGCGCTACCCCGACTGCGGAGCCTACGCCACGGGCTTTGATATCCTGAACGGGGAGGAGCTCACCCCCGCCAACTGCCCCACAAGCGAGGGCGTGGTCGATTTCTTTCGCGAGGCAATGCGCCGCTACGTCCTCATCCCCTCGACCACTACCCTCAACCGTGAAGTCGCCCTCTCGCTCGGAGGCTTCCCCGAGGGGATGCGCATGGGCGAAGATCAATACCTCTGGACACGTCTCAACCGCACGGCGCAGACGGCCTTCAGCCCCAAGCGCGAGGTGATCTACTCGCGCACGGCCTCCAACCGCTCGGCGGCGATCTGGAGACCCGAGCAGTGCGCCACCTCGCTTGAGGCGCTCTACTCCCCCGATGCCTCAACCCTGAGCAACGAATACATCGCCCGCGCAGCCCTCGGCAAGGCGCTTCTGATCTCCTCCCGCGGCGGGAGCAAGGAGGCTCGCCAAACCCTCGAGTGCTTTCGTTCGACACGCCTCAACCGCTTTGCCTGGTGGAAACTGCGCCTGGTAAACAGCCTGCCCGTCTCGTGGCGCTCACCCCTGCTTGCGGCCTACAACCGCTTGGCCTGGTTTGTGGCCAAGCGCGGGCTGTAATCCCCCGAGCCCCGACCCCGCCATCGCCAAATTTTCTCCCTTATTTTTACGATTCCCCTTGCAGATTGTTCGAAATTTTATTACCTTTGTGAAAAGAAGGGATTTGTGCCCCTCAAAAGCAGGAACTTTAATTACTCTAAAAAAACTTAAAATTATGAAGAAGATTATCCTTGCAATGGCTGCAATGCTCTGCGTAGTAACAGCCTCGGCTCAAGACAAGTGGTCGGTGGGTCTTCGCCTCGGCAGTGGCGCCCAGGTAGAATCCGAATACTTCTACTCGGATAAAGCCTACCTTGAAGGGTTGTTGGGCTTCAGCTTTGTGGGTGGAAATATCGACTTCAGCGTGATCCACAACTGGAACTGCTGCGATTGGAATTGGACCCCCAATGCCGGGCGCTGGTTCTTGGATGCCGGTGTGGGAGGTCGTATCGGTGGTAGCGGCGACTGCTGCTTCTTCGGTGTGGCCGGTCAGGTGAAGTTCGGTATTCAATTCAATGAGGTGCCCATCCGCCTGGCGCTGGATGTAAGCCCCTCGTTCGGTCCCGTCTTCAACTACCACGGCAAAAACGGCTTCTACGACTCCGGCCTCCTGAGCATGGGCATCTCCGCCACCTGGCGCTTCTAAACGTCGCCCTTGCAAAGAGTGGGTCGCACCACAAAAAAATAAGAATCGCTCCCCGTGTGGAGCGATTCTTATTTTTATATCCTGTCGTTGCTAAAATTTGTAGCAGGCACCCACCGAGATCACGATCGGATTTTTGCGTAGCGACTCGAAGACCGGCATCCACTTGACCGCCGCCGTAAGATCCCAATTTCGGGCAATGGCAAAATCGGTGCCGGCACCCAAATTCATACCAAAGCCCCACTTCCCAATATCGCTCACGGTGATACCAGCCAGAGGGTAAAGATACCACTTGGGGGCCACCTCAAAGAGGTAGTGCACATCGCAACCAATATCCACCGAGCAACCGCTGTGGAAGAGTACACTCACGGCCGGCTCCAGACGCCAGGCATCGGTCGGATTATATCGGGCAAAAGCCCCAAGGGAGAAGATCGCCCCATCTCCCGAGTTGGCGTAAATATTCATCTTCGGGCCCAATGTCCACTGACCCCTCTCCTGCGCCGAGGCAACCGAAATCGAAGCCACCACTACGGCAAATAACAAAACTAACTTTTTCATCTGTTACAACATATTTTGCTCATCTTCTTACAAAGATAGTGCATTTTTGGGTTATCCTCCAAAAAAAATCAACCGATCGACCAGTTTCCGAGAAGTGGCGTAACGTCGCTCCATCCGGGCTTTTGGGTTGCAATGCTGCGTTCAATTAAAGAAATCGCGGATGGATAGTACATGAAGTACCTTCCATTCGCGATTTCTTAATTGAGCGGCCGCAAATGCCGCCTAAGCACAACAACTGCCTATTTCTGGTTCAGAGCTGCGTGAGCCGCTGTAATACCTCGGTTATTATCAGTATATTATATATAAGGTGTAAGTGGTTATTCCAAATAATCATCAGGCAGTATCGCTTTTTGAGTCCATTTATCAAAAATGATGGTGCCGTGTTGTCCCACTGGTTCATATCTGCCGTTTAGAGCAAATAGGTAGGCAAAAGCGAGAGCAATCACAATTAATAAGACTCTCAGTGTTCGCACGGATTTTTCTTTTTGCTGTTTAACCTCCTTTTTTTCCATATATAATTGTGTCATAGCATCTCTCAATTGTCGTTCATCACACACCATCAATCTGCCAATTATGTGTAAAAAGAAAGGGTATCTATTTTCGTTGTTGTTAATTCCTTTTTGTTTCCCAATAGTTACCCTATGTAATAAGTTGGTTAGAATAATCTCATCTTCTTTCTCAGAGAATATGTTAAGAGGCGACAATGTCTTTTTGAAAAATGCATACAACAAGTCGCTTTCTTTTTGAGAAAGTTGAGAGTTGCCAATATAAATCCTATCTATTCTATTGTCTTTACTCTTACTTAAATGAATGTTAATTTTGGGTAATTTACCTATTGATAGTTCCTCAATATATAGACAATTATCATTTTCTTGGAGATTGTAAACTTGCAAAGCCTGTCTTGCATACTCTACTTTTGCGCCCAATGGCACATTTAGTATCCGTATGCTCCCAATGTCTGATATGCTAACAAGTTGGTTCATTACTTAATATCTATATGGTAAACTTTATATCATTCTAAACCTTTAACCATTGACACTAATTTATTCATTACATCATCTCGTTGCTGATAGTTTGCTACAAGAGATTTACACAGCTCTATTAGTTCTCGATTGTCATCTATGATAGGCACCCTTGCAGATGCTTGTGTGTCTATATTATTTGCAAGTGCTTTCACTTCGTCATCGAAAAATATACGGATATCCACCCTTAATGTCAAGGCTATCTGCTCTAAATCCGCCGCTTGAATTTTATTGTTATT
>SUZM01000014.1 GCA_015059965.1 Rikenellaceae bacterium
TCTGTGGAAATTTGGGAAGCATCAAAAAGCAGCCGAAAAATGCTAAATTTTAGAATTTACTGATAATTAAAGGTTTATATTTGGTTATTTCTGATTATTCTTGGTTGTTAGAGGCTTCTAAATACAGAAAGCGAATGCGTAATATCCAATCGAACTAACGCTATTAGGAATGGTAATACTTGTCAGGCTACTGCAATTATCGAATATGGAATTTCCAATCGAAGTGACGCTATCGGGAATAGTAATACTTGTCAGTGAGGTGCAATACGCGAATGTGGAATCTCCAATCGAAGTGATGCCATTGGGAATGGCAATACTTGTCAGGCCACGGCAATACGCGAATGCATCATTCCCAATCGAAATTACGCTATCGGGAATAGTAACATTTCTCAGGATGTAGCAACTCTTGAATGCAGATTCTCCAATCGAAGTGACGCTATCGGGAATAGTAATACTTGTCAGTGAGGTGCAATACGCGAATGTGGAATCTCCAATCGAAGTGATGCCATAGGGAATGGCAACACTTGTCAGTGAGGAGCAATCCTGGAATGCAGATTTTCCAATCGAAGTAACGCCATAGGGAATGGCAACACTTGTCAGTGAGGAGCAATCCTGGAATGCAGATTTTCCAATTGAAGTCACTCCACTGCCCATCGTAACACTCGACAAAGCAGAGCAACCATAGAATGCATTATCTCCAATCGAGGTAACGCGACATGGGATTTTTATACTTGTCAGTGAGGAGCAATTCTGGAATGCACCTGCTCCAATCGAAGTGACATCCCCATCAAAAGATAGTATCCAGCACCCCTTCTCTTCGTTATATAGATTCGATACGATATTTGCCCCGAAAGCACCGGTGTCGACGGGTGCAGTTGCATCGGTGGTGCTGCCGTTGGTGTAGTAAATCTCATTGTGGAAGGGGTTTTTCTGCTCTATTTCCACCTCAAATGCCGCCATCGGCAGAATCGAGTTTCGTGTGATTTCAACCTCCTTGCTGGTCGATTTTGTTTCGATGTTGTCATAGATATCACAAATTTCAATCGTGATACCATCTCTAAAGGTCTGCGGTGGCAAAGCGATATAAAACGCTGTAGGTTCGCTTGAAAGGGCAACATCATTAGGACAGTATAGTGAAACTTCGGTCAGCACCGTGCCATCTTCAAAGATGGTTCCGCCAACCTCTGTATCATCTCCCAAAATACCGCCATCGGAGGCAAGCTCACACGAAGCATCTTCCGAGTTGATATAGATCTCGCCCGCAACCTGTTCGCCATTGTTGCCTCTGAGTTTAATGAGTTTTATTTGCTCGCCATTGCCCGTAAGTTGAATTTTCAGCCAGCCACAAACATTTTTCAGCGCGAACTGCTTGTACTCCGAAGAGGATATCATAATATTGCCATCAAGGCCATAACTATCCTCAAGGTAGGTCTGCCGAGCGGGTAAAAATGCCTGAACATTGAATGAGCGAGGATTGATGTAGTAGTTGGTGTTGTACGGATAGACAATCACGATGTTGGAGAGCTCCTGCGTTGCTTCGGCAGTTGCCGTTCGCTTGATGATGCCACTGCGCTCGCCCGTTTCGCCCTGATACTGCCACTTCTGATTGCCATTAGAGCGGTAGAAGACCGACAGCAGGTCGCCTTTTGTCCAGACGGTTTTGCCCGCCTGAAGCTGAATGCGGCTGTCGCCATCCTCAAATGATACGGTCAGTGTTTCGGGCGTTTCCATGTCGGCCGCAACATCTTGTACCTCATCAGTCGAGCATGCGCCAAACAAGATGGCCGCAAGTGCGAAAATGTAGAAATTTTTCATATCGTTTTGTTGTTTGTTTTTTCGATTTTACCACTCTTGTTCCGGTTGCTCGTCGGGGTCTTCAAGCATCGGCGAACAAGCGAAACCGCACTCGGTTTCAACGGTGTACTCCTCAATTGAGGGCGCGATATAGCGTAACATGTTGTATTCCATAGATTTACTATTGTATAGTATGCGCAAGCCGGCTCATGGCATTGCCCAAAGTTCTACAAATGTAGTAATTTATTCCGAAACGAGCAAAAATAGGCCCCTGCTGTTTGTCTGGAGCGAGATATTTTGTTGTATCAGTACTAATTGTGCATTGTGCATTGCACATAAAAGCCGCACAACAATTGGTTGCGCGGCAAAACTAAATCTCGGTAGAATCCCATCACTCCAAGACAAACTTGGTCTGCACCTGGTAGCTCAGGCGCGTGGAGCGGAACTCTAAGGGCTCGCTCTCGGCTTCGATGCTCTCTTCGTCCACCGTGGACTTGGTGCGCATCATCACCGCGTTGTCGTAGAGGCGCGGGGCCGAGTCGTTGCTCCAGTCCACGATGTAGAAGCAGCGGCCCGCCTGCTGACCGATGGCCGTGGCAAGCTCTTCGGCTGTCTGGCGGGCGTTGCGCATAGCCTCCATTCGCAGCTCGCGGCGCACCTCTTCCAGGCGACTATAGTCGGCCTTGACAAGGCGGATGCTCTTCAGATTGAGCTCCGTGAGGGCCGACCAGGCTGTGCGCATCTGCTCCATGGAGTTGAGCTTCAGCTCATAAAGCGCCGAGGCCACAGCCTGCTTGCGGCGCAGGAGCTCACTCGAGTTGTCGGCCACCTTCAACTGCTTTTCGGGGTCGATTCCCAACCGTTTGAGGGTCGAGACCATCGCCCGCTGCTGCTCCTCGACGGAAATTTTCCCCTTCGAGTCGCGCTCGGTAATCTCGATTTGGAGCGTAAAGCGGTCGGGGGTGATCTCTCGCTCGGCGCGGCCGCTGACCTGAATATAGCTCGGAAAGGCCTCCTCCTGGGCCCGGACGGTGGTCGTGGTCAGCAAGAGTGTGGACAAGATGGCGACGAATCGACCAAATGTTGCAATTTTTTCCATTTCTCTCTGTTTTTTCGTGTTTAAATGGCTTTTGATAATAAAACGCAGGGCGCTAAATTTTTATTTTATCGAAAAATAACTATCTTTGTTCTTTGGTAAGAAGACGAAAACTTAAAACAACTACTGATACCTATGAAAAAGATGCTGTTGGCCCTTGTGGCCCTGTTTATGCTCCTTCCGGCCATGGCCGATGAGGGTATGTGGCTTCCGAGCCTGATTAAGTCGCGCGTGAAGGATATGCGCGCCAATGGTTTCAAACTCTCGGCCGAGGATATCTATTCGGTCAATAAGGCCTCGCTCAAGGATGCTGTGGTGCTTTTCGGCGGCTTCTGCACCGGTGAGATCGTCTCCGAAAAGGGCCTTGTGATCACCAACCACCACTGCGGATTTGATGCCATTCAGAGCCATTCGACCGTCGAGCACGACTACCTGACCCACGGATTCTGGGCCATGTCGAGCGAGGAGGAGCTTCCGAACCCCGGCCTCTGGGTGCGTATCCTGGTGCGCATGGAGGATGTGACGGAGCGCCTGGCTGCGGGCGAGACGGCCGACGATATCATCCGCAAGGCTCAGGCCGAGGGGCGCAACTACCATGCCTCGATCGAGCAGATGTACTACGGCAACCAGCAGTTCCTCTTCCTCTACCAGCAGTTCAACGACGTGCGCCTGGTGGGTACCCCTCCCTCGTCGATTGGTAAGTTCGGCGGCGATACCGACAACTGGATCTGGCCGCGTCATACGGGCGACTTCTCCGTCTTCCGCATCTATGCCGATAAGGAGAATCAACCCGCCGCCTACTCCCCGGAGAATGTGCCCTACCGCCCCAAGCGCCACTTCAAGATCTCGACCGATGGTATTGAGGAGGGCGACTTTACGATGATCTACGGCTTCCCCGGCAATACGCAGCAGTATATCACCTCGACGGCCGTGAGGTATGTGCAGTACGACTCCGACCCCATGAAGATCGACCTGCGCACGCGCCGCCTCGATATCATCCGTGCCGCTTCGGAGGCCGATGCGAAGATCCGCATCCAGTATGCCTCGAAGTATGCCAATATCGCCAACGCTTGGAAGAAGTGGCAGGGTGAGGTGCTGGGTCTTGAGCGCCTCAATACGGTGGCTGCCAAGGAGGCCTATGAGGCCGATTTCCGCCGTTGGTCCGCCGACAAACCCGAGTATGCCTCCCTCCTGGACTCGATGCAGACTGCCTATGAGCAGACCGCAGACTGGTACTGGCTCGAGGAGCTTAAGAACGAGTCGGTGCGCACCATCGAGCTCTCCATCATTGCTGCCGATGTCGCCCGCGAGGTAAATCCCGCCACGGCTCCCTCGGTTCGCAATGCCATGCGCCACAGCGGCTACCGCGACCTCTTCTTTAAGGACTACGATGTGAACGTCGATAAGGCCCTCACGCTGGCCGTGCTGAAGGGCTACCGCGAGTACCTCAAGAAGTACTGCCGTGTGGACGAGGAGCTTGAGAAGCTGATCTCGGAGAGCGGCTCCCTGGAGCAGTTTGTCGATAACCTCTACGCGCAGAGCCTCTTCACCTCGGCCGAGAAGTGTGCCAAGGTCAATTTCGAGCAGGTGCAGCAGGATCCCGCCTATAAGCTCTACATGCTCTTCCGCAGCACCACGGGCCGTCTGCCCCGCAACCTGAGCAACGTGCCCGCCATCGAGCAGTGGTACCGCCCCTACCTGAAGGCCTTGATGCAGTTCGACCCCGAGCGTCCCTTCTTCCCCGATGCCAACATGACCCTGCGTGTGGCCTACGGCACCATCTGCGGCTACGAGTATGCCGATGGCGAGTATCACACCCCGCTGACAACCCTCGACGGTATCATCGCCAAGGATAACCCCGCGATCTACGACTACGACATCCCGCAGGCCCTGCGCGACATCTACCGCACCAAGGAGTATGGTCGCTGGGGCGTGGAGATCAACGGCCACCTGACGGTTCCCGTCTGCTTCCTGGCCTCGAACCAGACCACCGGAGGCAACTCGGGCTCGCCCGTGCTGAACGGCAAGGGCGAACTGATCGGTGTGAACTTCGACCGCACCTGGCGCTCCACGATGTCCGATATCGCCTTCGATCCCACCATCTGCCGCAATATCGCCTGCGATATTCGCTACGTCCTCTTTGTGATCGACAAGGTGGGCGGCGCCGGCTACCTGATCGAAGAGATGGGGCTGTAGTTTCGGTGCTAAAGGACCCTTGCAGCCGCTTAGAAGTTGTTTAAAATAAGGTAATTATGCGCCCTTTTGGCCTTTGGTGTAAAGGGGTGTATAATTACCTGTTAAAAAAGATATTGTAAATTTCTGCAAACTCCCTAAGGGAAAAATTCTTATCTTGGAGTACGATATATCGGATGAGGAGACGGGCTATTTGAAGAATTTTGAGAGATAAATTGGGCGTACAAAGATGATTTTCACCTCCAAGAGGTGGCTGTAGTGCACGATGAGGCCGATAAAAAGCGGTTTTTTGAAAAAAAGTACGATATTTTTTGGCAGAATCAGAAATAGTCCCTATATTTGCACACCCAAACGAGAAATTTGGATTGTTCTTAAGTTGTTGCCCAGGTGGTGAAATTGGTAGACACGCTACTTTGAGGGGGTAGTGAACATTAGTTCGTGCAAGTTCGAGTCTTGTCCTGGGCACAAAAGGTTGGCTATTAGCCAACCTTTTTTCTTTCGTGCCACTCTTGGTTTATCGCTCCCCAAGCCGAGGATTTCCAAGCGCGACTTCGAAGATCTCGCACAAGGCACAAAACACACATCAGATTACATCTCCTCGTTCGGATTTTGTGCGCCCTCTTGGGCGTGTGAGTGGGGAGTATTCGTTTGCCGCAGCTTCTCCTTGCGCTCACCCGCGACAACCTTTTTGAGCCCCTTCCGGAGGTCGATCTCCCCCCCCCGAAAAGGCTGCCAGGATCCAAAAGAGATCGGCCGCCCGATCATCTCAGGCGGCCGATCTTCTCTTTTCGAGGCGGGGATTACTTCGTGCGCTTGATGGTCTCCTCGCGAACGAGCGAGCCCGTCATCAGGTTGTTGGCGCCCGAGGTGATCTCGAAGGTGGTAGCCGTCAGGTTTACGTTACCCGAAGCATCCTCCTCCGAACCCTTGGCCTCACCCGAAGCGATGGCGGCGGCATCTTCGGCAGCACCAAAGCGATTGTCCCAGATCTGACCCTTCACGGGCTTCAGCGTGGCGATGGTCTTCATGGTGTAGTTGCCGTTCTCGTCCTGAACGTACTCGATAGCCTTGTAAACCGACTTCTCGTTTACGCCCTCCTTCAGACCTACGGGGATCGTACAGGTCTTCTTGTCGGCGCTGATCGACTGGATGGGCACGTTCACCTTGAACTCGTCGTACTCACGCTGCAGCTCTACGATCGACTTGTCGATGGCGCGGGTGCAGACCTTCAGCATCTGCTCCTCCTTGGGCTTGGACGAGAGGCTCTTCGACGAGAGGTTGCCGGCCTGGGTCTCGGTCTGACCGATGTAGGTGAGCTTGAAGATATCCGTGGCATCGAAGGCGGCACGCTTCTGGGCCTTCACCTCCTCGGTGTCGTCATCATAGATCCAGTGGTCGTTGTAGAAGGTGTTCGAGATGTGCTCGTTCCAATCCAGACGGAAGAGGTACGACACGATCTTTACAGTGAAGCCGTCGAACTCGTTGGTGATGTCACCGGCCAGGTTGGCGGCGTCCTCGATTACCGACATGCCGGTAACAGCACCTGCAAGGGCTCCGAGGCCCTTGATCCAGCCCGAGGCCTTCTTGGTCTGCTCGCCCTTGTCCACAAATACGATGTCGTTTACCAACAGGAAGGTCTTGCCGACAAGTTCTTCGCCGATCTTGCCTTTGTCTAAACCCGAGATGGTTGCCTCGGCCTCGGCCTTATCGGCCCACGAGGCACTCTCGAAACCGCACTCTTCGATATACGACCCGTCGAACATACCCGTCTCGGGGTTGCGGTTGAACCACTTGGCCACCATGCGGCGGGCTACGTCGTGCTCCTTCATGAAGTTGTCGATGTCGCTCTGGTTCAGCTCCTCCTTCTTCTTGGGGTTCTTGATCATCTTCTCCGACGACGACTCGAAGATCTTTACGGCCACATCGTGGCTGTTGAACTTGTCGGGGGTGGGGATCGAGACGAAGGTCTCCTTGATCACATCACCGTAGTTGAACTGCGAGTGGGCGATCAGCACCGAGTAGAGCGAGCTGCGGCGATACTTCTGCATCTTGCCATCCTCGCTGAGTCCTGTGGCATCGGTTACGATGGTTTCGCCTTTGGCAACCTGCGACTCCTCTTGAGCCGAGGCGGCTCCGCAAGCCAGAATAGCGGCTGCGGCTAATAGTAAAATTTTCTTCATGTTGTTAAGTTTTATGTTGTTAAGTTTTAGTTATTGTTGATTCTCTTTTGCGAGTTTTTACAAGAGGACGGCCCGACAGCATCGTCAGTCACTATCGGGCCGGCGCCTTCTTTTTTTGTGCGTGGGATTATCTCATCAGCCAAGCATCATAGTAGGTGTTCTCCTTCTGGTTGTTACCATAGGCGATACCCACCTCTTTCCAAGCCTTGATGCGCTCCATCTCGGCCTGGTGGGCCTTGTTGGCAAGATCCATCATCTGGGCGTTGTCGCGAGCCTCCAACGAGCGGTAGTACTCGATGTCGTCGCCCACGCGCTGCTTGATCTCCTCCGAGAGGGTCAGCGCCTCCTTGTAGCACTTGGCCTCGGGCATGATCTCGGCCAGGTAGGGGGCGGCCTCGGCGGCAGCAGCGGCATTCAGCCCGGCATTCCAGATCGAGCGGGCCTTGGCCAGATTGCGGTTGGCCAGGTCGTCGATGTATTTCTGGTAGATGCCGGTAGCCACCTCCACTACGCGGTCGTAGCCGGCGCATGCCTCGGGATAGAGGGCCAGGCGGAAGAGGGCCTCATCATACTTGTAGACCTTGGCCAGCGACTGGGCCATGCTGATGATGTTCTCGCGCTGCGACTCGTAGTAGCTCTTGATCTTCTGGTTGGTGGTCGTGAAGAACTCCTTGAGCTCGGGGCTGCCGTTCGGAATGCGGCGGAAGCAGTTGATATAGGCCTGTGTCTCGGTATTGCCTACGGCCTGCACGGTGATGGTTGTGGAGTTGAAGATCTTCTTGGCGAAGGCATCCACGATGTGGAACGTAAGCTCGATCTCCTGCATGTACTTCGGGGGGGCACCCGCCACGACGTGCTTGTCGAGTACTACGGACGAAGCTGTGGCGTAGAACTGGGCGAAATCCTCCGTGGCGCCCATGCCGCACTGGGCGGCGATGGCCGTGATCTTGTTCGTGAGTTGCTGTTGTGCCTGATTGGGGATGCTCTGCTCCTGATCGGGCAGGTAGATCGAAACCGGAATCTTCAGATCTGCCTTCTGCTGGGCTGATGCGCCACATACCGACCCGAGGGTCAGTGCCATTGCTGCGGCAGCAATAATAAGCTTTTTCATCACTTTTGGTTTTAGGTTTTACTGAAGAGAGCCCCCGGGATCTGGAGCAGAATCCGGGGATTCTCTCTCTATTCAATGATAGGTATGCCCTATTTCTCGCCGATGTAGAGTACGGCCTCACCCAGACCGGGCGAGTCGAGCTTGATGGCATCGATGCTGTAGGGCTCCGTGCGCAGGTGGCGTACCAGGCCGCGTGCCCAGCCGCGAGCATCCTGTGCACGACCGCGATCGTCGTAGATCGGGATGCGTACCTCCATGAAGTTCATGTGTACCTCCGAGTCGTCTCTGAGGTTGTAGCGGTGCGACTGCGTATTCTCATAGACCCAATCCTCGATCACCTCGCGCAGCTCCTTGTACTCGTCGCCCATCTCCGACTCGAGGTCGATGCCCATGGGGTTGTTCTCGAAGACGCGAATCTGCAAAGATACGATACGGCCGTTGTTGAACATATCGTCGAAATGAACCTGCAGGCGGTCGCAGAACTCGGGCATGTGGGCATTGACGGCCTCCTTAAGCAGGACGGGAACCTCCACCGAGAAGCTCTGCGGACCCGTACCCTGGGTGGTGGCTACCGACATACCCGTGTAGGGATCCTGACCCTCAAGCATGTAGGTGGCCGAACGCTTCGGGCCGATGCGGTTGATCTGCCAGGTGACGTAGATCATGATATCGGCGCGGGCCTGGTTGCGCAGCTCACGCAGGTCGTTGGTCATGGCCTGGTTGCCGCTCTTGGACTGCATGGCGGCCTCCTCGGCGCGACGACGGTTGATCATGCCCATCGTGGCCTGCATATCGAGTGCGGGGAAGCCCTGATCCTGCATCAGACCGTTCAGCTCCACGAGTACCGAGCGCAGCTCGATATCGTTCAGTGCGGCCGTGTAGTTGGGCACAAATTCCTCCATGCCGTTCACGTCCACCATCGAACCGTATCCCTTGCTCTGACACCAGGCGGTGCTGGGCACGAACATGATCGAAGGTTTCTTTGCCTGCGAGAAGGCGGGGAGTGCCATCAGGCAGATCATTGCCAATACAAATAAACGTTTCATAAGTTTTCTGTTTTTCGGTTCTTTCAATGTTTACATTTGGATTTTGGTCAAGAGAGGGATCAGGGATTGATGATTCCGTTGTCGATCAGGTAGAACTTCAGCTCCGAGCGCAGGACACGCACCGTGGTGCTGAGCTTTACGTTCACCTCGTTCTTCTCCTTCTTGTTCGAGCCCGACTTGCGATCCTCGGCCGTCACAAACTTTTTGTACTCACCGCCATCGGCGAAGAATGAGTTGAAGAAGGCCGAGAACTTCTCCTCGGCATTGACTGCCGTAACCAGGGGCTTCGAGAGCTCGGGATTGCCCGGTACGTTCACCCCCTTGAAGATCACATCGCGCACGGCGTTTTTGGCCGCCTGCTTGATGGCATCGTTGCGGTTCGTGCCGTGGCCGTGGGCACGCAGCGTGAGCGAACCATCGCCCTCGCTGTTCATGTAGACGGTCTCGGTCGGGATATAGGACGAAACCTTCACCTGTTTTTTGGCCATTACGCTGCCCGAAAGGCCGAGCAGCAACATCAGACTCAAGATATACGCTTTCATATTCATAGCTGTTCGTTTTTCTGTTTGGTGTTTTCTTGTTTTCTTTGTCTGCATTTGCTTGATCATGCAGCGTTTTGGGGGTTAGAACTGGTAGCCGAAGCGGAGTTGCAAAATGTGCAACGGGCCGAATTCCCGGGCCGGACCACCGATGAGGTCGGTTCGGTGCCAGGTCCACTGGGCCGTGTAGTGCAGGCCCAGGTTGAAGTGGTGTCGTTCGGCAGAGCCGAAGCGCAGACCCAGGGCCGGTGAGAGCATGAAGCCGTCGTTAAAGGTGTGGCCGATGCTCATCTGCCAGAAGGGGACCACCGAGCGCGACTGACCTGAGTAGAAGAGACCGCGGGCCTGGCCGTAGAGCGGGAAGGCCCAGCCGTAATCCTCATATTTGCCTTGGCTGTTGCGGTAGCTGCGGGCCTGGTCGTTGTTGGCGTAGAAGCGGAAACCGCCACCCACACCCAGTTGCAGGAATTCGCTGAAGCGGTAGCCGAAGGTGAACTGCAGGTCGATGGGCACCGAGCCGCTGATTGAGTATTGGTGATCGACGTTGGCTCCCGCCATCAGATCGACACCGGCCCAGAACCCCTTGCTCTGCTCCGAGAAATCTTTGTAGCGCGACCGGGGTGCCTTGGGGAACTTCTCCAACTGTTCGCCGTTGTCGATGCGGCGGATGGCTACGCGATCGAAGGTGTATTGCTCGCCGTTGGTGGCGCGAATCTGTACCGTCGTATCGCCCGATGCGGTGATCTGTCCCTTGATGATGTTGCCGTTGTTGAGGTAGATCACGTCATAGGCCTCTTGTGCCGACACCGTGAGGGTCAGCCCCAGGAGTATCAAAAGAGTGAGGAACTTTTTCATGGTCGGATCTTTTTTTGTGGGATGGGAGCCGGCCGGCAATATGGCTTGTCGGCTGGCTCCTCCCGAGTTTGTTTGGGGTTGAATGGGTTAGAAGCCCGATGAGAGGCCGCGGATGATGTTGGCCTGCTCGAGGTGTTTGCGCAGCTCGTTGGTACGCACGCGAACCACGGCACCCACCTTATACTCTTTGCCCACCTTGACCACTTCGGTTGAGCCGCTGATCGAACCCTCGACATAGCGCTGGTAGTCGCCTCCATCGGCAAAGAAGGCTGCGAAGAACTCGGCGTGCTCGCTCAGGGCCGTGGCGCTCTTTACGATGGGGTTGAAGACGGCTCCCGAGCCCGAGTGGCCCTTAAAGAGGATGCCGTGCACGGCATTCTTGCGGTTCTGCTCGTTGGCGACCTCCTTCTTTTTCGAGTAGCTCCACACCTTGACGTTCACCACGCCCGAGCCGCCCGACTTCACATACTCCAGGTCGTAGCGGAACATGTCGGTATCGGCATTGGCCTTCTCTTGTTTGCGATTTCCGGCTGTGGCCACCAGGCAGCAGCAGGCCAAGGCCACGATCAATGAAAGGATCTTTTTCATAATTTTTTGGTTTTAGGAATTTGTTTGCTTACAATATTAACGTTCAAAAAGGGTCTTTTCATTTGCAAAGGTAAAAAAAAAAGTCTCCCTTACAAATTATAAGGGAGAAAAAATAATATACAGCTATCTTTTTCAGTCGTTTCGCCCTTCGATGACCTTGGCGGCAAGGCTTCCCCGGCAGAGCTCGATTTCGATCTCCGAACCGCTTGCAATTCCGTCGGCCGAGCTCAGGGCAACCCCGTTGTGGCGGGCGATCGAGAAGCCCAGGCGCAGAATGCGACTCGGGGAGTGGCTCTCGGTCAGCTGTTCGAGTCGTTGCAGGCGCTCGCTCTCGCGGCGCAGCAGGCGCTCGGTCTCCTCGCTCAGTCGTTCGTGGATTTGATCCAGCTGAATCCGCTGTCGGTCAAAGAGTTGCCGGGTGCGCAGGCGGATCTCCTCTTCGTAGCGCTCCAGGCGCAGCAGGTGGCTGTGGGTGAGTTGCTGGGCGCCATCATGCAGGGCTAAGGCCGCTCCGTCGAGCCACGCCTCGATCTGCTGCATACGCTCCACGAGCCATCCGGCAACCGCCGTTGGGGTCTTCAGTGCCGTATGGGCCACCAGGTCGGCTACCGACTGATCCTTGTCGTGGCCGATACCGGTCAGAATAGGCAGCGGGAATTGGGCGATGTGGCTGCAGAGGCGATAGCTGTTGAAGCACCCCAGGTCGCTTGTGGCACCTCCTCCGCGGATCACCACCACGGCATCGTACTCCTTCCCCCTCTCGGCCACCTCGCTCAGGGCCGCGATCAGCGAGCTCTCGGCCGCCTCTCCCTGCATGACGGCCTCGAAGAGGTCGGCATGGAAGCGGTAGGGGCTCTGTGCCAGCTCGTTGCAGAAGTCCTGATAACCCGCGGCCTTGCGGCTCGAGATCACGGCAAGGCGCTGCACCACGGGAGGCAATGGGAGTGACCGGTTCATCTCCCACACCCCATCGGCCTGCAGACGGGCGATCGTCTCGCGGCGCTGGCGCTCCATGTCTCCCAGGGTGTAGGAGGCATCTATGTCGCTGATTTGGAGCGAGAACCCATACAGCTCATGGTAGTTTACGGTCGCTTTGAGCAGTATCTGCATGCCCGCAGTGAGGCGCTGACCCGTTGTGGCCTCGAAATACCCCGCGATGCGCGGGTAGTGCGAACGCCAGATTACGGCTCGGGCCTGGGCCTTCGGGACACCGTCCGAGGCACCCTTTTCGATCAGCTCCAGGTAGCAGTGTCCCGAGTAGTTGACCTTCAGATCGGCCACCTCGGCCACAACCCATACAGGTAGCGCAAAGCGCTCTGCCAACGCCTTTTTTACGCTCGCTTGCAGTTCGGAGAGGGTGAGAGGGGTGTGCATTGGGGAAGATTTTGAATTCTGGATTATCGTATGATGATATACCTCTCGGGAGGCATTTCGCGGCCCTCGGGGAGGGTGAGGCGCAGCACGTGGCCATCGGTGGCGACCGCCTCGCCCGCTTTGCGGGCGGGCTCCCAGCGGGGAGAGTCGGCAAGGGCTTTGCTCACGCGCCGCAACAGGCGTTTGTCGGTAGCCTCCAGCACCTTATCCACCTCCAGCTGCCCCTCCCGGGTGATGCGGTAGCGTATGACGATGCGGGCCGTGGGATCGTTCTCCTGCCACTGCACCTTGAGGCGGACATATTCGGCGAGGGTCAGCCCTTCGGGGTGCAGGAAGCGAGGCGCGCGGTCGAACTTCAGGGTTACCAACACCACTCCGTTGCCCGCCTTGGGGCCGAAGCGGGCGATGGTCTGCTCATCGGCCGGCAGTTGCTCGATCTGTTCGATCAGCTCGGGGTTGATCGTCTCGATCTCCTCGCGGGGTTCCCCATTAACAATATAGAGCGGCTCCTGCGCCGAGAGCTTCAGCACACCGCTCACAACCACCAGGGCAGTCAGCAGGTATTTTTTTAATTCACGATTCACAATTATTCTGCGAAAATGAGCAATGAGTAATGTGTAATGACAAGGAAAATAATTTTGAATTGAAAAAAAGGCGACCTTCGGGCCGCCTTTTTCAAGTTTACAATTCGCTCTCCTTCAGGCGTTCGGCATTTTCGGCCACGATCAGGTGGTCGATGCAGTCCTGGATGTCGCCATCCATAAAGGCCGACAGGTTGTAGATCGTGTAGTTGATGCGGTGGTCGGTGATACGCCCCTGCGGGTAGTTGTAGGTGCGGATCTTGGCCGAGCGGTCGCCGGTCGAGACCATCGTCTTACGCTTCGAGGCGATCTCGTCGAGGTACTTCGAGTACTCGAGGTTGAAGACGCGCGTGCGCAACTCCTCGAAGGCCTTGTCGAAGTTCTTCAATTGCGACTTCTGATCCTGGCACTGCACGACGATACCCGTGGGGATGTGCGTGAGGCGGATGGCCGAGTAGGTGGTATTCACCGACTGACCGCCCGGGCCCGAGGCGCAGAAGATATCCTTGCGGATGTCGTTCATCGAGATCTCGATATCGAACTCCTCGGCTTCGGGCAGTACGGCAACCGAGGCGGCCGAGGTGTGTACGCGGCCCTGGGTCTCGGTCTGGGGCACGCGCTGCACGCGGTGCACGCCCGACTCATACTTCAGCGTACCATAGACGTTCGAGCCCGTGACCTTCATCACCACCTCCTTGAAGCCACCGGCGGCACCCTCGGACTGCGAGGTGATCTCGTAGCGCCACCCCTTCGACTCGACATACTTGGTATACATACGCAACAAGTCGCCGGCGAAGATGGCGGCCTCGTCGCCTCCCGTACCGCCGCGAATCTCGACGATGGCGTTCTTGGCATCCTGCGGATCCTTCGGGATCAGCAGGAGCTTGATCTCCTCCTCCATCTTCTCGATCTGGGGCTCCAACTCGGCAATCATCTCGCGGGCCATCTCGCGCATCTCCTCATCCTTGTCGTTTAGGAGGGTATCCTTGGCCTCGGCCAGGTTGGCCAGGGCCGTGCGGAAACGGTCCGACGTCTCAACGATGGGCTCTAGCTCCTTGTACTCCTTGGTAAGCTGCACAAACTGCTTGACGTCGGCGATCACCTCGGGGTCGGTGAGCTTCTGCCCTGTCTCCTCATACTTGAGCTTGAGGCCGTCCAGGCGCATTAAAATCGAATTATCTGCCATAAAAAAATGTATCTTTGCTTTTGGGTGCAAAGATACGCTTTTTTAATTCAAAATTCAAAATTCAAAATTCAAAATTGGGCTTGCACATGGAAATATTCACAGAGAGCATTCCCTACAACAAGGAAAATAATTTTGAATTTTGCATTAGAAAAGTTTCATCCACTCCATTACGGCCTGTTGCCATTCGGCTTTGTGGGCGAACGAGTCGCGCATGCCCCAGCCGTGGCCGCCTGTGGGATAGAGGTGCAGGGCGGTGGGGATATTTCTATCCCGCAGGGCCTTGTGGTAGCGACGGGAGTTGATCACGGGCACCGAGCGGTCGTCCTCGGAGTGGAAGAGCAGGGTGGGCGGGGTGAGTGCATCGACCCGCTCCTCGAGCCAGTAGTTGCGCGTGAGCTCTGCCGTGCGATTTGCTCCCAGCAGGTTGTCGAACGAGCCGCGGTGGCAGTGGCCCTCCTCGCCCGTGATCACAGGGTAGAAGAGGATTGCAAAGGCGGGGCGAATAGAGCCCATCGTGGAGCACATGGCCGCCAGGTGGCCTCCGGCCGAGCAGCCGGCGATACCCACCTGCCGGGGATCGAAGCCCCACTCCGCGGCCTTGGCCCGCATCACCCGCAGCGCCTCCTGGGTATCCTCCAGCGGCACCTCGGGGTGGCCGTTGGGCATGCGGTATTTCAGCACTGCTGCGGTGATCCCCTGCGAGGCAAACCAGCGGGCCATCTCATACCCCTCGTGATCCATGGCCAGGCGCTGGTAACCGCCGCCCGGGCAGAGGAGGATCGCCTGACCGGTGGCCTTTCGGGGGTCGGCCTTGAAGAGGAAGAGCGTAGCCTCCGTGGTGTTGGCGGGGCGGTGGGGTGCCACCTCCTGCTCCTCGAGGGTGATTTCGTTGGAGTGGGGAGCCGAGGTGTTGTTCCAGAGTTTCAGGGTGAGCTCCTGACCATAATTTTGGGTGTGGCCCGGAAGAACCACACCCAAAAATAAGAGGATGATCAGCAGGTGTCGCATGCTTAGATCACGATGTTGATAATTTTACCCGGCACGACGATCACCTTCTTCGGGGCCTTGCCTTCGAGCCACTTCTGGGCCTCCTCGGCCTGAACCACGTCGGCCTGGATCTCGGCAGGCGAGAGCGAAAGCTCGTACTCGCGCTTGAAGCGCAGCTTACCATTCACCGAGACGGGGTACTCAAAGCTCTGCTCGACGAGCCACTGCTCCTCGAATTGGGGGTAGGGGGCATCGCAAACCGAGGTCTGGTGACCCAGCGCCTCCCAGAGCTCCTCGCAGATGTGGGGGGCGAAGGGGGCCAAGAGCGATACCAGGGGCTCCAGCACCTGGCGCTTGTGGCAGTTGCCCAGCTCATTGAGGCAAATCATAAAGGCCGCCACCGAGGTGTTGAATGAGAAGTTTTCGATATCCTCTCTTACCTTCTTGATGCACTTGTGCAGGGCCTTCATCTCGCCCTTTTCGGGGGCCTCGTCCACCACGGCGAAGTTGCCCTCTTTGTCGGTGAAGAGTTTCCAGAAGCGGCGCAGGAACTTGTGTACGCCATCGATGCCGTTCGTATCCCAGGGCTTGGACTGCTCCAGCGGGCCGAGGAACATTTCGTACATGCGCAGCGTGTCGGCGCCGTAGTTCTCGACGATGTAGTCGGGGTTCACGACGTTGAACATCGATTTCGACATCTTCTCGATGGCCCAGCCGCAGATGTACTTGCCATCTTCGAGGATAAACTCCACGTCGTGGAATTCGGGGCGCCACTTGCGGAAGGCCTCCAGATCCAGCACGTCGTTCTTGACGATATTGACATCGACATGGATGGCCTGCGTTTCGTATTGCGAGCGCAGGTTCAGCGAGACGAACTTGTTGGTCCCCACCACGCGGTAGACGAAGTTCGAACGGCCCTGAATCATTCCCTGGTTCACCAGCTTCTTGAAGGGCTCCTGCTCGCAGACGTAGCCCAGGTCGTAGAGGAACATGTTCCAAAAACGCGAGTACATCAGGTGGCCTGTGGCGTGCTCAATGCCACCTACATAGAGGTCTACATTGCGCCAATACTCATTGGCCTCTTTCGAGACCAGCCCCTCGTGGTTGCGGGGATCCATGTAGCGCAGGTAGTAGGCCGACGAACCGGCAAAGCCCGGCATGGTCGAGAGCTCGAAGGGATACCCTTCGGCCGTGTGCCACTCCTTGACACGAGCCAACGGGGGCTCACCCTCGGCCGTGGGGCCGAAGTTTTCGATCTCGGGCAGGGTGAGGGGCAGCTGCTCCTTTTGCAGGGGGTAGGCCACGTCGTTGCGGTAGTAAATCGGAAAGGGCTCGCCCCAGTAACGCTGGCGCGAGAAGATGGCATCGCGCAGGCGGTAGTTGATCAACTTCTTGCCTAAGCCGCGGCGCTCTACCTCCTCAAACATCAGGGGGATGGCCTCGGTAACGTCCATGCCCGTCAGGAAATCGGAGTTGATCATCTTACCCGACTTGGCATCGTAGGAGGCCTCCTCGATGTTACCGCCCTCGACTACGGGGACGATCTCCAGGCCGAAGTGGCGGGCAAAGGCCCAGTCGCGAGAGTCGTGGGCCGGAACGGCCATAATGGCCCCCGTACCGTAGCCGGCCAACACATAGTCGGAGATAAAGATCGGAATCGCCTTGCCCGTGAAGGGGTTGATGGCGTAGGAGCCCGTTTGCACACCCGTTACGCGCTTCGTCTCGGCAATGCGCTCGCGCTCCGAACGCTTCTTGGCCTGCTGGATGTAGGCCTCAACCTCAGCCTGCTGCTCGGGGGTGGTCAGCTCCTCGACCCACTCATGCTCGGGGGCGATCACCATGAACGTAACGCCGAAGATCGTGTCGGGGCGTGTCGTAAAGATCTCTAGTTTTCGGTTGGAATTCTGTACATCGAAAAATACTTGGGCACCCACCGAGCGGCCGATCCAGTTGCGCTGAATCTCCTTCAGCGACTCGCTCCACTCCAGCTGCTCCAGACCATCCAACATGCGCTGGGCGTAGGCCGTCACGCGCAGCAGCCACTGCTTCATGCGTTTCTGCTCCACGGGGTGACCGCCGCGCTCCGAGAGCCCGTCCTTTACCTCGTCGTTCGCCAGTACCGTACCCAGAGCCGGACACCAGTTCACCATCGTGTCGGCGCGGAAGGCCAGGCGCCAGTTCAGCAGTGCCTGCTCCTGCTCTTCGCTGCTCATGGCCTGCCACTCGGCGGCCGTAAACTTCAGCTCCTGTGTGCGTGCGGCATCAAGCCCCTCGGTGCCGTGAGCGGCCAGGTGCTCCTTGAGCTCGGCAATCGGACGAGCCTTCTGCTCTCGGTTGTCGTACCAGTGGTCGAACATCTCCAAGAAGGCCCACTGGGTCCAGTGGTAGTACTCCGGGTCGCAGGTGCGTACCTCGCGGCTCCAGTCGAACGAGAAGCCGATCTTGTCCAGCTGCTCGCGGTAGCGGTTGATGTTCTGCTCGGTTGTCGTGGCGGGGTGTTGTCCCGTCTGAATGGCATATTGCTCGGCCGGCAGACCAAAGGCATCGTAGCCCATGGGGTGCAGGACGTTGAATCCGCACTGGCGCTTGTAGCGGGCGTAGATATCCGAGGCGATGTAGCCCAGCGGGTGACCCACATGCAGACCCGCCCCCGAGGGATAGGGGAACATGTCGAGCACATAGAATTTCGGCCGCGAGGGATCCATCTCTACCCGATAGGTACCCCGCTCCTGCCAGCGCTGCTGCCACTTCGTTTCTAACTCTTTGAAATTGTATTCCATACCTTATTTCGTGTTATTGTTCATTCTAAAGCGCAAAGGTATAAAATAATTCACAATTCAAAATTCACAATTCGCAATTATTTTTCTTGTGGGCCCAAATAATCTCCTGCTTTTCTGCTTTTCCGGCCTCTTCCCGGGAGGCAGAAGGGGCTGATTGTTTTGCCGGGGGGTGAGAAATGGGCGAATTGCGAAGATGGTTGCCTGGCGAAGCGACCCTTAAACGGGAAAATCGAAAAAGAAGACAGGCTCGTTCTTACGGACAATCTTGCAGAACCAATTTTGCTATTCGGATTGGGCTCCTGCCTTTCGTTTTGCGCCCGGCTGTTGCGGCTGTTGTCCCTCTCTTTTTTTGAATGAATCCTTATTTCTGACCCCTCGTCTTTCAGATCGTTTTCAGCCACTTAGCGAGGTTATTATAATTTCTTGCTTATCGAAATATAAAAACCATAAGTAAAAAGAATCGGTATTTAGGGCGGAAAATGCCGAAATGCGCGAAAATCAGTGCAAAAAGATGGTGAAAGGTTTGTTATTTCGGATTTTTTGCGTACCTTTGCAGTCCGAATTAAGGGGTACTGTGCCCGTTGATGAGGGGTAAAGTCTTGAGGATGAGTGGGTTTGGGGCGTTGAAGCGCTACCCGGCGAAACGGCTGAAGGGCTTTGCGAGAGAAAAGAAACGAAATCGGGGTCGTAAAACACCCGAAACGAGTAAAAATAATTAACAAACTAAAAAAGGACAATGCCTACAATTCAACAGTTAGTGAGAAACGGTCGAGTAAGCCTGGTCGAGAAATCGAAGTCGCCGGCACTCGCAGCGTGTCCCCAGCGCCGCGGCGTGTGTACCCGTGTGTACACGACGACGCCTAAGAAGCCTAACTCGGCTATGCGTAAGGTGGCTCGTGTAAGATTAACGAACGGCAAGGAGGTGAACGCCTACATTCCGGGCGAGGGTCACAACCTGCAGGAGCACTCCATCGTGCTGGTGCGCGGTGGTCGTGTGAAGGACCTCCCCGGTGTACGTTACCACCTGGTGCGCGGTGCGCTGGATAGCGCCGGCGTAGATGGACGTCGTCAGCGTCGTTCGAAGTATGGTGCCAAGCGCCCCAAGGCAGGAGCAACGGCCGCAAAGAAGAAGTAATCAAAAGGAAAGAAAACTTTTAGTTTAAGGAAACAAAAATGAGAAAAGCTAAGCCAAAGAAGCGAATTCTACTTCCGGACCCCAAGTTCAACGACGTGATGGTTACGCGTTTTGTGAACAATTTGATGCTGGATGGTAAGAAGAGTATTGCCTATGAGATTTTCTACGACTCGCTGGAGCTCGTGGGCAAGAAGATGAAGGATGCTGATAAATCTCCCCTGGAGGTCTGGAAACAGGCTCTGGAGAACATCACGCCCCAAGTCGAAGTTAAGTCGAAGCGTATCGGTGGCGCGACGTTCCAGGTTCCTACGGAGGTTCGTCCCGAGCGCAAGATTTCGATCTCTATGAAAAACCTTGTCCTTTACTCGCGCAAGCGTTCGGGTAAGTCGATGGCAGAGAAACTCTCGGGTGAGATTGTAGACGCCTACAATCAGATGGGTGCCGCCTTCAAGCGTAAGGAGGAGATGCACCGCATGGCCGAGGCCAACAAGGCATTTGCACACTTCAGATTCTAATAACAGAGTACCAAAATGGCAAGAGATCTTAAATATACGCGTAATATCGGTATCATGGCTCACATCGATGCCGGTAAGACCACGACCTCGGAGCGTATTCTGTTCTATACGGGTAAGACCCACAAGATTGGTGAGACCCACGAAGGTGCTGCCACCATGGACTGGATGGTTCAGGAGCAGGAGCGCGGTATCACGATTACCTCGGCTGCTACGACCGCATTCTGGAACTATAAGGATCACCAGTATCAGATCAACCTGATCGACACCCCGGGACACGTCGATTTCACCGTTGAGGTGGAGCGTTCGCTGCGTGTACTGGACGGTGCCATCGCTACGTTCTGCGCCGTAGGTGGTGTGGAGCCCCAGTCGGAGACCGTATGGCGTCAGGCCGACAAGTACAACGTACCCCGTATGGGTTATGTGAACAAGATGGACCGCACGGGTGCCGACTTCCTGGCCGTATGTGCCCAGATCAAGGAGCACTTCGGCGCTACCGCCCTTCCCGTTGTTCTGCCTATTGGCGTTGAGGACAAGTTCGAGGGCCTGGTAGACCTTATTTATAATAATGCGATCTACTACTACGACGATAAGACCGTTCGTGACAACTTCGAGATTCGTGAGATTCCCGAGCACATGAAGGCCGAGGCTGAGGAGTGGCGCAACAAGCTCATCGAGGAGGTTGCCTCGACCGACGATGCCCTGATGGAGAAGTTCTTCGAGGATCCCGAGTCGATCACCGCCGACGAGCTGCTGGCTGCCATCCGTAAGGCTACCATGTCGATGCAGCTGGTTCCCATGCTCTGCGGTTCGTCGTTCCACAACAAGGGCGTACAGAAGCTCTTGGACTATGTGATGGCTTTCCTCCCCTCGCCGCTGGATGTTCCCGCTGTAGAGGGTGTGAACCCCAAGACCGAGGAGACCGAGATCCGTAAGGCCGATGAGTCGGATCCCTTCTGCGGTCTGGCTTTCAAGATCGCTACCGACCCCTTCGTGGGCCGTCTGGCTTTCGTGCGTGTTTACTCGGGTAAGCTCGATGCCGGTTCGTATGTGCTCAACGCACGCAGCGGCAAGCGCGAGCGTATCAGCCGTATCTACCAGATGCACGCCAACAAGCAGAACCCCCTGGAGACCGTAGGTGCCGGCGATATCTGCGCCGCAGTAGGTTTCAAGGAGATCCGCACCGGTGATACCCTCTGCGCCGAGAATGCACCTATCGTGCTGGAGCAGATGACCTTCCCCGAGCCGGTTATCGGTCTGGCTGTAGAGCCCAAGACCCAGAAGGATCTCGATAAGCTGGGCATCGCCCTGGGCAAGCTTGCCGAGGAGGACCCCACCTTTACGGTGAAGACCGATGAGGAGAGCGGCCAGACCGTGATCAGCGGTATGGGTGAGCTCCACCTCGATATCATTGTAGACCGTCTGCGCCGTGAGTTCGGTGTGGAGATCAACCAGGGTGCTCCCCAGGTGAACTACAAGGAGGCTCTTACGCAGACCGTTCAGCACCGTGAGGTATTCAAGAAGCAGACCGGTGGTCGTGGTAAGTTCGCCGACATCATCTTCGAGATCGGTCCTGCCGAGGAGGGTAAGATGGGTCTTACGTTCGTCGATGAGGTGAAGGGTGGTAACGTACCCAAGGAGTTCATCCCCGCCGTACAGAAGGGCTTCGAGGCCGCTATGGCCAACGGTGCTCTGGCCGGCTACAAGATGGACTCGATGAAGGTTACCCTCAAGGATGGTTCGTTCCACCCCGTGGACTCGGATCAGCTTTCGTTCGAGATCGCAGCCCGCAACGGTTACCGTGCCGCAGCTCCCAAGGCTGGTTCGGTGATCATGGAGCCGATCATGGCTGTTGAGGTGGTAACGCCCGAGGAGTCGATGGGTGATATCATCGGTGACCTGAACAAGCGTCGCGGCCAGATCCAGAACATGGACTCGAAGGGTACCGCCCGTGTCGTTAAGGCTCAGGTTCCCCTGTCGGAGATGTTCGGCTATGTTACCGTGCTGCGTACCATTTCGTCGGGCCGTGCCACGTCGTCGATGGAGTTCGACCACTTCGAGGAGGTTCCCGCCAACCTGGCTAAGGAGATCATCGAGAAGTCGGCCGGCAAACGTAAGGATATGGAATAAGAAAAAAACGAATCGATATGAATCAGAAAATCAGAATCAAGTTAAAGTCGTTCGATCACAACCTGGTTGACAAGTCGGCCGAGAAGATCGTAAAGACGGTGAAGAGCACGGGCGCCATCGTGAGCGGTCCGGTGCCCCTTCCGACGCACAAGCAGATTTTTACGGTGAACCGTTCGACCTTCGTAAACAAGAAGGCTCGTGAGCAGTTCCAGCTCTGCACCTTCAAGCGTATCCTCGACATCTACTCGTCGACCCCCAAGACCATCGACGCGCTGATGAAGTTGGAGCTTCCCTCGGGTGTTGAGGTAGCCATCAAGGTTTGATAAAGTAAGGTAAAGTTTCGAGCACTATATATAATAGGTATAGCGCAGACGAAACAACCCAAAAACAGAGAGCACTCCCTGTGAGTGCAGGGGGTGCTCTCAACAAAAGAAGAAGATATCACTTCTATTTATAATTAACAAACGTAAATTGACACAAAATGTCAGGACTTATTGGAAAGAAAATCGGAATGACTTCCGTTTACAGTGCCGAGGGTAAGAACATACCATGCACTGTCATTGAGGCTGGTCCGTGTGTAGTTACGCAAATCAAGACGGTCGAGAAAGACAGCTACGAGGCCGTACAGATTGCCTATGACGACAAGAGTGAAAAGCACACCAGCAACAGTTTGTTAGGACACTTCAAGAAGGCCGGTACGACGCCCAAGCGTAAGCTCGCCGAGTTCAAGGAGATGCCCGAGGTGAACCTGGGCGACACCCTGACCGTCGAGATGTTCTCGGAGGAGGACTGGGTAGACGTAACGGGGATCTCGAAGGGTAAGGGCTTCCAAGGCGTAGTGAAGCGTCACGGCTTTGCCGGTGTGGGCGGTCAGACCCACGGTCAGCACAACCGTCAGCGCAAGCCCGGTTCGCTGGGTGCCTCGTCGTATCCCTCGCGCGTATTCCCCGGCAAGCGTCTTCCGGGTCAGACGGGCGGTGATCAGGTGAAGGTTCTGAACCTGAAAGTTTTGAAGGTAATCCCCGAGAGCAACCTCATCTTGGTGAAGGGCTCGATTCCCGGGGCAAAGGGTGCTTACTTAACAATTGAGAAGTAGTATGGAATTAGCAGTATTGAACGCACAAGGCAAAGAGACCGGTCGTAAAGTAGTTCTTAACGACGCAGTCTTCGGCGTGGAGGCTAATGACCACGCTATCTACCTCGACGTAAAGCAGTATCTGGCTGATCAGCGTCAGGGTACTCACAAGGCAAAGCAGCGTAACGAAGTAGCCGGTTCGACCCGCAAACTGAAGCGTCAGAAGGGTACCGGTGGTGCACGTTGCGGCTCGATCAAGTCGCCCCTGTTCCCGGGTGGTGGCCGTGTATTCGGTCCCGTACCCCGTGATTACAGCTTCAAGCTCAACAAGAAGCTCAAGCAGCTGGCTCGTCGCAGCGCACTCAGCTACAAGGCTCAGGCAGGTGCCATCATCGCCCTGGAGAACCTGCAGCTCGAGGCTCCTAAGACCAAGAGCGTAGTTGCTATGCAGTCGGCGCTGAATGTAGCCACGAAGAAGGTGCTGGTCGTTCTTCCGGAGACGAACGTAAACCTGCAGCTCTCGTGCCGCAACATCCCCAACGTGAAGACCATCCTGGCTCAGAACCTCAATACCTATGAGGTGATGAACGCATCGTCGGTGGTTCTGGTCGAGGGTGCCGAGAATGTACTGAACGTAATGTTAGCTTAAAACGCACAAGAAAGATGGAAATCATTATTAAGCCTATTTTGACCGAGAAAATGACGATTCAGGGCGAGAAGCTGAATCGCTACGGTTTTATCGTTGACGTCCGTGCTAACAAGTTGCAGATTCGCAATGCCGTAGAGCAGATGTATAACGTTGTCGTTACCGATGTAAACACCATCAACTGTATGGGCAAACTCAAGAGCCGCTATACGAAGGCCGGTCTCTTGGAGGGTCGCGCCAACAACTTCAAGAAGGCAATCGTTACCTTGAAGGATGGAGATAAGATTGATTTTTACAGTAATATCTAAAGAAGATGGCAGTAAGAAAGTTTAAGCCGGTAACCGCCGGTACGAGACATAAGATTATCGGTACGTTCGACGAGATCACCTGCAGCGTACCTGAGAAGTCGTTGCTTGCTCCCAAGAAGAGCACGGGCGGCCGCAACAATTCGGGTCACATGACGGTACGCTATATCGGTGGCGGCCACAAGCAGATGTACCGAATCATCGACTTCAAGCGTACGAAGGATGGCGTACCCGCAACGGTAAAGACGATTGAGTACGACCCCAACCGCACGGCCCGCATCGCCCTGCTGGTTTATGCCGATGGTCAGAAGAGCTATATCATCGCTCCCAACGGCCTTCAGGTGGGTCAGACCGTCGTAAGTGGCTCGGGCGTAGCTCCCGAGGTAGGTAACACGCTCCCGCTGTCGGAGATTCCTCTGGGTACGGTTATCCACAATATTGAACTCTACCCCGGTCAGGGTGCCGCAATGGCTCGTTCGGCCGGCTCGTATGCTCAGCTGTTGGCTCGTGAGGGCAAATTCGCCATCATCAAGCTGCCTTCGGGTGAGACTCGTATGGTACTCGTAACTTGCCGTGCTACGGTGGGTGTGGTTTCGAACGTAGATCACAACCTCGAGAGCTCGGGTAAGGCTGGTCGCAAGCGTTGGCTGGGCCGCCGTCCGCACAACCGTGGTGTTGTAATGAACCCCGTAGATCACCCGATGGGTGGTGGTGAAGGTCGTGCGTCGGGTGGTCACCCCCGTTCGCGTAAGGGTCTGTTGGCTAAGGGTTACAAGACGCGCAACCCGAAGAAGACGACCTCGAAGTTTATCATTTCCAGAAAGAAAAAGTAATTAAATAAGAGTACATAATGAGCCGTTCATTAAAAAAAGGACCATTCATTGACCCGAAACTGGAGGCCAAGGTAGTCGCACAGGCCGAGGGCAATAAGAAGTCTGTCATCAAGACTTGGTCGCGAGCAAGTATGATTTCGCCTGACTTCGTAGGTCAGACGATCGCTGTCCACAACGGAAATAAGTTTATTCCCGTTTATGTAACCGAGAATATGGTCGGTCACAAACTCGGCGAGTTTGCTCCGACGCGTAACTTCCGTGGTCATGCAGGTAACAAGAAAAAGTAGGTAGAAAATGGGAGCAAGAAAATCAATAAGAGCCGAAAAACTGAAGGCTGAAAAGAAGCAGAAGGCTATCGCTATTATGCGCGATTGCCCCACCTCTCCCCGTAAGATGCGTCTGGTAGCCGATATCATTCGCGGTGTGGAGATCAACAAGGCATTGGGCATCCTTCGTTACTCGAAGAAGGAGGCATCGATCCGCATGGAGAAGCTCCTGAAGTCGGCAATCGCCAACTGGGAGGCCAAGAACGAGAACGAGCGTCTGGAGGATACGAAGCTCTGCGTAAAGGAGGTATTCGTAGACTGCGGCCGCATGCTGAAGCGTATCCAGCCTGCACCCCAGGGTCGTGCGCACCGCATTCGCAAGCGCTCGAACCATGTGACGATCGTAGTTGACAAAATGGTAATCGAAGAAAACAAGTAAGACAAATGGGACAGAAAGTTAATCCAATAGCAAACCGTCTTGGTATCATCCGCGGTTGGGACTCCAACTGGTTCGGTGGTAAGGATTTCTCGGAGAAATTGGTAGAAGACGCTAAGATTCGTAAGTACCTGAATGTCCGTTTGGCCAAAGCAAGTATTTCGAAGATTATCATCGAGCGCACGCTCAAACTGGTAACGGTAACCATCGCCACCGCCCGTCCGGGTATCATCATCGGTAAGGGCGGCCAGGAGGTCGATAAGTTGAAGGAGGAGCTCAAGAAGCTCACCGGCAAGGAGGTTCAGATCAACATCTTCGAGGTGAAGCGTCCCGAGGTGGATGCCACGCTCGTGGGCCAGAACATCGCCCGTCAGTTGGAGGGTCGTGTTTCGTTCCGTCGTGCCGTGAAGATGGCTGTAGCCTCGACGATGCGCATGGGCGCCGAGGGTATCAAGGTACAGGTTGCAGGCCGCGTAGGCGGCGCCGAGATGGCTCGTACGGAGACCATCAAGGAGGGTCGCGTGCCTCTGCACACCTTCCGTGCCGATGTAGATTACTGCCTGACCGAGGCTCTCACGAAGGTGGGTATCCTGGGTATCAAGGTTTGGATCTGCCAGGGTACGGTTTACGGTAAGCGTGATCTGTTTGAGATCGCCGGTGCATCGGCTCAGCAGCACGGTGGCGAGCGTCAGCAGGATCGTCGCGGTAAGGGTGCCCCCCGCAAGCGCCGCAATAACAACAATAAGTAGGACCTTTTAACGCGATAGTACAGTTATGTTACAGCCAAAAAAGACCAAATTTAGAAGAATGCAGAAGGGTCGTATGAAGGGAGTTGCCCAGCGCGGTAACCAGCTTGCATACGGTTCGTTCGGCATCAAAGCACTTGAGTCCACCTGGATCACGGGTCGTCAGATCGAGGCTGCTCGTCAGGCCATCACCCGTTACATGAAGCGTGAGGGTCAGATCTGGATCCGCATCTTCCCCGACAAACCGATCACCAAGAAGCCCGCCGAGGTTCGTATGGGTAAGGGTAAGGGTAATCCCGAAGGCTTCGTAGCCCCCGTTACTCCCGGCCGTATTCTCTTCGAGGCAGAGGGTGTACCCTTGGCAATTGCTCAGGAGGCCCTTCGTCTGGGTGCCCAGAAGCTGCCTATTACGACCAAGTTTATTGTAAGACGTGACTACGTCGAGACTAACATCTAAACGAGTAAGGAAGCTATGAAAAGTGCTGAAATAAAGGACCTGTCGGTAAAGGATCTGCAGGAGCGCATCGAGGCCCAGAAGGCCGAGCTCACGAAGCTGAAGGTGCAGCATGCAGTATCGCCCGTCGAGAATCCGTCGATTATCAAGAAATCCCGCAGAGATATCGCGCGTATGCTGACAATTCTGCGTCAAAAGAACGCTAAATAAAAGTGACCACTATGGAAAGAAATCTTAGAAAAGAGCGTATCGGGGTTGTTGTCAGCAACAAAATGGAGAAGACCATTGTGGTTGCCGTTGCCCGTAAGGTGAAGCACCCGATCTATGGTAAGTTCGTGAACAAGACGACGAAGTTCGTTGCCGAGTGTCTGGACGAGACCATTAAGGAGGGCGATACCGTACGCATTATGGAGACGCGCCCCTTGAGCAAGACCAAGCGTTGGAGATTAGTACAAATCATTGAAAGAGCGAAGTAGTTATGATACAACAGGAAAGTAGATTGGTGGTAGCCGACAACAGCGGTGCAAAGGAGGTTCTCTGCATCCGTGTGCTGGGCGGTACCAAGCGTCGCTACGCTTCGATCGGCGATAAGATCGTCGTTTCTGTCAAGAGCGCAACTCCCTCGGGCGATGTCAAGAAGGGTACGGTGTCGAAGGCAGTCGTAGTGAGAACAAAGAAGGAGATTCGCCGTGCCAACGGTTCGTACATTCGTTTCGACGACAACGCCGTGGTACTGTTGAACAACCAGGGTGAGATGCGCGGAACCCGTATCTTCGGCCCCGTAGCCCGTGAGCTGCGTGACCAGTACATGAAGATCATCTCGCTGGCACCCGAAGTATTGTAAATTAAAAACACTTATCGAAGTATGTCAGTTAAGTTACATATTAAGAAAGGGGATATGGTTTACGTCAACGCCGGCGACAACAAAGGTCAGCAGGGTAAGGTCCTGAAGGTAGACGTTGAGAAGCAGCGTGCTATCGTCGAGGGCGTAAACATCTGCAAGAAGGCTACCAAGCCCAATGCACAGAATCCTCAGGGTGGTATCGTTGAGCAGGAGGCTCCGATCCACATCTCGAATCTGCAGGTTATCGACCCCAAGAGCGGCAAGCCCACTCGCGTAGGTCGTAAGGCAGACGACAAAGGTAAATTAGTTCGTTACGCTAAAAAGTCAGGGGAGGAGATCAAATAATGGCAGCTTATATTCCTACACTCAAGACCCAGTATAAGGAGCAGATCGTTCCTGCCCTTATGAAGCAGTTCGGTTACACGAGCATCATGCAGTGCCCGAAGCTGGAGAAAATCGTCGTAAACCAGGGTATGGGCCAGGCTGTTGCCGATAAGAAGCTCATCGACGTAGCTCAGGAGGAGCTCACCCTGATCACCGGTCAGAAGGCCGTGCAGACCAAGTCGCGCAAGGATATCTCGAACTTCAAGCTCCGTAAGGGCATGCCCATCGGTGTTCGCGTTACCCTCCGCCACTATCGTATGTACGAGTTCCTGGAGCGTCTGATCGCTGTGGCTCTGCCCCGTATCCGCGACTTCAAGGGTATCAACGAGAAGTTCGACGGTCAGGGTAACTACACCCTCGGTATCACCGAGCAGATCATCTTCCCGGAGATCGACATCGACAAGATCACCAAGATCTTCGGTATGGAGATCACCTTCGTGACCTCGGCTAAGACCGACGAGGAGGCTTATGCTCTCCTGAAGGAGTTCGGTCTGCCTTTCAAGAACGCTAAAAAGAACTAACGACTATGGCAAAAGAATCAATGAAGGCCCGCGAGGTGAAGCGTGAGAAGCTCGCCAAGCGTTATGCGCACAAGCGCGAGGAGATCGCTGCCAAGGTAAAGGCCGGTGAGATGGATCACGAGGAGGCTTGGATCGCCCTCTCGAAGTTGCCCCGCAACTCGAATCCTATCCGCCAGCACAACCGTTGCAAGATTACCGGTCGTCCGAAGGGTTATATGCGCCTGTTCGGTATCAGCCGTATTCAGTTCCGCGAGATGGCCTCGAACGGCCTTATTCCGGGCGTAACGAAGGCCAGCTGGTAGCCCAATTCGGGAGGGGGAGAGTTTTGTGGAGTCTCTAAAGAGCAATCCGAAACTCTCTCCTCCCCTCTTTTTTGAATCCTATCCGGAGGGTGCCCGCGGGTGCCCGTCTGGAAGAGGTGGGAGTAACCTGCTCCTCACCTTGACCTGTAAGGAGAGAATTCTATACGGGTGTCGTCCCGAAGTATGATAGTCGCAAAGTCGGGGAAAGTGCCGCTACCAGGCGGTAACTTCTCGGCGGCGGGGCTCCAGAAACGGGTCGTCATTTGTAACCAGGAGTTTCCCGATCCTGCCCCTTTGGGGCGGTCCTTTGGGAGGTTCGTTGTGTTGTGCTAAGAGGTTGGCCCTTTTTTCGGTGCCGGCTTTTGGTGTGCTCAAATGTACCTCGAATGAAGGGAGCGATGAGGCGTGATGATGTCGTTTTCCGACAAAAAAATTGCTAAATCGTTGGTAATATGGGAAATTATGCGTAAATTTGCCCGCTTTTCGAGCGCGTATGCAAGTGTGCAGGTGTGTGCATGAGTGTGTGGCCGGATGGGTACCGGGGTCTTAGAGATGATCGGAATCCCTTGACGGTTAAGCGTTTAGGAGGGTAAAAAACAGAAAACAATTAACTAATTTTATTAATTTTTAACTTTTAATTCATCATGACGGATCCTATTTCGGATTTTCTCACGCGAATTAGAAACGCGGTGAAAGCCAACCACAAGGTGGTTGAAGCTCCCGGCTCAAAAATTAAGCAGGCAATCACGAAGATTCTCTTTGAGCAGGGTTACATTTTGGCCTACAAGTTCGACAACAACGAGCAGGGTCACCCCATCATCAAGATCGCTTTGAAGTGGGACGCAGCATCGAAGGTAAACGCCATCAAGGGTTTGAAGCGTGTCAGCCGTCCCGGTCTGCGCCAGTATGTTTCGGTGGCCGATATGCCCCGCGTACAGAACGGTCTGGGTATCGCCATCCTCTCGACCTCGAAGGGCATCATGACCGATGCTGCTGCTCGCAAGGAGAACGTAGGCGGTGAGGTACTGTGCTACATCTACTAATGAAAAACTCAAAAAAAACGAATTAAGCTATGTCAAGAATTGGTAAATTACCTGTAAACATACCCGCAGGCGTGACCGTAACGGTCGAGGCCGGCAATGTGGTATGCGTGAAAGGGCCTCTTGGTACGCTGAGTCAGAAGGTTGACTCGGACATCAAAGTCGAGGTCGGCACCTATGTGGATACCAAGACCGAGAAGGAGATTCCGGCCGTTCTGGTAACCCGTCCTACGAACCAGCCCCGTCACCGTTCGCTGCACGGTCTGTATCGTGCGCTGATCAACAACATGGTTGTCGGTGTATCGAAGGGTTATGAGATCAAGCAGGAGCTTGTTGGTGTAGGTTTCAAGGCAGAGGTGAAGGGCAACATCCTGGAGATGAGCCTCGGTTACTCGCACGATACGCACCTGATGCTCCCCGCCGAGGTGACCGCCACGGCCGTAACGGAGAAGAAGGGTAACCCCATCGTCACGCTGAAGAGTATCGATAAGCAGTTGGTCGGCCAGGTGGCTGCCAAGATCCGTTCGCTGCGCAAGCCGGAGCCTTATAAGGGTAAGGGTATCAAGTTCGTAGGCGAGGTACTGCGTCGTAAGGCAGGTAAGTCTGCAGGTGCTAAATAGTAAATAGAGTATAGAAGTATGTCACTGAATAAGATTGAAAGAAGAGAGCGCATCAAGATGCGTATCCGCAAGATCGTGAGCGGTACGGCATCGCAGCCTCGTATGACTGTATTCCGTAGCAACAAGCAGATCTACGTGCAGTTCATTGATGACCTGGCAGGCGTAACCCTCGCAACGGCTTCGTCGCTCGACAAGGAGGTTGTGGAGGCTGCTGCCGGCAAGAACAAGTGTGAAGTAGCCGCCCTGGTGGGTAAGCTCGCCGCCGAGCGTGCCGTAGCCAAGGGTATCGAGACCGTGGCCTTCGACCGTAACGGCTACCTCTACCACGGCCGAGTAAAAATGTTAGCTGACGCTGCTCGTGAGGGTGGCCTTAAATTCTAAGCGATTATGGCAAATATGAATGTAAAGAAAGTACGCACGAGCGACCTGGAGCTTAAGGATCGCCTCGTAAGCATTAATCGCGTTACCAAGGTTACCAAGGGTGGTCGTACCTTCACCTTCTCGGCTATCGTAGTGGTAGGTAACGAGAACGGCGTGGTAGGCTATGGTCTGGGTAAGGCGTCGGAGGTTCAGGCAGCTATCGCCAAGGGCGTAGAGGATGCCAAGAAGAACCTGGTGAAGATTCCCGTAATCAATGGTACGATTCCTCACAAGCAGGAGAGCCGCTACGACGGTTCGCTGGTGATGATTCGCCCCGCAGCCCCCGGTACGGGTATCATCGCCGGTGGTGCCATGCGTGCCGTGCTGGAGTCGGCCGGTGTGAAGAACGTGCTCGCAAAGAGCAAGGGTTCGTCGAACCCCCACAACCTGGTGAAGGCTACGATCGCCGCTCTGTGCGAGCTTCGCGATGCCTACACGGTTGCTCAGGTTCGCGGCATCTCCCTGAAACAGGTGTTTAACGGTTAATTTTCAAGAAGATGGCAAGATTAAAGATTACTCAGCTCAGAAGCCGCATCGGCGCTTCGAAGCAGCAGTGCAAGAACCTCGACGCACTTGGTCTGAAGAAGATTAACGCCAGCGTAGAGCACGACGACTCGGTGATCATCAAGGGTATGATCGAGCGCGTAAAGCACCTCGTAAAGGTCGAGGAGGTAAAATAAGTAACACTTAAAGCGTAAAGTAAACTATGGAACTCAATAATTTGAAACCCGCAAAGGGTTCGACCCACCACGATAAGCGTGTCGGCCGCGGTGCCGGTTCGGGTCACGGTGGTTACTCGACGCGCGGTAACAAGGGTGCTCAGTCGCGCTCGGGTTACAAGCGTAAGTTAGGCTTCGAGGGTGGTCAGATGCCGCTTCAGCGTCGTCTGCCCAAGTTCGGCTTCACCAACCTGAAGCGTGTGGAGTACAAGCCCATCAACCTCTCGACGCTCGAGGAGCTTTCGACGAAGAAGAACCTCACGGAGATCAACTTCGAGACGCTGGTTTCGGCCGGTTTCGTGTCGGGTAACGACCGTGTGAAGATTCTGGGTAACGGTGCCGTATCGAAGGCCCTTCAGGTGAAGGCTCACGCCTTCTCGAAGAGTGCCGAGGCTGCCATCACGGCCGCCGGCGGTAGCGTAGAGAAGATGTAATTTTTGAAAAATTTACAACTATGAAAGGTTATCTCTTGGTTGGTATCGTCATCGTGGCCATCGTGGCCATGCTGGCGACCAACAAGAAATTTGTTGAAACGCTCAAAAACATATATAAGATCGAGGAGCTGCGTAAACGTATTCTCTACACGCTGGGTCTTCTTCTTATCTATCGTTTGGGCAGTTTTGTGGTGCTCCCGGGTATCGACCCCAACGCATTGCAGGGCCTTGCCAGCCAGTTGAGCAGTCAGGAGAACGGTCTTCTGGGTCTTCTGAATGTCTTCTCGGGCGGTGCATTTGGTAATGCCTCGATCTTTGCTTTGGGTGTGATGCCTTACATCACCGCCTCGATTATCATCCAGCTGGCCGGCATGATGATTCCCGCCGTGCAGAAGCTGCAGAAGGAGGGTGAGAGCGGACGCCGCAAGATGAACCAGTGGACGCGTCTGCTGACCATCGGTGTGCTGGCACTCCAGGGTCCCGCCTATGTAGCCAACCTGGCTATGACCTCGGGCCCCGCCTTCGTGTACGGTGCAACGCCTTGGTTCTACGCCTACGCTACGGTAATTCTGATCGCCGGTACGATGTTCGTGATGTGGCTCGGCGAGAAGATTACGGACAAGGGTATCGGTAACGGTATCTCGCTGATCATCATGATCGGTATCGTTGCCCGCCTGCCTCACGCCCTGTTGGCTGAGGCCACGGCCCGCTTCTCGACGTCGGCCGGTAGCGCGTTCATGCTGATTCTTGAGCTTGTGCTTTTGTTCCTGGTCTTCATGGCCACCATCGCACTGGTTCAGGCAGTCCGCAAGGTTCCCGTACAGTATGCCAAGCGCATTATTGGTAACAAGCAGTATGGCGGTGTGCGTCAGTACATCCCCCTGAAGATGAACGCGGCCAACGTGATGCCGATCATCTTCGCCCAGGCCCTGATGTTTGTTCCCATGTTGTTCCAGTCGGTTGCTCCCGGCTTTGCCGCAGCATTCGCCTCGATGACCGGCTTCTGGTACAACTTCACGCTGGCAGTGTTGGTAATTGCGTTTACCTACTTCTACACCGCAATTATCATCAATCCTCAAATGATGGCCGACGATATGAAGCGTAACGGTGGCTTTATCCCCGGCGTGAAGCCCGGTAAGCAGACCGTGAACTACATCGACGGCATCATGACGCGAATCACCCTTCCCGGTTCGGTAGCTCTGGCTGTGGTGGCAATCCTGCCCGCTCTGGCCATGCGCTTCCTGAACATCCAGCAGTCGTTCGCCTACTTCTATGGCGGTACCTCGCTGCTGATTATGGTGGGTGTGGTTCTCGACACTCTGAAGCAGATAGAGAGCTACCTTCTGATGCGTCACTACGATGGTCTGATGAAGACCGGACGAATTCAGGGTCGCCACTAAAATGTTTTGCCAAAGTTAAGATCGAATAAAGATGATCTATCTGAAGACGGATGAGGAGATCGAACTCCTGCGCGAGAATAACCTGCTGGTGAGCCGTACGCTCGCCGAGGTGGGCAAGTATATCAAGCCCGGGGTCTCGACAGCCGAGTTGGATCGCGTGGCCGAGGAGTTTATCCGCAGCCATGGCGCCGTGCCGGCCTTCCTGGGTTACCAGGGCTATCCGGCAGCCACCTGCATCTCGGTGAACGAGGTGGTGGTACACGGGATTCCGTCTGAGAAATGCATCCTTAAGGAGGGTGATATCGTATCGGTCGATATTGGTACGTTTATGAAGGGGTTTGTTGGTGATTCGGCTTATACGTTTGCCGTCGGAGAAGTTGCTGATGAAGTTAGGCAGCTGATGACCGTCACCAAAGAGGCTCTTTATAGGGGTACGGCACGGGCGAAAGCGGGAAATCGCGTGGGCGATATCTCGGCTGCCGTGCAGGAGTATGCCGAAAAGTTCGGCTATGGCGTAGTCCGAGAGTTGGAGGGACATGGTCTGGGTCGTAAGATGCACGAAGACCCGGGTGTTCCGAACTACGGAGCTCGCGGCAGAGGACCGCTCTTGAAAGAGGGTATGGTCATCTGTATTGAACCGATGATCACTTTGGGCAACAAAGCGGTTGTGTGTGAGCGGGATGGCTGGACCATCCGCACACGCGATCGCAAGGCGGCGGCTCACTACGAATTTGCCGTAGCGATCCGCAAAGGCGGGCCCGACATTTTGACAGATTACACCATCATTGAAAACAACTTGTAGAATAGATTTCTATGGCAAAACAGACTGCAATCGAACGGGACGGTACCATCATCGAGGCTTTGTCGAACGCCATGTTCCGTGTGGAGTTGGACAACGGCCATGTGATTACGGCCCATATCTCGGGTAAGATGCGCATGCACTACATCAAGATCCTGCCCGGAGATAAAGTGAAAGTGGAGATGACGCCCTACGATTTGACCAAGGGACGTATCTCTTTCAGGTACAAATAACAAATGATTGCTTGAATTATGAAAGTAAAAGCATCGATCAAGAAAAGATCAGAGGATTGCAAGATCGTGAAGCGTAAGGGCAAGCTCTACGTGATCTGCAAGAAGAACCCGAAGTTCAAAATGCGCCAGGGTTAATGTTTTTAGTAATTAAAGAAAAAAGAGATTTATGGCACGTATAGTTGGTGTAGATTTACCCAAAAACAAAAGAGGCGAGATCGGCTTGACCTATATCTACGGTATTGGTCGCTCGACGGCTCGCCAGATCCTCGACGTAGCCGGTATCAGCTACGATATCAAGGTAGAGGATTGGACGGACGATCAGGTAGGTGCAATTCGTTCGACGATTGCCGACCTCGGCATCAAGGTCGAGGGCGAGTGCCGTTCGGTCGTTCAGCTCAACATCAAGCGTCTGATGGATATCGGTTGCTACCGTGGTATCCGTCACCGTCTGGGCCTTCCGGTTCGCGGTCAGAGCACGAAGAACAACGCTCGTACGCGCAAGGGCCGCAAGAAGACTGTCGCAAACAAGAAAAAGGCAACGAAGTAATCATAGAGAGTTATGGCAAAGAAAACTGGAACTGTTAAGAAGAAGGTTGTTAAGGTGGGCGTACAGGGTATGGCCTTCGTACACTCGACGTTTAACAACGTAATTGTTACGATTACCAACGAGAATGGTGACGTAATCAGCTGGTCTTCGGCCGGTAAGATGGGTTTCCGCGGCTCGAAGAAGAACACTCCCTATGCCGCCCAGACGGCTTCGGCCGACTGCGCAAAGGTTGCCTACGATATGGGTCTGCGCAAGGTGAAGGTCTATGTGAAGGGTCCCGGTGCGGGTCGTGAGTCGGCCGTTCGTACCATCCACGGTGCCGGTATCGAGGTAACGGAGATCATCGACGTTACGCCGATGCCCCACAATGGTTGTCGTGCTCCCAACCGTCGTCGCGTATAACACCTGACGAAGGCGAAGAAAGTTTTTTAACGCAAAAAAAGTAAAAGACAATGGCAAGATATATTGGACCTAAATCGAAAATCGCCCGTCGTTTCGGCGAGGCTATTTATGGAGCCGACACGGTTCTGGAGAAGCGCAACTTCCCTCCCGGACAGCACGGTCTGGCTCGCAAGCGCAAGAAGGTATCGGAGTACGGTACGCAGCTCAATGAGAAGCAGAAGGCCAAGATGACCTACGGTCTGCTGGAGAAGCAGTTCGCCCGCACCTACGAGCAGGCTGCCCGTATGGGTGGTATCACGGGTGAGAACCTGCTGAAGCTCTTGGAGTGCCGTCTGGACAACGTGGTTTACCGCTTGGGTATCGCTCCCACGCGTGCTGCTGCCCGTCAGCTGGTATCGCACCGCCACATCTGTGTAAACGGTGAGGTTGTAAACATCCCCTCGTATGCACTCAAGGCCGGCGATGTGGTATCGGTTCGCGAGAAGTCGAAGAGTTTGGAGGTAATCACCTCGGCTGTTGCCGGTTCGTCGAAGAGCCGCTACGCCTGGTTGGAGTGGGACGGTGCTACCCTGACGGGTAAGTTCCTGCAGAAGCCCGAGCGCGAGGAGATTCCCGAGAACATCAAGGAGCAGCTGATTGTCGAGCTCTACTCCAAGTAGTAATTAAACAACCAATTCAATATTATGGCAATATTAGCATTTCAGAAACCTGAAAAGGTGATCATGCTGAATTCGACCTCCTCGGTCGGGACTTTCGAGTTCCGTCCTTTGGAGCCTGGTTTCGGTATGACCGTCGGTAATGCCCTGCGCCGTGTGCTGCTCTCCTCGCTGGAGGGTTATGCCATCACGACGGTCAAGGTTGCCGGCGTGGACCACGAGTTCGCCGCCATACCCGGAGTGAAGGAGGGAATGATCGAAATCATTCTCGGCCTGAAGCAGGTTCGATTCATTCGCACGGTGGATAATCAGGAGACCGAGAAGGTCACCATCAATGTCGCCGGTGTAACGGAGCTGACCGCAGGCTACATCTCGAACTTCCTCTCTTCGTTCAAGGTATTGAACCCGGAGCTGGTAATCTGCCACCTCGCACCCAACACCAAGATGCAGATGACCATTACCATTGGTAAGGGTCGCGGCTATGTTCCCGCTGAGGAGAACACCCCTGCCGAGTGCGAGTTCGGAACGCTTCCGATTGACTCGATTCACACTCCCATCAAGAATGTGAAGTATTCGATCGAGGACTACCGTGTGGAGCAGCGTACCGACTACGAGAAGTTGAATTTGGAGATTACTACGGACGGTTCTATCCACCCGAAGGAGGCCCTGAAGGAGGCTGCGAAAATTCTGATCCAGCACTTCATGCTCTTCTCGGACGAGAAGATCACCGTCAACATGGAGGACACCAATGGAACCGAGGAGTTCGATGAGGATATCCTGCACATGCGCCAACTGTTGAAGACCAAGCTTTCGGATCAGGATCTGAGCGTGCGCGCCCTGAACTGCCTGAAGGCTGCCGATGTCGATACGGTGGGTGACCTGGTGAAGTTGAGCCGCAACGACCTCTTGAAGTTCCGCAATTTCGGTAAGAAGTCGCTCACCGAGCTGGACGAGCTGCTCACGTCGCTCAACCTGAAGTTCGGTATGGACGTATCTATCTACAAACTTGATAAAGACTAATTAAATGAGACACAATAAGAATTTCAATCACCTTGGCCGTCAGGCCGGTCACCGCAAGGCTCTGCTCTCGAATATGGCTTCGTCGCTCATCCTGCACAAGCGCATCGAGACGACGGTTGCAAAGGCTAAGGCCCTCAAGCGCTTCGTAGAGCCTATCGTTACGAAGTCGAAAGAGGACAGCACCCACTCGCGTCGTGTGGTATTCTCCTATCTGAAGCAGAAGGAGGCCGTTACGGAGTTGTTCCGTACCATCGCTCCCAAGATTGCTGAGCGTCCCGGTGGTTACACCCGTATCCTGAAGACCGGTTTCCGTCTGGGTGACGGTGCCGACATGTGCATCATCGAGTTCGTTGATTTCAACGAGGCCTATACGCTGGGTGTGCAGCCCGCCGCTGCTACGGAGGCTAAGCCCAAGACCCGTCGTTCGCGCTCGAAGAAGTCGACCGATGCCGTGGAGGATGCTACGGTAGTTGCCGAGAAGAAGGCTAAGGCCGCTGCTCCTAAGGCTGCCAAGGCTGCTGCTCCTAAGGTCGCTAAGAAGACCAATGTTGGCAAGAAGATGTAATTTTTGCTGATTTTGGCGTGATAAGCGGTCACCTGTGGCCGCTAACCAAAAAACCTCGAAAGGGTAGTACACTGAGTACAACCCTTCCGAGGTTTTTTCGTCGAGCGTTGCATCTGACCGCTTCTGACGCCAAAATGAGGCGTAAGGAAAAGTTTCGCGCAAAATTTCCTCGCTTAAAATCCGAAATTCTGGAGCGGGATGGTGGTGTTTTAGGGGATTTAGCGAGGTTAGAGAAATTAGGGAGGTTAGAGAAATTAGGGAGGTTAGGGCGTTAAGGGAATTTAGAGAATTTAGGGAATTTAGGGAATTTGGGAAATTTGGGAAATTTATCTCTTTAGCCTCCTTAATTCCCCTGATCTCTCTAAGTAAATTCCCCAAACCACCTAAGCGAAAAAAAATCCGCCTAAAGGTGGCGGATTCTTCATTGCTCATCGCTCATTGCTCATTACTCATTGCTCATTGCTCATTGCTCATTGCCCATTGCTCATTACTCATTGCTTTGTTTGCGCACCTTGTGTTCGATGATAAGTTCGATCAGTAGGGTAACAGCACTACAGATAAAGCCACATCCGATGACAGCGAAGGCGTTCAAATCCGAGGAGAGTTTGTTGGCCTCGCCGAATTCAATCCCCCAATTGATGATCAGGGGGCTCAAGGATAGGGTGACACCAACACCAATCAGCAGGCTGGCAATGCGAATCAGCCACCACTTGCTCTGCTCGAGCGAATTGCTCTTTTGCTCGGGTTCGGCTTTGCCGAGGTAGGCAATCAACTCCTCACCCTCTAATTTCTGCATCGCTTTCAAACGCTCATAGCGTTTGAGCGAAAGCTCCACGACCCGATAAATGGCAAATAGGAGCGAGAGATAAAATAGAAACATCAAAAAGCTCATAGTCGTCTGTTTTTTTATTAAGGTTTTCCAATAAAGTTTCCAGCTCTGCCGGCAGAAGGCTCTCTTTGCCCCTTTAGACGCAGGGCGGGGGAGATGGTTACACCGAGTTGTCGGATTCATTAAAACGGTTACCTTTGTAACCCGATGAGTTTTTGGTCGTCTAATGTTGCGAGATGAACCACGAAGAGGAACTGCGATTGATTCGCCGGGTGCTGGGAGGCGATGCCGAGGCCTTTGCCCCCTTGGTCGAGCGCTACAGCCGCCCGATCTTCTCACTCGTCTATGGCATTGTCGGGCGGCGTGAGCAGAGCGAGGAGCTTACGCAGGATATCTTCGTGAAAGCCTATACCAAGCTCTCGACCTATCGGGGAGCGAGCTCCTTTTCGACCTGGCTCTATCGTATAGCCTGCAATATGGCACTCTCGGCCGTGCGCCCTAAGCGATACACCTTTTCGCTCTTCGATGAAAAGCGTGTCGAGCGGCTGGTTGATGGATCCGAACAGGAGCAGGCGGAGCTTGCCCGGATCGAGGAGCGGGAGCGGATGTTGCTACAGGCCCTCGATCGCCTCGCCCCCGAGGAGCGGGCCTTGGTGCAGTTGCACTACTACGAAAACCGCCCGTTGGCCGAGTGTGGCGAGATCCTCGGCCTGACGGAGAACAACAGTAAGGTGCGCCTGCACCGTATACGCAAAAAGTTGGAACTATGGATCAACGAAAAGAGTTAAGTGATAGCGAGTTGCGCAGAGTGGTGCAGTCGCGCCCCATGCCCTATACGCCCCTCTTTCTGACCGAGCGGGTGATGAACCGTGTGCGCCGCGAGCAAGGAGCACAATTTCGACGTCAGACGCGATGTCTCTTTTTGCTGACGGGCGTGGCCGTGCTGTTGATGGTGGGTGTGGGGGCAGGCCTGCTTGTGCGCTTAAACGAGGCGGTCGCCAACCTGTCGTTTCTGGGGCGTTGTGTGCTGATCTTTCTGCTGCTCGGGATCTTCTTGTGCGATCTTCACCGGCGGCTGCGCCGTCGTCTGGGTATTCCCGAATAAATCAGGATTAAAATACTGGCCATCTGTCAGATATTTAGTGGTTTATTCTCTTCTATGCCTCTCACTTTTCCTTTGCCGGGGGAGGAGGGAGAGGGCTCTTTTTCTACCCGTTGTTGCAATTATCTTGCTGAAATTTTGCGCCTTTGCGAATTTCTGCGTATCTTTGTCCGGTTTATAGCCCCTTTTGACGAAAAGGGTGTGAGCCCGAAACAACTAAACAACAAACTTATATGAACAAATTTTTGCAGAGAATGCTCCTTGTGGCCATGGCTGTCGTGACGTTTGCGGCATCGGCCCAGGAGGTGGTGAAGTGGAAGAGCGAGTCCAAGGATCTGGGCAACGGCCTCTACCGCTTGGAGTTGCGTGCCACGATCGAGAAGGGTTGGCACATCTACGACATGGGTCCCTATGAGTTGGGCGGTCCTGTGGCTACGGTCGTGAAGACCGAGCCCGCAAAGGATGCCGTACTTGAGGGCGACTTGAAGGTCGAGGGTAAGCTCGTGCGTCACTATGACGATATCTACGAGATGGAGATCGGCTATTATGAGAATGAGGCCCTCTTTGCTCAGCAGGTGCGCGTGAACGGTGCCGAGGCTGAGGTGAAGATGATGGTCGAGTACATGGCCTGCAACGAGGGTACCTGCCTGCCCCCGACGGATGAGGAGTTCTCGTTCACCCTGAAGGGGGTGGCTGCACCTGCCGCTGAACCTGCTGCTGCCGAGGCCGCTGCTGCCGAGGAGGTTGCTGCTCCTGCCGAGGAGGTGAAGGCCGAGCAGGCCGCTCCTGCTGCTGAGGTGGCTCCTGCCGAGAAAGAGCAGGAGGGTTCGATCTGGGCCTACATTCTCGAGGCTATCCTCTGGGGCTTTGCCGCACTCTTGACCCCCTGCGTCTTCCCGATGGTTCCGATGACCGTGTCGTACTTCCTCAAGGGTGAGGGTGGTGCCGCCATGGGTCGTGTGCGTGCTTCGCTCTACGGCTTCTTCATCGTAGCGCTCTATACGCTCCCCATTGCCGCCATTATCGTTATTACGCGTGTAGTGGGTGGTGATGCCGTAACGGCCGACATCTTCAACTGGCTGGCTACGCACTGGTTGCCCAATATCATCTTCTTCATCGTCTTCATGGTCTTTGCGGCTTCGTTCTTCGGTGCTTTCGAGATTACGATGCCTTCGTGGCTGGTGAACAAGACCGACGAGAAGGCCGATACGAAGGGCCTGGGCGGTATCTTCTTCCTGGCCCTGACGCTGGTGCTCGTTTCGTTCTCGTGCACGGGTCCCATCGTAGGTTCGGTGCTTATCAAGTCGACCTCGGGTGAGTTCTGGACCCCCATCGTGACGATGCTGGCCTTCTCGCTCGCCTTTGCCCTGCCTTTCACGCTGCTGGCTCTCTTCCCCTCGCTGCTGAAGAATATGCCGAAGAGTGGTGGTTGGTTGAACTCGGTAAAGGTGGTTATCGGCTTTATTGAGGTTGCTCTGGGTATGAAATTCCTCTCGGTTGCCGACCAGACCTACCACTGGGGGCTGCTCGACCGTGAGATCTACCTCGCCATCTGGATTGTGGTATTTACGCTGATGGGTCTCTACCTGCTGGGTAAGATTAAGTTTGCTCACGACAGCGATATGCCCTACCTGGGTGTAGGTCGTCTGACGCTGGCTATCGTCGTCTTCTCGTTTGTAGTCTATATGATTCCGGGTATGTGGGGTGCTCCGTTGAAGGGCCTCTCGGGCTATCTGCCTCCCCTCACCTCGCAGGACTTTGTGATTGGTCAGGGTACTGCAGTTGTGGCTCCCAATGCTCCGGCAGCCGGTGAGCAGCGCAAGTATGCCGACTTCCTCCACCTGCCCAACGGTCTGCAGGGCTTCTTTGACCTGAAGGAGGCTGAGGCCTATGCTGCCAAGGTCGATAAGCCCATCTTCATCGACTTCACGGGTCACGGCTGCGTGAACTGCCGCGAGATGGAGCAGCGCGTATGGTCCGACCCGCAGGTGATGCAGATTCTGGCCAACGAGTATGTGATCGTAGCCCTCTATATGGACGACAAGACCGAGCTTCCCGAGAGCGACTGGGTGACCACCGATACGGGTAAGGTGCTCAAGAGCCTCGGCAAGATCAACTCGCACTACGCCCTGAAGAACTATGGCGTGAATGCTCAGCCCTACTACATCCTCAAGAATGCCGAGGGCGAGATGTTGGTTGATCCCCACGGCTATGATTTGGAGGTTGCGAACTTCGTGAAGTTCCTCCAGGATGGTATCGAGGCCTACAAGAAGTAATCTGCATAGGGCTTTTTATCCCTTGTTTTCGGTCAATCTGTCGCAATCTTTGTGGCAGATTGACTTTTTTTCGGGGTCGTTATCATATTTTCGTTACCTTTGTTTCGAGTTAGGAAAAGATGAATCGCACCCTTGCCATCCTGCTGATTTTTTTGGTAACGAGCCTTTCGGCCGTGGCCCAGACTACGCGTGTGCGTGGGCGTGTGACCGATGCTGCGACGGGTCAGGCAATACCCTTTGCCAGTGTTCTCTTTCCGGGGACCACCACCGGAATCACAACCGATGAGAACGGAGTCTATGCCCTTGAGTCGCGCGATACTGTGAGTCGTATCGAGGCGACCTTCATGGGGTATCATCCTCAAACCAAGCCGGTTCGTCTTCGGAGTTTTAATACGGTTGACTTTGCCCTTGAGACGGCCGATTTTGCCATCGAACAGGTGGTCGTAACCCCGGGTGAGAACCCTTCACATCCCATTCTCAAGGAGGCGATACGCCGCAAGACGCTCAACAATCCGGATGAATATGAGCGCTATTCATGTGAAACTTATACCAAGATGCAGCTCGACTTGGCCAATGTCAAGACCTTTAAGTCGAAGCGAATGCAGCGCAATTTTGGTTTTATCTTCGATTATGTCGACACCTCGGCCCTGACGGGAAGTCCCTATCTGCCGATGATGATATCCGAGACCAAGGCTTCGCTTTATCACAGCAAGCATCCCTCCTTTACGCGCGAGGTGATTGAGGCTAATCGTGTTTCGGGTATCGAGGATACCTTCTCGATAGCCCAATTTACGGGACACATCAATGGAGATGTCAATTTCTATCACAACTTCATTGAGGTCTTTGGAGTTCGTTTTGCCGGACCTCTTGCCGAGTCGGGACTTTCGTTCTACAACTACTTTTTGGTCGACAGCCTTGAGGTTGAGGGGCGCAAAACCTATAAAATTCGTTTCCATCCCAAACGCACGGCTACGCCGGTTTTGGATGGAGAGATACATATCGACTCGGCGACTTATGCTCTGCAGTCGGCCTCGGCGCGTATGCCTCGCGGAGTCAATGTGAACTGGATTAAGAGCCTTCAGCTTTCGGCCAAGAACCGAATGGTGGACTCTATGCGCTGGTTTAGGGAGCGCGATAGAATGGAGGCTGAGTTTTCGGTCACCCGCTCCGACTCCTTGAAGTTGATCTCTTTTATCGGAAGTCGTGAGGTCGGTTATACGCAGGTCGATCTCGACGGCCCCATTCCGCAGCAGGTCTTGGACCTCAATAATAATGTGACGCTCAGTAGCGAGGAGCCCTCGAATTTTGATGAACGCTACTGGGAACAAGTGCGCCCCTATGCTCTTTCGGAGCGCGAGCGCTCCATTTATGAGATGGTCGATTCGGTTCAGCAGTTGCCCCTCTATCGCAACATCTATACGGTAATCAACACCGTGATTGTCGGTTACTACAACACGAAATATATCGGTATAGGGCCTTATTACAAGCTCCTCAGTTTCAACGACCTGGAGGGGGTGCGCCCTCAGATTGGAGCCCGAACCACCTCGGAGGTGAGCAAGCACTGGCGACTGACCGGCTATGTGGCCTATGGTACCGATGACGAGCGCTTCAAGGGGGGCGGTACGCTTGAATGGATGTTCCGCCGTGACTTGACGCGCAAACTTACACTTCACGCAAAGCACGATGTTGTACAGCTCGGTGCGGGGCAGAATGCCCTTACGGAGAGTAATATCCTCTCTTCGATCTTCTCTCGCGGAGGTGAGCGCCTTTCGATGGTGGACATGGGGGAGCTGACCTATGAACATGAGTGGATACATGGCATCAGTAACCGACTATCGGCCAAGGTGCAACGCATCGAAGGAAATCGTTTTGTGCCGATGCTGACTCCGGAGTTGAAGCCTGTTTCGGCGGTGAATGACTACTCGATATCTCTCTCGACCCGCATCTCAAAGCAGGAGAAAATCTATCGACAAATCTTCGATAAGAGATATTTGGGCTCGAAATATCCCATCTTGCAACTCGATTTGACGGGCGGCTATGCCACGCTGCCCGACTTTCGTGAGCCCTATGCCCGCGTGCAGCTCGGGGTGCGCTATGATCCCAAGATCCCACCTATCGGACATTCCGAGATCCTGTTGCAGGCGGGGCACCTTTTCGGCCGCCTTCCCTATCCGCTTCTCAAGCTCCAAGAGGGTAATGGAACCTATTTTTACGACCCCTATGCCTTTTCGTGCATGAATTATTATGAGTTTGCCACCGACAGCTGGTTGTCGCTCTTCTATGAGCACCATTTCGGAGGATGGTTCTTGGGTCGCATTCCGCTCTTGCGTAAGCTTCAGTTGCGCGAAGTGTTCACCTTTAAGGGGGTGTGGGGTACCCTCTCGAAGCGCAATGGTAACCCCCTGAAGGAACCCCTCTCTCAGGCTCCTCTCTGCTATCCTTTGAGTATGGAGAGCGTCGAAACACCCTATTTGGAGGTGGGTGTGGGCGTGGAGAATATCATCCGTTTCTTCCGTGTGGACTGCATCTGGCGCCTCACGCATCGGGACTCGAAACCCGGTCAGCGATTGCAAAACTTTGCAGTGAATCTCTCTCTGCGTCTGACTTTTTAGTCCTCGTTACCCCCCCCTGCAATTTCTCTATTTGAACAATCATTTTCCGATTTTATTCACAGAATTTGGCGGTTCGCTATATTTTGCGTACTTTTGTGCAAATTATTTGCCCATTGTCGAATGCCCCCCCCAAGAGCAGATAAGTTGGTGGAGTGAGCAACCCGATAGGGGCGATAAAAGGATGGATTGAAAGAGAGACAACAACATAAAAGTAAAACCTAAAACAAAAAGAAAACTATGGAAATTCCATTTGCAGAAGCCTATCGAATTAAGATGGTAGAGCCCTTGCGCAAGAGCACGCGCGAGGAGCGTGAGAAGTGGCTCAAAGAGGCCCACTACAACCTCTTCGGTCTGAAGTCGGAGCAGGTTTATATCGATTGCCTTACCGACTCGGGTACGGGTGCCATGAGCGACCGCCAGTGGGCCGCCATGATGACCGGTGATGAGGCTTATGCCGGTTCGAAGTCCTTCTTCGAGCTTAAGGAGACGATCGGCCGTCTGACCGGTTTCGAGTATGTGATTCCTACCCACCAGGGTCGTGCCGCCGAGAACGTGCTGTTCTCGCACCTGGTAAAGGCCGGCGATATCATCCCCGGTAACTCGCACTTCGACACCACGAAGGGTCACATCGAGTTCCGTAAGGCTACGGCGCTGGATTGCACGATCGACGAGGCCAAGAATACCCAGCTCGAGATCCCCTTCAAGGGTGAGGTGGATTGCAAGAAGCTGGAGAAGGCTCTGGCCGAGAACGCCGAGAAGATCCCCTTCATCATCGTTACCGTTACTAACAACACGGCCGGTGGTCAGCCCGTTTCGATGAAGAACCTGCGCGATGTACGCGCCATTGCCGACAAGTATGGCAAGCGCGTGGTATTCGACTCGGCTCGCTTCGTGGAGAATGCCTACTTCATCAAGACCCGCGAGGAGGGTTATGCCGACAAGACCATCAAGGAGATCGTTAAGGAGATGTTCTCCTATGCTGACGGTATGACCATGTCGTCGAAGAAGGACGGTCTGGTGAACATGGGTGGTTTCATCGCAACCCGCCACGAGGATTGGTATGAGGGTGCCAAGCGTTTCTGCATCCCCTTCGAGGGCTTCCTGACCTATGGTGGTATGAACGGCCGTGATATGGCTGCTCTGGCTGTTGGTCTGGACGAGAACACCGAGCTCGAGACCATCGAGACCCGTATCAAGCAGGTTCAGTACCTGGCTGCCAAGCTCGATGAGTATGGTATTCCTTATCAGCGTCCCGTGGGTGGTCACGCCCTCTTCGTAGATGCCGACAAGGTGCTGACCAACATCCCCAAGGAGGAGTTCCCCGCACAGACCCTCGCCATCGAGCTCTACCTCGAGGCTGGTGTTCGTGGTTGCGAGATCGGCTACATTCTGGCCGACCGTGATCCCGTAACGCGTGAGAACCGCTTTGGTGGTCTCGACCTGCTGCGTCTCTGCATCGCTCGTCGTTCCTACACGAACAACCACATGGACGTGATCGCTGCCGCTCTGAAGAATGTTTACGATCGTCGTAACGAGATCAAGCGCGGTGTGAAGATCGTATGGGAGACGGAGTTGATGCGTCACTTTACGGTTAAGCTCGAGCGAATCACCGAGTAAATCTCATTTTAAGCGGGATATTCCGCACCTCAATCATTCCCCCGAAAGGGCAGTACGCCAAGTACAGCCCTTGCGGGGGAATTTCATGTCGGCACGGAATTTCCTCGCTTAAAATGAGATTTCTTTCGCTGATTTCTTTGCTGTGGCGCCCCACCACGGCTACAACCTTCTGATAACAAATTGGAAAAATTAGAAGGGTCGTTACGACCCCAGCCCTTCCGGGGGAATTTCATGTCGGCACGGAATTTCCTTGCTTAAAATGAGATTTCTTTCGCTGATTTTTTTCGCTGATTTCTTTGCTGTGGCGCCCCACCACGGCTACAACCTTCTGATAACAAATTGGAAAAATTAGAAGGGTCGTTACGACCCCAGCCCTTCCGGGGAAATTTCATGTCGGCACGGAATTTCCTCGCTTAAAATGAGATTTCTTTGTGCGTTGGCAGGTCGGTTAAACTGGGGGAACAGGGGGAACTGAGGCTACTGGGCTTTTCATTTTTCATTTTTCATTGCTCATTTCTCATTACGCATTGAATAACTTTGGCCTTGCTTTTGCAGGTGAGGGGGTAAATTTTACCTTATGGTTCATCTTTTATTTACCCTTTTAACACTCTTTATCATGCAACAAGATCCCAACAAACGGATTGCCCCTTTTCAGATGCAGCCCTTGCCCTATGCCCGTGAGGCTCTGACCCCCGCTATTTCGGCCGAGACCCTCGACTACCACTACGGCAAGCACTACCGCGGCTATGTGGAGAAGCTCAACGAGCTGGTACGCGGCACCGCCTTGGCGGAATGTACCCTTGAGGAGCTGATTCGCGATGCCGAGGGGCCGATCTTCAACAATGCCGCACAGGTTTGGAACCACGAATTCTATTTTAGCGCCCTCTCCCCCGCGCCCGCGCATGAACCCTCGGGCCCCTTTCGCGAGGCGGTGAACCGTTGGTTCGGCTCGTTTGAATTGCTGAAGGCCGACCTGACGAAGGCCTGTCTCTCCCTCTTCGGCTCGGGATGGGTGTGGTTGGTGGAGGAGGAGTCGGGGCGCCTGGCCATTATCAGCGAGCCCAATGCCGGCAACCCCCTGCGCTATCGCATGCGCCCGTTGCTGGTGATCGATGTCTGGGAGCACGCCTACTATATCGACTACCGCAACGCGCGCGCCAAGGCTGTGGAGGCGTTGTGGCCGCTTATCGACTGGCGCGTGGTGAGCGAGCGTTATGTGGAGCGCGATTGAGAAGACCGAGGCTTCAGAGACTCTCCCGAGGTCGGCAACAAAGAGGTTGTCGACCTCATTATTTTGCTGAAAACCTTGGAGAATAAAGAATTATTTTCTAATTTTGCCAATTGTTAAGTGATGAGAATAAAGTAACCAACAAACATTTTATAATTAAAAAACATTTGCTATGAAAAAGTTTCTTTTTTCGGTAGTTGCTTTGGCGGGCCTTTTCCTGGCTTCGTGTAGCAGCGAACCCGCACAGGAGGTGGCTCCTGTAACCAAGGGGGGCAAGGTGATCTCGCTCCAGGCTTCGATGGCCGACTTTACGCGTGCCACCGACACCGCCTTTGAGGCGGGCGACCAGATCGGTCTCTACATCTTCAACCCCGAGGCTTACCTCTCGAATGTAGCCTATACGTTCGGTGCCAACGGCTTTGCCGCTGCTACGGAGCAGGTATGGTATGAGGATGAGGCCCTGGAGTCGCAGGTTGTGGCCTACTACCCCTACAGCACTACGGTGGGCAGCTTCACGGTGAAGAGCGTCCAGACCTCGCACGCTGCCTACACGGCCAGCGACCTGATGGTCGCTTCGACCACGGCTACCCCCACCGAGGAGGCCATCTCGCTCCCCTTCAAGCACATGCTCTCGAAGGTGAACCTCACGATCGTCAATGAGACCGAGGAGGCTGTGACGAGCGTATACTTCGCCGATGTGGCCGGTACGGTAAGCTATGACGTTAAGGATGCTGCCGCTACGCTGAAGGCTTCGGGTTCGATGACCATCGAGGCCGGTAAGCTCGAGGATGGCACCTATACGCTGATTGTGGCTCCCCAGAGCGTAGCCCCCAAGATGGTGATCACCACCGAGTCGGGCAAGCAGTACAACTTCAAGGTGGAGCAGGCTGTGGAGCTCAAGGCCGGTACGGTTTCGACCGCTTCGGTGAAGATCGAGAAGCAGGAGGATCCTCTGCCTCCTACGCCCGACCCCATCTATGTTTCGATCGATTGGACGATCGCCGACTGGGCCGAGGGTGAGGAGCTTGAGTTTGTCCAGACCGAGGAGGAGGTTGTGGTTCCTTCGGGCTGCAAGATCTATGCTGATGTTACCGCTACGGGTTGGAGCAATGTAAACATCTATATGTGGGATACGACGGCTACGATTTCGGCTGACTGGCCGGGTACCGCCATTACGACCGAGGAGGTAGATGGCAAGACCTACTATGCCTACGATGCAACGGCTCTGCTGGGCAAGACGATCAGTGTAATCTTCAACAACGGCACCGAGCAGACGGTGGACCTGAATAATATCGTGGTAGAGAACGATCTCTTCTTCACGCTCACCTCGAAGAATGGCGATGGCAAGTGGGAGGCTACGATCTTGGGTCTTCCCGCTCCCGATCCTTCGGTTGCTCCTGTAAATGCTCTTCTGGGTGTTGTTGGTGCACACAACGAGTGGGGAAAAACTCCTGATAACGAGTTGGTGTGGAATGGTGCTATGTATGTTGCCAAGGGTGTAACCTTGGAGGCTGGTGCCGGTTTCAAGGTGCGTGGTAACAACGAGTGGAACGATGCGTTCAACTATGGTCCTTCGGCTGAGGCTACCATTGCTGTAAATGGTTCGGTGGATGTTGTAAACGGTTCGGGTGCTCAGAATATTCTGGCTCCTGAGGCTGGTACTTTTGACATCTATTTCGACTATGCTGCCATGAAGGTTTACTTGATGGCTGAGGGTGAGGAGCCCGCAACCATGAAGGTGGACTAATCATGAGGATTTAATACCACAGTATAGGCCGGCAGACTTTGATCGGTCTGCCGGTCACAAAACTAAAAAACATAAGAGAAAGATGAAAAAGTGTTTTTTTACGATGGTTGCGCTGGCGGGGATGCTCTTCGCTGCTTGCAGCACCGAACAGGAGCCGATGCCGGAGCAGGCAATTTCAGGAGCCAAGGTACTCTCGCTTACGACCACAATGGCCGACTTTACCCGTGCTACCGACACCGCCTTTGAGACGGGCGACCAAATCGGTCTCTACATGCTTCTGCCGGGAGAGAATCTCGCAACCATTGTGCATAACAAGGAGCCTTATCTGGACAATGTGGCCTTTGAGGTGGGTGAGGATGGCACGTTGGGCTGTGTGGAGGATGTGAACAGCGATGGCGTGGTGAACGCAAACGACCGCCTCTTCTGGTACACCGATGAGAGCTGCACGGCCGACCTGGTGGCCTACTACCCCTACCAGGCTGCCTGCAAGTATAGCGAAAGCGTGGGCCGGTTTATGCATTTCCGCGTAAAGGCCGACCAGACGACTTGGGAGAACTATACGGCGAGCGACCTGATGATGGCTCATCTGCAGTCGGCGCCTACCGAAGAGACCCTCTCGCTCCCCTTTGTGCATCAGCTCTCGAAGGTGGTGGTGACGGTCAATAATGAGTTGGGTGAGGAGATTGCGGACCTCTGGTTTGCTGATCTCTATGGTGAGGTGAACTACCTGGTAGACAACCCGGCCTCGCTGGAGACCTCGGGGGTGAAGGGTATGATTCGCGCCTATCGTGAGCCGACCCGTGCGACCGAGACCTTCCGCCTGATCCTGGCTCCGCAGGCCAATGTGGCCCCCAGACTGATGGTTACGACCGTCTCGGAGAAGCAGTACACTTTCGATCTGAAGAAGAGCGTGACCTTCGCCTCGGGCAAGCAGTATACGGCAACGATTACCCTCAATTCGGAGAGCACCTCGACGGAATTTACCCCCGAGATTACCGAGTGGGAGGAGGATAAACAGTTTGTCTTCCAGCCCCGCGAGAGCCTCTGGAGCGTGATCGGCAACTTCAACGATTGGGCCGATGATGTGATGATGACCGAGGTGGCGGCCGGAGTCTATGCCGCCGAGGTGGAGTTTTCGGGTGTCACCGAGTTTAAGGTGCGCTACAACAAGACGTGGGATAAGAACCGCGGTCTGAAGAGTGGCTCGTCGGTGGCCTTGGGTGAAGAGTATGCCGTTTCGCAGGACGGAGCCAACCTCTCGATCAACCACACGGGCCGTTGCAAGATTACTTACGATGCCAATCGTGAGGTGATCTCGATTGTGGCCTTGTAAGAAGCCGATTAAAACGATCCCATGAAGCCGGAATCAGGAGAGGCGTTTGACTCGCAGGTCAAACGCCTCTCCTGATTTTCTCGCCCCTCCGTTTTAGAGGTTGCGGAGGGTATAGTCGAGCATCTTCACGCGCACGTTGCGGCGGTCGTCGGGCATCATCGAGTGGTTCTGATCGGGATAGATCATCATCTCGTAGTTGGCGCCATCGCGGTTGAGGCGGCGGGCCATCTCCATCGTGTTCTGCACATGGACATTGTCGTCGCCCGATCCGTGGATCAGCAGCAGGCGCGTGCGGGGCGAGAGCTTCTCCTCGAAGTTCAGGGGTGAGTTCTCGTCGTAGCCTGCGGGGAACTCCTGCGGCAGACCGTTGTAGGTCTCCGTATAGACCGAGTCGTAGTAGCGCCATGAGGTGACGGGGGCCACCGAGATGGCTATCTTGAAGAGGCCGTGGCCCTTCAGGGCGCAGCTCAGCGACATGAAACCACCATAGGACCAGCCGTAGATACCGATGCGATCCTTATTTACATAGGGCTGTGCACCCCAGAAGCGGGCAAAGGAGAGTTGGTCCTCCACCTCGCGGCGACCCAGGTCGCCATAGGTCTGCTTCTTGAACGCCTCACCGCGGAAGCCCGTACCACGGGCATCCACACAGGCCACAATGTAGCCCTCGAGGGCCAGAGCCTCGGTCCAGTCGGGGCGCCAGCGGTCGGTAACCTCCTGTGAGCCCGGGCCCGAGTATTGGGTCAGCAGCACGGGGTAGCGGCGTGTGGAGTCGAAGTCGAGCGGCTTCACAACCCAGGCATTCAGCTCATCTCCGCGCTCGGTGCGGAATGAGAAGAATTCGCGCGTGGGAACCTTTCCGGAGGCCGAAGCTTCGTAGGCCGGCGATTCGCCTTGCGAGAGGGTGCGCACCAATTCACCCTTGTTTCCCTCGCGCAGGGTGATCTGCGTGGGCTGCGTGGCCGAGGAGTAGCTGTCGATGAAGTAGCTCATGTCGGCACTCGGCAGGATGGCGTGCCACCCCTCACCCTGTGTGAGACGTATTTTTCCCGTCCCCTTGAGGTTGATACGGTAGAGGTCGCGGCGCGTGGAGCCTTGCTCCGTGGAGGTGTACCACACCCCGCCCTTGTCGGCGTGCAGGACCGAAACCACCTCCCACTCGCCCGAGGTCAGGGGCTTCAGGCGCCCCTTCTCGATGCTGTGGAGGTAGAGGTGCCACCAGCCCGTCGTGGTCTCTTCACGCACGATGAAACGGTCGCGGTCGATGAAGCGCACCACCTCTCCGATCGGGCGCTCCACATAGCGGGGCGAGGATTCGCTGTAGATCACGCGCTGCTCGTCGGGGCGATCCACCACCACTTCGAAGAGGCGCTGGCGGCGATCCACGCGGTAGAAGAAGAGTTCGCCGGCGGGGGTCCAGCCTACGTTCGGGAGGTATTGATCCTCCTCTGCACCCGTGTCTATGCGGCTCTTCGTGCCCGTCATCAGGTCATAGACCCAGAGCGTTACCACCGAATTCTTGTCGCCCGCCTTGGGGTATTTGAAGGTGTAGGCCTGGTTGTAGAGCGTGCCATCGAAGCGCATCATTTCGAAGAGGGGCACCTCGCTCTCGTCGAAGCGCAGGAAGGCCACCTTCTGGCTGTCGGGCGAGAAGGCAAAGCCCTTCGTGAAGCCGAACTCCTCCTCATATACCCAGTCCGTGGTGCCGTTGATGATCTGATTCCAAGCTCCGTCTTCCGTCAGGCGAAGGGTCTTCTTTTCGTTGAGGTCGAAGACGTAGAGGTCGTTGCGGCTCGAGAAGAGGACCTTCTTCCCATCGGGCGAGAGGAGGGCATCGCGCTTCTCGGGGATCTCGGGCGAGACCTCCACAGCCTCCCCCTCCACGACACATACCAGGCGATCTACCCAGAAGGAGTGGCGGTAGATGGGGTGGGCGCCGTAGCTCACTAGGATCGAGCCGTTCGGGGCCACGGTGTAGTCCGAAACACCCTTTCCGGCACGGTAGAGCTCCGTCGAAGTGTTGTCGGCATAGGCGATCTGCTCGATGCGCTCGCCCGTAAGGCGGGTGTAGTGTTTGCCATCGGCCATCGGTACCACCATGCCGGTTGTGGGGACGATGTTCCAACGCTCGTAGTGATCGTAGAGCGCATTGGCGCGCTCAAAGGTGCTCTGCGCGGAGAGCGTGGCACTCAGACAGAGTGCGAAAAGGGTTGTCAGTAGTCTATTCATAATTTTTAATTCAATTCTCAATTTTGCATAGGCAGGGGGCATCGATCCGATTTCCAAATCTCTCGATAAAATCTAAATCAAATGTCGTCGACGTTGAAGTCGTAGTCCAACCGCTTTCCGGTGATGAACTTCGAGTTGTCCATGCGGGTGTTGAACTGATCGACCGTCACACGCTTCGACTTCTCGTAGGGGGGCAGCAACAGATCGAAGCCCAGAGCGTAGTTGATCGCCGCTTCGAGGATGGCCACCAAGGCCCCGCGGTCGATTTCGCGACGGCCGAAATCCTTGGCCCTTACCAGCGTCTGGCGCTTGCCCTCGACGAAGAACATCCGCTCGCGGTTGATGAACAGACGACCGATCAGATAGCCCTCGTCGGCGTTGCGGTTGAACTTGAACGAATCGGAGAGGAAGTTGTAGATGTTGATCACGCCGCAGTACGAGTTGTCGGGATCGGCTTGCACGTAGGGGTTCTCCCAAATGACGTGGTTGGTCTCGAACTCGAAGACGTTGGTGTGCATCTGGAAGATCAACAGATCGCTGGCAATCTGCAACTGGGCCTCGAATTTACCGCGGTCACGGTATTCGATCCTTACGCGCTTGTCGATGCGTCCCTCCATGTCGTCCTCCATCTCGGAGGCCATCTCCAAGAGGGTGTCTTTGAGTTCGTTGAAGATAAAGAAGGTGTTGTCGAATACCTTCTGCTTGAGAGCCGATTTCTTGATAATCGTCTCCTCGATGCGTGCTCTGAGTGGGCTGATGTCCATAACTGTATTCTTGCTCGTTTTTTAGCCCGGATTTTCCCGAGGCCTTTGGTTAGCAAAGTTACACATTATTTTTATATCGGAAACAGCGAAACGAAAATTTTCTTATCTTTGCCCTCGATCTCCTCTTTTTGGGGGATGATCCTTTGTAATAAAAAGCACATCGGCTTTTTCTTGCCATCGAAACTTGGACACTTTCGCTTGGAGCAGGGAATAAAAGTTGGTGTTTATGTCGTTTACGGCGTGAACATTTCTTTTCTTCTGCTCCAAGGTAGTCCAAGACCGCGATGGCGAATGAGGAAATGTTTCACGCTGTTTTGGTTGCGGCATAGAATGATACATATCGGGAATCTGATTAGAGAGGAGCTCCGTCGACAAGGTCGATCGGTGGGGTGGTTCGCAGAGAAACTCTGTTGCGACCGGACCAATGTGTACGATATCTTCAAACGCGGGAGCCTTGATACAGCCCTTTTGCTACGGATCTCCCGGTGCCTTCAGCACGACTTTTTTCAATACTATACCTCGCAAATCGCTTCTGAAGGGCATTTGCGCTTTGATCGGATGTAGAAATAAACTCTACAGTTTGTAGAAAACTCCTCTACGGGAGAAACGCTCTCTTCATTAAAAACCTCCCTATCTTTGTGGTATAATCAAACCTAATTATTAACTCAAAAAATGAATGGTATGAAAATTTGGAAACTTTTGATGCTGCTTTTTGTGTTGGGCACAACGAGCGTTGCCTTTACGGCGTGCGACAAAGATGAGGATGAGCAGGAGGCGCAAAATAAAAATGCGCAAATTGCCGGTGTATGGCACTGCTATGATTACCCTTCTTGGATTTTGAGCTTCTCTACGAACGGGACCTATACGGAGTCTCTGCCGGAGGAGGGCTACTACGATGCGGGCACTTATACGTTTGATGGTACGGTGATTCGTATGGTCGATTCTTATGGCGATGTATGGGTGGCTTCATATGTGACGGAGGGCCCCGGTAAGGTTTATATCAGTTACGACGGAGATATCTTTGTACGCTAAATACTCTTTTCGCTCCTATTTGGGCAACGGAGCTGTCTCTCTTTGCTGCTTTATGGGAGCTTCGTATGGCTAAAATCAGTATTGGCTATATGACGTCTGTAATAGGGCCTGTCTAACAAGTCGTGGACAGGCTCTTTGTTTTTATGCAGCAAAAAGATTCTTGGAATTTATCCCGAGTTGAAGAGGTTGCGCCGCGCCTTGGCCGGCCGCTCCTGCCCCGACGGATAAAAGCCGTTGAGGATCAGTGTAATTTTTGCATAATTTTGAGAGATTTGATTTTGAATTCCGAAATTTATTCGTACCTTTGCAGTCCTTGCGCGCGCGAAACGGCTGTGCGTGAGGTAAATCATTTAATATTAACCTTTTAACGAGCGATTGTATCGCACAAAAAATTTTCCGCAATGGAGAACAACAAAGTAATGAACGAGAATTTCGATTGGAATGCGTTCGAGAATGACCTGGGTGTCTACAACCAGCCCAAGGAGGAGATTGCCGCAGCTTATGACAAGACGTTGTCGAATGTTGCTGTAGGTGAGGTAGTTGAGGGTACCGTAATCGGTATCACGAAGCGTGAGGTGGTTGTAAACATCGGTTACAAGTCGGAGGGTATCATCTCCGTAGCCGAGTTCCGCTACAACCCCGATCTGCAGATCGGTGACAAGGTGGAGGTGTATGTGGAGTCGGCCGAGGACAAGAACGGCCAGTTGGCTCTCTCGCACAAGAAGGCTCGTCAGCTCAAGTCGTGGGATCGTGTGAACGAGGCCCTGGAGAACGACGAGATCATCAAGGGTTACATCAAGTGCCGCACCAAGGGCGGTATGATCGTCGATGTATTCGGTATCGAGGCCTTCCTGCCCGGTTCGCAGATCGACGTGAAGCCCATCCGCGACTACGATGTCTATGTAGACAAGACCATGGAGTTCAAGGTTGTAAAGATCAACCAGGAGTTCCGCAACGTAGTGGTTTCGCACAAGGCCCTGATCGAGGCCGAGCTCGAGGCTCAGAAGCAGATCATCATGTCGAAGCTCGAGAAGGGTCAGATCCTCGAGGGTACCGTGAAGAACATCACCTCCTACGGTGTATTCGTAGACCTGGGCGGTGTGGACGGTCTGATCCACATCACCGACCTGTCGTGGGGTCGCGTAAACCACCCCGAGGAGATCGTGGCTCTGGATCAGAAGATTCAGGTCGTTATCCTCGACTTCGACGATGCCAAGAAGCGTATCGCTCTGGGTCTGAAGCAGCTGGCTCCCCACCCCTGGGAGGCCCTGGACCAGAACCTCAAGGTTGGCGATACCGTGAAGGGTAAGGTTGTGGTAATGGCCGACTACGGTGCTTTCGTAGAGATCGCTGCCGGTGTTGAGGGTCTGATCCACGTTTCGGAGATGTCGTGGAGCCAGCACCTGCGTTCGGCTCAGGAGTTCATGAAGGTAGGCGACGAGGTGGAGGCCGTAGTGCTGACCCTGGATCGCGACGAGCGCAAGATGTCGCTGGGTATCAAGCAGCTTACGGCTGATCCCTGGGCAGGCATCGAGACCAAGTATCCCGTAGGTTCGCGCTGCCAGGCCAAGGTGCGCAATTTCACCAACTTCGGTGTCTTCGTAGAGATCGAGGAGGGTATCGACGGTCTGATCCACATCTCGGATCTGTCGTGGACCAAGAAGGTGAAGCACCCCGGTGAGTTCACCCAGATCGGTGCCGCCATCGAGGTAGTGGTTCTGGAGATCGACAAGGAGAACCGTCGTCTCTCGCTGGGCCACAAGCAGCTCGAGGAGAATCCCTGGAACGAGTTTGAGGGTCAGTTCGGCGTAGACAGCCTGCACGAGGGTACGATTACGGAGCTCAACGATAAGGGTGCCGTAGTATCGCTCGGCGAGAACATCGAGGGCTTCTGCCCCGCCCGTCACCTCACGAAGGAGGACGGCACGACCCCTAAGGCCGGTGATAAGCTGACCTTCAAGGTAATTGAGTTCTCGAAGGCTACCAAGCGCATCGCCCTCTCGCACGTTCGCGTTTACGAGGAGGCAAAGCGTGCCGAGATCGCTGCCGAGAAGGCCGAGAAGAGAAAGGCTGCCGATGAGACCAAGTCGTCGGTTAAGAAGATCAACGCTTCGGTAGAGAAGACCACGCTGGGCGATATCGCCGGTCTGGCTGCTCTGAAGGAGGCTATGGAGGCTTCGCAGAAGAAGTAATCCATCCCGATCTTAAACAACCGGGTGTGTCCAATAATCTCTTTGGACACACCCTTTTCTATTTACAGCGAGGGGGGGTAACGCTTTTTTGCGTTACCCCCCCTCGCTAACTTTTTTAGCACTCCTCGCTCTCGACAAATCCTTGCGCCTTGAGGCGGATATCCGATCCGTCGGGGGTAACCAGGAAGCAGCCGGTGGAGTCGGCGGTGATGTGGCCGATCACATCCACTAAACCGAGGCCCATGATCTTCTCCTGCATGGCCAGCGGAACGGTGAAGAGCAGTTCGTGGTCCTCACCCCCCTGCAGGGCGGCCACCACGGGGTCGGCATGCAACTCCTCAGCCATGGCCGAGGTCTGCTTGGCAATGGGGATACGCTCCAGATAGATGCGGGCTCCGCACTTCGAGGCCTTGCAGAGCTGCATCAGGTCACTCGAGAGACCGTCCGAGAGGTCGATCATGGCCGTCGGAATGATCCCCTCTTCATCCAGCGCATCGATGATATCCTTGCGGGCACGCGGCTTGAGGTACTTTTCCAACAGGTATTCGTAGCCGGCAAATTGAGGTTCGGGGTTGTCGATCCCTTGCAGAACACGCTTCTCGCGCTCCAGGAGGTGGAGACCCATGTAGGCGGCGCCCAGATTGCCCGTGATGCAGATCAGGTCGTTGAGCTTCGCTCCGTTGCGTCGGACAATCTTCTTGCGTTCGCTACGCCCCAGCACCGTGACGTGCAGCGTGAGACCTGTTACCGAGGGCTTGGTGTCGCCCCCCACAAAATCCACCTCCAGCTCCCGGCAGGCGAACTTCACGCCGGCATAGAGGTCATCGAGGGCCTCCACCGAGATCTTCGAGGAGACACCGATCGAGAGCATCAGCTGCTCGGGGCGGGCGTTCATGGCCAAAATGTCGCTTACACCCACCGTTACAGCCTTGTAGCCCAGGTGGCGCAGGGGGAAGTAGGTCAGGTCGAAGTCTATACCCTCCAGCAGCTGGTCGGTGCTCCATACCACAGCCTCCTTTTGTCCTGCCGCAACGGCTGCCGCATCGTCTCCGACACCGATAAGGGTACTCTTGTTTTGCGGGGTCACGTCGGCCATCAGGTGGTCGATCAATCCGAACTCTCCGAGTGTCGCAATCTCCGTGCGCCCCTTTATTTTCTCTTTTTGTTCCATTCTTTGTAAATATTTTTACAAAATTACATAAAAAATTGTCTTTTCTCAAAAAAAGGGTTACTTTTGCTCCAATTTTGGGATTTTGTAATCCTTAAGGTTCTTGCAACCGGCTAAAAACGGATAAAAAAGATAAAATTTAGATATAATATGTTGAACATCGTATTATTTGGAGCTCCCGGATGTGGTAAAGGAACGCAGGCCGCCAAACTTAAGGAGCACTATGGCATCGACCACGTCTCGACGGGTGAGGTGATTCGCTCGGAGATCCGCCGCGAGACGGAGCTCGGCAAGAGCATGAAGGAGTGTATTGCCCAGGGTTCGCTGGTGCCTGATCAGCTGGTGATCGATATCGTAAAGGGTTATGTGAGCGAGCACTGCCGCGATAACGGAAATATCTTTGACGGCTTTCCCCGCACCATCCCGCAGGCCGAGGCCTTCGATCAGATGCTCCAGGAGGTGGGCCTGACGGTCGATCTGATGGTCTATATGGATGTGCCCGAGGAGGAGTTGGTAAAGCGCATTATGCTGCGTGGCTTGGCTTCAGGTCGTTCGGACGATGCTTCGGAGGAGGTGATCCGCCATCGCATCGACACCTACCGCAAGCAGACTGCCGTGGTGGCCGACTACTATGCCAAGCAGGGCAAGTATGTCGCTGTGGATGGCTTGGGTACGGTGGAGGAGATCTTCGAGCGCATCGTAAAGGCCATTGATGCCTATCGTAAGCAGTAGGGGAGAGCAGGTGTGAGCGTCGAGATACTCTCTAATCGGGTGATTCCTGCGCGTTTCGGGCTGCGCAAGCCTTGAACCCCACTTTATAATATAACATCTAAGCATGGAGGCTGTCGCAACACCGGTTGTTGGACAGCCTCTCTTATTTCGCTGAAAGCTTATCGAGGTAGCGATCCACAAGGCGCGGAATGGCGTAGCGATCGAGCTCCTCTTCGGGGATGGCTATGGTCTCGGGAATCGGGGGCAGGGCCTCCACCTCGAGGCGATGGAACCGGGCGTGAAGCCGCTGGTGCGAGAGTTGGTGCGGGGGCATCTCCACGCTTCGCACCAGGTGAAAGCGGTCGATGCCGAGCTTGGCAAGGGGGAGCACTTCGAAGGGTACGGCCTCTGCGGTCTCGATCAGCGGAAATTCGTAGAGTCCCTGCCAGATGTCGCCCGCCGTGCGTCGGTGGAGCAGGGTTTGGCCTGCGGCCGTGAGGTGTAGATAGTTCAGGTAGCGGTCGCGAATCTTGGTGCGCCCCTGCTTTCGCGGACGTTCGGCCACCGTGCCGGCGGCGTGGGCCAGACACCACTGCTCGAAGGGACACTCCGCACAGCGGGGTGAGCGCGGCGTGCAGTGCAGGGCTCCAAACTCCATGAGGGCCTGGTTGTAGTCGGCCGGATGCTCCTTGTCGAGCCACTCCTCGGCTAAGGTTCGGAAGGCTCGCCGCCCTGCCGGGGTGTCGATCGCTATGTCGATATCCAGCAGACGACTATAGAGGCGATAGACGTTGCCATCGACCACTGCTGTCGGGAGCCCGTAGGCAAAGGAGCAGACCGCGGCAGCCGTGTAGTCGCCCACTCCCTTCAGGCGGCGCACCTCGTCGTAGGTGCGGGGAAACGCTCCGCCGTGGTGCTCCACGACCCACCGGGCCGCAGCGTGGAGGTTGCGAGCCCGCGAATAGTAGCCGAGCCCCTGCCATAGTTTGAGGACATCGTCCTCGGGGGCGGCTGCGAGGTCACGAATCGTGGGGTAGGCCTCCACAAACCGGTCGTAGTAGGCCGCTCCCTGCTGAACGCGTGTCTGTTGCAAGATGGTCTCCGAGAGCCAAATAAGATAGGGGTCGCGGGTATGCCGCCACCTCAAATCGCGCTTGTTGGCCTCATACCAGGCCCGCAGCTTCTCGGAGAATTCGCTCTTCATACGGCAAAGATAGCTATAAATCCCGAATTTTCAGTGGCCGGCAATTTGCCGATCTGAAATAATCCTCTCCTCTATACCATAATCTTCAGTCGGTTTTTACAAATGGATGCGACAGGGGGGGGAGAACTGTCGGACAAAAGAAGAGTGCCCGACACGATCGGTCGGGCACTCTTTTATAAGGTTAAGGTGTGGCAGGCTACTTGGCCTTGGCCTTTTCAATCTGGCGCTTCAGGGCATCGATAGCGTTGTCCACGGCCTCCTCAAAACTCTTGGCGCGATCTTCGGCCACCAGATCATCTCCGGGGATATGAATGGTAATTGTGGCCACTTTGTTGCCCTTGTCGTGGTCTTTATCGAGTTTCAAAATTACATCGGCTCCGGTAGCACGTTCGGCGAAACGGTCGAGCTTGTCCATTTTGTTCTCTACGAATTCGATCAAACGCTTGTCGGCGTCGAACTTCACGGATTGAATGTTTACCTTCATAACCAATAGTTTTTAGAGTGTTAATAAATATGTTTTTTACCTCTTCGGCTTGTGCCCCTCGCGGGGGTGGGCCTCCAGGTAGATTTTCTGCAGCTGGGTGATGCTGTTGTGGGTGTAGACCTGCGTGGCTTGCAGCGAGGCGTGGCCCATCAGCTCCTGAATTTCGCGCATGTCGGCTCCGTGGTTCAGCAGGTGGGTGGCGAAGGTGTGCCTGAGCACATGGGGGCTTCGTTTTCCCTGCACGCCCCCCTCTCTGAGGGTGCGTTTTACGATGCGGTAGACCGTGATGCGTGAGATTCGCGCTCCTTTCAGTGTTAAAAATAGTGCTTTTTCCCGATTTTTGCAAATATTTTGCCTCTCAATTTGCGAAATATAGTGTAAAATGGCCTCCCGCAGGGGTTCAACGAGGGGAATCACCCGCTCTTTGTCCCCTTTTCCGACTACGCGCAGGGAGTGGAAGTCGTTCTCGAAGTGGTCGGTGTCGATGCGGACCAGCTCCGCAAGGCGTATGCCGCAACCGTAGAAGATCAGGATGATGAGTTGATCGCGCAGGAGCAGAAAATCGCTCTTCGCCGAGCCTTCGGGTGCCTCTTTCCGTTCCTGTTCCTCCTCGAGCAGGTGGCGCATGCGGCTCTCGGGGACAAACGAGGGCAGGCGCTTCGGGGTCTTCAGCGTGTGAATCCCCTGCATGGGGTCGCGCTTGATCGCCTGCGTGCGGATCAGGAAGCGAAAGAAACTCTTCAGCGACGAGAGTTCGCGGTTGAGTGATGCCGCTCCGAGCCTCTTCTCACCCTTTCCGCGCCCCTTTCCGTGCTGCGTTCGGGCGTAGATCCACTCGCGGATATGGATGGCCTCCACCTCCTCGACCTTGAAGGGGGTGATGCGCATCGAGGGTTCGGCCTCGGCCTCGCACCAGCGGATGAAGCGCTCAACGTCGCGGCGATAGTTTTTCACCGTGAGGGGCGAGTAACGCTTCTCGGCCTGGATGTAGTTGATGAATCTCTCGAGCATACCTTATATATATAAGCTGCCGAACCTGTCGCAAAGGGGGCGCGTTCCGTCTCCAAAGATACGAATAAAAAACAAAAAGAGCAACCTCTCGATTGCTCTTTTTGTGTGCCCAGGATAGGACTCGAACCTACACGGTATTGCTACCACTAGTACCTGAAACTAGCGTGTCTACCATTTCACCACCTGGGCGATTCGTGGAACACGGGTGCAAAGGTAAGAACTTTTTTTCGAAAAGCAACAAATTTTGTAACTTTTTTTGAAAATAATTTTCCCCGCTGTCCGATCCGTTGCTTCAAGTGTCTGATGATCAGCTTGGTGCGGATTAGAAATTTTTATCAAAAAAACGGAATTGGAAGAGCAGCAGATAGACGGCTGCCACCGAGATGTAGGCATCGGCAAGGTTGAAGATGGCTCCGAAGAAATAACCGCGGCTGTCTACCAGAAAATCGAGCCATTCGGGACAGCTCCCCCAGTGGAAGAGCGGAAAGTAGAACATATCGACCACCTTACCCATCATGAAGGGGGCGTAGCTCCCGCCCAGGTGTGCAACGGTGGTAGGGGTCGAGGCAGAGAAGATCATGCCGTAGAAGGCGCTGTCGAGGATGTTGCCGATGGCTCCGGCCAGCACAAGTACCAGACCGACGATGGCTCCCGTGGGGGCCTTCATGCGGATCAGTCGGTTGATGAACCAGAACATAAAACCGCAGAGTCCGACACGGAAGAGGCTCAGGGCAATCTTCCCCCAGTCCACAGCTCCGGTCTTGGCGATCTGCATGCCGAAGGCGGCACCGTTGTTCTCGATGAATCGCAGTTGAAACCAGTCGGGGCAGATGATGATCGCCTCGTCGAGGGCCATGTGGGTCTTGATCCAGATTTTGAGTGCCTGGTCGGCAACGATCAGCACGAGGAGCAGCAGCGATATTTTTTTCCAATTCATAGCTCTTCTGTTTTTTTTGTTTGCGGGCCACTTGCCTGCCCGTTTTTTTCTCCGTTTTTTAAGAATTGCCTCGCAAAGATAGTTATTTTTCCCTTTTTTTGCAGTTTTGCAGTAAAAAACTCGCCCGAAAGATTGTCCATTCATAAAAAAAGAGTATCTTTGAACCCACATATTTTAATGAAACATTATGAAACGTTCCTTATTTTTACTCTTGTCGGTGGCGCTGTTTGCCGCATGTACGAAGGATGTAGAAGAGAATCTGGCTGCCAATGCCGAGACGCAGGCTGCCTATTCTAAGATTGTCGGCCAACCTTCGGCCGATGCTATGAAAGGTATGGTTGTGCTCCGCGTTGATGAGCTGGTGGCCGATCGTATCGAGGCTGGGATGACCCGCAGTGGAGGTACGCGCTCGGGTATCGAGTCGCTCGACAGCCGTCTCGACCAGGTGGGTGTGGAGAATTTCCACCGTGTCTTCCCTGTCGATGATCGTTTCGAGGCTGACCACCGTGCAGCCGGTCTGCACCAGTGGTATTATGTCACCTTCGATCGTGAGGATGACCTGATGGCTGCTGCCCGTACGCTGAGTCTTGATGAGAACATCGTGAGCGTGAGTTTCGATCGCAAACTCAAGCACTACGGCCGTGAAGCGGAGATGATTCCCGTGGGGGATGTAACTCGCGCCGAGGCTGAGATGCCCTATAACGACCCGCTTCTGAGCCTGCAGTGGCACTATAACAACGATGGTACGGTATCGAAGATTTCGACGGCCGGTGCCGATGTCAATGCCTTCAATGCCTGGAAGATCTTCTCGGCCGACGAGAACTCGCCCGAGATCATCGTGGCCGTTGTGGATGAGCCCGTTCAGGCTACCCACCCCGACCTGAAGGATAATATGTGGGTGAACCCCGATCCCGAGGAGGTGGCCAAGGGCTTGGTCCATGGTGCCAATTTCGTGGTTATCGAAAATAAGGATGACTGGTGGGATATCAATAATGATGCCTATGTCGAGCCGCTGAGTTGGGAGCTTACCAATCTCTTCATAAATGGCTCTTCGCGCGGCTACCAGTATATGGACCACGGTACCCATGTGGCCGGTACGATTGCGGCTGTAAACAACAACGGTATCGGTGTGGCCGGTGTGGCTGGTGGTAACAGCGGAAAGGGTGGCAATGTAAAGATCATGTCTTGTCAGATTTACCGTCCTATTGAGCAGAGTACAGAGACTGAATCGTCGGAGATCTGTACGGCTCGCGCCCTGGTTTGGGCTGCCGACCGTGGTGCTGCTGTGGCCAACAACAGTTGGGGTTACGATGCTACCTCGTGGGATGAGGCCTACTTCAAGAAGACCACGATTTGCGCCGGTATCGACTACTTCATCGACTACAACAAGTCGACCGTCTTGGGTGGTAAGGGTATTGTGGTCTTCGCTTCGGGTAATAGCGGTGATGTGAATTTCGGTAAGCATGAGATTTGGCCTGCCGCTTATAGCCGTGTGCTCGCCGTATCGGCTATCGGTCCCAATTTTGCCCCCGCCTACTATGCCGACTATGGCCCCTGGGTAGATATCTCGACTCCCGGTGGTAATCCCCGCTGTTCGAACGGTACCGATAGCAGTGTTCCTTATAACTCGTGGGGCAACTATGGTGACGGTTGTGTCCTGAGTACCATTATCGACCCTGCCACGGCCAACACCAAGCGCCAGCCCAAGAACCCGCGTACCGAGTCCTACGCTTGGTCGTGCGGTACCTCGATGGCTTGTCCTCACGCTGCCGGCGTAGCTGCCCTTGGCTTGGCTTATGCCGCACAAATCGGCAAGACCTTTACCTTGGATCAGTACAAGAGCCTCTTGCTCGCCTCGACTTACAGCCTGAAATCCTATCTGCCCTCGGCCTATAAGGTGACCGATATGGGTGCCGGTGGCCTCGATGCCCTCAAGTTGCTCTCTGGTATTGCCGGTTATCCCGCTCTCACGATCGCAGTAGATAGCGAGATGCAGTCGGTTGATCTCGCGCCCGTAGTTGGTGGCGCTGCCAACCGCACCTGCTCGGTAGAGATTCCCGCCGAGGCCAAGACGCGCCTGGGCATCACCAGCAACATCACGACTGCTCCCTCGGGCCAGTGGAATGTGACCTGCACGAAGGCCGGTGCGGCCCTGATCTACGTCTCGACCAAGGAGTCGGTAGGTAGCACCAACCTCCGCCAGCCCGTTCTCTTGATCTCGAAGGCTGAGGTAGCCTCGAATGGTGGTTGGCTCTAATCTTCGGACTCTCCGATGACCTATCAGCCCGAACCTTCTGGTTCGGGCTGATTTTTTTTGCTATCCGCTGTGCCGCGAGGGATTGTATGGGATCGATCAATGCTTGGGTTGCGAGCCTTAGGGGATTGCTGGTGTAGTCAGCTTTTGTATATATAATATAGGTATCCACCCCTTTTGTGCCAAAAAGACCCTAAAATTGTAAAATTTTTGAAAAAAAGAGCCGAAAATATTTGGAGGTTCAAAAAAAGTAGCTACCTTTGCACCCGCAATCACGAAAACAACCCCTCCTAATGAATGGGGCGCTACTAAAAAGGGTAGCACTCGAGGAGGTCTGAAAAGAACGGTTGAAAAAATGTTTGCAAAAAAGTTCTGAAAAATTTGCGAGATTAAAAAATTGGTTTTATCTTTGCAGTCCCGTTTCACCCCAAAAGTGAAACAGGTTTTCAAAACGAAGTTCTTTGAATTACTGGTTATTTTGAGAGAAAAGAAATGTAGTATTTATCTGTCATTTCCTTTTGGAAAGATAAGTAGTCAGGACTCTAACGAAACATTCTAATTTTTTACAATGGAGAGTTTGATCCTGGCTCAGGATGAACGCTAGCGGCAGGCTTAACACATGCAAGTCGAGGGGCATCGGGGATGTAGCAATACATCTGCCGGCGACCGGCGCACGGGTGCGTAAC
>SUZM01000004.1 GCA_015059965.1 Rikenellaceae bacterium
ATATGCGGTCATAGTAAAACTACCGCAAAGATAAAATTTCAAGTCCGTTCGCTCGAAAAATCTCTGTAACTAACTATATTTCAATAATTTCAAAGAACTTTTTCAGATTTTAATGGGACAGTAGTGAGTTGTTTGCTATTTTTTTGCTTGTCTTCAAACTTCTCCTTTGGGTTCACTTCACCCCCCCCCAGGGATTTTTGCCCACTTTTCCGAATACAAAACTACAAAAAAAATCCTATCGAAAATCACTTTTCGCCAAAAAATTTACCCGTAGGGTAATAAATCGCCTGCAGAGGGCCTCTGTGTGGCGCTCTGCAGGCGATGGCCTGATACCTGGTTTTTTCTGAATTTTTACGCTTTGACGTGCGCTGATCTTACCGCCGGAAAAGCCCTCGCCACTCGGCGGTGTTGCCGCAGCCGTCTTTCAGGCGCAGGGTCAGCGTGTGGTCGCGCCTCTCGGGGGCGATCTGCTCCAGGTCGAGGCTCGCTGTGCCGCGTATGGCGTGGTAGTCCACCGGATGCCACCTGCCGTCGATGAAGGCGGTCAGGGAGGCGATGCCCGAGAAGTTGTCCGAGACCTTGAAGGTGAGGCGTTTCGAGCGGCTCAGATCCTCCTCCGGCTTGAATTGCGGGCCAATACGCGGAGCGATGGTATCGGCGGCCACAAAGAGGTCGCCGAGCGTGGAGATCGAGCCTTTCACGCGCCCCTCCTCCCACTTGCCGCCTAAGCGGTAGAGCTGTCCCTTGCGGTTGCGCGAGGCGAGGGTAACGTGCGGCTGCAACTCTTTGGGTACGAAGCACTCGATCTCCACGCGAATGGCCTTGTGGAGAGGAATCGAACTCTCGAGTACCCGATAGGTGGGGGAGAGAACCACGATCGAGGTGTCGCGCCTCAGGGGTTTCGAACTGCGTTTCTGGTGGTAGAACACCGACTCGTAGAGGGCTCCTGCGGGAATCGTAACGTGCAGATTGTCTTCGCTGTGGCGGAATGTCTGGCGGCGATTGACAACACGCGATAGGGTATCCTTCTTGGCGCGGAAAGATTCTCCCTCACCCTTGCCGATAAGTGCCACCCGCACTTCGGAGCTGTTGCCGCAGTCGTCCTCGGCAACCAAACGCAATTCTCCCCGAGCCGAGGGGGCGAGCGAGATGATGCCGTCGTTTTTCAGCTCCGAGTAGAACTCCTTCAGGTTGCCGTCTATGCGGCAGAGGCGCAACACCTCGTTGCGCGAACCTTGTTGCAGGGGGTAGTGGCTTACGGCGTTGCAGTAGCGGGTCTGGTCGAATCGGAACCCCTCCATGCGGTAGTCGAAGATGCGCTCTTCGTCCAAATAGGCTCGCAGTCGATAGATGCCGAAAGTGTTCGAAACATCGTCTTTGCGATCGCTCGCCTCAAGGATGAAATATCCGTTCCGGCCCACCTTTATCGGCTCCTTTTGCTTTAGCCTATAACTCTTATTCTCAACCTTTTCTATCTCGTAGGTTCGTGCCGGAGAGTGGATCGGTACTCCGCGGACGGTGTCTACCTCCACATAGTGCAGACGAAATAGATAGGGCGCGATTTGGTCTTTTGGTCGAATGACTTTGGCGGCGATCGGGTTGAGCGTCCGTCCCGTTTTCAGGTCGCGAATTTCGAAGTGCAGGTGGGGACCGAAGGAGCCTCCGGTGTTTCCTGATCGGGCGATCTCTTCACCCTGTTTGACACGGAAAAGGGTCGAGTCGCAGGAGATATCGACCCGGTTTTTCGAGTGTCGGTGGCGATATTGTGCGAAGTAGGCTTCGATCTCGGGCGCGAAGCGTTGCAGGTGGGCATAGACGCTCATCGTGCCGTTGGGGTGGTTTATGTAGAGGGCGCGTCCGTAGCCCCCCGACGAGCAGAAGATGCGGCTGATGTAGCCGTCGGCGGCAGCCACCACGGGCTTTCCCTCCGTGCCGTCGGTCTTGAAGTCGATACCCGAGTGAAAGTGGTTCGAGCGCATCTCACCGAAGTTGGCCGAGAAGTAGCCCGCCACGTTTTTCAGGGGGGAGCAGAACTCCTCGGGGTTGAGTTTCTGGCCAGCCAGAGGTGCGGGGTGGAGCAGGAGCGTGATGCTTAAAAGCGTGGCAATCAATACGGTTTGTTGCGCTAAACAGTGTGAATGTCGCATTCTTCGTTTGGGGTTTTCAGGTGTTGGTTTACCGCTTCGCTCACGGCCTCGAAATCGAAGCCCAGCGAGAGGCCGTAGCGCATGAGTTTCGTGCGCATTTCGTAGCTTGACGAGGCCTTTGTGAGGCGGGCTTTGCGGGCGATTTTTTCGCTCAGCCGTTCGCGATTCGATGCCGGGTCTATCGTATGGAGAGCCTCCTCGATCACCTCATCGGCCACCTCCTTGCGCCTGAGGGCCATGCGGATCTTGTAGGTGCCCCAGCAGCTTAGGCGGCACTTCTCGCCGACGAAGGCCGTAGCGTAGCGCCGATCGTCTATAAATCGCTCTTTTATCAGGCGTTGGAGGATCTTCTCCGCCTCTTCGGGCGGAACTCCCCAACCGCGCATCAGGCGGCGGGCATCGCCCGAGGACTTCTCGCTGCGGGCGCAGAGGCGCATCAGGGCTGCAAGGGCCTGCTCGGGGCTCTTCGTGCGTTTGGGCTTTAAGGTCGGCTCCATATCATTCGTTTTTTGTCGAACAGATCGCGCAACACCTCCACCCGACTGTAGCCCTGTCCGGCGAGCATTTCGGCCGTCAGGTCGGCAAAATCTTCGTGTACCTCAAACCAGAGCGAGCCCGTCGGGGTCAGCCGCTTGAGGGCCTCGGAGCCGATGGCGCGATAGAAGCGCAAGGGGTCGCTGTCGGGGACAAAGAGCGCCTCGTGGGGCTCGAAGTCCAGGACGTTGCGGCGCATCAGCCGCTCCTCGCTTTGCGGAATGTAGGGCGGATTCGAGACGATCACCTCAAAGGGCCCCTCGGGGTAGCTCTCCCCGCAGAGGGCATCCCCCTTTATAAGGGTGATCCCGGCCCCCAGGCGTTCGCTGTTCTCGCGGGCGATCTCCAAGGCCTCATCCGAGAGGTCGAGGGCCGTGATTTGAGCCTCGGGAAGCGCTTTTTTCAGGGCAATGGCAATGCAACCGCTCCCGGTGCCGATGTCCAGAATGTGTCGCGCCGAGGGGTGTTTTCGGAGGATGTGGCCGACCAACTCTTCGGTCTCGGGGCGGGGGATGAGAACCCCCTCGCGCACCCGAAATTCCAGCCCGCAGAACTCCGTGTGGCCCACGATGTATTGCACTGGGCGACCGCTTCCGAGCTCCTGCGCAAGATCCTCGAAATCAGGGATCTCGATCTCGGCCGCAGGGTCGGCCAGCAGGGCCGATTCGCTGATGCCGCTGCGTGCGGAGAGGACCATGCGGGCAATGGTTGCCGCCTCGCGCTCTCCGTAAATCGAACGGATCTCGGATGTTAAAAGTCGTAGGGCCTCGCGGCGTGTGGTGATCATCTCTTTTTTGGGGATATGGGGTTGTTGTGCCTCGTCTTTGATTTTGCTGTAAGGGGATTAGCGCAACGTGAGTTCGGCCAGGGCAATGGCTACTGCCGCCTCTACGACCACGGCGCCGCGCAGGGCGATGCACCGGTCGTGGCGTCCGCGGATCACAAGGGGCTCCACGCGATCGGTTGCCGCATGGTAGGTCTGCTGCTCGCGGGCGATCGAGGCGGTGGGTTTGAAGGCTGCGCGGACGATGAGCGGGTTGCCGTTCGTAAGGCCCCCGACCACGCCTCCCGCATGGTTTGTTGCGGTTCTGCCCCTCCGGTCGAAGAGGGGATCGTTGTGCTCCGAACCCCGCATGCGGGCCGCCTCGAAGCCGCTGCCGAACGCCACCCCCTTAATGCCGGGAATCGCGAAGAGCAGATGGGCCACCAGGCTCTCCACCGAGTCGAAGAAGGGGTCGCCCAGCCCCACCTTCAGGCCGCTGACCTCGCACTCGATCTCTCCACCAAGCGAGTCCCCCTCGGCCGAGGCCTGCTGCAATAGGGGCTCAAATCGGGCGGGATCCTGCTCGCCTCCGATCGAACGAACGAAGGTGGAGAAGCCTACCTCAGGGGGCAGCAGCAGCTTGGCAACTACACCGGCGGCCACAAGGGCAACGCTCAGCCGGCCCGAGAAGTGGCCTCCGCCGCGCGGGTCGTTGTAGCCGTTGAACTTCTCGCGGGCCACAAAGTCGGCATGCGAGGGGCGAAAATGGTCGAAATATGGGGCGTAATCCTCGCTTCGGGTGTTGTGGTTTGCAAACCAGAGGGCAAGGGGTGCTCCCGTGGTGTGTCCCTCATAGAGGCCGGCAAGAAATTGGGGGCGATCCTCCTCCTGGCGGGGTGTGGTGCCCGGTTGCGAGCCTCCGCGGCGGCGTGCCAGGTCCTGCTCGAAGAGCTCCTCCGAGAGGCGGATGCCGGCCGGCAGGCCGTCGATCACCAGGCCGATGCCCGGGCCGTGGGACTCCCCGAAGAGGGTGATTCGGAATCGGTTGCCAAAACTGTTCATGGGCTATGGACGGCTTAAGGTGTTCAGGTCGTCAAAAAAGGCGGGGTAGCTCTTCGCCACGCACTCGGCTCCCTGGATCGTGATGGGCTCTTCGCTTCTGAGGGCCATCAGGGCAAGGGCCATGGCGATGCGATGGTCTCCATGTGCCGAGCATACGCCGCCCGAGATCTTTCCGCCGCGGATGCGCATTAAATCCGGAGTGGAGAGATCAACCGCAATACCGAGTTTAGAAAACTCCTCCTGGATCACCTCTGCACGGTTCGACTCCTTGTGCTCCAAGCGTGAGGTGCCGCGAATCTCCGAGTACCCCTCACACGATGCTGCCAATGCGGCCAACACCGGGAAGAGGTCGGGCGAGTGGGTGGCATCGAATTGGAAGGCCTTCAGCGGGCGCCGGCTCACGGTTATTGCCCCCTGCTCACAGGTGATGGCGGCCCCGGCACGCTCCAGGGCGCGGCAGATCGCCGTGTCGGCCTGATGGGAGAGCGTGGAGAGGTTTTCAATGCGCACCTCGCCTGCCAGGGCTCCGCCCACCAGCCAGGTTGCGGCCGAGCTCCAGTCGCCTTCGATCTCGAAGTCGGTGGCCCGGTAGCCCTCGCCTGCGGGGATATAAAATTCGGTATAGTCGTCGTTGTGGTCGATCTCGCGGCCGAAGCGGCGGATCACCTCGACGGTCATGTCGATGTAGGGGAGCGATACGGGATTTTTGACGTGGAGGGTCATCTCCTCTGGGCGTGAGGCCAGGGCGATGAGCAGTCCGGTGATGAATTGTGAGGAGATGCCGCCATCGACCTCCACCTTCCCTCCCTGCATGGGCCCTCGGACCTGAATAGGTAGAAATCCTCCGCCGTCGCGCAGCTCTACCCGCAAGGCCTTCAGGGGCTCGAACATCATCGTCATGGGGCGCATCAGCAGTGTCCCCTCGCCCTCGATGGTGATCGGGGTGTTGCAGAGTGCGGCTATGGGGGTGAAGAGTCGTGTGGCCAGGCCCGACTCGCCGACCGGAAGGCGATCGCTCGTGGGGTTCAATCCCCCCTTGATGCGGAGCGACTTCTCGCCCGGGCGCTCTACGCACGCACCGAGCACTTCGATGCAGCGGATGGCTGATCGGGTATCATCGCAGAAGGCGATGTTGTGGAGCGTGGAGCTCCCGTTGGCCAACAGTGCGGCGGCCAGGGCTCGTTGCGCGTAGCTCTTCGAGCAGGGGGGTATCACGACCCCCTGCAGCGTGCGGGCGTGTAGGGTGATCTCCATTATTGCTATTGCTCTTGTTCGCGCAGACGCTCCTCGGCTTCACGGCGCAACTGGTCGATCTTGGGCGAGCGGCGCAGCTCGAAGTGCTGACCCAGGTAGCGCTTGCGCACCTCGGGGTCGGCCGCCAGCTCCTCGGGGGTACCGGTCATGAGCACCTTACCCTCATAGAGCAGGTAGGCGCGGTCGGTGATGGCGAGGGTCTCATCCACGTTGTGGTCGGTGATGATTACACCGATATTCTTCTCCTTGAGTGTGGCCACGATGGCCTGAATATCCTCTACGGCAATGGGGTCCACACCCGCAAAGGGCTCGTCCAGAAGGATGAACGAGGGGTTGATGGCCACGGCACGGGCGATCTCCGTGCGGCGGCGCTCACCTCCGGAGAGTTGATTACCGTAACTTTTGCGCACTTTTTGCAGGCGGAACTCCTCGATCAGGGCCTCGCAACGCTCCTTTTGGTACTCCTTCGTGAAGTTGGTCATCTCGAGCACGGCCTTGATGTTGTCCTCGACCGAGAGGTGGCGGAATACCGAGGCCTCCTGTGCCAGGTAGCCCACACCCATCTGGGCGCGACGATAGACCGGCAGGTCGGTAAGTTCGGCCGTCTGCCCGTTGTCGTCCTCCAAAAAGATGCGTCCGTTGTTGGGCTTGATCAGGCCTACGATCATGTAGAAACTTGTCGTCTTGCCGGCTCCGTTAGGCCCTAACAATCCGACGATTTCGCCCTGATTGACCTCGATCGAAACATGGTTTACGACCGTGCGGGCTTTGTATTTCTTGACGAGTTCTTGGGTGTAAAGTCGCATTTTTTACTGAAAAATTTTTCACAAAGTTATGATAATTTCCGAAATATTTTTTATCTTTGAGATAAATTTCCGCGATTAGCTAAAATTTCAGGTAAAGAAGGTATAAGAGATGGAACTGAACAACACGGATTTGTTGCACGGCAAACTGAAAGAGTATTTTGGATTTACCTCCTTCAAAGGGAATCAGGAGGCGGTGATCCGCAACGTCCTTGAGGGACATGATACCTTTGTGCTCATGCCCACGGGTGGCGGAAAATCGCTGTGCTACCAGTTGCCGGCAATGCTTATGGAGGGCGTTGCCATCGTCATCTCGCCGCTGATCGCCCTGATGAAGAATCAGGTCGATGCCATGCGCACCTTCTCCACCGAGTCGGGTATTGCCCACTTCCTGAACTCGTCGCTCAACAAGACGGCCATCAACCAGGTGCGCCAGGATGTCCTCGACGGCAAGACCAAACTCCTCTATTTTGCTCCCGAATCGCTTACCAAGGAGGATAATGTGGCCTTCTTGCGCAAGATCAAGATCTCGTTCTACGCCATCGACGAGGCACACTGTATCTCGGAGTGGGGCCACGACTTCCGTCCCGAGTATCGTCGTATCCGTCCCATCATCAACGAGATCGGCCAGGCGCCGCTGATCGCCCTCACGGCCACGGCCACCCCCAAGGTGCAACTCGATATTCAGAAGAACCTCGGCATGAACGATGCCGCGGTCTTCAAATCCTCGTTCAACCGTCCGAACCTCTACTACGAACTGCGCCCCAAGCACGATGTGGATCGCGACATCATCCGTTTTATCAAGCAGAACGAGGGCAAGAGCGGCATCATCTACTGCCTGAGCCGTAAGAAGGTTGAGGAGCTCGCCGAGTTGCTCGTGGCCAACGACATCAAGGCCCTGGCCTACCATGCCGGCATGGATGCCGCCACCCGCGCGGCCAACCAGGACGATTTCCTCATGGAGCGGGTCGATGTGATTGTGGCCACCATCGCCTTCGGTATGGGTATCGACAAACCCGATGTGCGCTATGTGATTCACTACGACATTCCCAAGTCGTTAGAGGGCTACTACCAGGAGACGGGACGTGCCGGCCGCGATGGCGGCGAGGGACACTGCCTCACCTTTTATAGTTATAAGGACATCCAGAAGCTCGAGAAGTTCATGCAGGGCAAGCCCGTCTCGGAGCAGGAGATCGGAAAGCTCCTGTTGCAGGAGACCGTCTCCTACGCCGAGAGTTCGATGTGCCGCCGCAAGACCCTGCTGCACTACTTCGGCGAGGAGTACACCGAGCCCAACTGCGGCAACTGCGACAACTGCCGCCATCCGAAGCCCAAGATCGATGCGTTGGACTCGCTCTGCCTGGTTCTGGAGGCCCTCTCCGAGATCGGCGACAAGTTCAAGGCCGACCATCTGGTCAATCTCCTTGTCGGACGCACGACGGCCCTGATCAAGAGCTACGGCCACAACAAATCCGAATTCTTCGGTGCTGGCGAGAAGCGTGATCCCAACTTCTGGGGCGCCATCATCCGCCAGGGCCTTATCATGGGGTTGATCGACAAGAATATCGAAAACTACGGTCTGCTGGCCATCAACTCCCGGGGTCGAGCCTACCTCGACAATCCCACCCCTGTGACGATCACCCTCGACCACGACTACGACTCCGAGGAGTCCGAATCGGCACTCCCCTCTGCACGCGGCGGGGCGGCCGACGAGGAGCTCTTCTCCATGCTCAAGGATCTGCGTCGCAAGGTGGCCAAGAAGCACGACCTGCCCCCCTTTGTGGTCTTCCAGGACCCCTCGTTGGAGGATATGTCCATTCAGTACCCCGTCACCTTGGAGGAGATGCAGAACATCTCGGGTGTGGGTGTGGGCAAGGCCCGCAAGTTCGGCGAGGAGTTCATTAAACTCATCAAGGCCTATGTCGAGGAGAAGGAGATCATCCGTCCGCAGGATATGGTCGTGAAGACGGTGGGCAACAAGCAGGGCAACAAGATCTTCATCATTCAATCCATTGACCGCAAGATGGATTTCGAGGATATTGCCCGCGCCAAGGACCTCGAGTTCGACGAGTTGCTCACCGAGATTGAGACCATCGTAAACTCCGGAACGCGCCTCGACATCTCCTACTACATCAACCAATACATGGACGAGGAGAAGGCTGACGATATTTACCTCTACTTCAAGGAGGATGCCGAGAGCGATTCTCTGGATGAGGCCATCGAAGAGCTTGGAGGGGATTATACCGAAGAGGAGATACGTCTGGTGCGGATAAAGTTTATTTGCGAGCAGGGAAATTAAACATTTATAGGGCATATTTCTAGATAGTACGAAAACAAAGATTCACTCAAATGAACAAGAAGACATTTACCGTAGCGTTGATTTTTCTGGTGGTGACCTTGCTTTGGCTCGCCTTTGAGATCTACTGGTTTTGCACGAACCATCTGCCCAAGCAGGAGTTGGCCATGCCCGTTCTCTTTGTGATCGCGGCCCTGGTGATGGTGTGGCGAGAGTTTCGCCGCAAGAAGCGCAAGCATGTCGAGGATGTAAAGCGTTACCTCTGATCGAGATGGCCGGAGGACGGCTTTTCTGCGTTGCACGGCCCTTCAAAAAGCTCTCTTCCTGAGTGAAAGCTTCGCTTTTTGTCTTTTGCAGCCCTAAAATCGCCGCCTCTTCAGCAACCTCTGATAGAAGGGGTGTGTCCGACAAGACAGGTCGGATGCACCCCTTTAAGTTTTGATTCATCCTGCTGAAATCGTTGTCGCTCAGTGGGTCAGTCGTACAATTTGTCGCACTTTTCGCGGATCAGGAGCCGCAATCTTCCGGTTGGCCCTTGCTTTTGTGTCGTTGGTCGATTTTTTTAGAAAAAACATGATAATTCCATGATTGTGAGATAAATAATTCGCCGAATATTTTTATCTTTGTAAATGATAATACTAAATTATTCGCGTATGAAAAAACTTTTCTATCTCTTTATGGCAACGATCGTTGCCGTAGGTTTTGCCTCTTGTAGCGAGGACAATACCGAAGATCCGGTGAAGACCCCGACTCCCGATCCCGTGATCCTGATTGAGGACGAGGCTCCCGTGATTCCTGCCGCTGGTGCCACCGTGTGGGTGAACTACACGATTGAAAATCCCGTTGAGGGTGAGGAGCTTGCTTGCGATGTAGCAGCCGACAGCTGGCTGGCTGTGGAGTTTGTACCCGGTTCGATCAAATTTGCGGCCGACAAGAACGAAACGGGTGCTGAGCGTTCGGCCGAGGTGATCTTCACCTATGCCGAGGCTGAGCCTGTGACGGTAACCGTAACGCAGCCCGCTTGGCAGGCCCCCATCACGCTCACCATCGAAGCGGTTGAGGCTGCAAAGGTGGTCTTCTCGGTAGCGACCACCAATCCCGAGCTGACGTGGATTCCGCTGTTGATGACCAAGGCCGATTTTGATAAGATCGGTAGCGAGGAGGAGCTCTTTGAGGATGATATGGCCTATATTTCGTGGGCCGCTTCCGAGGCCGGCGTATCGCTCTCGGAGTTCCTTGCCACGTTGCTTAAGAAGGGTTCGATTCAGGGTCTGGCCTTTGCCGGTCTGACGCCCGAGACGGAGTATGTGCTCTATGTGTATGGAATGGATCTGGACGGTGTGCCTACGACCGACATCTACACCCAGTCCGTAACGACTGCCGAGCCTTACGACGGCCCGATTACCTTTGATATCAAGGTGACGGAGGAGGACTACATCATGGATATCACCATCACCCCATCGCATGAGGGTGTGGCCTACTATTGGAACATCATGGACGAGGCTACCTACAACGACGGCGGTGGTGTGATGCCCGATGCCGTTACGGCCCTTATCGAATGGGATATTGAAGACTACCTCTATTGGGGGGATATCTCTTCGCGTTCGGAGTATTTCGAGTGGTTCACAACGATCAATGCGAACAATTCGCAGTTTGAGTGCATGGCCAACACGAAGTACATTATCTTCGCCTCGAAGTGGAACGAGAACTGCGAGTTGGAGGGTGAGATGGCCTATGTATGGCACACCTCGGCTACGGTGGATCCCTCCGACAACCAGATTACCCTCACGGTAAGCGATCCTACCCCGACCTCGTTCAGCGTGGAGACCACCACCACGAACAACGATCCCTACGTTGTGCTGGCCGAGCCTTCGGAGTGGTGTGGCTGGGACGCGTTGACCGATGATGAGATTCACGCCTATGTGATGGCCTACTACGGCACCTGGTACATCACCGACTACATCTGCCAGGGCGACATTACCGGAGCTCGTTTCACGCAGCTTGAGACCGAAACCGACTACTCGGTGGTGGCTTACGGCTATGAGGCCGGTGCCCGCACGACCGATGTGGTGCGTGCTTCGATTACGACCCTCGCAGGTGGTGATCCTGCCGACTGCACCTTCGAATTCGAGGTATTGGAGGTAGGTTCCAATTACGCTTACGTCAATGTTGCGCCTTCGGATGGCAGCCACTGGTACTACTGGATGGTTTATGAGGCCTCGATGAGCGCCGATGAGGTAAAGGCCGACATCCTCAACACGATCGAAGAGTGGTACTATGGCGATCTGTCGGAGTTTGCCTACTACGAGCTCGTTCAGGGCCAAAGCGATGGCGAGGTTACGATGCTCACGCCCGAGACCGAGTATAAGATTGCTGCCGTGATCATGGACGATGAGACCGGCGACTTCCTCTCCGATGTACACTTCAGCGAAACCTTCTCGACTCCCGAGATGGTCTATGCAGACCTCGATGTAACGTGCGGTTTCGATGCCTACTACGATGGCGATCTGCTGGCTGCCGCAAGCGACGAGTATGCCATCTATGCCGGTTACGCGTTGGTACCCCTGAAGCTCCAAGTCGAGGGCGAGTTTGGTGAGTACTACTACACGATGTTCTCCTATGTAGAGGGCCTGGAGGATCCCGAGATCTATCCCGATTATATGCTCTATGAGTCGCTCTACCAGGGTGTTTACTATGCAATGGAGATGAACTTCCGTGCTCCGTGGGACGAGCCCGTGATGATTACGGCCGTGGCCATTGACTACAATGGCAACTACTCGCCTGTCTATCGTCAGGTGGTAACCTTCACCAAGGAGGGTGCTTCGCCCATCGACGAGCTGATCAACGCAACGCGCTCGATGGTGGAGCTTCGCGGCGAGCAGATCGATGCCTTTGCTGCATCGAAGGATCGTGTTCAGCTTAAGCGCAATGCCCAGCGTGGCAGCGACCGCTTCAGCAGCGAGAAGATCCAGAACCTGAAGGGCGAGAAGCGACAGAAGAGCATGCGTGAGCAGCTCGAGATGCGCCGCAAGGCCCGCAAGAGCGGCCGCGTGGAGGAGAACCCTGTTCCCCGTTACTTGGCCCGCTAAAACCTGCGCCACCGCTCCGATTCGGGGCGGTGGCCGAATAAGAGAAGCGGCAGACCACTCGGTCTGCCGCTTCTCTGTTCTCTATCCTGCGAATCTTGGCGATCTGCTATTTTTCGCCTCGAGCCTCGAGGATGGGCAGGTTGGCCTCGGTGGGGACATAGACCACCTTGTTGGGGATGTTGTTCTGCTGGCGCACCCAGAGGTACTGAATATAGGTGGTGGTCAGCGAGCCGTTCTCGATGCGAATGGCCTCGGCGGCACCCTTGGCACGCTCGATCTCGGCCTGGGCGTTGAGCTTCTCGGCCTCGAGGTTGGCTTTGGCCTCCTCGATCTTGATCTGGCGGTTCTGCTCGGCCTTGGCCAGCTCGGCACGGCCGCTCATCTCCTGCTGCCATACGTTATACATCGGCAGTCCGAACATCAAACCCAGCACTACGGCCAGGGCGATCAACGAGAGGACGACAAGTCCCCAAATCGTTTGCGAAGTAGCATTTTGTGACATATTTCTATTTTTGGGTTATCGGTTATCAGTTATCGGTTTTTGGTTATCAGTTGTCAGCCGTTGGTTATCAGCTTTCAGCTTTTAGTTATCGGTTTTCGGCAATGGCCGCCCGTTTTTTTGACTTGGGGTTGCCCAACGCTTGTTGAGCAACCCCTGAGTCAGCTGTATTTCCACTGTTTTTCTACTTGCCAAGCAGCTTCTTGACCTCCTCGTAGACGGTCTGTCCGTTGTAGCCAAACTTCTCGTCCAGTACCTTGTAGGGGGCCGAGTAGCCGAAGTGGTCCAGGCCGTGGATCTTGCCGTTTTCGCCCACCAGACCCATCAGATTTACCGGAAGGCCCGAGGTCATGCCGTAGCGCACGATACCGGCGGGCAGCACGGCATCCTGGTACGATTTCGGCTGATCGCGGAAGAGTCCCTCGCTCGGCACGCTGACGATACGCGGGTTGATGCCCTCCTTCTGCAGGAGCTCGGCACCCTCCACGAGGGTCGATACCTCCGAACCACTGGCCAACATCACCACATGGGGCTTGGCGGCATCCATCACGATGTAGGCACCCTTGGTAACCTGTCCGGCCTCCGCCTTGCGGCTGGTGTGCAAGGGGGGCAGATCCTTGATGTTCTGACGCGAGAGGATCAGGGCCACGGGGCGCTTCTCCTCCATGGCGAGTTTCCAGGCCGAAACGGTCTCTTCGCCATCGGCAGGACGAAGCACGAGCATCGAACGCTCGCCCTTATGGTTGCGCAGGTGCTCCATCAGGCGGATCTGTGCCTCATGCTCTACGGGCTGGTGCGTGGGGCCATCCTCGCCTACGCGGAACGAGTCGTGGGTCCAGATGTAGATCACATGCAGGCGCATCAGAGCCGAGAGGCGCACAGCGGGCTTCATGTAGTCCGAGAAGACGAAGAAGGTACCGCAGGCGGGGATCACTCCACCGTGCAGGGCCATACCGTTCATCACGCAGGCCATCGTCAGCTCCGAGACACCGGCCTGGAAGAACTTACCCGTAAAGTCGCCCTTCTCGAAGGCCTTGGTCTTTTTGAGGAAGCCGTCGGTCTTGTCCGAGTTCGAGAGGTCGGCCGAGGCGACAATCATGTTCTCCACCTTCTCGGCGTAGTAGCCCAGCACGGTTGCCGAAGCGGCACGCGTGGCACCATCGGCCTTCAGCTCCACCTTATTGTAGTCCAACTCGGGCAGCTCACCCTTGAGGAAGCTGTCGAGCTTGCGGCTCAGATCTTTGTTCTCGTTGCGCCACTTCTTCTCCACCTCCGACATCTCGCAGGCCCAGGCCTCGAGCTCCGTGCGGCGTGCGGCATAGATCTCCTTCGACTCCTCGAAGAGCATGAAGGGATCCTCCTCGTTGCCGCCCAGGTTCTTCACCGTAGCCATGAAGTCGGCACCGGCGGCCGTCAGCGGCTGTCCGTGGGTCGATACTTTGTTCTCGTAGCTCTCGCCGTTGGGGCCCATGGCACCCTTGCCCATAATGGTGCGGCCGATAATCAGGGTGGGGCGCTCGGTCTCGGCCTGGGCAGCCTTCAGGGCTGCACGCATCTGCTCCACATCGTGGCCGTCTACGCTCAGCACGTTCCAGTTCCAGGCGCGATACTTGGCCTCCACATCCTCCGACATCACCTCATCCACGCGCGTGGAGAGCTGGATGTTGTTGGCATCGTAGTACATGATCATATTCGCGAGGCCCAGGTGTCCGGCAATGCGGCCCACACCCTGCGAAATCTCCTCCTCCACGGCGCCGTCCGAGATATAGACGTAGGTCTTGTGGGCCATCCACTCCCCGAAACGAGCTACTAAGAAACGCTCGGCAATGGCTGCACCGAGAGCCATGGCGTGGCCCTGACCCAGCGGGCCGGAGGTGTTCTCCACCCCATGCAGGACATCCACCTCGGGGTGACCGGGCGTGATGCTTCCCCATTGGCGCAGGTTTTTCAGGTCCTCTACCGAGTAGAAGCCCGCCAAGGCCAGCGTGGCGTAGAGCATGGGCGACATGTGACCCGGGTCGAGGAAGAAGCGGTCGCGGAAGGGGTAGTCCGGGCGCGAGGGATCGTAGTTGATAAACTCGGTATAGAGCAGATTGATGAAATCTGCACCACCCATGGCACCGCCCGGGTGACCCGATTTGGCCTTTTCGACCATCGCGGCAGCCAAAATACGAATGTTGTCGGCTGCGCGAGTGAGTTTGGAGTTTTCGATCATATTTTGTGTTGGTTTTGTTTCTACTAACAAAGGTAAGTAAAAAAACTCGACCAAGCAACATAAAATTCAAAATTCAAAATTCAAAATTCAAAATTTTCTCTTTTGCCTCGCTTTTTATCCCCTTTCCTTTTTGAACCCTTGGCCGCGGATACAAAAAAAACTGCCCCGCAGGGCAGTTCTTTTGTGATTATTCATGCACTCACCGGGCAGCCTATCGTCTGCGGGGAGCCTGAATTTTACGGTCTTTGTGGTAAACCAGATCCTGCTTTACGACCTGCTTGCCGGCCATCTGTCGGCCTGCCAGCGTCAGCTTGGCGCGGCTCTGGGGTGCGGTCAGCTTGGCCACCAGCTCGTCAATCGGACGGAACTCTGTGCCATACTCGTAAACAAAGACTTCGGATGCCATCTCGCTGATGTTGCCCTTCTTGTCCATGGCAACTGCGCAGGAGATCATCTCCCAATCGTAGTCGCCGTAGGTTACCTCAATGGGATCGCAGTAGAAGGCGATCAGGTCCGAAAGGATCACCTCGGGCATGTACTCCATGTAGTACTCATAGTCCGAGAGGTACCAGGTCATGTGGAAGACGTCGTCGCAGGGCTGATCGGTGATGGGCTCGGTGGAGATCAGGTAGCTGCCGGCGAAATCGGCATAGTAACCATACTCCTTGGGCATCGCCTCGGCGAGGGCCACGGGATCGTAGGGACCACAGATGTCGATATCGGTTACCGAGATCTCACCCACCTGCTCGGCCTCGGTCTGGAAGTCGTAGCGGAAGAGCTTCGTGGTGGGCATACCGCCGTAGTAGCCGAAGCAGAAGATCGAGTAGGCCGTGTTGGTGAAGAGGGTGCTGACGTGGCTGGTCATCTTATCCTTAAAGTAGTAGGCGTAGTGCTTGTAGTCGGTCAGCAGCTCGGCGATGATATCGTTCTCATCGGTCGAGACCAGATAATCGGTCGGCATCAGCAGGAAGAGATACTGCTCACCTACGAGCGAAGGCGTTACCGTGATATCGGCTACGCGCGAACCGATGTTCTCCACCTGGATATCCAGGTTCATATCGACCATCTGCACGGGATCGGTCTCGAAACGTGTGATGTGGGGAATCGATACCACCTGCGAGAAGCCGCCCTCGTTGTCCACGGCATAGATCACGGCGCAGTATGCGGAGCCCGATATCAGCTCATGGCTTCGGCTCGAGGGGCCCTGGAGTGCATACTGGTCCAGCACATCCTCCATCGTGAGGCCGTACATCTGCTGCAGGGCGCAGAAGTCGATCCAGTAGCTGCGGATGTTGTTGATGTACTCCTCGTCGATCTCCTGGCCCTCGTCCAGGTAGAACGGATCGCTCGTGCGCTGATAATCTACTACATAGTGTCCATCCCAACCGTTGGGCGTAATCTCGGCCGTAACCATGGGGCCCTCGACAACCAGGTTTACATCGAAGGTGATGTCCTGCAATTCGGCCACCTTGGGGGTGATGATCTCATACACCACATCGGTAACGAGCGTATAGTCCGTCTTGTCGGCATTGAACTCGATACCATAGGCATAGAGGCAATATTTCTTGCCCGGGATCAGGTTGGTCCACTGGGCACGCGTATTGCCCTGGAATGCGGCCTGATACTGGATCATGTAATCGCCTACTGCCATGCCCTCGAATTCGGCATTGCGCGAGTAAGTGGTCTTGTCATCCTCGAAGAGATCCTCGGCCGAATCAATACCGTATTCGGCAAAGTAGGTGGTGGGCACCAGGTACATCGTGTACCACATCTCGGGATCGAGCGGCTTCACCTCCGTGATGCACGAAGCGCTCTCGATCGACTCCACCTCGATCTCAAAGGCCTTAGGAGCCTCATAAGCACCCTGCGTGATGGTGAACTCGGCTGCCTCGCTTACCTCGTTGTAGGAGATCGTAACGGTAGCCGTGCGGGGCTCCTCCAAGGTGTTGGGCTCAACCGTGAAGCGAATCTCGCTCTCGGTGGCGCTCAGATTGGTTACCCAGTCAGCTGCGGTGTTGAAACCGAGCTCTGCCTCCTCTACGGGGTTTTCGATCGTGTAGGCGATCGAGAGCTCCCCACCCTCAAACGAGGCCTCTACAGCCTCAGTGGCGAGCGTTACGACTGCGGGCTCGGGCTCGGGTTTGGGAGCCGGTGTGGGATTCTCGGGATCGTCCGAGCATCCTGCGAAGAGGAGACCTGCAAGGGCCATCATCGAAAAAAGAATGTGATTTTTTCTCATTGTAAAAAGTTTAAATTAAAGTTTTGTGTTTTGTTTGCATATTGCTTTACTACGAAGATATAAAAATTCTTGAATATGGCAATTACCCCCCCCCTATTTTTGGCGACAAATTGACCAAATTTCTTTTTGAAATCCATTTTTGTGCGACAAATGGAACAGCAAATCTCTCTTTTCGATCAGGGTGTATGGCTTGCCAATAATAAAAAAGCTGCCCTCCGGGGCAGCTTTTCAGACTCGTTTTTTAGGTGCTACGAAGCCTTGAGCGATTGGTTGCTCTCGATTTTCGAGCGGGCATAGTCTAACGTGACGCGGAACTCGCTTTGGCCCGAGGAGGGGAGGTCGTACATGGCATCGACCATGATCCCCTCGCAGATTGAGCGCAGGCCGCGGGCGCCGAGTTTGAATTCGATCGCCTTATCGACGATGTAGTCCAGCACCTCGTTGTCGAACTCCAACTCCACACCGTCCATTGCGAAGAGGCTCTTGTATTGGCGGATGATCGAGTTCTTCGGCTCGGTGAGGATCGAGCGCAGGCTCTCGCGCGTGAGGGGGCGCATAAAGGTCAGCACCGGCAGACGACCCACCAACTCCGGAATCAGTCCGAAGGATTTCAGATCCTGGGGCGTAACGTACTGCATCAGGTTCTGGCGGTCGATCGTGGCCCGTTGCATCTGTCCGTAGCCTACGGCACGCGTATTCAGGCGCTGGGCAATCTTGCGTTCGATGCCGTCGAAGGCTCCGCCGCAGATGAAGAGGATGTTGCGCGTATTGACCTGGATGAACTTCTGGTCGGGGTGTTTGCGCCCTCCCTGGGGCGGAACATTCACCACCGTACCCTCCAGAAGCTTCAGCAGGGCCTGCTGTACCCCCTCGCCCGAGACATCGCGCGTAATGGAGGGGTTGTCCCCCTTGCGGGCGATCTTGTCGATCTCGTCGATGAAGACAATGCCGCGCTCGGCCTGCGTGACATCGTAGTCGGCCACCTGCAGCAGGCGCGAGAGGATCGACTCCACATCTTCGCCCACATAGCCCGCCTCGGTGAGTACCGTGGCATCAACAATGGTGAAGGGAACCTGCAGCAGGCGCGCAATGGTGCGGGCCATCAGCGTCTTACCCGTTCCGGTGGGGCCCACCAGCACGATGTTCGACTTGTCGAGCTCCACCTCATCCTTCACCTCCTTGCCCGCAGCGGCCAGTTTCTGGCGGTGCAACAGGCGCTTGTAGTGGTTATAGACGGCCACCGAGAGGAAGCGCTTGGCCTCCTCCTGGCCGATCACATAGTGGTCCAAGAAGGCCTTCATCTCTGCGGGCTTCATCAGCTCCTCCTGCTTGAAGGGCAGCGCCTCCTTCTGCTTCTGGCGCATCTCGGCGATCATCTCGTGGCCGCGCTCCAGGCAGGCATCGCAGATGTTGCAGCCCCCTTCTCCCTTGAAGAGCACCCCCACCTGCTTGCGCGAGGAGCCGCAGAACGAGCAGTACTCGTTATGTGTGGTTTCGTTATTCTTGCGGTGTGTCATGCGGAATCTCTCGTTTGCTTAGTACTTCATCAATCAGCCCGTACTCCTTGGCCTCGCGGGCCGTAAGCCAGTAGTCGCGATCGGCATCCTGGGCGATCTTTTCATAACTTACACCCGAGTGCAGAGAGAGGATCTCGTAGAGCTCCTGTTTGGTCTTCTGAATCTCGCGGGCCGTGATCTCGATATCCGAGGCCTGACCCTGCACGCCCCCCAGCGGCTGATGGATCATCACACGCGAGTGGGGCAGGGCCTGGCGCTTGCCGGCGGCACCCGCCGTGAGCAGTACGGCACCCATCGAGGCGGCCAGACCCGTACAGATCGTCGCCACGTCGCAGCTCACCAGCTGCATGGTGTCGTAGATGCCCAGACCGGCCGATACCGACCCGCCGGGCGAGTTGATGTAGATCTGGATATCCTTCTCGGGAGCCACCGACTCCAGGAAGAGCAGCTGGGCCTGGATGATGTTGGCGGCATCGTCGTAGATCGGAGCGCCGAGGAAGATGATGCGATCCATCATCAGGCGCGAGAAGACATCCATCGTCGCCACGTTGAGCTGGCGCTCCTCAATGATCGTGGGCGAGACATAACCCTCGGCCACCGAACGGAAGTTGTGCAGCTTCAGGCTGCTGATTCCGCAGTGCCCCTTGGCATATTTTTCAAACTCTGTCATTTCTATCTCTTTTTCTTGTGGTTCTCTTGTCCGTAACGAAAGGGGAACAGATCGTCTCTTTTGGGCGGAGCTTCTGTTCGGTCTGCGGCCCCGGTGGCCAACCTCCCCCTATAAAATTCGGGCTCTGCAAACATCACGCCCGCAAAGCCCGAAAGGGATAGGAAAAGAGTCTTTTAAATCTCCTTGGCCAGCTTGGCGAAGTCGTCGGCCGAAACAGCCTTCTCGGTAACCTTGATCTTCGACTTCACAGCCTCTACGACCTTCACCTCAAAGAGCTTCTCGTAGATCTTCTGCGACTGCTCCTTATCCTGCATCAGACGCTTGGCGAAGTCCTCGAGCATCTCGGCGGGAGCCGACGGCATGCCGTACTGGGCATACTGGGCGGCGGCAAACGACTTGGCCTCCTCCATAGCCTCCTCGGGCGTTACGTTCAGGTTCTCCGACTTGATGAAGTGGCGCTGCAGGTAGTTCCAGGTGAACATCTGCAGGAAGCCCTCGAAATCCTTCTCGATATCCTCCTTCGTGAACTTGCCCTCGTTGATCACATAGAGCCAGCGCTTGAGGAACTCGGCAGGCATCTGCAGGGCGGCCTTCTCCAAGAGGAAGTTGCGCACCTGAAGCGTGAAGAGGTAGTCGCTCTCACGACGCAGCTCCGTGGAGATCTGCTCGTCGATGAAGGCATCCAGCGAAGCCTCGTCGGTTACGTTGCCTGCGGGGAAGGCCATCTTGAAGAACTCCTCGTTGAGCTCGGGATCGGCAAACTGGCGAATCTTCGTGATCTCCAGCTCGAACTCGGGCTTAACCGACGAGAGCTCCTCCTCCTTGAGCTGGAGCATGGCGGCACGCTGCGACTCCGACTTGTAGAGCTCGTTGATGTTCACCTCCATCTTGGTGCCCACCTTCTTGCCGATGAAGGGCTTGCGCTCCTCGTCCGTCATCGAGATCAGGCCCACATAGGCATCCTCGATCTTCATCTCGCCGTTATCGAGCGTTACGGTCAGCGCCTCATCCTTCTTCACCTTCTCTACCTCTACCAGACGGCCGTAGCGGCGCAGGAAGTTCGAGCGGTAGTCCGTGTGCATCTTCTTGTCCACCTTGATGGTCGAGTAGGTGAGCTTGTCCTTCTGCGAGAGCTCGAGCTTCACCTCGGGAGCCACCCCGCACTCGAACATGAACTCAAACTCGGTGTTGTTCTCGAAGTCGAAGGCGCCCTGCTCCTCCGAGGGGATCACGTCGCCCACATAGTCGATCTGCTCTTTCTGCAGGTACTCGAATACGGCGTTCGAGGCGGTGCGATACGACTGCTCGGCCACCATGCCTTTGCCATACATCTTGCGGATGATTCCCATGGGAACCATGCCGGGGCGGAAGCCCGGGATGTTTGCCTTGCGCTTGTACTCGCGCAGGGCCTTCTCTACGGCCTCACCGTAATCCTGCTCACCCACCGTCACCTTGATCAGAAGGGTGTTCTGCTCGCGTTGTTCTTTGATGATGTTCATCTCGATTCTGTTTTTATATTTTTATTTCAATAATTTCTGCTTCAAATGAGCGCGCAAAGATACGAAAAAGTCATTAAAAATCAAAATTCACAATTTAAAAATCAAAAAAATCCCGAGACCCGGAAATTTTTAATCCGGTGTCGCCCCTGAAATATCCGGGAGCAGGGGGTTACTTTTTGGCCATATCCTGTCCGTCGATCTGCTTTTGGAAAGCCGAGCGGTAGTTGTCGCCGATGGGCAGATACTCCTCTTCGGAGAGGTAGACGCGCCCTTTGGCGTAGCTTGTGATGTATTTCAGATTGACGATAAACGATCGGTGGATGCGGATGAAGCTCTCTGAGGGGAGGGCCGACTCCATGTTCTTGAGTCGGAAGAGGGTCATGATCGAGTTGCCGTCGGCCATGTGCAGGCGTACATACTCCCCCTCGCTCTCGATGTAGCGGATCTCGGCAATGCGGATCAGCGAGGTCTTGTAGTCGGCCTTGATGCTGAGGAATTCGGGGCCTTCGGGCAGGGCTTCTGCCATCTCGCGGTCTGCGGCTGCGGCCGGGCTCTCCTGGCTACGAGCCAGTTCGATCAGTTCGTGGAGCGAGGCCGCCTTGCCTACGGCCCGCTGGAAGTCGCTGAGCGGGAAGGGTTTCAGCAGATAGTCCACGGCATTGAGGCGAAAGCCGTCGAGGGCATATTCGGCGTAGGCCGTGGTGAAGATCACACCACACTTTACGTTGAGCTCGCGCACGAAATCCAGTCCCGAGAGGTCGGGCATGTTGATATCGACGAAGATCAGATCGACCGACTCCGTAGTGAGAAATTCGCGGGCATCGAGGGCATTCGAGAAGAGACCGCAGAGCTCCAGCGAGGGGGTTTTGGCAATATAACTTTTAATTTGGCGCAGCGCGAGCGGCTCATCGTCAATGGCGATACACTTCATTCGATTCATTGTGTGGGAATTTTAAGTTCTACAATGTAGGCACTCTCCTCTTTTCGCATCTCGAGCGAGTAGTTCGTGCCGTAGATCAGGTCGAGACGTTTGTGCACATTTTTGAGTCCGATGCCGGGTTTGTGGTCGGGCTTTTGGGGTTGCAGGCTGTTTTTTATCGTATAGAGCACCTCCTTTTGGGGGGAGATCTCCACATGGATATGGATAAAGGAGGGGCGATTGCCCGACACGCCGTGCTTGAAGGCGTTCTCCACAAAGACAATCAGCAGCAGAGGCGGGATTTTCAGTTGTGCCACCTCCTCTTTGGGGTATTCGATTCGGATGTCAAGCTCCTCGGCGTAGCGGATCTGCATCAGGCGCACATAGTTCTCCACAAAACGCAGATCCTGCTCCAGGGTGATGCGCTCCTGCCCCGATTCGTAGAGCACATAGCGCATCATCTTCGAGAGCTCGATCACCGCTCCCTGAGCCTCATGGGTGTCGATGTCGATCAGGGCGTGGATGTTGTTGAGCGTATTCATGAAGAAGTGGGGATTGATCTGGTACTTCAGGTAGTCGATCTCGGCCTGGAGGTTCTCGTGGCGCAGGGAGATCATCTCCTGCTCGTCGCGCATCGTCTTATAGAGGAGTTTGATCATCGAGTTGGCCGAGATCATGAACAGACCCAACAGAATGTTCCATTGCAGAGCCAGATCCGTAAAGGAGGCCTTGCGGGCTTCGATCATCGTCTCGATGTCGGGGGCATTGCGGATCAGGTAGCGTTCGTAGCCGTCCACAATGCTGAAGACGATGGTCGTAACGATCACACTGATCGCCACATAGGCCACATAGCGGCGTTTGAGCAGCAGCTTCGGGGCCAGCAGGGCGTTGTTGAGCACAAAGAGGAAGAGGTAGGGCGAGATCTTGCGCCATGAGATGAGAATCTTCTGCAGGTTCACATGCTCCTCTCCCAACATCTTCGAGGCGAGGATCGGCACCAGAATGATGGCCGACCAAACCATGAAGTAGAGCAGGTTTTCGCCGATATGCTCTTTTTCGATCTTCTTTTTCTGTTTGACTTTCATCTTCTCGGGGGATTGTGTTTATATTTCCCGGTTGATATCCCGGGTGAGCTCCGGCGGGGTGGCGGGGCGATAGGCTCCGGCCTTGAGGTGGCGGTAGAGGTAACATTCCAGGCCGTTGGTCAGCAGGATGAACTCTGCCCCCAGCACCGAGTTGTAGCGTACCACCTGGTCCAAACTCTTCTGCGAGAGCTTCACCCCGGGGGCCTTGCACTCAACCAGCAGGCGGGGCCGCCCCTGTCTGTCCACTACCACCACATCGGCCCGCTGAGGCTGGCCATTCAGCCTTACGGGATACTCCTCGACGATGCGTTGAGGCTCGATGCGCAGGTCGCGAAGCCACCCCGCCACATGACGCCGCACCCGCTCCTCGGGGGTGATTTTCAGCCGTATGCCTCGTTGCGGATGGCAGACTGTCAGCCCCCCGTCACACTCCTCGATGGGAATGTCGGGATGCGGAAAAATCAATTCGGGCTGCTTTTCCATGTCGGTTTTGCGCTTTTTTTTGTATCTTTGGTGCAAATATACGATTTTAAGATGAAAATACGAACGCTTATCCTCGGGATATTTCTATTTTTGGGTTGTGGGGTTATGGCACAATCGGTGGCTTGGGACCCGGCACCGGCCTCGGGTCGTGAGCCCGCGCGCGGGCGCTTGGTACCCACCTTCAAGCGCGATACGATCGACTCCTACCGCCGCGACCTTCTCTGGACGAAGAGCCCGGATAACCCGCTGATATACAAGGCAGAATCGTCGGTGCCTTTTGCCTGGAACAATCGTCAGGTTCTCCTGCGTGTTTCGGCTGCTCCGGGCGGCTATGCGCTCCGCGTGAATGGGCGCAGGGTGGGGCACGTTACGACGGGAGCCCTGGCAGCCGAGTTCAACCTCACGAAATTTGTCCAGGCGGGGTCGGCCGTGAAGATCGAGCTGGAGCTGATGGGAGGAGACTCCCCGGCCGGGCGCCTCGAAGATTTCGGCCATCCGCAGGAGGTGCTTGCATCCGAGCTTATCTCGCAGCCCACGATTCGCGTGCGCGACGTGGTGGTCGAGACCCGTACCACCGAGAGCGGTTGGTTGGGCGAGGTGGGCATTGTCGTCAAGTGTGATGCCCTGAACGAGAAGGCGGCCCGCATTCGCTACGAACTCATCGATACGGCCGGTGTGGTGGTCAAGCAGGGCTTTGAGGATCTGCGCCTGCGCATGCGCGGCGAGGATACCCTGCGCTTTGTCTATGCCGTGCCCGAACACCTCCTCTGGTCGCCCGAGAGCCCGCTGAGCTACCGCTTGCGCCTCTCAACGCAGACGGCGGGGCGCTATACCGAGTACCTGAATCTGCCGATCGGCTTCCGCCATGTGGCGTTGCAGGAGGGGATACTCCGCCTGAACGGCAGAGCCCTGGCGGCGAAGCCGCATGTGGTGGATCGGCCGCTGACGGCTGACGAGCTGGCCGATCTGAAGGCCCGCGGTTGCGATCTGCTGCTCCCCCTGCCCGATCAGGCCACCGAGGCCCTCTATACCCTGGCCGACGAGGTGGGAATCTGCGTGGTGGCCCAAAGCCCCATCTGCACGGAGGCATCGGGACTCTCCCGACAGAAAAACGGAAATCCCTCGAACGATCCCGCAATGGTGGAGGAGTATTTGGATCGTACCGCCTCGGCTCGCCACCTGGCGCAGCGTCACCCCTCGGTTGTGGCTTACTCGTTGGCTCACAAATCGGCCAACGGTATCGCCCTCTACGAGAGCTACCTGGCGCTAAAACAGGTGGAGCATGGCCTCCCCATCCTCTACTTCGATGCCGCAGGGGAGTGGAACCATGACTACATACAAATGAGTAATGAGTAATGAGTAATGAGTAATGAGTAATGAGTAATGAGCAATGAGCAGTGAGAAGCAACCCTAAAAATAGAAAACCCTGAAAATAGAAAACCCTGAAAATAGAAAACTCTAAAACTGGAGAATATGGAAAATTTTGCTTGGTATGAGGATATGAATTGCGCCATTACGGTATGCGATACCGAGGGTGTCATTATCTATCAGAACAAACCCGCTCGCGAGCTCTATGCTGCACACGGCAACCTGGTGGGCAAGAACCTCTTCCCCTGCCACAATCCCCACTCGCAGGCCATCATCCGCCGCCTCTTGGAGGAGGGGGCAACCAACGCCTACACAATCGAAAAGAAGGGGGTCCGAAAGGTGATCTACCAATCGGCCTGGCGCAAGGAGGACGGCACGGTGGGTGGCCTGGTCGAGTTCTCGATGATTGTCCCCAACGAAATGCCACACTATGTAAGAGAGTAACAAAAAACGCCCCGCGGGGCGTTTTTTGTTAATGAGCAATGAGCAATGAGCAATGAGCAATGAGCAATGAGGCTTATGCACCGAAATATTTATCGGGTAATATTCACTGCGATAAAAAAATCATTGCTCATTACTCATTGCTCACTGCTCATTGCTATACCCGATGTCCTCTTTCAAGGCCGCAGAGTTGTTGGCGGCGGCTACGGCCAGCTCATCGCAGCGGTTGTTTTCGACCGTCTCGGCGTGTCCCTTGACCCAGACGAAGCGCACACGGTGCTTGCGGTAAACCCTCAGGAAACGCATCCAGAGGTCAGGGTTCTTCTTGCCTTGGAAATTCTTTTTGAGCCATCCGTAGACCCACTTTTTCTCAACGGCATCGACCACATATTTCGAATCGGAGTAGAGGGTTACGTCCGACCCCTCGAACTTCAGGGCCTCCAGGGCGACACATACGGCCATCAGCTCCATGCGGTTGTTGGTCGTGAGGCGAAAGCCCTCCGAGAGCTCTTTGCGGTGCGGCCCGGAGATGAGCACCACGCCATAGCCCCCGGGCCCGGGATTGCCGAGCGACGAGCCGTCGGTATAGATTGTTATTTGCGGCATAGTTGAATTTTTCGTGGTTGCATCACACCTGCGGCATGTCCTTAAAATCTCAGAAAGGGCAGTACCCGAAGTACAGCCCTTCCTGCAATTTTGTTACGATGCACCCCATCTGTGGCTTACGGACGAAAAATCGGTGCAGCCACAGGGTGTGAAAAAACTATTTCAGGGCAGCAATGCGCTCCTTCAGGGCGGCAATCTTAGCCTCCGAATCGGCCTGCTTGGCGCGCTCGTTGGCCACCACTTTTTCGGGGGCGGAGCTGACGAAACGCTCGTTCGAGAGCTTCTTCATTACGCTCGAGAGGAATCCCTCGAGGTAGGTGAGCTCCTCCTGCAACTTCTTGAGCTCGGCCTCCACGTCGATCTTGCCCTCCATGGGGACAAAATACTGCGTGGTCTTGACCATGAAGGCGGCTGCCGTGGGGTTCTTCTCCTCAACGGCCTCTACCCCCTTGAGGTTGCCCATCTTCCGAATCACGGGCTCGAATTCGGCGGGGTAGTTCTCATCCTTGATCACCTGCAGGGTGAGGGCCTCCTTCTGCGGGAGGTTCTTCTGCTTGCGGATGTTGCGGATCGACGATACCACCTCCTGCGTCAACTCGAAGCGGGCCAGCAGCTGCTCGTCGGCCTCATCGACTTTGGGCAGCGGGGCGAACATGATCGACTCGCCGGCGGTGCGGGGCTCCAGATCCTGCCAGATCTCTTCGGTGATGAAGGGCATGAAGGGGTGCAGCATGCGCAGCAAGAGGTCGAAGTAGTGCTTCGTGGTCTCGAGCGTCTCGCGGTCGATGGGGCACTGGTAGGCGGGCTTGACCATCTCGAGGTACCAGCCGCTGAAGTCGTCCCAGAAGAGTTTGTAAAGCACTTTGAAGGCTTCGGAGATGCGATAGTTGGAGAAGTCCTCCTCAACCTGGCGGTAGCTCTTGAGCAGGCGCTCGGCAAACCACTCCATGGCCAGGCGGTTGTTCTGGGAGGGCTCGGCCTGGTCGTCCACGGGCCAACCGCAGACAAGGCGGTAGGCGTTCCAGATCTTGTTGCCGAAGTTGCGGCCCTGCTCGCAGAGCGCCTCATCGAACATCACATCGTTGCCGGCCGACGACGAGATCAACATCGCCATACGCATGCCGTCGGCACCGTAGCGGGCGATCAGGTCGAGCGGATCGGGCGAGTTGCCGAGCTGCTTGGACATCTTGCGGCCGATCTTGTCGCGCACGATACCCGTAAAATAGACGTGGCGGAAGGGGAAGAGGTTGCGGTACTCGTAACCGGCCATGATCATGCGGGCGATCCAGAAGAAGATGATATCGGGACCCGTCACCAGGTCGTTGGTGGGGTAGTAGTACGAAATCTCCCGGTTGTCGGGGTTGCAGATGCCGTCGAAGACCGAGATGGGCCAGAGCCACGACGAGAACCAGGTGTCGAGTACATCCTCATCTTGGCGCAGGTCGGCCGGTTGCAGGCTCTGGTCGCCGGCCTTCTCGCGAGCCAGCAGCAAGGCCTCTTCGGCGCTCTCGGCTACGACATAGCCCCCCTTGGGGAGGTAGTAGGCCGGGATGCGGTGGCCCCACCAGAGTTGGCGCGAGATACACCAATCCTTGATGTTCTCCATCCAGTGGCGGTAGGTATTCTTGTACTTCTCGGGTACGAACTTGATCACATCCTCCATCACGGCCTTCGTGGCGGGCTCGGCGAGCTCCTTCATCGAGAGGAACCACTGCATCGAGAGCTTGGGCTCGATGGCTACACCCGTGCGCTCGGAGTAGCCCACGTTGTTCGTGTACTCCTCGGTCTTCTCCAGTAGACCGGCCTCGGCGAGGTCCTTCTCGATTTGGCGGCGCACATCGAAGCGATCCATGCCCACATACATGCCCACCTTGTCGTTCACCGTGCCATTGTCGTTGAAGATGTCGATGCTCTCCAGACCGTACTTCTCGCCCAGCATGTAGTCGTTTACATCGTGGGCCGGGGTTACCTTCAGGGCACCTGTTCCGAACTCGATATCGACATACTCGTCGCGAATTACCGGAATCGAGCGGCCTACGAGCGGAACAATCACGCGGGCATCCGACGGCAGATCCTGGTAACGCGGGTCGTTGGGGTTTACGCAGAGAGCCGTATCACCTAAGATGGTCTCGGGGCGGGTTGTGGCCACAATCAGGGCGCGATCCGTCCCCTCCAGTTTGTAGCGCAGGTAGTAGAGCTTGCCGTGCGACTCCTTGAAGATCACCTCCTCATCCGAGAGGGCGGTCTGTGCCGCGGGGTCCCAGTTTACCATGCGCACGCCGCGGTAGATCTTTCCCTTGTTGTAGAGGTCGCAGAAGACCTTGATCACGCTCTTCGAGCGCTTCTCGTCCATCGTAAAGCAGGTGCGATCCCAGTCGCACGAGGCGCCCAGCTTGCGCAGCTGCTGCAGGATTACACCGCCATACTGCTCTTTCCAGGCCCAGGCATGAGCCAGGAACTCCTCGCGTGTGAGGTTCGACTTCTCGATCCCTTCGGCTTTGAGTTTGGCCACCACCTTGGCCTCGGTGGCGATCGAGGCGTGGTCGGTACCCGGCACCCAGCAGGCATTCTTGCCCTGCATGCGGGCACGACGCATCAGGACGTCCTGCAGCGTGTTGTTCAGCATGTGGCCCATGTGGAGCATACCCGTCACATTGGGGGGCGGAATGACGATTGTATAGGGCTCGCGCTCATCGGGTTCGGAGTGGAACATGCGATGCTCGATCCAGTAGTCGTACCACTTGGATTCTATCGCAGAAGGCTGATATTTATCGGCTATAGGCATACTTTAAAGGTTTTGCATTACGTTTGTAAGGGTCCGCTTATGGGGACGGTAAAACAGTTTACAAGGTGCAAAGTTATCAACAATCTGTTAAAATTAAAATTTTTCTTGCTGAAAAATCGTTATATTTGCACCGTTATTAAAAAGAAATATGAGTAAGAAAGCTAAGATAGACGTTTTGGACGCCATCGAAGTGGAGGATATCGGGGCTCTGCCCGAACTCTTCGACGGCAAACATAAGATCATGCCCATTGTTACCTCGGTCGATGAGCCCGATGAGGGCCACAACATCCCCGAGGTGATTCCGATTCTGGCCTTGCGTACCTCGGTCTTGTTTCCGGGATCGGTAACCCCCATTACGGTGGGGCGCGAGAAGAGCATCCGCCTGATCAAGGAGGTGAACTCCGGATCGGGCATCCTGGGTGCCGTCCTGCAGAAGGAGGGCGAGATCGAGGATCCCGCCCCCGACGACCTCTACAAGGTGGGTACGGCGGCCCGTGTGATCAAGATTCTGGAGATGCCCAACGGCACCTATACCGTCGTGCTCAACGGCCTGGAGAAGATTCAGGTGGGCGAGTACGTCTCGACCGACCCCTACCTGAAGGCCTCGGTAACTCCGTTGCGGGACTCGAAACCGTCGGAGCTGCACAGCATTGAGTTCGATGCTCTGGTCGATTCGATTCGCGATGTGGCCCTCGGACTGGTGAACCTCTCACCCTCGATGCCCAAGGAGACGGCCTTCCCGATCAAAAATATCGAGTCCAAACAGGGGCTCATCACCTTCATCTGCACCAACATGGAGTTTGACGACGAGGATCGTCAGGCCCTGCTGGAGGCTCCCGGGCTTCTGGCCCGTGCCCGCAAGCTCCTTGAGATCCTGATCCGCAACCAGCAGCTCGCCGAGCTCAAGAACGAGATTCAGGAGAAGGTCAAGCAGCAGATCGACCAGCAGCAGCGCGACTACTACCTGCAGCAGCAGATGCGCACCATTCAGGATGAGCTGGGCGACAATACCGACGAAGATATCAAACGCCTCCGAGAGCGTGCCGCCAAGAAGAACTGGAACAAGTCGGTGGGTGAGCTCTTCGAAAAGGAGGTGCAGAAGCTCGAGCGCCTGAATCCGGCTGTGGCGGAGTATTCGGTGATGATGACCTACCTGGAGCTGATGCTTGAGCTGCCGTGGAACGATGTGACCAAAGACAACCTCGACCTGAAGGCTGCCCGTGAGCAGCTCGACCGCGACCACTATGGCCTGGAGGAGGTGAAGGATCGCATTCTGGAGCACCTGGCAGTCATCAAGTTGAAGGGTGATCTGAAATCGCCGATCTTGTGCCTGTACGGCCCTCCGGGTGTGGGTAAAACCTCGCTCGGCAAGTCGGTGGCCACGGCTCTGGGTCGTAAGTTCGGCCGCATCGCCTTGGGAGGTCTGCACGACGAGGCCGAGATTCGCGGCCACCGCCGCACCTACATCGGCGCCATGCCGGGTCGTATTATCGAGACCATCAAGCGTTGCGGCTCGTCGAATCCGGTGATCATCCTCGATGAGGTGGACAAACTTACCGTCTCGAACCACGGCGACCCCTCGAGCGCCCTCTTGGAGGTGCTCGATCCGGAGCAGAACACCACCTTCCACGACAACTACCTGGATGTGGAGTACGACCTCTCGAAGGTCCTCTTCATCGCCACGGCCAACAACGTGCAGCACATCAACCCCGCCCTGAGGGATCGTATGGAGATGATCAACATCCCGGGCTACCTGACCGAGGACAAGATCCGCATCGCCCTGGACCACCTGCTCGAAAAGCAGCGGTCGGCCCACGGCATCAAGGAGCCCGAGATGGGGCTCACGGCCGAGGTGGTGGAGCAGATCATTACGAACTATACGCGAGAGGCGGGTGTCCGCTCGCTCGACAAGCATATCGCCAAGCTGGCGCGTGCGCGTGCCAAGCAGATCGCCTTTGAGGAGGCTTTTGCCCCCGAGTTCACCGCCAAGGAGGTGGAGAAGGTGTTGGGCATGCCCAAATTCCTCAAGGATGAGTATGAGGTGGCCGATATGGTGGGTGTGGTGACGGGTCTGGCCTGGACCGAGGTGGGTGGCGACATCCTCTACATCGAGTCGGTGCTCACCCCCGGCAAGGGCGCCATCTCGCTGACGGGTAACCTGGGCGATGTGATGAAGGAGTCGGCCACGATTGCTTATGAGTGGGTGAAGGCCCACCATGAGGAGCTCGGTATCGAGCGCGAAAAGTTCGAAAAATGGGATATCAATATCCATGTGCCTGAAGGAGCCATCCCGAAGGACGGCCCCTCGGCCGGTATCACGATGGTGACCTCCATCGTATCGACCTTCACGGGCCGTAAGGTTACGGAGCGGATCGCCATGACGGGAGAGACCACGCTGCGTGGTCGCGTGATGCCCGTGGGCGGTGTGAAGGAGAAGATCCTGGCGGCCAAGCGTGCCGGCATCACGGAACTCATCATCTCGGAGCGTAACCGCAAGGATATCGCCGAGATCAAGCCCGAGTACCTGGAGGGCCTCAAGTTCCACTATGTGAATACAAACGACGAGGTGCTGAAAATCGCCTTGCAGTAAACAGAAGATTTGATTCAAAATTCAAAATTGAGTTTTGGTGTTGGATTTTGAAGCGGAATAAATGAACGTGTAACCTAAAATTCGAGAGGAGAGGTTTTTGAGCCGATTCGCACGATTGGTGCGGGGGCGAAAATTTTGAATTTTGAATGTTGAATTTTGAACTACAATGAAATTTATCGCCATTATCCCGGCCCGTTACGCCTCGACGCGCTTCCCGGGAAAACCCTTGGCACTGCTGGGGGGCAAGCCGGTTATTCAGCGCGTTTATGAGCAGGTGGCCGGTGTGCTGGACGATGCGGTGGTGGCCACCGACGACGAGCGCATCTATGAGGCCGTGAAGGCCTTTGGCGGCAAGGTCGAGATGACCTCCACGGCCCATCGCAGCGGTACGGATCGCTGCTGGGAGGCCTACCAGAAACAGGGACGAGCGTTTGATGTGGTGGTCAATGTGCAGGGCGATGAGCCCTTCATCCGCCGTGAGCAGCTCCTGGCCCTGAAGGCCTGCTTCGAGCATCCCGAGACTCAGATCGCCACGCTGGTCAAGCCCTTTGCTGAGAGCGACGGCATCGAGGCCCTCGAGAATCCCAACTCCCCGAAGGTGGTCCTCGATGGGAGCGGGCAAGCCCTCTACTTCTCGCGCTCGGTGATTCCCTACCTGCGCGGGGTAGAGCGTAAGGAGTGGCTTCGCCACCACACCTTCTATAAGCATATCGGCATCTACGCGTTTCGGGCCGAGGTGCTCAAGGAGGTAACCTCGCTGCCCCAATCCACGCTCGAGAAGGCCGAGTCGCTCGAGCAGTTGCGCTGGCTTGAGAACGGCTATCGCATCGGGGTCGGCATCACCGATTTCGAGACCATCGGCATCGATACGCCCGAAGATTTGGCACGCGCCGAGGCCTTCCTGAACGAAAAAATGTAGATTTTCGGGGTGAAACGGCGTGAAATCGAAAAATTTTGCCTAATTTCACCTTCGATAAAATAAGAAAACCATGGCACTCAAACTTATTGCAGGGCCCTGCGTGATCGAGTCGGCAGAGCTGCTCGACATGGTAGCCCGAAAATTGGTGGAGATCAACCAAAATTTAGGTGTGGAGATCATCTTCAAGGCCTCGTTCGACAAGGCCAACCGCACCTCGATCCACTCCTACCGCGGTGTAGGGCTGGAGCGCGGCTTGCAGATGCTGGCCGACGTGCGCTCGAAGTGGGGGCTCAAGCTCCTGACCGATATCCATGAGTCGTGGCAGGCCGCCCCGGTGGGCGAGGTCGTGGATGTGATCCAGATCCCCGCCTTCCTCTGTCGTCAGACCGACCTGGTGGTCTCGGCCGCCAAGACGGGCCGCGTGGTCAATATCAAGAAGGCGCAGTTCCTCTCGGGAGCCGATATGCGCTACCCCTATGAGAAGGCCGTCGAGGCCGGAGCTTCCGAGGTGTGGCTCACGGAGCGTGGCAATTCGTTCGGCTATAATAACTTGGTGGTCGATTTCCGCAATGTGGCCGATATGCGCCAAATCGCGCAGACGGTAATCATGGACTGCACCCACTCGGTACAACGTCCCGGAGCTGCGGGCGGTAAGACGGGCGGCAACCGCGAATTTGTCCCGGCAATGGCCCTTGCGGCCAAGGCCTTCGGTGCCACCGGGTACTTCTTCGAGGTGCATCCCGATCCCGACAAGGCCCTCAGTGACGGACCCAATATGCTCTACCTGAACGATCTGGAAGGTGTAATCAAAACCCTTGTGTAAGGATGGAAACCGATAAGAAAACGCAAATCCTCGAGCTGGCCCGCCGGACCCTCGAAACGGAGGCCCAGGCCCTCAAAAAGATGGAGGAGCGGCTGGGTGATGAGTTTGTCTGTGCCGTGGAGGCGATCCTCTCGAGCCGCGGCAAATTGGTGGTTACGGGAATGGGCAAGTCGGGTCTGATCGGCCGTAAGATTGCCGCCACGTTGGCCTCTACGGGTACCCCGAGCTTCTTCCTCCACCCGGGTGAGGCCTTCCATGGCGACCTGGGCATGATCTCCAAGGAGGATGTGATCCTCGCCCTCTCCTACTCGGGCGAGACCGACGAGGTCCTCAAGATCGTCCCCTTTATCCACTCGAACGGCAATACGCTGATCTCGATGACCGGTAAGGCCGACTCCTCGTTGGCCCGCAACTCGAATATCCACCTCGATGTGAGTGTCGAGCATGAGGCCTGCATCCTGAAATTGGCCCCCACGACCTCTACTACGGCGCAGATCGCCATGGGCGATGCCTTGGGTGTGGCGCTGATGAAGATGCGCGAATTTACGGCCATGGACTTTGCCCGCCTCCACCCGGGAGGCTCGCTGGGGCGTCGTCTGCTGATGACCGTGGGCGATGTGATGCGCAAGGAGAATCTGCCGATCGTGGATGCCGACTGCTCGGCTACGCAGATGATCCACTCCATCTCGAAGGGGGGGCTGGGACTGATTGCCCTCTGCAAGGAGGGGCGCGTGGAGGGGATTATCACCGATGGTGATATTCGTCGCGCCATGGAGCGCCTGCAGGCCGATTTCTTCGGCATTACGGCCAAGGATATCGCCACCATGCACCCGAAGACCATCCGCCCCACCGAAAAGCTGATCGCCGCCGAGAAGATGATGACCCAAAACAAAGTTACCTCCCTGTTGGTCACCGAGGCCGACGAGACCTTTGTCGGGGTGATTCAAATTTACGACATCAAACTCTAAATGCGTTGCGATGTCCAATTAACGTCGTCAAATCCCAACGTCAAATCTTAACGTCAAACTAAAAATAGAAAATAGAAAAGTCGCCTGCGGGCGACTTTTCTATTTTTGTGTGAGCAGGAGATCTCGGCAGGAGATCTCGGCGATAAACTCTTTTTGCCGATCCGGTATGCCAAGGCTGCGGGTACAGCCCTGTTCGATCTATTTTCCGATCGTTTGCGCCAGGGCCACACAGTGGTTCTCGGGATCGAGACCCAGGAGTTGGAGCAGTTCGGCCTCCTTGTAGGAGCCGCGTGTGATGGCCTTCAGATTGTGGGCAGCGGCGTAGAGGTTGGCATTCTCGGCATAGCCCGCAGCATCCAGTCCGCAGAGGCTCTTCACCTTCTCGGTGGGGATATGCTTACCGCCATAGACCGAAAGATCGGCCACATAGACCAGGTTGAGGGCTGCCTGGTTGGCAAACTCCTGCATGGCCGTCAGGGGACGGTGGTCCCCCTCGGCCACGCGTACCAGGCGATGTGCAGCCGCATCGTAGCGGTAGACACCCTCGGCTAGGAAGGCGTAGGTGCGAATGGGGTAGAGGGCCAGGGCCGAGGGGGCTGTGAGGTGCTGGTTCTCGGATCGATTCACACCGGCGGCAGCCCAGATTACCCCCGAGAGCTCTTCGAGGGTGAGTGCTTCAGCGGTAAAGTCGCGCGAGGACTTGCGGGCCCATAAGGCTTCGTTGATTGTGGCTCCGCCCTCTTGAGGCACGGCCAGAAGTTCGATTTCGGCACCCTCCACAACGGGGGTGGTCTTCACCGGGTTGTTTTCCGTCTGTTTCGGAGCTGCACAGGCTGTCAGTACGATGAGCGCTCCCATAAAGAATTGTTTTACCATAGCTATAGAAATTAGGGGTTTAGCGGGGTTGTAAGAGTTTCGGGATGAAGCTTCTGTCGACCTGGATCTGGAGGGCAAATCCGCCTCCCGGGGCCAGGTTGATGCTGCGCAGATCGGAGTTCGTAACCGAGAAATGCTCGACGGTGTAGGCGGTGGGGAACTTATCCCAGGCGGCATGGTCGGCATCGCGGTAGAGGGTCGCATGATAGGTGATTCCCGGCTTCAGGAAGTCGAAGCGGAGCTCCAGGGTGCGGGCCGTTCCATCGGTGATGCCGCCCACATACCAATCCTCGGAGCGCTTCTTGCGGCGGGCCGTAACGACATAGTCGCCGATCTCGGCCTCCAGACAGCGCGTCTCGGCCCAATCTACCGGTACCTCACGCAGGAATTGCAATGCCTCGGGGTGCTCGCGGTAGTTCTCGGGCAGGTCGGCCACCATCTGAATCGGGCTGTAGAAGACCACATAGAGGGCCAGCTGGTGTGCCAGGGTTGAGTTTACGAAATACTGGTAGTCGTAATCGGGGTTTACCGATCCGTCTTTGGTGGCGGCAGCGCGGTTGATGGTGTTGTGGTAGCGCAGGTCGAAGATGCCGGGGGTGAAGTCCATGGCACCGGCTACGTTGCGCGTGAAGGGCAGGGTCGGGTTGTGATCGATGCAGTTGCCCTTGTTCCAGGCCTGCCACTCCTGTCCGCGCATCCCCTCGGCACTCATCAGGTTGGGGTAGGTGCGGCAGATTCCCGTGGGGTGGATCGGCTCGTGGATGTCTATGCAGAGCTTGTGGGCGGCACCCTCGGTAACGGTGCGGTTGTAGTGGTTGACCATCGACTGATCGTAGTGGTTGCGGCCCGCGATACGACCCACATAGCCCGTCTTGACGTTGTTGATCCCCAGCTCTTTGTAGTAGGCGTAGGCATCGCTCATCTGGCGCTCGTAGTTCTCGACGTTGGCATAGGTCTCATGGTGACCGATCAGCTCCACCCCCTGTTTTTCGCCGTATCGGCAGAGCTCCTCTATGTCGAAATCGGGGTAGGGCTGCGTGTAGTCGAACTGCTCGTTGCGCCCCCAGCCGACGTTCCACCCCTCGACCAGCACTCCGCCAAAGCCATTCTCGGCTGCGAAGTCGATGTAGCGCTTCACGTTCTCGGTCGTTGCGCAGTGGGGGTATTGCCCGTCGCGATCCCAAATCGACTTCTTGAGGTGCATCTCCCACCAGACGCCGACATACTTCATGGGGCGAATCCAGGAGGTATCCTCCAGGCGACAGGGCTCGTTGAGGTTGAGTGTGAGGGTTGATTCCACGAGGGCTCCGGCGCGATCGCCCACGATGATCGTGCGCCACGGGGTCGAGAAGGGGAGCTCCACCGTACTCTTCACCTCCTCGTCGCCCGAGAGCGAGGCGGTGAAGCAGAGCTCTTCGGTATTGAAACTCAGCGACATGCCCGCATAATCCCAGAGCGCCGCTTCATGCAGGGCGAGGGTCGCCCCCGAGGGGCTTTGCATCGTTACGGGGGTGTTCACTCCGCACGTCAGGCGTTTGCGCAGATTGGGTGCCGCGGCATGGCAGGCCTCGGGGGTGATTTCGCTCAGGGAGGTGTGTTGGTACTGCAACTCATCGTCGTCCGGAGTCCCGGCAATCCAGTGGGCGGAGTAGTCGCCACCCATGCGGAACTCCGTGCAGTCGGCCGTGATGTGGCGGCTTCCCTCTCCGGGAAGCAGATAACGGATGCCCAGTCCGTCGTTGAAGAGGCGCATCTCGATCTGCAGGGTCTCGTTTTGCTCATTGACCAGCGTTGCCTTCAGGGCGTTGTAGTGGTCGTAGATCTCGGCAAACTGCCCCCAGACGGGCTCCCAGCTCTCGAAGTGTGAGAAGTATTCGACCCCTTGCAGGGTGAACTCCCCGCACAGATCGCCCTCGGTGCTCTTCACCCCCAGGCGCGAAGGGCGAATGAGCTCTTCGTCATCGAATTTGAGGTTGTAGCAGGGTTCACCGGCCTTGTTGAGTGTAAGGCAAACGGCAATGCGCCCATTGGGCGAGGTGATTTGGTGTTTGGGCCCGCAGCTCGCCAGGAGAAACAACAGCAGGCCGAAGAGAATGCTTTTTTTCATGGGAATAGGGTATAAATTTCCAACTTTAAGGACAAAGATATAAAAAAGTAGGGAGTTTTTCCCGCTTTTGCCTTTACTTTTTTCGGGAGGTCGTTCTGGATGATCTGTTTTATATAAAGAGGAGGAGCTGTGCTCTCTCCCGTCTGATTTCCGCATTAGGCCAACCCGAAAACAGGTATGCGCCTGATGTCGTCTTCTTACCCCCCCCTCATCAACGAGAAGAGGCTGTCGCAACATCGTTGTTGGACAGCCCCTCTCTTCATCTGCTGTTGAGCAGAGTTACTCGGCCTTCTGAGCCTTCTCGCACTCGGCGGCCTTCTCGCAGTTGGCGCACTCCTCGGCGGTGCACTCCTTCTCGCACTCGGCAGCCTTCTCGCAGTTGGCGCACTCCTCAGCGGTGCACTCGCTCTTCTGCTCGTTGCACTCTACAGCCTCGGCACCGCACTCATCGGCGTTCTCGCAGTCAGCGCACTTGGTGCAGCACTCGGTCTGGGCAGCCTCGCCCTCGGCAGCAGCCTTCTTGTTTCCGCAGCAACCTACCATCATCAGGGCGGCGGCAACCATCATGATCGAAAAAAACTTCTTCATAATTCTATTAGGGTTTAATAATTATTTGTTACAGTGCAAAGGTATGGATTCTGTGGGAAAATCGCAACAAAAAAATTAAAAATTTTACAAAATCGGGAAGAGATGCTTTTTGTAGGCGGCCGCTATGGCCGCCAGTCGGCTTCTATTTCAAGAGGTCGCTCAGGGTCAGCTGCTCCTGCTTGATAAAGGCCTTCGGGAAGAGCTTGTTTACCCGATTCAACAGAATAATGGCCTCCTCGGGGTTGGTGCAGTTGCCTACCGAGACCCGGAAGTAGGGGCTGGCGTACTCGTTGTAGAGCGGAATGCCGGCAAAGTGCTCCTTGAAACTCTCCATGGCCTGGTAGGCCTTCGAGCGGGCCTCGGCCGTGTTGTCCGAAAAGATGCAGACTCTCCATCCCTGGAATCGGGTGCGCGAGCCCATGCCCTTCAGTTGGGCGAGGGCCTCCCGGGCAGCAGGGCTCTCGGTAGCCGTTACGGTGGCCGTGCGCAGGCTTACGGAGTCGGTTATCGGGCGGGCCAGCTGCTCCTTGCAGGCGGCAAGGCTCTGTGCGCGGCTTGGCAGGGCACAGGCAGCAAGGAGCAAAAGCAGGAGGAGAAATCGTAAATTTTTCATACGCGCATCTAATTGGTCGCTACAAAGGTACAAAGAATTTCGCTTAAGAGCGCCTTCTCGGCAGAAAAAGTTTTCTTCGCCGGGCCGCATTTGATGCGGGCGCGGTAGTCGAGGGTCAGCTCCTCGGTCTGCTGTGCCCTGAGGCGGTTTTCCAAAAGCAGCAGGGCCGAAGGGTCGTCCGCTGTCAGGCGCCAGCGGGTTGTGAGGTGGTTCTCGGTGCGCCGCTTGATGATGACCCCGCCTCGCAATTCGGCTCGGACGAGGGGTGAACCCTTGTAGTGAAAGAGGAGCTCTGCCGATTCGATCTTCAGGTTGTGCCCCGAGCGGTTGGGTACGAAGATCTGCACCTCAACCCCCGACGATCCCAGGCGTTCGATCTGCTCGATCTCAACCGGTCCCACTTTGCGGGTAATGCCCGTACAGCCCACTGCGGCCAGGAGCGGGATAAGGGGCAGGATATGGAGCAGACGGCGCATGGCAATCTATTTCAGGGCGGTGTGTATATGGGCGATGCCGAAACTCAGCGAGCGGCTGCGCCCCTCGCGGAATCCGATCTTCTGGAGGATCTCGATAAAGCGCTTCGGGGTGGGGAACTCATCCACCGAGGCGGGCAGGTACTCATAGGCCGAGCGATCTTTCGAGATCATGCCGCCGATGCGGGGCAGGATCTTGTGCGAGTACCAGCGGTAGAGCCCTGCGATCAGCGGATTGGTCGGGTTGGAGAACTCCAGGACGATGAGCATGCCTCCCGGGCGTAGTACGCGGTGAAGCTCTTGGAGCCCGCGCTCCATGTGATCGAAATTGCGAACGCCGAAGCCTACGGTGACCACGTCGAAGCTCCCCTCGGAGAGCTGCGACAGCTCCTCCGAAGAGCCGACCTCCAGACGGATGCGATGGCTAAGTCCTCGCTCGGCGACCTTTTGAGCTGCCACTTCAAGCATCCCCTCCGAGGGGTCGCACCCGAGGATCTCGGCATCGCGGATGCTGCGGGCTAAGGCCAGGGCCAGATCGCCCGTTCCGGTGGCCATGTCGAGGATGCGCCGGGGCTTTTGGCGGCGGGCAATGCGCACCACGCGCCGTCGCCACAGCTTGTCGATCCCCGCCGAGAGGGTGTGGTTCAGCAGGTCGTATTTCGGGGCGATGCGATCGAACATCTCGCGCACCTCTTCTCCTTTGGTCTGGTTGGCCTGGTTATAGGGTTTCATTTTTTGCTCTTCTTGCTTTTGTAGGTTTCGGAGGCTGAATTTAAAAATTCAAAATAGAGTTAATTCGCACTCATCTATCTCTCTTTTTTCCGTGCTATACGGAAATATCACCTTGGTTATTCGAATTTTGAGAAGGTCGCTTGTAACTCAATCGTATTTTTAGTGTGGCATGAATCATTCGCACATATAATTGAACTACTCATATCTTATGCTCTTGTCGGGTGCGATGCGGCTGATGATCGAGGTGGGGAGGCTCAGCAGGAGCAGGATCACGCTCACGGCTCCGATGTTGATCCCCAGCCACCAGCCCCACTCCAGAGCGATGGGAACCTCCGAGAGGAGATAGCCCGAGGCGTCGAGCTTCACCACATGGCCCCACTTCTGCACCAGGCAGAGCCCCAGGGCCGCCACATTGCCCCATGCCACCCCCTTCAGGGTGATGAACGAGGCGCGGTAGAGAAAGATCTTCAGAATCTCTCGGTTTTCCATGCCGAGGGCCTTCAGCAGGCCGATCATGCGGGTGCGCTCCAAGACCAGAATCAGCAGGGCCGAGGTCATGTTGAAGAGCGCCACCAGGAGCATGATGCCTAAGATCACGGCGGCATTCACATCGTGGGTCTTCAGCCAGTCGAAGATCGCGGGGTAGCGCTCCTGTGCGCTGCGGAAGACCAGATTCTCGGCCCCTGGGAAGTCGGCGTAGAGCAACTCCTTGTTGAGCGTGTGGGCCAGGTGCTCGGCCTCGCTGATCTCCTGCAGGCGTATCTCCCAGCCCGAGATCAGCTCGCTCTCTTCGCCGTTCAGGCGCTGCACGTTGCGCATATCGGTAATCAGGTAGCGCAGGTCGGCCTCCTCCATCCCCGAGTGGTAGAGCCCCGCAATCTTGAAGCGGTCGCGGCGCATCCCGCCGTCGGCCTCCGGAATGATCAGCTCAACCTTCTCGCCCGGCTCCAGGCGCAACTTGCGGGCTACGCTCTCCGAGAGCAGCACCTCCTTTTTGCGTGCGGGCTCCCCGATCGAGGGCCACTCTCCGCGGGTGATCAGCCCCTCGAGGAAGCGGCTGTCGTAGTCGCTCTCCACCCCCTTGAGCACCACCCCCTGCATCCCCTCCGGACTCTTCAGGATCGCAGCCCGGGCGGTGTAGGCGGCCACTCCGGCCACCTGATCATGCGCCTCGATCAGCTCCCTGAGGGGCAGTGCGGGGTCGATGCCCGAACCCGGACGATCGCCCTGCGTGCGGATGTCGGCCAGTTCGATATCGGCGGCAAAGCCCACGATGCGGCGGCTCACCTCCTCCTTGAACCCCAGGATCACAGCCATGGCCAGCAGCATCACCGTGAGGCTCAGCGCTACGGCGATCGTGGCAAAGCGAACCATCACCCCCGGGCGGTTCTCAGCCGAGGGGCGGGCGGTACGACGGGCTATAAAGAGGGGCAGATTCACCTTTTGTTCCAAAATCTTCTTATTCGCATGCAAAGTAACGCAAATTTTTCGTATTTTTGTCGTTTGAACCGCAGATTTATTTGCGATCACTCCCCGACGGGCCCTCTTTTTGCGCTTCGGAAAGGGAGTATGGAACGAAAAAAGCAACGAAAAAAAGCAGAACAACCATGAAACGAATTTTGGTTACGGGAGCCACCTCGGGCATCGGTCGCGCTACGGCCCTGCGCCTGGCCGCCCCCGATACGCAGATGATCATCACGGGTCGCCGCACCGAGCGCCTGGCCCTTCTTAAGCAGGAGATTGAGGCCAAGGGTGCCGAGTGCCTGGTCCTGAACTTCGATGTCCGCAGCGAAGCCGAGTGTAAGGAGTTCCTCGAGCCCCTGGGGCGCGTTGATGTCCTGATCAACAATGCCGGTCTGGCTGCCGGTCTGGAGCATATCGACCGGGGCGACACGGCCGATTGGGATGCCATGATCGACACCAATGTCAAGGGCCTGCTCTATGTTACGCGCATCATCAGCCGTGCCATGGTCGAGGCCGGACAGGGGGGCCACATCATCAACATCGGCTCCATTGCCGGTACGGAGCCCTACGAAAACGGAGCCGTCTACTGCGCCTCGAAGCACGCTGTGCATGCCATCTCGCAGGCGATGCGTGCCGACCTCCTCTCGGCCGGCATCAAGGTGGGTGAGGTGCGCCCCGGCATGGTCGAGACCGAGTTCTCGGAGGTTCGCTTCCACGGCGACAAGGAGCGTGCTGCCGGTGTCTACAAAGGCGTTGATCCCCTTACGGGAGCCGATATTGCCGAGGCCATACACTGGATGCTCTCGCTGCCTCCCCACATGAATGTGAACGATATTGTCCTGATGCCGACGCAGCAGGCGGGGGCTTATTATACGCACAAACGATAGTTTTTTTCGATTTTATAGGGCATATTTTGCACCTTGCTCATTTGCCCCGAAAGGGCAGTACGAGAGTACAGCCCTTCCGTGTCAAATTTCGGGCGGCACAAAATCTGCTCCTCTAAAATCAAAAAAACGTCGTATCTTTCACTCCTTGCGAGCGCCAAAGGCGCATGGCAATCCTTGAAGAAAAAGGGGGGGGGAGGGGGTGAAGGCCTATCGATTAGCATAACGGGCGCTGACCCCAATGATGAGGTGTTATGCCTCCCCGAATAGAAGGGTCGTTACGGCCTCTATAGATAAGCTGATAACTGATAATAGAAAACTGAAACGAATTAGATATGTTTGAGATACTTCAATCTTACTATGACCCTACGATGAGCAATGGCTTTATGATGGGGTCGGGCCACATGGGCTATTACCTGTTGGTCTTGGTGATCGGTCTGGTGGGTTATATTGTGCAGGCCCGCCTGCAGTCGGTCTTTGCCAAGTATTCAAGAGTCCTTGCTCCGGGCGGTATGACCGGGGCTGAGGTGGCAGAAAAGATGCTGCGGGAGAACCGCATCCACAACGTGAAGGTGACCCATGTGCAGGGACACCTCACGGATCATTTCAACCCCTCGACCATGACGGTCAATCTGAGCGACAGTGTCTATCACTCGCGTTCGATCTCGGCTCTGGCCGTGGCCTGCCACGAGTGTGGCCATGCCATTCAGCATGCCCAGGGGTACGCGCCGCTGGTGTTGCGTTCGCAGTTGGTGCCCATCGTCTCGTTTGCTTCGCGTGCGGCGCAGTGGGTGATCATCCTCGGTCTTCTGCTGATGGCCATGACCAACAACACGGTGGTCATGTGGGTCGGTATCGGGCTGATTGCGGTCTCTGCCCTCTTCTCGATTGTAACCCTTCCGGTGGAGTATAACGCTTCGGCGCGTGCGCTGGCTTGGTTGGAGGGGTCGCGCACGTTGCAGGGTGCCGAGGTGGGCTACGCCCGTGAGGCGCTCAAGTGGGCAGCCCGCACCTACCTGGTGGCGGCGCTCGGAGCCATCGCCTCGCTCCTCTACTACCTGATGCTCGTCATGGGCCGTCGCGATAACGATTAACCCCGATTTTCTTCCGCGAAACCGATATGAAGAAGCCCCAAAACGACTATACGGAACGCAGCCTCACGGCCTCGTTGCTACTGATTGCCATCCTGGTGATCGTGAGTTTCATCCCTCCGGTGGAGGTGTGGGGCGTGGAGCTGCGTCGTGCCAACATCCTCTCGGAGTTTATCCGCTTCGATAGGGCGCAGAGCACCTCTTCGGAGCTTGCCGAGGCCGAGGTGGAGGCCATCGAGGTCGATTGGGAGCAGATTGAGGAGGCGGTGGCCGAACCCCTCCCCGATCAGGTGCCCGTCGAACGCCACTATCGCTGGGTGACGGCCGACACACTGGCCCCCGTGAATCCCCTCCCGTGGCCCGACTCGCTGATGCGCCGTCCCGACCCCCGGGTGCGCATCGAGGATTTCGACACGTTGGGGCAGGGGCTCTTCGACTCGCTCTACTCGAAACTCCTGACCCGCCGCCCTGTGCGCATCGCCTTCTTGGGCGATTCGTTTGTCGAGGGCGACATCCTCACGGCCGACCTGCGCGAGCAGCTGCAGCTCGCCTTCGGTGGTTCGGGAGTGGGCTTTGCCCCCATGGCTTCGCCCCTGACGGGGTTCCGCCGCACGGTGAAGACCACCTCCAAGGGGTGGACCGCACACAACATCATGCAGTGGCCCAAATCCTCCGAGGAGGTCAAGCGCAGCTTCACGGTTGCCGGCTGGGTCTGCTGCCCGGTGGATGGAGCCTCGACCCGCTGGGAGGGGACGACCGCCCGCGAGCGGCTGGATCAATGCGATGGGGCCAACCTCTGGTTCCTGAGCCGCCGGGAGAGCCGCGTGGAGGTGGTGGTGAACGACTCCCTGCGCCGCACCTTCACCATTGAGGGCGATGAGTCCCTGCGGCGTATTGAGGTCTGCCACGAGGGGCTTCGCACCCTCGAGTGTCGCATCCTCTCGGGTGCCGAGGGCTTTGTGGGCTACGGAGCCCAGTTCTTCGGGCGCGATGGGGTGGTGGTCGATAACTACTCGGTGCGCTCGAATAACGGACGAGCCATCTTCTGGAGCTCTCCCTCGCTCAATGCCCAGCACCAGGCGCAGGTCCCCTACGACCTGGTGATCCTCCAATATGGCCTGAACATCATGCAACAGGGGGTGTTGGGCTACTCGAACTACAGCCGTCAGATCGAGCAGATGGTCGATTATGCCCGCCGCTGTTTCCCGGGAGCGGCGGTGCTGGTGATGGGGGTCAGCGAACGCTGGGTGAAGGGGGAGGAGGGCTATGCCCCGATGGATGCGCTGCCCCACATGCTCCGCAGTCAGCGCTCTGCCGCCGAGCGGTCGGGAGCCGCCTTCTGGTCCACGGGCGAGGCGATGCAGAAACTGGGGGGAATGGATGCCTTTGTGCGCAACGGATGGGCCGGTAAGGACTATACGCATATCAACTATGGTGGCGGACGACGCATTGCCACAGCCCTCTTCGAGGCCCTCTATGCCGACCTCTACGCCTATTGGCAGCGGGAGTCCGAGCAGCGTGTTCGTCGTCAGCAGGAGCAGCCCCTGCTCGAGAGCGGACTGATCGAAACCGAACTCTTCACCCCCTCCATGCAACTTATCCCGTAGCCCATGCAACTCCCGTCGATAGAAGAATTTTGGAGCCGCCTGGTGCAGCTGCTGACCTACGATGCCCAGTCGCCGATGATCTTCAGCAGCGGCCTCTTCCTCTTTCTCTTTGCGGCCTTCCTGCTCCTCTACACGCGCCTGAAAAGTGCCCCCTCGGCCCGCATCCTCTATGTGGTGGCCTTCTCGCTCTATTTCTACTACAAGTCCAGCGGCATCTACTTCCTGCTGCTGCTCTTTGCCTCGGTCAGCGACTTCATCCTGGCCCAACTCATCTACCGCTCGCGGGCTCTTGGCTTGCGCCGCCTGTGGCTCACGCTGAGTGTCGGCGTGAACCTCGGCATGCTGGGCTATTTCAAGTACACCAACTTCTTTGTCGAGATCGCCAACTCGCTGGTGGGGGACGGATTCCTGCAATTTCAGAACATCTTTCTGCCCGTGGGAATCTCCTTCTTCGTCTTTCAGTCGATGAGCTATACGATCGACGTCTACCGCCGAGAGCTGAAGCCCCTGGATCGCTGGATCGACTACTGCTTCTATCTCTCCTTCTTCCCGCAGTTGGTGGCCGGACCCATCGTCCGTGCCCGTGACTTCCTGCCCCAGATTCGCCAAAATCCGCTGCACATCACACGCGAGATGTTCGGCACAGCCCTCTGCCTGATCCTTACCGGACTCTTCAAGAAGGCCATCATCTCGGACTACATCTCCCTGAATTTCGTGGATCGCGTCTTCGACGAGCCGCTCCTCTACTCGGGCTTCGAGTGCCTGATGGCAATCTATGGCTACGCCCTGCAGATCTACTGTGACTTCTCGGGCTACTCCGACATGGCCATCGGTATCGCCCTTTTGATGGGCTTCCGCTTCCCCAAAAATTTCGATGCCCCCTACCGCTCGGCCACCATCACCGAGTTCTGGCGCCGCTGGCATATCTCCCTCTCCTCCTGGTTGCGCGACTACCTCTATATCTCGCTGGGCGGCAACCGCAAAGGAAAGCTCCGCACCTATATCAACCTGCTCCTTACGATGCTCCTGGGCGGCCTGTGGCATGGTGCCGCTCTGCGCTTCGTCCTCTGGGGCGGCCTCCACGGCCTGGCCCTCGCCATCCACAAGTGGTGGCTCTCCGCGGTGCCGGGAGCCAAGGCCCTGGGACGTGATATGCCCCTCTGGCGGCGCCTGCCCGCTACGCTGCTCACCTTCCATCTGGTCTGCCTCGGCTGGCTGCTCTTCCGTGCGGAGTCGATGCAGACCGTGGAGCTCATGCTCCATCAGATCCTCTTCGCCTTCGACCCCGCCCTCATTGCCCAGGTCGTTGAGGGCTACCTGCCCATCCTCCTTCTGCTGGCGCTCGGCTACCTCCTGCACCTGATGCCTCCTGCCGTCGATAACCTCTTTCGCCGGGTCGTATCCGCTGCCCCCTTGCTTCTCCAGGTCCTTTTGATCGCCTTTGTGGCCTGGGGAGTGATGCAGATAAAATCGTCGGATATACAACCTTTTATCTACTTCCAATTCTAATGTTTTGTCGTGATAACACAGCACCTGCGGCACATCCTAAGAGAAACCGAAATGGGCAGTACGATTTAGTACAGCCCATCTCGGCTTCTCTTTACGATGCACCCCATCTGCGGTGTTCTGACAACAAAACGATTTTCGATTTTATGCGGCATATTTTGCACATCGCTGGCTTGTCCCGAATGGGCAGTACTCCAAGTACAGCCCATCCGAGCCACTCTGCGCGATGCACAAAATCTGCTCGCCTAAAATCAAAAAATGGGGTGGAGGGTCGTCTGTGGCATATTTTGCACATCGCTGGCTTGTCCCGAGTGGGCAGTACTCCAAGTACAGCCCATCCGTGTCACTCTGTGTGATGCACTAAATCCCTAAACCCACAAACAGCAGAACGGAATAATTAAAAAATTGTAAATTGAAATGACTCCCACGTTTGACCACAACCTCTTTCTGGCCCTCAATTTTGATGGGGGAGCCTGCATGGACGGCCTAATGCTGACCGCCTCGGGAAAGCTGACCTGGGCCCCGCTCTACCTCTTGATTTTATGGTTGGTGTGGCGGCGCTATGGGTGGCGCAATCTGCTTCTCTTTCTCTTCCTGGCCCTCTTGGGGGTGGTGCTCACCGATCTGCTGGCCGGCATCTTCAAGCACTCGGGACCGCTCAAGCACCTCTTGCCCGACCTGACGCCTCGTCTGCGCCCGATGTATACCCCCGAATTGGAGGGGCTTGTCCATGTGGTTCGGCATGGCGGTCAGTATGGCACCATCTCGGCCCATGCTGCAACCACCTGCTCGGTTGCTGTGTTGAGCGCTTTGGTCCTGCGCCGGTATTGGTTTACGCTCCTGGCCCTGCTCTGGGTGCTCCTGGTCTGCTACTCGCGCATCTATCTGGCTTACCACTTCCCGCTGGATATCCTCTACGGCCTGCTGCTTGGTGTCGGAATTTCGCTGGCGACCTTCGCCCTCTTTCGTCGCTTCTCGCCGAAATTTCAGCCCCAGGTGCGGGCATAGTGGCGCTCTTTGAGGCAAAACAAAGGAGCGAAACCTCATTGTGGTTTTCGCTCCTTATGTTTGGGTGTGTGCCGGCTATTTTACCCCCGCTAAAATCGAAAAATTCTCCATGCCGAAGAGCCGCTCGATATGGCCCTGGCGGATCATCTCCGCCGTGGGCAGGTGGTGCAGGTCGGGGCTCTCGATCAGGGCGATCGAGTCGCAGACCGAGAGGGCGATATCGAGTTCGTGAGTCGAGAAGAGGATGCACTTTCCCTCGTGGTGGGCCAGGTCGGCCAGCAGGCGGCAGAGTTCGTACCGGTTGGGCATATCCAGAAACGAGGTGGGCTCATCCAGGAGGATGATCGGGGTCTGCTGGGCCAGGGCCCGGGCAATCATCACGCGCTGACACTCTCCGTCCGACATCTTGTCGAGTGTGCGCGAGGCGTAGTCGCTCATCCCCACGCGTTCGAGCGATTGCATCACCACCTTTTCGTCTTCGGGCTGCATGCGGCCGATCCAATTTGTGTAGGGGGCACGTCCCAGCGCCGTCACGTCGCGACACGAGAGGTTGGTGATGCGCACGCGCTCCGTGGTGACCAGAGCCACCGTGCGGGCCAGCTCTCCGGGGGTGATCTCCCTGAGGCTGTGGCTGTTGAGCCGTATATCGCCCTCCGTGGGGGTGAGGAATCCGGTGAGGCTGCGCAGCAGGGTCGATTTGCCGGCTCCGTTGCGGCCGATCAGGGCCGTGATGCTTCCCGCGGCAAAGCGGGTCGAGACCTTCTCGAGCAGCAGGCGTGAGCCGTAGCCCAGGCTCAGGTTCTGGAGTGCTATCATTGTTTATGCAATCGATTGGTTACGGATTACGACCCAGATCACGATCGGAATACCCAGCAGGGCGGTGATGGTGTTGATCGGCAGGGTCCAACACTTTGAAATGATGTCGCAGCAGAGCAGCACGGCACCTCCCGTGAGGGCGGCCCCGGGCAGCAGGACACGGTGGTCGGCGTTTCGGAAGAGCATGCGCGTAAGGTGAGGCACGGCCAATCCGATGAAGCCGATCGGGCCGCAGAAGGCCGTCACGGTACCTGCGAGCAGGGTGGTGGAGAGGAGGATCAGGCGGCGCGAGCGGCGGATATCGAGCCCCATGGTTTGGGCATATTGTTCTCCGAGCAGCAGCAGGTTCAGGGGTTTGATGCTCCCCACGGCAAGCACGAGACCCAGGAGTACGGCCGGCAGGAGCAGGGCGAGGCGACCCCGGGTAACATCGCCCAGCGACCCCATGGTCCAGATCACGAACGACTTGAGGGCCTCCTCGTGGCTCAGGTATTGCAGGATCTGCACCACGGCGCTCACCCCCGAAGAGAACATCATACCCAGGATCAGGATCACCATGATATCGCGGATGCGGTGGCTTACCGAGGCGATGATGCCCAGGATGAGGGCCGAGCCCAGCCAGGCCGAGCCGGCAATGCCGAGGGCCGAGCCGAGGCTGCTGCCCGAGAGCCCCACAAGGGGCATGCCCAGAATAAAGAGGGCCACGCCGAGGCTCGCTCCCGAGCTGATGCCCAGCACATAGGGGCCCGCCAGAGGGTTGCGGAAGAGGGTCTGCATCTGTAGACCGCTCACCGAGAGGGCCACACCCGCCAGAAGGGCCACGATGGCCTTTGTGAGGCGGATGTCGAGGATGATCATGCGGGTCGAGGCTTCGACGTCGCCCCCCGTGAGGGCCTGCCAGATCACCTTGGCCGGGATCGCAACGCCCCCCACCAGCAGGTCCGCCACGAAGAGCAGCGGAACAACCACCGAGAGGAGCACGAAGATCCGTGATGTTCGCTTTTTTAAATCCATTACTTCAATTTGCGATAATATTCAAACTCATGCTCCGGGAGCAGCTCGGGGTGGAAGATGGCGATCAAATCGCGCAGCACCAGGTCGGGATTCATCACCCCCGACTCCCAGTAGTCGTTGCCCCCTCCGGCGTGGCGGCGCTTGTCGAAGTTGTAGACCTCGCCTCGCTGCACGCACGCTACGTCGGCAAATTTCGGGAATCGCTCCCGCAGCTCCTGAAGGCTTTGCACCTCACCCACGTTGAGCCAGATGTCGGCCTCGGCCGTGAGTCGGGCGGCCTCTTCGATGTCGATCGGCAGCGAGTGGTTGGCCGTGTTGCGCCGGTAGAGGTATTCGCCCCCGGCATCGCCAATCAGGCGGGCCACATAGCTCGTCGCGGAGGCCATGAACCACGAATCGGCATAGGGGGTGTTGATCATCACCTTCGGGCGGGGAGTTCGCGCCTCCGCAGCCAGCGCCTTCAGCTTCTTGTAGCGCTCCGGAATCTCGCGGAAGAGCTCCTCGCCCCGCTCGCGGCACCCCAAAAGTTCGGCGATCACCACCAGCCACTCGCTCTTCCCGAGCGGATCCTCCTCCATGTACTCTCCGATATAGAGGTAGGGAATACCCAATTCGCGGAGCCGATGCTCCATGGCACTCGCTCCGGTAATGCCGTAGAGCAGCACCAGATCGGGACGCTGGGCAATCAGCCGCTCGTAGTCAATATTGCCGTCGTAGCCCACGTCGGCGATCCGGTCGCGGTGTTCGCGGATGGAGGGGTTGGCGATGAAGTCGATGCCCGATACCCCCACCACTCGCTCCACGGCGCCGAGTCTGTCGAGCATCGCCACATGGCTCGAGGACATGCAGACGATCCTGCGGGCCGCATCGCGCAATACGGGCCCCCGGTAGCCCTGGGGGATGGCCGCTTCGCCCCGGACAATGAAGAGCTGCTGCTCCTCGGCCCGCTCCCCCTGCCAGGGGGCAGGTATGCGGATCAGCACGCTTTCGCCCTCTCGGATTTGGGTGGTGTCGGAGGGGCCCAATATCGAAAACCCCGTGGCGTAGGTCGGGGTGTAGAGCGCGCGGGTGAAGTGCCCGAGTGTGGCCTGCTCACGGCTGCCACAGGCCGACAGCAGGAGCACCATGAGCAGTGCAAGGAGGTGATATCGACAGGTTTTCATCTTATTCTCTTTTTTTGCCCCATTTGGGTCGTATGCCGAGGAAAAACTCGAAGTGGATGCCCGGCATCGGACGGGCCAGGACCGATTCATACTCCCTATCGAATAGGTTGCGGGCGTTGAGCTTCGCCGAAAAATCGGCCCACGAGAGGGGAATGAGCTTTTCGAGCGAGGCCTCGCAGACGTAGTAGCCGGCCACCACGCCCAAGGGGGAGTTGCTGTTGGACGAGGTGGTGTAGCGTTCGCTGTAGTAGTTGCCCTTATAGCCCAGGCGCCAGGTGCGCCAGGCGATCTCGGCCCCCACCGAGGCGGAGTATTCGGGTTGGTAGATCAGTTGCTTGCCCACCGATTGGTCGTAGGCCCCCGAGGGGTCGCTCTCGTTGATCGAGGGGGTCCAGGCAAAGTTGCCCACCAGCTGCAGCTGCCAATCTCGGGCGAAGTGCCAAAGCCACTCGCCGTGGAGCTCCACGCCATAGGCGTGTACCTTCTTCAGGTTTCGGGGGGTCCAGTAGCCCTGGGGTGTTGCCTGCCAGATGATCCAGTCGTCGATGTAGCTGTCGAACCAGGTGGCGCTGCCGCTCAGGGAGTAGCGCCCCTGCCTCTGAAGGTGGAACGAGAGCCCTGCGTCGTAGCTCAATCCCCGCTCGGGATTGAGTTCGGGATTGCCTCCGGGCTCGAAGTAGAGGTCGTTGAGTGTGGGGTAGCGGTAATTTCTGGATAGGGAGCCTTTCAAGGTCAGCCGGCCCCGTTTGGAGAGCAGATAGTCGGCCGAGAGGGCGGGAATCAGCGGGCTCAGCTCTCGGTCGTAGAGCTCCTCGCGCAGGATCAGGGCCAGACCCAGCCGTTCGGTGGGCGACCAGCGGGCCGAGGCGGCCAGCGAGAGTTCGGTGCGCCCGCGGTCGTAGATCTCGCCCTGCAGCGATCGCTCGTCGCGGCTCTCGACCAGGTGGTGGTGGAGGCTCAGGGTGGCGGTGAAGAGCCATCGCTCGGCGTAGAACTCGCCGTGGCCCTGTCCGTAGAGGGTGTGCATCCGGTTGCGTGAGCGGATGAGCTCGGTGAAGATGCCGTTGCCGCGATCCTTCGAGAAGTCGTAGGCCTGCCACGAGTAGACGTAGCCGGCCCGCGCTTCGGCCTTATAACGTGTGGCAAGGCGTTGCCACGAGACCACGGAGCGGAGTGTGCGCTCGCGCTGCTCGTTCAGGAAGTCGCGCTCGTCGTTGTAGTCCACCATCAGCATCGGCACCCCGCGCCTCGAGTCGAGGTACCAGGCCTCGAGGCCCAGGCGGTCGCCATTCGGCAGCGTGTGGGCCACCTCCTGCATCAGGTGCAGGTCGCGGAAGTCGCAGTTGCGGTTGGTCTCGGTGGGGTGGTAGCTCCCCACCACCTGGTGGTTGCTGTCGTAGATCAGCTCGCTCTTCTTGTAGTTTGTGTAGTGAAAATCGTTCTCCGATAGGGAGTGCAGCAGGCGTGTCTGCACCTGCCAGCGGTCGTTTGCGTAGCTCAGGCGCAGGAACTCGTCGTAGGTGCTGTAGGATCCGATGCCCTGCACATATTGGAGGCCGAAGCCGGACTCGGTGCTTGGGGCCGACTTCAGCAGGATGGCTCCGCCTAAGCCGCCTCCCGTCTCGCTCACCGATGAGGAGCCGTGCAGCAGGGTGGCCCCATCCATCAGGTAGCTCGGGATGAGCGAGAAATCGGTTGTGCCGAGCATGGGTGATTGGATCTTCAGGCCGTTCCAGGCGACCTGGGTGTGGGAGGGAGAGGTGCCGCGAAAGGCTACGGTCGAGAGGGTGGCGCGGCCATGCTGCTTGACAAAGATCGACGAGCCGAAGGTCAGCACCTCGGCCATCGACGAGGCGATGTGGTTGCGCAGCACCGGCTCCTCGAGGCGTGTCTGCTGCACGCCGATCTCCTTCATCGGCCGTCGGCCCTCGACGGTTACATCCCCGATCGGAACCACAAACGAGCGGCTGCGGTTCCACCACAAAGAGTCCTCCTGCTGAGCCTGACCCCGAACGGGGAACAGACTCAGGCAGATGGAAGCGGCAACAACCAATCGTAGGACTCGGTTCATAGGGCTAAAAATTTAAAATTCAAAATTATTTTCCTTCCCATTGGGAATATTACCATAGCATATTCCGGTGCGTAAGCCCAATTTTGAATTTTGAATTTCTTAAACTATTTCCAACAGAAAGTACCCGGGCAGATGCCTACGCCGAACGAGTCGAGCAGATCGCCCGTGGCCGAGTAGCGGAAGATCATGCCGTTTTGCGCATAGTCGATTGCATCACCCACATAGATATCCTCATTTTTGGGGTTGAGCGTGAGGCTGTAGCTCGAGCTCAGGCCCGAGCTCAAAAGGGCTTCGGCGGGGAGCTCCGTGGCGTGGACCGACATGCGCCATACGCCGCCGTTGAGCCAGTAGAGGGTGTCGCCCGTCGCGTTGAGCTGCAGCTCGGTGGGGAAGTCGCCTTTTTTCAGCTCGAAACGCTGCTCCACGCTGAAGCTCTCGGGGTCGATCCGAACAATTGCCGGGGCCTCATAGCCGATGGGGTTTCCCTCCCAGCCGCCGCCGTCGGTCATCGTCCAGAGTTTGCCGTTCTTGTCGATCATCACCGACTCGGGCTGGATGCCCACCTCCAGGCTCCCGACCACCTCATCGGTGCGGGTGTCGATCTTGAGGATCGACTTCTGGTAGCTCCAGCAGTTCACAAAGAGGTAGTCGCCCCACTTGACCAACTGCTCGGTCGAGGCCTCGGCGGCATTCATGCCGGTCTCGATATAGCCCGTTATGGTGTAGGTCGAGGGGTTGATGATGGCGATGCGGTTGTCCCAGAGCTGGGTGACGTAGCCCTTCGTCGAACTCATGAAATAGACGTAGCGGGGGCCGGGCAGGGTGATGCGCCCTACCTCCTTGAAGGTCGTGGGGTCGATGGCGAAGATCACTCCCGAGTTGTTGGAGCAGATCCACAGTTTGCCGTCGAAGAGGGTCATCGACTGTGCCGTATCGCCCAAAAGGTGGCCGTTGGCCCGCAGGAAGACCTCGTTTTCTACGCTCTGGGTTCCCGGGTCGTAGTACGACAGCGAGGCATTGCCCGCCATGTAGTTGCCTTCGTTGGCAATGAAGAGCCCGTGATCATCGGTCTGGAACGATTCGGTTGTGTAGGTGTTTTCGCTCTCGGAGCATCCGAAGAGCAGGGCAGCCGCGGCTGCAAAAGCAAATAGTTTGCGCATAGTTGTAAGTTTTTTAAATTAAAATAGGTGTTTGTCCTCCTGCAAACGCGAAGTGGCCGATACGGACTGCCGATGCAACCACCTCGTGGGTTTTGCATGCGGATTTTCAACTTACAACTTTTTGGCTTTTGATGCGAAAAGCGGAAAGTAATGACCTCGAGCCCATAACCTGCAGGCTGAAAATCCCTATGCAATGCATTTGGGGCAGGTCTTCTGACTCGTTCCTTCCGTGGCGCCTTCCCAATCCCCGAGGGATCAGTGGCAAAGAGTGCGACGGCAAGTAACTCCCTGATTCGTAGGAGTTGGAACTCACAGCAGCAGGTACTGTTCCGGATTCACACCGGATTCCCTTTTCATCCTCGGCAACGCCTCCCTACGCTTTGCAAGCATGCTCCGCGTTGAGATCGGTCGCCTTCGGAACCCTTATTGCGAGCACAAAGGTAAGTCAAATAATTCAAAATTCAAAATCCAAAATTCAAAATTTGGCTTGCGCCCCGAAATATTCTCTGGTGATAATCTCTCCTGCTAATATTCCCAGCGACAAGGAAAATAATTTTGAATTTTGAACTGCGGTGCCAGCCGAGAGCAGAAAAGAAAAATTTTCTTTTCTTAATCATGAATTTTGAATTTTGAATTTTTGAATTATTTTGTACCTTTGTCGATGTTATGAGTGAAGTACGCGCAAAAAAGGCCCTGGGGCAACACTTTTTGGTCGATCTGAATATCGCCCGTAAGATCTGTTATTCGCTCTCGGGAGGCACCGACGAGCAGCCGGCCGTAACCCTCGAGGTGGGGTGTGGCATGGGGGTGCTGACCCGATTCTTGCTCGAAAGGCGCGATCTGGTGACCTATGGCGCCGAGATCGATACGGAGAGCGTGGCCTATCTTCATGTGCACTATCCCGACTTTACGCCCCGTCTCCTGGAGGGCGACTTCCTGAAGATGAATCTTCGCGAGCGCTTCCCCGAGGGGCTGCGCGTGATCGGCAACTTCCCCTACAACATCTCATCGCAGATCTTCTTCAAGGTGCTCGAGAACCGTGATCTGATCCCCGAATGTGTGGGGATGATCCAGAAGGAGGTGGCCGTGCGCCTGGCCGAGCCCCCGGGATCGAAGGAGTATGGTATTTTGAGTGTCTTGCTGCAGGCCTGGTATGACATCGAATACCTCTTTACGGTCGGGGAGTCGGTCTTCAATCCGCCCCCGAAGGTCAAGAGTGCGGTGATCCGCCTCAAGCGTAACGGCGTGGAGCGGCTCGACTGCGATGAGGAGCTCTTCGTGCGGGTGGTCAAGGCCTCGTTCAATCAGCGCCGCAAGATGATCCGCAACTCCCTGAAGGCGGTCTTTGGCGGCTTTGGGGGGGATGAGCACCCCTTCTTCTCGAAGCGTGCCGAACAACTCTCCGTGGCTGATTTTGTCGCCCTGACCCGCTGGGTCGCCGACCACCTGGCCTGATCCGGGAGCCGCTCTTCAGCCGCTTCGGCTTTGTTCAGAGCCTATCTTTTTCTTATTTTCGAGGGGTGATCGTGGTAGACACAGTCGTGTTGGGGATCGGTATAACGATTCTTCTGGCGGATCTTTTTACCATGAAAGATCAGCACAACCACCAGGCTTAGGACCAGAAGTCCTACCATGAAAATGATAAAATCCATATCACAAGAGGTTCGTATCGGAGGTGTAACATGGTCGGTACCTCCCCCTGTTTTTTTAATATTTTAAATAAATTGTATTTAAGGCGTTGTGCAAATATAACTTAAAAATCCGGAATTTCAAAATCGAAAAAGGGGTTTATTGTCCACCCGAACCCCTTTTTGGTGGGTAAAATAGGTTTGAACCGCTTGTCGGTCAAACGCTTTTTCCGCTTGATTATGGAACTCTTTTTGGGAGGCATTTTTTTTGATTTTTTCACTTTCGGAGGGCTTTGGCAAACCTTTTGCACCCCTTTGCCCGTGCAATTGGTTAGTTAATGTAATGTCCACGCGAGAAACGCCCCCGAAGCTTTGCGGCCCAAGGGGCGTTTGCATTTTTTGCCTTCGGGGCAGCAGCCGAGGAGGAAAAAATTTTGAATTTTGAAAATTCAATCCTAAATTTGCAGGCATGAAACTCACCTTTCTCGGTACCGGAACTTCGCAGGGCATCCCCGTCATCGGGTGCCGCTGTGCGGTCTGCTCCTCTGCGGACAGGCGCGACAAGCGGTTGCGCACGGCTGCCCTTGTGGAGGTGGGGGACCAGCGGCTGGTGATCGATGCCGGCCCCGATTTCCGCTACCAGATGCTTCGCACGGGGCTCAGGCATATTGATGCCATTCTGCTGACCCACGAACACAAGGACCACATCGGCGGCTTAGACGATGTGCGGGCCTTCAACTTTGTGGACTACCCCGAGAAGATATACCGCATCCCGATCTACGGGGCCGACCATACGCTTGCCACCGTGCGCCGCGACTTCGCCTACGCCTTTGTCGAGGGGCGACCGCGCTACCGCGGTGTGCCCGAAATGGAGCTCGTGGAGATCGACACCACACGCCCCTTCAAGGTCGGTGGGGTGGAGGTCCTCCCCATCGAGGGCCGGCACGCCCGCTTTCGGGTGACGGGCTACCGCATCGGCAGGCTGGCCTACCTCACCGATTTCAAGTCGATCGACCCCCGGGAGGTCGAGAAGCTGCGCGGTGTGGAGGTGCTGGTGGTCAATGCCCTGCGCCGCAGACCCCACGACTCGCACTTTTCGCTCGATGAGGCCTTGGCGCTGATCCGCGAAGTCGGGCCCCAACGCGCCTACCTCACCCACCAGTCGCACGACATGGGTCTTTGTGCCGATTTGGAGCGCGAACTCCCCGAAGGGGTCTTCTCCGCGGCGGATATGCTCTCGGTCGAGATCCCCGATTGATTCCGACTCCCCGAATATTTAGTTGATAATCCGAATATAAAAATAAGAGTGATGAAACGATTTGACAATAAGGTGGTGATTGTAACGGGTGCCTCGTCGGGTATCGGTGAGGCCATGGCTTACGAATTTGCCGCCCGCGGAGCCCGCGTAGTGCTGGGTGCCCGCAGCGAAGATAAGCTCCGGGCCGTGGCCGAGAAGATCCGCCAGTCGGGAGCCGAGGCCGCCTGGTGCGCCTGCGACGTGGTGAAGGAGGAGGATTGCAAGCGCCTGATCGATACTGCCGTGGAACACTTTGGCGGAGTCGATGTGCTGATCTGTAATGCCGGCCTCTCGATGCGTGCCATCTTCGACGATGTCGAGCTCTCGGTGCTCCACCGTCTGATGGATGTAAACTTCTGGGGTACGGTCAATTGCTGTAAATTTGCCCTCCCCTGGCTCCAAAAAGCCAAGGGCTCCATCGTGGGCATCTCCTCGGTGGCCGGCCTGCATGGACTGCCCGGCCGCACGGGCTACTCGGCCTCGAAATATGCCATGACCGGATTCCTCGAAACCCTGCGTGTCGAGAACCTGAAGAAGGGACTCCATGTGATGATCGCCTGCCCGGGCTTCACGGCCTCCAACGTCCGCTTCTCGGCCCTCACGGCCGACGGCTCGCAGCAGGGAGCCACCCCGCGCAACGAGGGTAAGATGATGAGCGCGGCCCAGGTTGCCCGCATTGTGGCCCAGGCTACCGGACGTCGCAAGCGCCTCTGTCTGATGGAGTTTGAGGGTCGCGCCACCCACTTTCTCAAGAAGTTCGCCCCCGGTCTTGTCGATAAGCTTTTCTATTGGGTGATGGCGAAGGAGCCCGACTCTCCCTTCAAGTAATTTTTGATTTTTCTTTTTGATTTTATAGGGCACATTTTGCACCGCCTTGCTTGGGCCGAATGGGCAGTACGCTAAGTACAGCCCATCCGGCCCAATCTTCGTTGGCACAAAATCTGCTCCTCTAAAATCAAAAATTGTGGGGTGGTGCTGATCAATGTTAAAAGTGGCGTTACGCCACCCCGTCCGGGTTTCTTATTGCATCAAGCGTCATGGCGAGGAGGTTGCATGGCAACTGACGTGGCCATCTTTTTATCTGCGACTTATCATGTGGAATACTTCGCCCATAAAAAGCCCCCCACGTCGCCTGCGGCTCCTCGGGAGGACGAGGTGGGGGTGAAATGAGCAATTGGCTTGTGCACCGAAATATTCTCTGGTGATATTCCGAACAACAAGGAAAATAATTTTGAATTGAAGAAAAACTGCCGTTTTGTCAGTCAAAATGGCAGTTTTTGTTTTTGTGGCAGACAAAAAGCGGACAAAAGCGAAGGAAGGAGCCCCAAATGCGGTTTGGTATAACCTTTGATCATTAGTAAGGCGTGTCCTGAAGGGGACAACCAAGAAGAGCAAACAAAAGTATAATTTAAAAAAATAGAAAACTATGGGAAAGATTATTGGTATTGACTTGGGTACGACCAACTCGTGCGTAGCCGTTATGGAGGGCTCGGAGCCCGTTGTTATTCCGAACTCGGAGGGTCATCGCACCACCCCTTCGGTGGTTGCCTTCACCGAGGGTGGCGAGCGTAAGGTGGGCGATCCCGCCAAGCGCCAGGCCATCACCAACCCCAAGCGCACGGTCTTCTCGATCAAGCGCTTCATGGGTGAGCGTTACGACAAGGTGGAGAACGACATCAAGCGTGCCCCCTATTCGATCGTGCGTGGCGACAACAACACCCCTCGCGTTGAGATTGACGGCCGTCAGTACACGCCGCAGGAGATCTCGGCCATCACGCTCCAGAAGATGAAGAAGACGGCCGAGGACTATCTGGGTCAGGAGGTTACGGAGGCTGTGATCACCGTACCGGCCTACTTCAGCGACTCGCAGCGTCAGGCCACCAAGGAGGCCGGTGAGATTGCCGGTCTGAAGGTGCGCCGCATCATCAACGAGCCTACGGCTGCTGCCCTGGCTTATGGTCTGGACAAGAAGGAGAACGATATGAAGATCGCCGTTTACGACCTGGGTGGCGGTACCTTCGATATCTCGATCCTGGAGCTTGGCGATGGGGTCTTCGAGGTGAAATCGACCAACGGTGATACCCACCTCGGCGGTGATGACTTCGACCATGTGCTGATCGACTATATGGCAGAGGCCTTCAAGGCCGAGCACGGTGTGGATCTGCGCCAGGATCCGATGGCCCTGCAGCGCCTGAAGGAGGCGGCCGAGAAGGCCAAGATCGAGCTCTCGTCCTCGACCACGACGGAGATCAACCTCCCCTATATCATGCCCGTAAACGGCATTCCGCAGCACCTGGTGATGAGCCTGACGCGTGCCAAGTTCGAGCAGCTGGCCGACCACCTGATTCGCAAGACCATCGAGCCCTGTAAGATCGCTCTGCGCGATGCCGGCCTCTCGGCTTCGCAGATCGACGAGGTGATCCTGGTGGGTGGTTCGACCCGTATCCCCGCCATTCAGAAGATTGTCGAGGAGTTCTTCGGCAAGACCCCCAACAAGTCGGTAAACCCCGATGAGGTGGTAGCCGTAGGTGCCGCTATTCAGGGCGGTGTGCTGACCGGTGAGGTGAAGGATGTGCTGCTGCTCGACGTAACGCCCCTCTCGCTCGGTATCGAGACCCTGGGCGGCGTGATGACCAAGCTCATCGAAGCCAACACCACCATCCCGACCCGCAAGTCGGAGGTCTTCTCGACGGCTGCCGACAACCAGCCTTCGGTAGAGATCAACGTATGCCAGGGCGAGCGCCCGCTGGCCCGCGACAACAAGTCGATCGGCCGCTTCCACCTCGACGGCATCCCCGCCGCTCCGCGTGGTGTGCCGCAGATCGAGGTAACCTTCGATATCGATGCCAACGGTATTCTCAACGTCTCGGCCAAGGATAAGGGCACGGGCAAGGAGCAGAAGATCCGCATCGAGGCTTCGTCGGGCCTGACCGAGCAGGAGATCCAGCGCATGCGCGATGAGGCCAAGGCCAACGAGGAGAAGGATAAGGCCGAGAAGGAGCGCATCGACAAGATCAACGCCGCCGACTCGAACATCTTCGCCACCGAGAAGCAGCTCAAGGAGTATGGCGACAAGATTCCCGCCGAGAAGAAGTCGGCTATCGAGTCCTCGCTTGCCAAACTCAAGGAGGCTCACAAGAACCAGGATATTGCCGCTATTGATGCCGCTATCGCCGAGCTCAACACCGCTTGGCAGGCCGCCTCGCAGGATATCTACGCCCAGCAACAGGCCCAGCAGCAGGCCAACCCCGGTGCCGGTCAGCAGAATGCCGGTCAGCAGGGTGGTGCACAGCAGCAGCCTGAGGATGTAGAGTTTGAGGAGGTAAAGTAGTATAAATCCTTAGATTAGAAAAACCGCAGAAAAAGGTATTTCCTGCGTTACACTCAAAGCGGAGCCCTCATTTACGTTCAGTAAACTGCGGGCCCCGCTTTTTTCGCAAGCCTTGTAAATCCGCTTTTTCTGCGATTTTTCCCTCTCCCGACGCTCCGACCTTGGAGAAAACGCTCGCCGACGGATTCCTGCATGCCTTCTTCGGGCTCCGGTTTCGGTTGCGGCAACTCTCTCTCCCCGCCCCCGAAGTTCGATATATTCGCTCATTTTTAGCCTGCAGGGCTCCAATTTTTGCCTTAAAACCGAGAATTTGTAAGAAAAATGAAAAAAGTTGGTGAAAAAGTTGGCAGTCCCAAAAAAAAGTCGTAACTTTGATAACGCAGAATTAACCTTAAAAATTTAGAGATATGATTATCACTTTTAACGAACTTCGCAGAATCAAGGACAAGTTGCCCAGCGGAAGCTCGCAGCGCATCGCTGACGAGTTGGGGATCGACGTAGAGACCGTAAGAAATTATTTCGGTGGCAAGCATACCGATGCCAAGCATGGTGCGGGCGTTCACTTTGAGCAGGGACCCGACGGCGGCGTGGTAACGCTGGATGACACGGCGATTTTGGATGCGGCGATGCGTATTTTGAATGAGCTTAAATAATTTTTGATTTTATAGGGCATATTTTGCCCATCTCAAACAAAACCCGAACGGGACGTACGACAAGTACTACCCGTCCGGGTTTCTTATTGCGATGAACAAAATCTGCTCCTCTAACTGCGTCCCCAGCCGAGCGCAAAGCGGAAGGCGAAAGCCTAATGAACAAAAGGGATGAGCGGCAAATTTATTTGCCAAGGTCAATCCCTTTTGGGCATTACCTCTTCAAGGTCGCTTTGCCGAGGCGCCAGAGTAGAAACGGCGCAAAAAGTTGCCAACGGCAACGCGCCGTAACTGCGGCCCCAGCCGATCGCAAAGCGGAAGGCGAAAGCCTAATCTAAAAAAGGTTTGCAAAGCGAATTTCGCTCCCTATTCTATAATATCGCATATAAGCACCTAAAAATAATTCTGAATTGCAAATCTCTGTCGGCTTTCCCTGCTCTGTAAGATTTTTTCTCCTCCCATTTTGCTAATCAGCTGAATATCAGCACCCATTTTGGGCGCTCTGTAAGATTTTTCCGATCCTGAAATTTGGATTCGGCCTGAATATTTCGTATATTTGTATACGGAAGAGGTCAAAAATGGGCTTGTTGTCCAGGCCTTGATCAGGGACGATGTCTAACTTAAATTTTTTGTCTTATGAAGAAATTTCTCTTATTGCTTCACCTTTTCATAGGATCGGCGTTTGGTGTTCGTGCCCAGCAGAGTCGTTATCAGGGCGAGGTGAATCTTGGCTTTACCTACGGCCCGTTTAAAACCGAGTGGTCGGCCTTAGGTCTTCATACCGTTCATGGTGCGCGCACCAGCGACCACTTTTTTGTCGGAGGCGGTTTGGGCCTTGAGGCGGTAGCCGGTGATTCTGGAGGAGCCGGCTTCTTGGTCCCGATCTATCTCGATTTTAAAGGTTTTCTAGATGCCTCAAAACCGACCACGGGCTATGTCACGCTTGATATCGGCCTTATCCCCAACTTTGGTTCCGGTGATCCTTCCGCGGGCTTCTACCTTTGTCCGGCAGTCGGCATCAAGGCTCGTCGTTTCAAGGCTGATCTGGGATATAAACTCATGGATGAGTTTGGTGCCATCCAATTCCGTGTGGGTCTCTTCTTGGGTGGTGGCAAGTATAGAAAATAAAGCCTTACAACAACCCCCGAGTAAATGCTCGGGGGTTGTTGTAAGGGGTAATGAGCAAAGAATTCTTCAATGAGCAAAGAATTCTTTAATGAGCAATGAGCAATGAGCAATGAGCAATGAGTAATGAGTAATTGGGCTTCGCCCCGAAATATTACTTGGTAATATCCTCATCAACAAAAAGATAATAGCTCATTTCTCATTGCTCATTGAACACTTTCAGGTTGGTTTTCATCTGCACGGTATTGACTCCGCGGCGCAGGCTGTCCATCTTTTCGACCGAGATCGAGGGGTCCCAGATCGCTTTGCGGCCGTAGGCGTTCTCGAAGATCGAGAGGTAGTTGTCAATCGGTTGCAAACCCACGCTGTGGCGCAGGCTGTCCAGTCGTTCGGCATCGGCCACGGGCCAGAGGTAGATCTGCATCCCTTCGGTGCCCATGTTGAGCACCACGGTCTGTGAGCCGAAGCGCTGCGGGCGTGAGGCGTTCATGTTGAGCCGGTCCTCGAAGAGGGCGTAGTCGTCTTTGTCGATCGACCCCTGCATGGCGGCCTGCTCCATTTGGGGGAGGTATTTGCGTTGCGATTCGCTGTCGTGCTGAATGATGAGCCAAATGGCCTTATTGGCCTCCTGGGAGAGCCCTTTGGGCCAGCCCAAGGTGTCGAGCAGGGGGTAGAGTGTCGAGCGGCACTCGTTGTCGACGGCCTCCATGCGTGAGGCGGCCATCAGCAGGGTGTCGAGGCTCTTGGAGAGGAGCATCGGTCCGGTTTCGCGGCGTACCTGTTGGTCGCGGCGGCCGAGTTCGACGAGTAGCGAGTCGAGGTGCTGTGCCTTGAGGGCTGTGGGCAGGGCCATGATCAGTGCCCCGAGCAGCGTGGAGATCCAAACTTTCTTCATCTTGATCTGATTCTTGCCTACAAATATACAAAAAAATGTGATACGGTTCCCATTTGGGCAACTTTTTTAAGTGTGAATTTGTCGGTTCACACTTTTTTTACTACCTTTGTGCGCTTATAGACATTTTGTGCCCGAAAGGGCGGGTTTATTGAAACGAAAAACAATAAAATAACAACAAAAACTTTTACAAAAAATGCTAAGCAAAGGATTTATCAAACTGATTGCGGCGTTGCTGGCCCTGGCCTGCATCTTCCAGCTCTCGTTCTCCTTCAAGACGCGCAGCGTGGAGAAGGCAGCCGAGGAGTATGCCGCGTTGTATGAGGTGGAGGTGCGCGACTCGATGGCCCGCCACTATCTGGATTCGGTGGCTAACCAGCCCGTCTACAACCTGGGTTTCCAGACCTACACCTACAAGGAGTGTAAGGAGCGTGAGCTGAACCTGGGTCTCGACCTGAAGGGCGGTATGAACGTGATGCTGGAGGTTCAGGTGGCCGACGTCGTGAAGGCACTGGCCGGCGACAGCCAGAACGATCCCGCCTTCGTGGCTGCCATCGAGGCTGCCGATGCCGAGCTCAAGGCCGGTACGAACGACTACATCGGTGCCTTCGTAAAGGCTTTCAAGGCCAACTCGAATGGAGCTACGCTCGCCTCGATCTTCGTAAGCCCCGACCGCAAGGATATCACCCCCAACTCCTCGGATGAGGAGGTGGAGAAGGTGCTGCGCCAGGAGACGAGCGATGCCATCGATGCTTCGTTCAACGTGTTGCGTTCGCGTATCGACCACTTTGGTGTAACGCAGCCCAACATCCAGCGCCTGCCCAACTCGAACCGTATTCTGGTCGAGCTCCCCGGTGTAAAGGAGCCCGAGCGTGTGCGTAAGCTTTTGCAGGGTACCGCATCGCTGGAGTTCTGGACCACCTACAACGGTTATGAGCTCCACTCGGCTCTGGCCCGTGCCGATCGCATGGTCAAGTCGCTCCTTACGGAGGAGGTAGCCCAGCAGGAGAGTGCTGAGGTTGCCGAGACCGCCGAGGTTGCAGAGGAGGCTTCTGAGGTGAAGGATCTCGTGGCTGAGGTGGCCGAGGCTACGGAGACCCCCGAGGTTGCAGAGGAGGCCGTTCTGACGAGCTATGATGCCGAGCAGAACCCCCTGCTGGCTCTTCTGGATCCTTCGTTTGCCGGAGGTGCCGTGATCGGTGCCGCCTATCCGGCCGATATGGATGCCGTGGAGTACTACCTCACGCTGCCCCAGGTGCGTGAGCTCTTCCCCGCCGATGTCGATTTCAAGTGGGCCGTTAAGGGCGATCCGCAGATGGATGGCCGCTTCGCCTTATATACTATTAAGGTAGAGCGTGCCGATGGTAAGGCTCCGCTGGACGGTAGCGTGGTGGTGGATGCTCGCGAGAGCTATGCCGACCAGAGCGCCGAGGCCCGCGTCTCGATGACCATGAACTCGGAGGGTATTCAGGAGTGGGCACGCCTCACGGGTGAGAACATCAACAAGTGCATCGCCATCGTACTGGACGGCTTTGTATACTCGGCTCCTGCCGTGCGCACCAAGATCGAGGGGGGTAACTCCGAGATCTCGGGTGGCTTCACGATCCAGGAGGCCAAGGACTTGGCCAACGTGCTGAAGTCGGGTAAGGTACCCGCTCCCGCCCGTATCATCCAGGATACCGTAGTTGGTCCCTCGCTCGGTCAGGAGTCGATCAATGCCGGTCTGCTCTCGTTCGTGCTGGCCTTCGCCCTCGTACTGCTCTACATGGGTCTCTTCTACCGCACGGCCGGTTGGTTGGCCGATATCGCCCTGCTGTTCAACGTCTTCCTGCTGATGGGTGTACTCGTGTCGTTCGGCGCTGTGCTGACCCTGCCCGGTATCGCCGGTATCGTCCTGACGATGGGTATGGCCGTGGATGCCAACGTAATTATCTACGAGCGTATCAAGGAGGAGCTGCGTGGCGGTAAGGGCCTGAGCCTCGCCATCAAGGATGGTTTCTCGAACGCCTACTCGGCTATTATCGACGGTAACTTGACGACCATCATCACCGGTATCGTCCTCTTCGTATTCGGTACGGGTCCCGTTCAGGGCTTCGCCACGACCCTCGTTATCGGTATCCTGACCTCGCTCTTCTGCTCGATCTTCATCACCCGTCTGCTGCTGGAGTGGGTGGTTGCCAAGTGGGGCAAGCTCTCCTTCTCGCGTAAGTTCTCGGAGAACTTCCTGGCTAATGTGAAGTTCGACTTCGTGGGCAAGTGCAAGTACTCGTTCATCGCTTCGGGTACGGTGCTCGTTCTCTCGGTGATCTCGCTCTTCGTCCTGGGCCTGAACCTCGGCACCGACTTCACGGGTGGTCGTGCCTACACGATCCGCTTCGACAAGGCCGTTTCGGCTGAGGAGGTTCGTGCGGCTCTGGATGGTGCCTTCGTGGATGGTGATGCTTCGGCTGTCAGCTGTGAGGTGAAGCAGTATGGTGATGCCAACCAGATGCGTATCGTAACCCAGTACAAGTTCGACGACACGTCGGAGGAGACCACGGCCGAGGTGGATGAGATCATCTACAACGCCCTGAAGCCCCTCTACAGCTACGATATCTCGTTCGACTCCTTCCGCTTTACGCAGGACGACCTTAACGGTATCGTTTCGGCCGAGAAGATCGGTCCCTCGATTGCCAAGGATATGACCTGGAACGCCATCTACTCGGTGCTCTTCTCGCTCGTGGCCATCGGTCTCTACATCGCCCTGCGATTCAAGAGATGGCAGTGGGCCGTGGGTGCTACGGCAGCTCTGGCTCACAACGCCCTGATCGTGATCGGTCTCTTCTCGATGTTCTACGCTGTGATGCCCTTCGCCCTTGAGGTGAACCAGGCCTTCATCGCTGCCATCCTGACCCTGATCGGTTACTCGATCAACGATACCGTGGTGATCTTCGACCGTATCCGCGAGTATATCACCCTCTTCCCCAAGCGTGATATGCGCGAGAACATCAACAACGCCATCAGCTCGACCCTGTCGCGTACCGTCAATACCTCGGGTACAACCCTCGTTACCCTCTTGGCCATCTTCATCTTCGGTGGTGAGACGATCCGCGGCTTCGTCTTCGCGCTCTTGGTTGGTGTGATCATCGGTACCTACTCGTCGGTATTTGTTGCTACGCCGATTGCTTATACGATGATGAATAAGAAGATCAAGAAGTAGTTTGTTGTGATCAGGCGGCATTTGCGGCCGCTAGTAAAAAATCGCGAATGGAATGTGCAGAAAGTACGTCCATTCGCGATTTTTTTTTAACCGCGCGTTGCAACTCCTACCTTCTAAGAACAAACAAGGGGGCGGGAGGCCGTAATTGCCCTTGGTGACCGTGGCAATCTCTCTTCTCGTCCCTTAAAAGAGTGCTGCGGGGTTGCCGGAATGCCCCGCAAGTTGATTCTCCGAGCCATTGTGCCCGGCCGTTAAAATAATTGCTCATTTTTAAGTCATCCCACGTCGGTGAACCCCTTTTTGCCATAGTGCAGAAAAAAGCTCACCGCGGAATGGTTAATAATTGCTCATTGCTCATTGCTCATTGCTCATTTTTTTCTACCTTTGTCCTACAAAGTAGAAAACAAGCGTTATGGAGCGTATTATTGCCTGGATCAAGCGTTATGTGTCGCCCGTCTTTCTGATCATGCTCGTGGCGGCCTTCATCCTCTGGTATATCTCGAAGTTGAGTTATACCTACACCACCGAGTATACCGTTAAGATCAACACCGACGGAGAGAGGTATAAGGTGGTCTGCATCTTCGAGGGCATAGGCACCAACCTGGTGGGCTATCACACCAACTTCAGCAAGTCGGTGCGCATCCCCTTGTCGGAGCTCAAGTATAAGCTCTCGCGTGAGGAGGGCCACGAAGGGATGATCATCATCGACCCCCTTTCGCTGCAGCAGGCCATTGCGGTGCGATTCAGCGATGTGAAGGTGGTCTCCATCGGCTCGATTCCCGAAATCCCAACCCCCGGGAGCGATGATTAAAGTCGGCATTACGGGAGGTATCGGAAGCGGGAAGACCACCCTCTGCCGCATGCTCGAGGAGTTCGGTGTTGCGGTCTACTACTCCGATGACCGCGCCAAGGCGCTGATGGGCAACTCCGAGACGCTGCGCCGAGAGCTGGTTGCCGAGTTTGGCGATGAGGTCTATCAAGATGGCCGACTGAACCGCCTGTGGCTTGCCGAGCGGGTCTTCCGCAACCCGGAGCGGCTGGCGGCGCTCAACGCAATTGTCCACCCCGCTGTGATGGCCGATTTCGACCGCTGGGCTGAGGAGCAGTGCGGCCCCTATGTGGTCTTGGAGAGTGCCATCCTCTTCTCGGCCGGCCTTGCCGAGCGGGTCGATTGCACGGTGGCCGTCCTGGCCCCCCTGCCGTTGCGTGTGGAGCGCGCGACGAGCCGCGATGGGGCCGATGCCGAGGCCGTAAGGCGCCGAATCGCTGCGCAGATGAGCGATGATGAGCTCGCCGCGCGTGCCGACTATACGCTGGTCAATATCCGTCTGGAGGAGCTTCGCGAGGAGGCGGAGAGCCTCCATAAACGTCTTTGCCATGTCCCCCAAAAAGCTTGAATTGGACCTCTCGCGCCCGCGCGTGATGGCCATCCTGAATGTTACGCCCGACTCCTTCTATGCCGGCAGCCGCTCCTTTACGAACGAGGAGATCCGTCGCCGCCTGACCGAGATCCTCGATCAGGGGGCCTATATGGTCGATGTGGGGGGCTACTCCTCGCGCCCCGGGGCCGAGGATGTCGATCCGCAGGAGGAGTTTCAACGTCTGGCCCGCGCCCTGGAACAGGTGCGCCGTCTGGCTCCCGAACTCCCCGTCTCGGTCGATACCTTTCGTGCCGAGGTCGTGGAGCGCGCGGTGGCGGAGTTCGGGCCGGTGGTTGTAAACGACATCTCGGGGGGGCTGCTTGATCCGCGACTGGTCGAGGTGGCGGCCCGCCATGAGCTCCCTTATGTGGCGATGCACATGCGCGGAACACCGCAGACCATGCAGCAATTTACCCACTATCGGGACGTGGCTGCCGAGGTGACGGAGTGGTTTCGCGGGCGCATCGAGGAGTTGCGCGAGCGGGGAATCCGCCAGCTGATCCTCGACCCCGGATTTGGATTTGCCAAGACCACGGAGCAGAACTTCGAACTCCTGGCCGGCCTGCATCGCTTGGTGGAGCTGGGCTGTCCGGTTCTCTCGGCCTTGTCGCGCAAGTCGATGATCTATAAGACGTTGGGATGCACCCCCGAGGGGGCTTTGGCGGGTACCACGGCCTTGAATTGGGAGTCGCTCAGACAGGGCGCACGCCTCTTGCGCGTGCATGATGTGGCGGCTGCGACGGATGTGGTGCGAATCTTCGAAAAATATTGTCAGCCATGATAAAAGCAACAGCGATACGAAAGCGTTTTGGTGATTTGGAGGTCCTTAAGGGGGTCTCGTTGGCGGTTCGTCGGGGCGAGGTGGTCTCGATCGTCGGGGCGAGCGGTGCGGGTAAGACCACGCTGCTGCAGATCCTCGGTACCCTCTCGAAGGCCGACGGGGGTGAGCTGACCATCGGTGGGGAGTCTGTGTCCGAGCTGGGCGATAGGGCTTTGTCCCAATTCCGCAACCGGCACATCGGCTTCGTCTTCCAATTCCATAACCTGCTGCCCGAGTTCTCGGCCCTGGAGAATGTGATGATCCCGGCCCTGATCGGAGGGGTGGGCGAGCGTGAGGCCCGGACCCGGGCCGAGGAGCTGCTGCGCCTGGTGGGACTCTCCGATCGGAGCGACCACAAGCCGAGCCAACTCTCGGGCGGAGAGCAGCAGCGTGTGGCCATTGCCCGCGCATTGGTAAATTCGCCGGCCGTACTGCTGGCCGATGAACCCTCCGGAAATCTCGATACGCAGAATCGCGAGGAGATCCACCGCCTCTTCTTCGAGCTGCGCGACCGCCTGGGACAGACCATTGTCATCGTTACGCACGATGAGAAGCTGGCCGCCATGGCCGACCGCTGCATCGTGATGCGGGATGGTGCTATTGTCGAATAGCGCTATGGGAGGCTTTCGATTCAAACAATTTGCCGTCGAGCAGGAGCGCTCGCCCATGAAGGTGGGCACGGATGGCGTGCTGCTTGGGGCCTGGGTACCCCTTCGCCCGGAGGATCGCCTTCTGCTCGATCTGGGAACAGGCTGCGGAGTGATCGCCCTGATGCTGGCCCAGCGCCAGGCCGATGCCCGGATCACGGCCCTCGATATCGACCCCGACTGCGTTGAACAGACTCGCGAGAATGCCGAGCGTTCGCCCTGGGGCGGACGGATCACGGCTGTAGAGGCCCCGGTGCAGGAGTTCTTCCCCCCGGAGCCCTTCGATCTGATCGTCAGCAACCCTCCTTACTTCGAAAATTCGCTCCTCTCACCCGATGCCGGCCGCAGCCGTGCCCGCCATACCGCTTCGCTCTCCTTTGCCGAACTTTTGCAGGCGGCAGATCGACTGCTGACGCCTGAGGGACGTCTTGCCGTGGTCTTGCCCACCGAGGAGGCCAAGCGCTTTCGGCTCCTTGCCTCCCAGCGGTTTTGGCTCGAGGCCCGGCTCGATGTGCGCACCACGCCCCGCCGTCCCGTCAAGCGCTCGCTGATGCTCTTCGGACGCCGACAGCCCGCCCACGAGCCCGCTATTGAGGAGTTGGTGATCCAAACCGCCCCCGAGACCTTCACCCCCGAATATCGGGCCTTGACGGGCGATTTCTACCTGAAATTTTGATATCGTCGGAAAAATCCGTATATTTGGGGGAGGTTTGCTTGCAAAAGGCGACCGATAATGAGCAAAAACCAAGAGCTATGAAACGGATCATTCTTATTTGCAGCCTGCTGCTGGCCGGGCTGAATCTCTCGGCGCAGAGCCGCTATGTGATGTTGGAGGGGTTGGTCGAGACCCCCGCGGGGCTGACCTATAACCTGCCGCAGAGTACGCTTTGTATCGACCTGGAGGTCGAGAGCGAACAGATCATTGCCGGTCCCTATGCCCGCTATGCCCTCAAGTGCCTGGGCGTGCGTGCCCCCTTTGCCGATAAAACCACCTACACCCTTCGTGCGGCCCGGATTGCCTTAGCCGCTCAGGAGGAGCTCTGCTCCGGGGCTGCCCCCTCTGCCCCTTCATGCGGAGCCGAGGAGCCCTTCCCGGCCCTTTTGATCGACCGCATCGACCTCTTGCAGCCTACCGATGAGGAGGCCGCCATGCAGGCCGCCAAGCGCATCTTTCAGTTGCGCCGCACGCGCCTCGAACTGATCTCGGGTGAGGTGGGGGAGCACGTCTTCGGTGAGGGACTCAAGAGCGCCTTGGAGGAGATCGACCGCCAGGAGCAGGCTCTCCTGGAGCTCTTCCTTGGAAAGCGACGTTGCTCGGTGGAGCACCATCGACTCACCCTCACCCCGCAGGCCAATAAGAAACAGTATATTCTGGGCCGCTTCAGCGAGTCGGAGGGGCTCCTTGCCGCAACCGACCTCTCGGGTGAGATCATCCTGCTGGACATCATCCCCGGTGAGCCCTATCCCGTGCAGGCGGCTCCCGAAAAGAGTACGACGGTCGTGGCGTGCCGTGTGGCCGCTCCCTCTCTCTGCTCGGTGCAGCTCTCCGGCAGTGAATTGACAAGTTGCACCCTGCCCCTTTTCGAGTTCGGGCGCACGGTGCAGCTCCTCCTTCCCCGTAAACGCTGATCGACATGGATACGAAGATGGAAAACCATACCTCACGCATGGCGGCCCTGATGGGTCGCCTGCGTCGTGAAATGAATGGCGCAGTGGTCGAGTCGATGCAGCGAGCCGGAGTGCGTGGTGCCCTCAACTATGGCGTCAGCATCCCCACCATCCGCGAGATTGCCTCTCAAACGCCTCCCGACCACACCTTTGCCCGCTTCCTCTATCGCCAGCAGGTGCGCGAGTTGCGCCTTGCGGCCGCCACAATTGCCGAGCCCGAGGCCCTCACTCCGGAGGAGCTTATGGAGTGGGTCGAGGGGATCGACCACCTCGAGATCCTTGACGAGGTTGCGCTGCGGCTCTTCAGTCGCGCCCCCCACGCCATCCACCACTTCATGGCCGAGCAGTGGCTTTGTGGTGCGGAGCCCATGCCGTGCTATGTGGCTCTGATGACCCTCAACCGCACGGCTTATCCTCCTCAGGAGGTGATGCCCCGCCTCTCGAGGGCCTTGGAGCGCTTTGCTTCGGAGCGCAATGTCGCCCGTGCCGCTTTGGCCTATTGCACCTTCCATTTCGATGCCCTTGACCTCGAGCAGTTGCCCGATACCGAGTCGGGACGCTTTGTCAGGGAGGAGTTGTGCGACCTCTTCGGCTGTCGATAATCTCAACTCACTATCCGTAGATCTCTACCCATGTTCGCGCCGTACCGCTGTACGAGGCGAGCTGATTCTCCACATACTTGATTGTCCGTTTCAACCCCTCGATGAGCGGGGTCTTGGGCCGCCAGCCCACCTCGCGACCTGCCGTTGAGAGGTCGGGGCGGCGTTCGCGGATCTCACCGTAACGGGCTGACAGGTGGTTGATTTGCGAACGGCTTCCCGTCAGGTCGATGATCTTCTCGGCCAGGGCGCGGATCGTGATTGGGGTGTCGCCCCCGAGATCGAGAGTCCGCGGCGGAGTGGCGGGTGTCGCCTCCATCAGCGCGATCAGCCCATCGGCGATGTCGCCCGCCCAGGCGAAGCTGCGCACCTGCTCTCCGCTGCCAAAGATCGTGATTTCGCGGTTCTGGAGGGCCGAGGCGATCATGCGTGTCACCACGCGCCGATCGTTCAGGTCGCACCCCGACCCGTAGGTGTTGAAGAGCCTTGCGATGCGGCAATCCACGCCATACTCCGCAGCGTAGGCGCGGTGGATCATCTCGGCTGCCCGCACCCCTTCGATCATGGCCGCGCGTCTCTCCCGCGGGTCGAACTCCGGGCGTGAGCTGTTGTCGTAGATCACCGCCGAGGAGGCGTAGAGCACCTTCGAGAACTTCGTTCGGGCATTTTCCAGGGTGTTGAACGACCCCTGCAGATAGGTTTGCAATGCCTCGACCGGCAGCTGTTTGTCATAGCTCAGGCGTGTCGGGGCACAGAGGTTGTAGATCTCGTCGCAACGGATGGTGAAGGGGGTAACGATGTTGTGGCGCACGAAGTGAAAGCGCGTGCGCTCCGTGTCGCGCAGCAGGGGCGACGAAGAGAGTTCGCGTGAGTCTACGCAGTAGACCTCGTATCCGCGTTGGAGGAGTTTTAGGGCAAGGTGGGTGCCGATCAGCCCCACACCTCCCAGAATAACGACTTTTTTTTGCATGGCAGAGTTTTATCTCTCTGCCCTGCAATTTATATGCCGCCCGAGCCTTGGCCGTCGGGACTATTCGCTATCCGTAGAGAAGAGGGCGCGGGGGAGTTGGTCGATGCGGTGGATGCGTACCACCTCGATCCCCTTCGGGAGCTTCATCTTTTGGGGCAGGAAGCCCGACACAATGATGCGTTTGAATCCGTGGCGGGCCGCCTCGCTGATGCGCTGCTCGCTCCGGGGGGCGGGGCGCACCTCGCCCGAGAGGCCGATCTCGGCTGCGCAGCATACGCCATCCAAAATCGGACGGTCGTAGTAGGAGGAGATCACCGCGGCCACTACCGCCAGGTCGAGCCCCGTGTCGGCAATCTTGAATCCGCCGGCAAAGTTCAGGAAGACATCCTTCTGGAACATCTTCATGCCGACCCGCTTTTCCAGCACCGCCAGGAGCATGTTCATGCGGCGACCGTCGTAGCCGGTAGCCGAGCGCTGCGGAGTGCCGTAGGCGGCCGAGCCGACCAGCGCCTGCACCTCGATCAGGTAGGGGCGTATGCCGTCTACCGAGGCTCCGACAGCGATGCCGCTCAGGGGCTCATCGTAGTGCGACATCAGAATCTCGGAGGGGTTTTCCACCTCCTTGAGCCCCTCCTCGGCCATCTCAAATACGCCAATCTCGAAGGTGGCTCCAAAGCGGTTTTTGATCCCACGCAGGATGCGGTAGCTCAGGTTGCTGTCCCCCTCGAATTGCAGCACCACATCCACAATGTGCTCCAGAATCTTCGGCCCGGCAATCGTGCCGTCTTTGGTGATGTGGCCGATGATGAAGATCGAGACCCCGAGCCTCTTGGCCACCTTTAGGAGCGTGGCGGCGCACTCGCGGATCTGCGATACGGAGCCGGCCGAAGAGTCGATCAGTTCGGTGTAGATGGTCTGTATGGAGTCGATTACGACCACGTCGGGCCGCTGTTCGCGTATCTGGGTGGTGATATTCTCCAGCAGGGTCTCCGTGTAGATCAGACACTCCTCGTTGCCAATGCCTAAGCGGTCGGCCCGCATCTTGATCTGCTCGGCCGACTCCTCACCCGAGACGTAGAGGGTCTTCAACCCATTGTCGGCTAAAGCGATCTGTAGCGAAAGGGTCGATTTTCCGATACCGGGTTCGCCGCCCAGCAGGATCAGGGAGCCCGGAACCAGGCCTCCGCCCAGTACGCGGTTCACCTCGCGGTTCCCGGTGTCGATGCGGCGGGTCTCGCTCTTGCGGATCTCCTTCACGCGCTCGGGGCGGTGTGCGGGAAGCTCCCCGGCGAGGGTGGTCGCCACCGACGAACTCTCCTTTGCGATCACCTCTTCGGTGAAGCTGTTCCACTCGCCGCACGAGGGGCAGCGGCCGAGCCACTTGGGGGCCTCGAAGCCGCAATTGCCACAAAAATATGCCTTCTTGACTTTGGCCATGGGGTTCTATTTTGGGGGTATGAGCATCAGTTGTCAGTACGCCTTTGCGGGGCCCTACTTAATGAGGAAGCGGTAGATGTCGTTGCCGTTGGCATAGAGCAACAGCCCCAGCAGCAGGAATAATCCGATGTATTGGGCCACCTCGAGGAATTTGTCGCTCAGCTTGCGCCCGGTGATCATCTCCCAGAGCGTGAAGAGGGCGTGTCCGCCATCCAGACCCGGGATCGGCAGGATGTTCATCACCGCCAGAATGATCGAGAGGAAGGCGCACTTCGACCAGAAGTCGAGCCAGTTCCACTCCGACGAGAAGATCGAGCCGATGGCGATGAATCCGCCCAGCTCCTCATACATCTTGGTCTTGGGTTGTACGATGAGCTTCAGCTGCTCCCAGTAGGAGCTGATCACGCGCCCGCAGCGCTTGATGCCTGCGGGGATCGACTCCAGCAGGGTGTAGTGGCGCGTGCGCACGGGGAAGGGGGCGAGCTGTACGCCGATCATGCCGGCCGTATCCACCGGAACGGCGAGTTGGAGCTCCCTCTCTCCGCGCACCAGGGTCAGGCGGGCCGTGTCCCCCTTGATCTTGCGCAACTCGGCCGAGAGGGTAGGGGCATCGGTGCTCCGCAACTCACCCAGGGCAATTATGCGGTCTCCGGCTTGCAGACCGGCTCGTTGAGCCCCCTCCGAGACCACGCTGTCGATCTTAAAAGGAATGATCGGTGTGCAGAACCCGGCATACTCCTCGCGGCGGCGCATATCGATCAGCTCCTCGAGGCTGAGGTCGATCACCACCTCACGCCCTGCGCGGTTCACCACCACCGAGCGGCCTTTGTCGGTGATCAAAAGGCTGGTGGTGATGTCGTTCATCTGGTCGATCTGCTCGCCGTCGATGCTTACAATGCGGTCGCCATCCTCAAATCCGAAGCTCTTGGCCCGCTCATTGAAGAGGTAGCCCCACTCGGCATCGTGGTTCGAGAGGTAGCGGTCGCCCCAAACGTAGCTGATGCCGCAGTAGATCACCAGGGCCAGCAGGATGTTCATGATCACGCCGGCCACCATCACCATAAAGCGCTGCCAGGCGGGCTTCGAGCGGAACTCCCACGGCTGTACGGGCTGTTTGAGCTGCTCGGTGTCCATCGACTCGTCGATCATGCCCGAGATCTTCACATAGCCACCCAGAGGCAACCAGCCGAGTCCATACTCGGTATCCTTGTACTGAAATTTGAAGAGGGAAAACCAGGGATCGAAGAAGATGTAGAACTTCTCGACGCGAATCTTGAAGATGCGGGCCATCAGAAAGTGGCCGAATTCGTGAAGGCCCACCAGAAGCGTAAAGGCCAGAAAGAGTTGTGCGACTTTAATTAAAATATCCATTTCGATGCGTTAAATAAATTTCGGTGTTGGGTTGTGATTGCAATTTGCTGTTTTTCGGGTTGTGTGTCGATCTTGCGCAGTCCCCTTAGAGCTTCAGGTATTCGCGGGCCAGGCGGCGCGACTCCTCGTTCGAGCGGGCATACTCTTCCAGGGAGGGTTTTGCGATGAAGTCGGCCTTGTCGAGGGCGTAACGGATCGCCCCCACGATGTCGTTGTAGCCGCAACGATGTCCGAGGAAGGCCGCCACGGCCACCTCGTTTGCGCCGTTCATCGTGCAGGCGGCCGTGCCTCCGCGCCTCAGGCAGTCGTAGGCAATCCCCAGAGCCGGATACTTCTCGTGGTCCACCTCCGCAAAGCTCAGGGTGGGGTGGTCGCGGAACGAAAAACGCTCCTCGGGGCGGTTGGCCCGCTCGGGGAACATCAGCGCCAGGCTGATCGGCATCCGCATATCGGGGGTGCCGAGTTGTGCTTTGATGGCTCCATCCTCAAACTCGACCATCGAGTGGATGATCGATTGCGGATGGATCACCACATCAATCTTCTCGGCCGGCATGCCGAAGAGCCAGTGGGCCTCGATCACCTCAAAGCCCTTGTTTACGAGCGTGGCCGAGTCGATGGTGATCTTGGCTCCCATCGACCACTGGGGATGTTGCAGAGCCCGTTCGGGAGTTACGTCGGCCAGCTCCTCGCGCTTCAGGTCGCGCAGGGCCCCTCCCGAGCAGGTGATGATCAGCCGCCTGAGGGGGGCTGTTTCCCCCATCAGACACTGGAAGATGGCCGAGTGCTCGGAGTCGATCGGCAGGATCGGAGCCTGCTTTTCGCGTGCGAGGCGCATCACATAGTCGCCACCCACTACCAGCGACTCCTTGTTGGCCAGGGCGAGCTTCTTGCCCGCCGAGAGGGCGGCCACCGTGGGGTGCAGTCCGGCATAGCCCACCAGGGCATTCACCACGGTCGATACCGAGCCCTGTGCGGCACACTGCGCCACGGCCTCCGTGCCGGCGTAGACCTTCGTGTCGCTATCCTTGAGGGCCTCTTTCAGGGGGGTGTAGTATTGTTCGTCGGCGATCACCACGCTGTCGGCATCGAAGGCGCGGGCCTGCTCGGCCAGCCGCTGCCAGTTGGCATGGGCGGTCAGGGTCTGCACCTCAAAGCGTTCGCTGTTTTCGCGGACGATATCCAGAGTCTGCTCGCCGATTGATCCGGTCGAGCCCAACAAAACGATCTTCTCTCTCATCTTTCGATTCTATAAACGGTCGAGGACAATTTACGATTCACGATTCACAATGATTGGTTCGTCTATGTGAATTTAACCTAATTCCCTTATAATATAAATTTGCTGCGTCAGCCTGATTTTGAATTAAAAAATAATGTACGCCTCGGGGTCTACGGCCTTGCCGTTGCTCCAAAGCTCGAACTCAAAGGGGCGTAACCCCTCGCGGCTGTTGTCGCCCGTAACGCCAATCAACTCTCCGGCCTTTACGCGCTGACCTGCCGTGACGTTCGAGCGGGTGAGGTTGCGGTAGAAGGAGATGAGGTTGGCGTTGTGCTGGATGGCGATCACATGGCCCGCATCGGGAGTCCAGAGCGACTGGATGACCGTTCCACCCTCCACCGCAGCCACCTCGGCCTCGGGTTCGGTGGCCAGGCGTACGCCGTAGAGCTGCTCCTTGGCATTGAAGGGGCGGGTGATGATTCCCTCCACGGGGGTGATCATCTCCACGGCCTCACGCACCGAACGGCGCGAGGCGGCCGAACCCCCAAGGCTGTAGGGGCCTTCGCCCTCCATCTGTGCGCGCAGGGCCGAGTCGGCGGCATTGGTCTCGACAAGTGTCTTGTCCAGCTTCAGGGTGTCGCTCTCCAGGCGACTGCGCACCACGGGAGAGCGGCCGTCCAGCACCAGGGCGATGTTCTCGTTGTAGGTGAGCATGTCGGCAATCACCCGTTCCATGGAGTCCAGGCGCATGATGTTGCTCACCAGGTTTTCGCGCGAGCGGGTGGCCTCGGTGCGGTAGCCCGGCAGAAACTCCAGCACGGGGGTGTAGGCCACCAGGATCAGAATCAGGATAAAGAGCACCAGCACCAGGGCCATAAAGCCCGAAAACAATCCGGCGGGTGAGAGGTGCATGTACCACTCCTCTTCGCCCGACGAGGCGTGCTGCATCACCACGCGGCGCTTGCGACGAGCTTCGCGCCACCAGGAGGCAATATTCCGAAAGCGTTTCATCTTCTTTAGCTTTAGCTATGGTTCTATACAACCGGCAAATTTACAAAAAAACGAAGAACCTGACAAACATATTTCTCACTTGGAACCAAAAGAGTCGAAATATTCACTTGCAATGGCTCTTATTTGCCATCTTTTTACTACCTTTGTCCGCTGGAAATCAATCAAAAATCAGATACAATGGTAAAACCTACTCTTTTGGTACTGGCTGCGGGCATGGGCTCGCGCTACGGATCGCTCAAGCAGATGGATGGTGTCGGTCCCAACGGTGAGGCGATCATCGACTATTCGGTTTACGATGCCATTCGTGCCGGTTTTGGCAAGGTGGTATTTGTCATTCGCGAGAGCTTCGGCAAGGATTTTCGCGAGATCTTCAACGCGGAGCGCTTTGGCGGTAAGATCGAGGTACGCTACGTCTACCAGGAGCTCGACCGCCTGCCCGAGGGTTTCACCGTGCCCGAGGGCCGCGAGAAGCCTTGGGGTACGAACCACGCCGTGATGATGGGTGCCCCCGAGATCAACGAGCCCTTCGCCGTGATCAATGCCGACGACTTCTACGGCGCCGATGCCTTCCGCGTAATGAGCGACTACCTGCAGAGCCTCTCCGAGAGCCAGAATCGCTACTGCATGGTGGCCTACGAACTCTCGAAGACCCTTTCGGAGAACGGTACCGTTTCGCGCGGTGTCTGCTCGGTGGATGGCGAGGGGAACCTCCAAGGTATGGTCGAGCGCACGCAGATTGAGCGCATGCCCGATGGGCGCATCCTCTATCACGACGATGGCGCCGATGAGGAGCTCGAGGAGATGACTCCGGTGTCGATGAACCTCTTCGGCTTTACGCCCGACTACTTCACCCACTCCGAGGCCTTCTTTAAGGAGTTCTTGAAGGCCCGTGGTACGGAGCTTAAGTCGGAGTGCTATATGCCTATGATGGTCAATAAGTTGATCCAGGAGGGTACGGCTACGCTGCGCGTGCTGCGCTCCTCGGCCCGTTGGTTCGGTGTTACCTATCAGGCCGACCGTGAGCCCCTGCGCCAGCGCCTGGCCCAAATGCAGAGCGACGGAACCTACCCCGAGAAGTTGTGGTAGAGGAGCTGACGCTGGAAGAAAAGAAGCTGTCTAACAAGGTGTTTTCTGCGTTACGCTTGCCCTCAAAATGCTCATTTACACCGAGTAAACTCTGCTTTTTCGGGCTGCGCAAGCCTTGAAATCCCTCATGTTATACAACTTCAAACAATCAGGGTGTGTCTAAAAACTTATTAGACACACCCCTGTTTTATCACCTCTGTTTGTTAGTATTTCCCCTTCCAAAGCTCCGCAATGCGTTGGGCAATTTTGGTCTCGGTTGCATTTTGTGAATCGGGCTCATAGAACCGGGTGCCCGAGAGCCCCTCGGGCAGGAACTCCAGCTCGGCAAAGTGTCCGGCATAGTCGTGGGCATACTTGTAGCCCTTGCTGTAACCCGCCTGCTCCATGAGCTTGGTGGGGGCGTTGCGCAGATGGAGGGGTACGGGACGGTTGGTGGTGTCGTGCTCCACGAGCTGCAGGGCGCGGTTGATGGCCATGTAGGCCGAGTTGCTCTTCGGGGAGGTGGCCAGATAGATCGTCGTCTCGGCTAAGGTGATGCGTGCCTCGGGCATGCCGATCTTGTGTACCGTATCGAAGCAGGCGTTGGCTAAGAGCAGGGCATTGGGGTTGGCCAGGCCGATATCCTCCGAGGCGAGGATCACCAGGCGGCGGGCAATGAAGCGGGGCTCCTCTCCGCCGGCCAACATGCGGGCCAGGTAGTAGATCGCGGCGTTGGGATCGCTGCCCCGCACCGACTTGATGAAGGCCGAGATCACGTCGTAGTGTTGCTCGCCGTTTTTGTCGTAGAGGGCAATGTTCTGCTGCAGGCACTCGGTGACGTAGTCGTCCGTGATGGTGATCTTTCCGGCTGTGGCTCCGGCAATGATATCCAGAATGTTGAGCAGCTTGCGGGCATCGCCTCCCGAGAAGGTGAAGAGCGCCTCGGTCTCAACGACCTCCACCTCGCGATCCTTCAACCCCTCGTCCGACGTAAGGGCACGCTCCAGGAGTTGCTGAAGCTCCTCGTTGGTCATCGACTTGAGGATGTATACCTGGCAGCGGCTTAGGAGAGGCGAGATCACCTCGAATGAGGGGTTCTCGGTCGTGGCTCCGATCAGGGTAACCACCCCCTGCTCGACGGCCCCTAACAGCGAATCCTGCTGGCTTTTGTTGAAACGGTGAATCTCATCGATAAAGAGCAGGGGGGTACGGCTGTTGAAGAAGCGCTGCTTCTTGGCCTGCTCGATCACCTCGCGCACCTCCTTCACACCGGCCGTTACGGCCGAGAGGGTGAACATCGGCCGCTCGAGCTGCGTGGCCACGAGCTTTGCCAGGGAGGTTTTGCCCACCCCCGGCGGTCCCCACAAAATAAACGAGGGGAGATTCCCCGTCTCGAGAAATTTCCGAAAAACCCCATTGGGGCCGACCAGATGCTGCTGGCCGATATAGGCATCGAGCGACTGGGGTCGCAGGCGTTCGGCTAAAGGTGCTGACATAGGCGAATTGAATTAGAAATTCAAAATCTTTAGGGCCTTACAAAGGTAATGAAAAACTTTAAAGTTCAATCCCCTTTTGGGGCATAAAGATAAAAAAACAAGAGATGGTGAAGAAAGACTCGGTCACCATCTCTTGTTAATATTGGGGCTTTACCTATTTTTCTGTGGGTTTAACCAGCGAGAGGTAGAGCTCGTCGAGCTGAGCCTGGTCCACAAAGCCCGGGGCATCGAGCATCACGTCGCGGCCGGCATTGTTCTTCGGGAAGGCGATGTAGTCGCGGATCGACTCCGAGCCACCGAAGAGCGAGCACAAGCGGTCGAACCCGAAGGCCAAGCCGCCGTGCGGGGGAGCACCGAACTTGAAGGCGTTCATCAGGAAGCCGAACTGCTCCTGTGCCTTCTCGGGGGTGAAGCCCAGGCACTTGAAGATCGTGGCCTGCAGCTTGGCATCGTGGATACGGATCGAACCGCCACCGATCTCCGTACCGTTGCAGACGAAGTCGTAGGCATTGGCACGCACGCGTCCGGGATCGCTCTCCAGGAACTCGATATCCTCGGGTTTGGGCGAGGTGAAGGGGTGGTGCATGGCGTAGAAGCGCTGCGTCTCCTCATCCCACTCGAACATCGGGAAATCAACCACCCACAGCGGGGCGAACTTCTGCGGATCGCGCAGGCCGAGCTGCTGGCCCACCTCCAGGCGCAGGGCGCAGAGCTGCGAGAGGGCTTTGAACTTCTTGCCGCAGAGGATCAGCACCAGATCACCGGCCTTGGCGCCGCACTTGTCGGCCATGGCGCGTACCTGCTCGGGGATGTAGAACTTGTCGATCGAGGACTTCACGCCGGCCTCCTCCACGCGAATCCAAACAAGACCCTTGGCGCCCACCTGAGGACGCTTCACATACTCCGTGAGGGCATCAATCTGCTTGCGCGTATAGGTGGCGCAGCCCGTAGCGGCAAAGCCGCAGATGTACTCGGCATCGTCAAAGACCGAGAAGCCGTGGCCCTTGGCCAGCTCGCTCAGGTCCGAGAACTCCATGCCGAAGCGCAGGTCGGGTTTGTCCGATCCGTACTTCTCCATCGCCTCAATCCAGGGCATGCGGCGGAAGGGCTCGGTGAAGTCGATCTGCATCACCTCGCGGAACATGTGCTTGGCCCAGCGCTCGAATACGGAGATGATATCCTCCTGCTCGACAAAGGCCATCTCGCAGTCGATCTGTGTGAATTCGGGCTGACGGTCTGCACGAAGGTCCTCATCGCGGAAGCAGCGCACGATCTGGAAATATTTGTCGTAGCCGGCCACCATTAGCAACTGCTTCAGGGTCTGGGGCGACTGGGGCAGGGCGTAGAACTGGTTGGGGTTCATGCGGCTCGGAACAATGAAGTCGCGGGCACCCTCGGGCGTGGAGCCCACCAGATAGGGGGTCTCGATCTCCAGGAAACCCTCATCCGAGAGGAAGCGGCGAATCTCCTGGGCCATCTTGTGGCGAAGGATCATGTTGCGCTGCAGGGGCGGACGTCTGAGGTCCAGGTAGCGGTACTTCATGCGCAGGTCGTCGCCGCCGTCCGACTGCTCCTCGATCGTAAAGGGCGGGGTTTGGGCCTCGTTGAGGATCTTGAGTTCGGTTGCGGCCACCTCAATATCGCCCGTGGGCATCTTGGGGTTCTTGGCTGCACGCTCGATGACCGTTCCGGTCACCTGGAGGACATACTCTCGACCGAGCTTCAGGGCTGTTTCGCGCGCCTCAGCGGGCGACGACTCCTCCACTACGATCTGAGTCAGGCCGTAGCGGTCGCGCAGGTCGATGAAGGTCATGGCCCCTAAGTTGCGCACCTTCTGCACCCAACCTGCCAGGGTCACCGTTTCGTTGATGTTTGCGGCTCGCAGACAGCCGCAAGTGTGAGTTCTGTACATGGTATAATCTTAATTTTGTTGCGCTTACGGAATGTGGCCGTTTTTCGGCCCGTTTCAACCCACAAAATTAGCATTTTTTGTTCAAATGCGGAAACCATTTTAAAAAAACTTTTCAAAATTCAAGAATTATTTTGCGGCTCGTCGCCCGGATCTTCCTTTCCGCCACTCCGATCCCCTTTTCTCTCCGATTTGGGGAGCGGATGGGCCCGGTGGAAGATAATTTTGAGAAAAAGTTGCACGGAATTCCTAATAATTTTTCTTATCTTTGTCAAATGAACCATTGATCCATAGATGATGAAACGAATTTTTATCCTTTTGTTGTTCATCCTGGGGAGCGTGTCGGTGCTTATGGCTGCGGGACCCGGGAACGACCATAAGAGCCGGAAGGACTCCATCCGCCGGGCAGAGCGCGAGGCGAAGAAGATGGCCAAAATGAGCCCCGAGGAGCGAGAACGCTACCTGGAGGAGAAAAACCGGGTGCTGCCCACGTTTCAAGGGGGTGATCTGGCCGATTTCAGGAATTGGTTTTCGGAGCATCTCTCCCAGGTTTCGTACATTAAAAAGATCGGGCCCGGGGCCCGGGTGGTGATCTATTTTGTGGTTGAAAAGGATGGGTCGGTTTCGCTGCAAGAGGTGGTGGAGTCCAACGATTCGCACCTGCTGGGGGCCGTACTCCAGACCTTGAGCGAATCGCCACGCTGGGAGCCCGGCCGAAACGGATCGGGAGAGTTGGTGCGCGTTGGCTATATGTTTCCGATCGAGACCAGGAGTAGTAATTCGGAGGCAGCCCCCACCTACGAAAATTACCATAAGCCCAACGCCAAGGGGCGCGAGCCCTCCACACTAAACCATGGCAATCACCCTTACGGCTATTGATCCGTAGGCTCCAAAAAAAATAGAAAAAAAATAGAAAGATGAGACAGATTATGATGATTTTATCGGCTTTGTTGTTCCTTGTGGCTGCAGAGCCCCTCGCCGCCAAGAATGACTCGTTGAAGATGGCCCGCAAGGCCGAGAAACAACGCGAGAAGGAGGAGCGCAAAAAGCTCGCCGAGATCGAACGCATGGCGCAGCCCCACTTCAAAGGGGGCGATATCGACAAGTTTGAGGCCTGGGTGGTGGCCAATTTGAAATACGACTTCGGCTCCCTGCCGCGCGACACACCCCATGTGCGTGTGGAGGTTCCCTTCTATGTCGAGGCCGATGGCTCGACCTCGCTCTCCGATGAGGAGATCCCGAGCGAACGCCTCTATCCGCGCCTGGTCTTCGAGATCAAGCGTGTGATCCAGTTCTCGCCCGAGTGGGAGCCCGGACATGATCCGCTGGGCAATCCCATTCGCACGCGCCAGGTGTTGGCCATCACGCTTCAAAACCACAACTACATCGGGGCTCCCGTGGCTCCCCGTCCGATCCGTCGCGGTCGGCGCTAACCCCTCCGAGCCATGGACGAACAACTGCTGAAGGATGAACAGTTCATGCGCCGGGCTTTGGCCGAGGCGCAGGCGGCCCTTGTGCGGAATGAGGTGCCGATCGGGGCTGTCGTGGTGGCGGGCGATCGGGTGATCGGGCGCGGCCATAACCTGGTGGAGAGTCTTTCGGATGCCACGGCCCATGCCGAGATGCAGGCTCTGACGGCTGCGGCCTCGACCCTCGGGGGCAAGTACCTCAAGGAGTGTACGTTATATGTAACCGTAGAGCCCTGCGTGATGTGTGCCGGGGCCATTGCCTGGAGCCAGGTGGGGCGAGTGGTTTGGGGGGCCGACGACCCCAAGCGTGGCCACCGCTGCTACTCGGAGCGGATCTTCCACCCCAAGACCGAGTTGCGCAGCGGCGTACTCAAGGAGGAGTGCGAGGCCCTGATGAAACAATTTTTTGCCTCGTTGCGGTAGTTGAAATTTGGAATCCACGAAATTATTATTAAATTTGCCCTCAATTTTGCGCCGAAACCGATAAAACGTATGAAAATTTAGCGACCGAAGCGGTGCAAAAGGACAATAAAAGAGCGAAAATTGAGTTTAAATAAGTAAAACCTAATAAAATTAAGAGAATGAAAAAACTGTTTTTATCGTTTGTGGCGGTGATGGCGGTCTTTACGCTGTCGGCCCAGAGTGCCAAGGAGATGTGTGACAAGGGTGTTGAGGCCTACAATGCCAAGGATCGTGCCGCTGCGGCTCAGTATTTCGAGCAGGCCATCGAGCTCAGCGATGGAAGCGACGATGTAGCTATTGCCAAGCAGTTTATCGGCAAATGTTACTACCAGTTGGGTGGTGCTGCGCTGATGAAGCAGGAGTATGAGAAGGCACTGGAGTACTTCACCCTCTCGGTGGAGAAGTGTCAGCTCTACGATGATCCCACGACCGAGAAGAAGTCTGCCTCCTATGTGGGTACCTGCTACCTGAAGCTGGCCGAGGGCGCCTTCAACTCGGGCGACTACGCCACGGCCATGGAGCCTCTTGCCAAGGGCTATGAGGCCGATCCCAAGAATGCCAAGATGGCTAACCTGCTGGGTACCTGCTACTGCGAGCTGGGTCAGTATGGCGAGGGTCTGACGATCCTGAACAAGGTGGCCGGCAACCCCAACCCCAAGTATGCCGAGCAGGCTGCCGAGGCTCAGAACCTGGTGAAGCTCTACACGAACAACATGGTGGCCGGCTTCCAGCAGAACGGTGATTTCGACGGCATGATTGCCGCTGCCGAGCAGATGCTCGCCGCCGAGCCCGAGAATGCTGTTGCCCTCAAGATTCGCGTACAGGGCTACGACGGTAAGAAGGATCTCAATAAGGTGATCGAGCTCGCCGAGGCCGCTGCCCTGGCGCAGACCGATGCCGAGGATGCCAGCTACCTCTACTACCTGCTGGGTACGGCTTACAACGCCAAGGAGATGAAGCCCCAGGCCATCGCTGCCCTGCAGAAGGTTACGGCCGGTGCTACGGTTGAGGCTGCCAAGGCTGCCATTGCCGACCTCTCGAAGTAACCCCCGATCTTATCTATACAAAACCCGAGCGATCAGTATTGACCGCTCGGGTTTCTGTTTTGGGGTTACTACTTCGCAAATTAGGTTATGATCAGCTCTTCGAGTTTTACTTTGGGCACATGGTGTACCCCCTTCTCATCGCGCCAATAGGCGTGGGAGTCGTCGGCCGAGATCTCCTCCAGGAGGATCTTCTCGGTGCCGCGGCCGAGGGCTAAGATCAGCAGCGGCTCGTGGGGCAGCTCCAACTCGCGACGGATGGCCTCCTTGTTGAAGGCTCCGATGCAGATGCCGTTCAGACCGATCTCCACGGCCTGCAGGAGCATGGTCTGGGCTGCGATGCCGAGATCGACACTCACATAGCGGTCTTCGGGAATCGTGGAGCAGATCACGATAAAGGCCTTGGGCTCGGTGCCCGGGAAGGGGAGTCCGAGGTGGGGGAGTGCTCCGCCCAACTTGATGTGGGGCAGCACCTTGTGGGCCTCCTCCGCCAGGACGGGCCGAAAGCGCAAGACCTGCTGGTTGCGGGCCGAGGGGATGTGTGTGTTTACGGCAATGATGCGCTGCAGCTGATCCTCGCGCACCCGAAATGCGGGGTCGTAGCCACGGTGGCTGCGACTCTTCAGCAGCAGCCTCATGAGCCCACCTGCGGCCTTGCGGCTCTCTGATGCGGGCTTCTGCCGCCACTCCTCCATCTTCTTCTCCAAATAGTTGTCTGCCATATGCTGTGATCGGTTATTCGTCTGTGTTTTTGATAAATAGCAAATTAGGGGGTTGGGAAGATTGCTTCGGAATCCCCTTCATCTGCCGCTTGTCTTCGGATATGGAAGACAAGATCCGAACAAAAGTAACGAAAAAAAATCGATTCCCGGAGAATTTGTGGTAAAAAGGGGTGAAAGGGAAAATAATTTTATATTTTGAACTCGGGTTTGTGAAATTTTTATTACTTTTGTAATTACGCACAAACTTTAACGGAATAAGGAATAACGAACGAAAAAAGAGAAGTATGCAGATAATTCTTTTGTCGGGAGGCTCGGGCAAGCGTTTGTGGCCCCTCTCGAACGGTACGCGCTCGAAGCAGTTTTTGCGCGTTTTGAAGTCGCCTTCGGGGGAGTATGAGTCGATGGTGCAGCGCGTGATGCGCCAGATTGGCGAGGCCGGTCTCGAGGCCGAGGTGACCATCGCCACGAGCGAGACCCAGCGGGAGGCGATCACCAACCAGCTCGGCGGCGGCGTGGCCGTCGTAACCGAGCCCGAGCGCCGCGATACCTTTCCGGCCATTGCCCTCTCGGCCGGCTGGCTGGCCCTTGAGAAGGGGTGCAGTCGCGATGAGGTGGTGGTCGTGATGCCCTGCGACCCCTATACCGAGGTGCGCTACTTCGAGACAGTGGGACGTATGGTTGAGGCGGTGGAGGCCGATGCTGCGGAGCTTGTCCTGATGGGTGTTGAGCCTACGGCACCTTCCACCAAGTTTGGCTATGTCGTGCCGCAAAGCGGAGAGCAGGGACTGTCGGTGCAGCGGGTGCAGCGCTTTACGGAGAAGCCCTCGCGTGAACGCGCCGAGGAGCTCCTGCGCGAGGGGGCCTTCTGGAACGGCGGAGTCTTTGCCTTCCGTCTGGGCTACATGGTCGATATCATCGAGAGATATATCCATGCCGCCGACTTCGCGGAGTTGCGCAGCCGCTATGGCGAGTTCCCCAAGATCAGCTTCGACTATGAGGTGGCCGAGAAGGCCCACTCGGTGGCCGTGGTGCCCTATGCCGGAGCCTGGAAGGATCTTGGTACCTGGAACAGCCTGGCCGAGGAGCTGCCCGAGAACTGCATGGGCAACGGATATATCGACGCCAAGTGCGAAAATACCCATGTAGTCAATGAGTTGGAGCTGCCGATCCTCTGCGTGGGGGTCAAGGATGTGATCGTGGCCGCCTCGCCTGATGGCATTCTGGTCTGCGATAAGTCCGCCAGTGAGGGGATGAAGTCCGAGGTGGAGAAGTTTGACGGCCGCCCCATGTATGAGGAGCGCCGCTGGGGTACCTATCGTGTTTTGGGCCAGACGGTCTATCCGGACGGCCACCACTCGCTCACCAAACTCCTGCACCTGAATGCCGGATGCTCGATCAGCTACCAGACCCATGCCCGCCGCGAGGAGGTTTGGACCTTTGTCGATGGCGAGGGACTTCTGGCCTTGGAGGGCAAGGTTACCCGGGTGGGCCGCGGAGATGTGGCCCACATCCGCCGAGGCGAGCACCACGCTGTCAAGGCCCTTACCGACCTGGAGATCATCGAGGTGCAGTCGGGTGATGAACTTGTGGAGGAGGATATCAAGCGCTATCCGTTCGAGTTTCCGGAGCGTGTGTGATAGGGCGTATCGCCCTGAATCTTGGCATTGAAGAGCGAATACCGGGTTGTACCGTATGGTGCAGCCCGGTATTTTTTTTATGCGGTAAATTTATTCCAAAGGATCTCCGCGTGAAGGGGCGGGCTGTCCTAAAAAACATTAAAGTCGAATAGGAGCCTTTCGGCTTTTGCCGATTTGTGGCGATTCCGTTGTTTCTCCTGCCGAAGAGAAGCGCTAAAATTGGCTTGACACACTTTTTTGTCTCCAATTTTTTGGGTGTTTTTTGAAAAAGAATTGACTTTTTTTCGTATATTTGCAAATTAATGCGAGTAATCGAATAGGCAAGAGATAGATTAAAATAAAAATAATTAAAAGAAACGAATCATGAAAAAGAACATCTGTTTTGCTGCGATGCTTTCAGCGCTTCTCAGTGTGGGGTGCAAGGAGGCTCCACAGACCCAGCAGGCCGTCCCCTACGCCTCAATGACCCTTACGACCTCGGATGCCGAGATCGAGACCCAATTCTCGGCCTCGATTCGCGGTCGTCAGGATATTCAGATCATGCCGCAGGTGGGCGGTACGATCTCGAAGGTTTGTGTGACCGAGGGTCAGGAGGTGCGCAACGGCCAGACCCTCTTTGTGATTGACCAGGTGCCCTACCGGGCGGCCCTGCGCACGGCCGAGGCCAACGTGCAGGCTGCCGAGGCGGGAGTGGCCACGGCTCAACTCACCTATGAGAGCAAGCAGGAACTCTTCGCGAAAAATGTCGTCTCGGAGTATGACCTGCGCCTTGCCGAGAATCAGCTCTTGACGGCCAAGGCCGCCTTGGCGCAGGCCGAGGCCCAGGAGGTCAATGCCCGCAACAGCCTGAGCTATACGGTGGTCAAGGCCCCGGCCAACGGCGTGGTGGGAACCATCCCCTATCGGGTGGGTGCGCTGGTAGGCCCCACGATGCCCCAGCCCCTGACGACCGTCTCGGACAACTCGCAGATGTACGTCTACTTCTCGATGAACGAGACGGCCCTGCTGAACATGGCCCGCAACCTCGGGTCGATGGAGAAGGTGCTCCAGACCCTGCCCAAGCCTCTGTTGCAGCTCAGCGATGGCTCGATCTACTCGGAGCCGGGTGTTATCGAGTCGATCAGTGGTGTGATCGACCCCTCGACGGGTTCGATCTCGGTGCGTGCCGTATTCCCCAACCCCGGTCGTCTGCTCCATAGTGGAGGATCGGGCAACATCGTGCTCCGCCACCTGAACAAAAACTGCATCGTGATCCCCTGCATCGCCACCTTCGAGTTGCAGGATAAGGTCTATGTCTACGCCGTAGAGGAGGGTAAGGCCACCTCGAAGATGATCGAGGTGATCAAGCTCGATGGCAAGAGTTACATCGTCAAGAGCGGTCTCAAGCCCGGTGAGGTGATCCTCACGGAGGGCGTGGCGATGATGCGTGAGGGTACTCCCGTGCTTCTGGAGAGCGAGGCCGCCGCTGCCCCCGAGGCTCCTGCCGAGCCCGCTGCCGCCGCTTCTGAGAATAACCAATCCAACGAGTAAGCCCTATGAATCTGAAACACTTTATCGACCGCCCGGTCCTCTCGACGGTGATCTCGCTGCTCATCATGCTGGCCGGTGTGATCAGCCTGCTGATGTTGCCCATCGAGCAGTATCCCAATATTGCACCCCCTACGGTGATGGTGCGTACCTCCTACCCGGGTGCCTCGGCCGAGACGATCCAGAAATCGGTGGTCGCCCCCCTGGAGGAGCAGATCAACGGTGTGCAGGATATGACCTACATGACCTCTTCGTCGTCGAATGCCGGCGGCGTGAGCATCACGGTCTACTTCAAGCAGGGCACCGATCCCGATATGGCCGCCGTGAATGTGCAGAACCGCGTGGCCCGCGCCACCTCGGTGCTTCCGGCCGAGGTGAACAAGGTGGGCGTTCAGGTCTTCAAGCGCCAGAGTTCAATGGTCAAGGTGCTGGGTATCACCTCGCCCGACGACACCTACGATGAGTCCTTCCTGGCCAACTACTTCATGAACAACATCCAGCCCAAACTGTTGCGTATCAACGGCGTGGGCGAGTGTATGACCCTTGGTGCCAAGTACTCGATCCGCATCTGGATGAAGCCCGACATCATGGCCCAATACGGCCTGGTCCCCTCGGATATCACGGCCGTGCTGAACGAACAGAACATCGAGGCCTCGACCGGTAACCTGGGTGAGAACTCCGAAAACACGTTCCAGTACACGATGCGCTACACGGGTCGTAAGGTAACCCCCGAGGAGTTTGAGACGTTGGTTATCCGATCGCACCCCACGGGCGAGGTGCTGCGCCTGGGAGATGTGGCCCGCGTGGAGTTCGGGCAGGAGAACTACGCCTACTCGGGTGAGATCAACGGCCACCCGGGTGTTGCCTCGATGATCTACCAGACGGCGGGCTCGAATGCCACCGAGATTCTGAAAAACATCGACAAACTCATTGAGGAGGAGCAGAAGAAGGCCCCCAAGGGAATTGAGTTTGTGAGCATTCAGGATATCAACGACTTCCTCTTCGCCTCGATCCACGAGGTGATCAAGACCCTCTTCGAGGCGATCATCCTCGTAATTTTGGTGGTCTATATCTTCCTGCAGGATCTGCGCTCGACGATCATCCCGCTCGTCTCGATCATCGTCTCGCTGATCGGTACCTTCGCCTTCATGCTGGTGGCCGGCTTCTCGATCAACCTGCTGACCCTCTTCGCCCTGGTGCTGGTGATCGGTACGGTGGTCGATGATGCCATCATTGTGGTCGAGGCCGTGCAGGCCCGTTTCGACGTGGGATACAAATCCTCCTATATGGCCACGGTCGATGCCATGGGCGGTATCACTTCGGCCATCGTCACCTCGTCGTTGGTCTTCATGGCCGTATTCCTCCCCGTCTCGATGATGGGCGGCACGTCGGGCATCTTCTATACGCAGTTCGGTATCACGATGGCCGTGGCTGTGGCCATCTCGGCCGTGAACGCCCTGACCCTCTCGCCGGCCCTCTGCGCCATGATCCTCAAACCCTATGTCGATGAGGAGGGTGTGGAGAAGGAGAACTTCTCCTCGCGTTTCCGCAAGGCCTACAACACAGCTTTTGCGGCCATGACCAAGAAGTATCAGGTGGGCGTGAAGCTCTTCATCAAGAGCAGAACCCTGCTTTGGGGAACCCTCTTGGCATCCATCGCCCTGATGGTCTATCTCTTTGCCACCACCAAGACGGGTCTGATCCCCTCGGAGGACCAGGGCTCGATCATGGTCAATGTGACGGCTACGCCCGGCTCGACCCTCCACGAAACGAAAGCCCTGATGGATCAGGTCGAGGAGCGCATCGCTTCGCTCCCGCAGGTGCGAGTTTATGATAAGGTGGCCGGTTATGGCCTGCTCGCCGGCCAGGGATCGTCGTATGGTATGCTGATCGTCAAGCTCAAGGATTGGTCGATCCGCCCCGATAAGGAGGATCATGTGGACCACATCAGTAAGCTGATCATGGCTCGCTGTGCCGATATCAAAGATGCCCAGATCGTGGCCATCGTCCCCCCGATGATCTCGGGCTATGGTGCCACGAACGGCTTCTCGATGCACCTGCAGGATCTCAATGGGGTCGATATCCGCGACTTCTACAACGTGGCCATGGAGTATATTGCTGCGCTGAACAAGCGCCCCGAGATCAAGATGGCCTACACGACCTATAATGTGAATTTCCCGCAGTATATGGTTGAGGTCGATGCTGCCAAGTGCAAGCGTGCCGGAGTCTCGCCGGCCGAGGTGCTCACCACCATCGGAGGCTACTACGGCGGTCAGTATGTCTCGAACATGAACCGCTTCTCGAAGGTCTATCGTGTGATGCTCCAGGCCGAGGCCGAGGATCGCATGGATGTCGAGTCGCTCAGCAATATCTACGTTCGGGTGAAGGGCCAGATGGCCCCCGTGAGCCAGTTTGTAACCTTGGAGAAGGTCTACGGCCCCGAGACGATGAACCGCTTTAATATGTACAACTCGATCGCCATCAACGGTGAGGCGGCCGAGGGCTATTCGTCGGGTGATGCCATCCGCGCCATCAAGGAGACTGCCGCCGAGGTGTTGCCCCGCGGCTACGGCTATGAGTTTGCCGACCTGACGCGCGAGGAGGAGGGTACCTCGAGCAATGCCCTGGTGATCTATGGCATCTGCTTCCTGCTGATCTACCTCCTGCTTTCGGCCCTCTACGAGAGCTACTTCATCCCCTTCGCCGTGCTGCTGACCGTTCCGGTGGGTCTGATGGGCTCGCTGCTCTTTGCCCGCCTCTACGGCCTGGAGAACAACATCTACCTGCAGACGGGTATGATTATGATCATCGGTCTGTTGGCCAAGACGGCCATCCTGATCACGGAGTTTGCCACCGAGCGCCGCCTGAGCGGTATGTCGCTTGCCCAGGCTGCCGTCTCGGCAGCCAAGGCGCGTCTTCGTCCTGTGCTGATGACCGTTTCGACCATGATCTTCGGTATGTTGCCCCTGATGTTCGCCTCGGGTGTGGGTGCCAATGGCAACTCCTCGCTCGGCACGGGCGTGGTGGGCGGTATGCTGATCGGAACGACGGCTCTGTTGTTCCTCACGCCAGGTCTGTTTATCGTCTTCCAGTGGCTTCAGGAGAAGGTGAAACCTGTGCACATCACCAATAACCCCGACTGGGCTATCCAGGCCGAGATCGAGGAGGTAAACAAAATTCTTAACGAAGAAAACCGGTAAGGAGTTATGAAAAGAATCATCATCCTTTGTGCCGTGGCCATGGTTACGGGCTGCGGAATCTATAAGCCCTATTCGCAACCCGAGCTCGAATTGCAGACCGATACCCTCTATGGGGTGGAGCATGTGACCTCGGATACCACCTCGCTGGCCGACCTGGGGTGGCGCGAGATCTTCACCGATCCCTGCCTGCAGGGGCTCATCGAGCGTGGTCTGGAGAACAACAGCGACCTGCTGGCGGCCCATCAGCGGGTCAAGGAGGCCGAGGCGGCTCTGAAGTCGGCCCGCCTGAGCTTTTTGCCCTCGTTCAACCTCTCGCCCAATGGCGGAGTGTCGAGCTTCGGAGGCACGTCGAGCGGCTGGACCTATTCGGTCCCCTTGGCTGCATCGTGGCAGATCGACCTCTTTGGCGGAATCAACAACGCCAAACGCAAGGCCAAGGCGACCTATATGCAGTCGCAGGAGTACCGTCAGGCGGTGCGCACCCAGCTCATTGCGGGCATTGCCAACGCTTACTATACGCTCCTGATGCTCGATAGTCAGTTTGAGGTTACCCGGCGCACGGCCCAATCGCTCGAGAAGAGTGCCGAGACGATGGCCGCCATGATGCAGGCGGGTATGACCAACCGGGCCGGTGTCGCCCAAATCGAGGCCGCCTACTACTCGGTCTACACCTCAACCTATGACCTCACGCAATCGATCCTCGAGGTGCAGAACACGCTCTGCCTGCTCTTGGGGGAGATTCCGCATGAGATCGAGCGCGGTCAGCTCTCCGAGCAGCAGCTTCCCGAGATGCTTGCGACGGGTCTTCCGGTGCGCCTGCTTGCTCTCCGTCCCGATGTCCGGGCTGCGGAGTACTCGCTCATGCAGGCCTACTATGCCACGGCTGCCGCCCGCTCGGCCCTCTATCCGACCCTGACGTTGAGCGGTACGCTCGGCTGGACCAACAATGCCGGTTCGGCGGTGGTCAATCCGGGTGAGATCCTCCTCTCGGCAGCCGGATCGCTTGTGGCTCCGATCTTCAATGGGGGGCGTGCGCGTGCCCAGCTGAAGATTGCCAAGGCCCAGCAGGAGGAGGCCCGCCTGGCCTTCCGACAGGCACTCCTGAATGCCGGTGCGGAGGTTAATAACGCCCTTGGAAAGTGCCAGACGGCGCGAGGCAAGCGCAGCTGGCGTGAGCAGCAGATCGCAGCGCTGGAGTCTGCCTACGAGAGTACGCAGCTCTTGATGCAGCACGGATCGACCACCTACCTGGAGGTGCTGACGGCCGAGCAGAACTTCCTTCAGGGTAAGATTGCGCAGATCACCGATCGCTTCGAGGAGATTCAGGGGACGATCAACCTCTACGTCTCGCTGGGTGGCGGCCGCGACGATGCTGCCTACGAGCAGCCCAAGGATAAGCGCGCCGAGCGCAAGGCTGCGCGTGAGGCCAGGCGCATGCAGAAGCTTCGTGAAGAGTAGCCGAGATCTCATATTTTTATGGGCGAGTGGTCGGAAATCTCCGAAAACTCGCCTTTTTTGTCGAAAAATGGTTATCTTTGCGCGGTTAGGAAAAAAGATTCTTCTAATTTTCGAAGACAAGCTATGAATACGAAAGATATGAAATTTGAGACCCGCCAGATTCATGCGGGGCTGAATACGGGTGAGCCGACCGGTTCACGCGGGGTGGCGATCTATCCCACGGCTGCCTACCGTTTCCAAAGTTGCGACCATGCGGCCCGACTCTTTGAGTTAAGCGAGGCCGGAAACATCTATACGCGTCTGCAGAACCCCACCACCACGGCCTATGAGGAGCGTATCGCCGCCCTCTATGGTGCTGTCGGAGCCCTGGCGGTCTCGTCGGGCATGTCGGCCATTCTGCTCACCGTTCTGTCGCTGGCCCAAAAGGGCGATAACATCGTCGCCTCGCCCTACCTCTATGGCGGTACCTACAACCAGTTCCGCCACTCGCTCGATAAGTTGGGTATCGAGGTGCGCATTGCCCGAAGCCTGGATGCCGCCGATTTTGAGGCTCAGGTCGATCCTCATACCAAGGCCCTCTACGTTGAGTCGATGGGCAACCCCACCTGCACGGTGCCCGATCTGGAGGCCCTCGCCCGCGTGGCCCGCAACCATGATCTCCCCTTTGTGGTGGACAATACGTTTGGTGCTGCCGGCTACCTCTGCAACCCCTTCGATTGGGGGGCGAACATCGTTGTCGATTCGGCCACGAAGTGGATCAACGGACACGGCACGGCCATGGGGGGCGTGATTGTCGATGGCGGCAACTACAACTGGCGCAACGGCAAGTTCCCGCAGATCGACGGCCCCTCCGAAGGGTACCATGGCCTGAACCTGGCGGAGAATTTCGGTGCGGCGGCCTTTGTGGCCAAGTGCCGCGTGGATGGCCTGCGCGACTTCGGCTGCTGCCCCTCGCCCTTCGATGCCTACCTGATGATGATCGGTCTGGAGACCCTGTCGCTGCGCGTGAAGCATGAGGTGGAGTCCACCTGGCGCCTGGCCGAATATTGCCGCTCGCACCCCATGGTCGAGCGTGTGAGCTTCGTGGGCTTTGAGTCGCATCCGAGTTGCGAGAATGCCCGCAAATACTACCGCTTCGGCTCCTCGGCCGTCTTTGCCATCGAGCTGAAAGGAACCCTGGAGAGTACGGCGAGGTTTGTCGAGAACCTCCGACTGGCGGCCCATATGACCATGATCGGCGATTCCATAACCGTGGTTACGCACCCCGCCTCCACGACCCATAAGCAGCTCAGCGACGAGGACCTGCGGGCAGCGGGCGTTACCCCCACACTGCTGCGCATCTCGCTCGGCCTGGAGCATCCCGATGACCTGATTGCCGACTTCGAGCAGGCCCTTCAGTCGTTGGCCCAATAGCTCTCTGACCCTTAAATAATCGAATCATGGAGCCGCTAACGTATCACTACCCACATCCCTTTCCGCTGGAGCAGGGTGGCGTGTTGCCCTCGCTCGAAATTGCTTACCACACCTATGGGGTGTTGAGCCCGGCCCGCGATAATGTGGTCTGGGTCTGCCATGCCCTGACGGCCAACTCCGAGGTGGCCGACTGGTGGCCCCATACCGTCGAGCCGGACCGCTTTTTGGACCCCGCGCGCCACTTTGTGGTCTGCGCCAATATCCTCGGCTCGCACTATGGCACCACGGGGCCCCTGCACACCAACCCCGCAACGGGTGAACCCTGGTATGCGGACTTTCCGAAACTTACGATGCGCGATGTGATCCGCGCTCACCGCCTCTTGGCCGACCACCTCGGGATTCCGAAGATCCGGGTCCTGATCGGCAGCTCGGTGGGCGGTTTCCAGGCCGTGGAGTGGGCGGTCTCGGAGCCCGAATTTATTGAGCGGCTGGTGCTGATTGCCACTGCAGCCAAGGCCACCCCCTGGCAGATTGCCATCGACCAGACACAGCGCATGGCGATCTTTGCCGACCAAACCTATGGTCAGCCGCGCCCCGATGCCGGCATGGCCGGTATGGCTGCAGCCCGTGCCTTGGGGCTTTTGACCTACCGCGGCCCCGAGGGCTACAACCTCACCCAGCAGGAGCTTGACGATACGCCTCGCTATGCCGGTTTCCGTGCCTGCACCTACCAAAGCTATCAGGGCGAAAAGCTCTGTCGCCGCTTCGATGCCTACTCCTATGTGGCGATCCTCGATACGTTCGACACGCACGATGTGGGGCGTGGTCGGGGTGGGGTAGCCGAGGCCTTGAAACGAATCACCGCCCGGACCCTTGTGGTGGGTATCACCACCGACCTGATCTTTACCCCCGAGGAGATGCGCCGCCTCTCGGCTCAGATCCCCGACAGTCGCTACCTCGAGATCGCCTCGGCCTTTGGCCACGATGGCTTTCTGGTCGAGCATGAGCAGCTCAACCGCATGCTTCTGCCCTTTATGGCATAGCAGCAGATATATTAAAGAAGAGGGGTCGCAATCGCGACCCCTGCTCTTTGAGTATATCGGCCTCAGACTACTTCTTCTGCGGCGTAGCGATCGACTCGCGCATCTGCGTGTCGGCCATCACATTTTTCATTTTGTAGTAGTCCATGATTCCGAGGTTGCCGTTGCGGAAGGCCTCGGCCATGGCCAGCGGCACCTCAGCCTCGGCCAGGATCACCTTGGCGCGGGCATCCTGGGCCTTGGCCTTGTTCTCCTGCTCCAGGGCTACGGCCATGGCTCTGCGCTCCTCGGCCTTGGCCTGGGCGATATTCTTGTCGGCCTCGGCCTGGTCCATCTGCAGTTGGGCTCCGATGTTCTTGCCCACGTCGATGTCGGCAATGTCGATCGAGAGGATCTCGAAGGCCGTACCGGCATCCAGACCCTTATCCAGCACCACGCGTGAGATCGAATCGGGGTTCTCCAGAACGATCTTATGCGACTCGGCCGAACCGATTGACGAGACGATACCCTCGCCCACACGCGCCAGGACGGTCTCCTCGCCGGCACCTCCGACCAGCTGCTTGATGTTGGCACGCACCGTTACGCGGGCCTTGGCAATCAGCTGAATACCATCCTTTGCCACGGCTGCCACGGGGGGTGTGTTGATCACCTTCGGGTTTACCGACATCTGCACCGCCTCGAAGACGTCGCGACCGGCCAGGTCGATGGCCGTGGCCATCTTGAAGTCGAGCATGATGTTGGCCTTCTGGGCCGATACCAGGGCGTGTACGACGCTCGTCACGTTACCTCCGGCCAGGTAGTGGGCCTCCAATTCGTTGGGGTTGAGCCTCAGGCCCGCCTTTGTCGATTCGATCATCGAGGAGACGATGATCGAGGGCGGCACCTTGCGCCAGCGCATCAGCACAAGTTGCAGCAGGCTGATGTGTACGCCCGACACTAAGGCCGAGAACCACATGCCCATCGGAATAAAATAGAAGATCAGCCATAAGGCAATAAAGCCCAGAAAGATCACAAGGGCTAAGAATCCTGTCTCCATAATTTACATTTTATTAGGTTATTGAATAATTTTAACAATGACGTGGCTGTTCTCATGGCCGACAACCTCCACTTCGCGGTGCGGGTCGGCATAGCCGCTCAGGAGTTTGGCTTCATAGATGCGCCCTTCGATCTCGACCGTTCCCATGGGAGAGAGGCGCGAGAGGCTGCGGCCGCGTTTGCCGATCGAGACCTGCTCCTGGATTGGTTCGCCGGCCGTAGAGGGCACCTGCTGCCTAAGGGCCAGGCGTTGCCAGGTGTCGGAGCGCAAGGAGATGATAATGGTCAGCAGGGCCAATGCCAGGATCACGCCGACAATCACCCAGCCAACCGTCGTGCCGAGGTTTACGAAGGCCAGGTAGACGGCTGCGCCGGCACATACAAGCGACAACACTCCCGAGAGGGTCAGCCCGGGCAGGAGTACCAGCTCGGCCACCAGGAAGAGGATGGCCAGCAGAATCAAAACAATAATCGTAATCATAGTTTACTCTTTTTGGTCGGTGTTCAGGGGTTAATTTTCATGCACAATGCTCACCTCGAGCGAACCCTCCTCGAGGCGGATTCGTCGGGCCAGTTCCTCGGCCGCGGCGGGGTCGGTAAGGCCGCCGATGCGGAACGAACTTCCCACCCGGCTGATCTCATGTCCGGGGAGAGCTTCGCGGATCAGGGCGCGAACCCCTTCGGGGAGTTGCTCCGAGCCGCTGATCTCGATCCGCAGCAGCGATTCGCTCTCCTGCTCCGAGACCTCCTCCATCCGTCCATCCGTCCAACGCACCACTACCGGAAGTCGAAATCCCTTTTCGCGTAGCAATTCGCAGGCCAGACGTGCCTCGGCCAGCGAGGCGAAGCCGCCCGTAAAGTAGAGGTAGCGTCCCCCCTCCTGCAGCAGATAGAGGGGCTCCACGCCGCGGAAGATGTCGGCCTGCTGGCGGTAGCGCGATGAGAGCAGGCGGATGCGGTAGATGGTGCCCTGTTCGGGAATCTCACAGGCGGGGACCTTGTAGGTCGTATAGCTCACCTTGCCGGGAAACTCCACCGAGGCGTAGTCGAGCAGGTATCGGCGCTCGGGGCTGAGGCGCGGCAGGCGATAGTCCACCGTCAAGAGGTAGTCGGCCTCCTGCTGCAGCGAGTCGCGTGCCTGCTGGAGGTGAAAGGCTGCGGCCAGCTCCAGTTCACAGCTTGTCAGGGCCCGTTTCTCGATGAAGTAGCGGCTCAGCGCATCGGAGGCGTATTCGCCCTTTGTGGCATCGGCCTCACGGCGGGCTTCACTCAGCCGTTCGATCTGTCCCTCGAGCAGCTCCTCGCAGTCGAAGCGGTCGAGCAGGTAGGCGTAGGCGTAACTCTTGTGGTCGAAGATCGGCTCCCAGAGTCCGAGGAGCGAGTCGTTGAGCGAGTTGTTCTCCTCAATCAGGGCACACATCGCCTCGTAGAGCGAGTCGGCCTCGTGTTGCTTTGTGGTGAGCAGGTAGGGCTGCTGCATCTCCACCAGGCGGGCATAGTTCTCGGCAAAGAGCTCGATCATCCGGGCCGCCTCGCGCTCCTGCTCCTGCACGTCGCACAGGAGTTGGTACTCCTCGGCGGGAAGCTCCCCTCTAAAGCAGGCGTTTCGGATCAGGTAGCGGTGCCGGGGGGCCTCTTCATAATTCGGGCGCTCGACTTCGGGTTGGGGGGCAGGCTCCGGTTGGGGCTCCTTGTTCAGCTCTTGCAGCATGCGCTCCTGTTCCAGGAGTGCGAGCTCGCGGGCGAGCTGTCGGTGCTCGTTCCCGACTTGCAACATCTGCTCCTCGAGCTTAAGGATGGTTGCCGTATGAAGCTCTCGGGCCTCGGGCTCCTCGCGAAAGCGGATGCGGACCTCGGAGGTCGCCTCCTGCAGGGAGTCAAGCCGCGATTCCAGGGCTTCACATTGCCCCTTGAGGGCGTTGTAGTGCGCCTCCTTTGTCGCCGCATCGGATGCAGGCTCTTGGGCTGCAACCCGTGTTGTCCCGAGAAGCAGAAGGACCCAAAGCAGATATTTAGAAGCGTTTTTCATGACTATCTCCACCATTTGATAAAGAAGAGTTGAACCAAACCGAAAATCTCCAGACGGCCGAAGAGCATCAGCAGCGTGCCCGAGAACTTCAGCACGGCGGGCTGTGCGGCGTAGTTGTTCATCGAGCCCACCTCACCAAATCCGGGCCCCACATTGCCCAGACAGGCCACCGAAGCGGAGAATCCGGTCAAAAGGTCGGCACCGAAGAGAGTATTGATGATCGTGCCGAGGAGCATGAGCATGAAGTAGGTGACGATGAAGATCATCGCCGTGTGGACTACCTCATCCTCCTGCAGGACACCGTCCACACGCACGCGGATGATGGCGTTGGGGTGCTGCTGGCGCTTCAGTCGGGCCACCAGCATCTTGAAGGCCAGGATCAGGCGGTTCATCTTCAGACCGCCCGATGTGGAGCCCGCACAGGCGCAGACGATCGAGGCGAAGACCAAGAGGATGATCGCAAACGAGGGCCAAAGGTTCGTGTCGGCCGTGGCGAATCCCGTGGTGCTCGTCAGGGCCACAAATTGGAAGAGGCCGTGGCGCAGCGAGGAGAGAAAGTCGGGGTAGATGTTGGCGATCCACAGGCTGATGGCAATCATCAGGGCGCCGCCCCCGAGGAAGGCAAAGTAGGTACGCGTTACCTCCGAGCGCCAGACGTTGTCGCGGTTGCCGATCAGGGTGGCGTAGATCAGGCCGAAGTGGATTCCGGCGGTGGCCATGGTGCAGATCAGTACCGCCTCGATCAGCGGCGAGTTGAAGTAGGCGATCGAGAGGTTCTTGGTGCTGAATCCGCAGGTCGAGGAGGCCGACATGGCGTGGGTGAGGGCATCGTACCAGTTCATGCCCGAGAATTTGAGCAATAGGGTTGAAATAACGGTCAGCCCGACATAGACCAAGAGCAGGATCTGCACGATGCGTTGTGTGCGGTAGTGGTAGTCGTCGTGCGAGACGGCCGAGAGCTCCACATTGGAGAGCATCTTCTTCGAGCGACCCATCGAGGGGAGGATCAGAAGGGCGAACATCACCACGCCGATACCGCCCACCCAGGCCGAGGACATGCGCCAGAAGAGCAGACCGCGTGGCAGGGCCTCGATATCGGTGAGGATCGAGGCGCCGGTGGTGGTGAGGCCCGAGACACTCTCGAACCAGGCGTTGATCAGCGTGAACTCCCCGCCCCACATCAGGTAGGGGAACATCCCCACGATGCAGGCCACGAGCCACGAGCCCACCACAATGCAGTAACCCTCCTTGCTGTTGATCTGTTCGGTGCGCTTCACGAAGATCAGCGGGAAGAGCCCCAGCAGGCCCGTCAGCAGGGCCGACAGCAGCAGGGGATAGTACGACGAATCGGGTCCCGACCACCAGGCGATGCCGGCCGAGAGCAACATGAACGAGGCGAAGATCAACAACACCAGGCCGATGTAACGTATGACGACATGAAAACGCATCGGCTACCGGTTGTTGGGGTTGTGTTTCGAGAGGTTGATCAGGGTGTCGATCTTCTCGTTGAGCTCCTTCAGCTCATCCTGCATATCGTCTTTCGGACGGTAGGGGATGCGGAATTGCAGCCAGTCGCCCAGCGAGCGGTTGATCCTCAGGACCGGATTGACACAGTACAGGAGCATGAAGTAGTAGAGCAGCAGCACGATGGCGATCATCACCAGCAGGGAGATCAGCACGGGAGTTACGGCGCGGTAGGCATTCTTGCGCAACTGCTCGGTACGCGGGGCCAGGGAGCTCTGCGCCGAGGTCATGTAGTTTTGGATGGCGGTCGTCAGGCGGCGGTAGAGCCCGTCGTGGCGATCCTGCTCCGCCAGGTAGTTCGCGGCCGTGGAGAGCGACTCGCCGCTCTTGACCATGGCCAGCGAGTCGGCCTGGCGGATCGAGTCGGGGAGGATGTGGGCCAGGGTGTCGATCTGAAGCAGCAGGCGGCGCTGCTCGGCCTCGACGGCCAGGCGCTGTTCGTGGGCGCGCTGCTCGGCAAAACGGGCCAGGAAGCGGTCGGTCAGCAGGCGCAGTTCGGTGGTGACAATCGAGAGCGAATCGAGCGAACTCTTGTCTGTAGCCTCCTTTTGGGCCACCTCGAGGGTCTGCTCCAGGCGGTTCATGCCGGCACGGCAGAGGCTGTCGTAGCGGGCATCGTGGTGCATGCTCAGGCGCGTAAAGGCGAGGCTCTGCTCATGAGCGGCATCGAGCATCTCTTTGGCCAGCTCGATGTTGCGGCGGTTGGCGGCGAGGATCTCGCCCGTGTCGCGGCTCAGCACGTTGAGCTCCAAAAAGGAGAGCATGCCCGACAAGAAGAGCAGGCAGACAATGCTCAGGAAGCCAATGGTTACACGTTTTCGTATTCCGGTCATGGTACTTATGCTTATACAATATGGACAAAGATAGTAAAACCCGGGCGGTTTAGCAACTTTTTGGCCGTTTTTTATCCTATTAACCCTCCCGAAGACGACTCCTATTCGTCGATTTCACCCCTGAGGTCGTGTTGCTCGTCCATCTCCAGGAGGCGCACCGGGACAATGCGGTTGATGTAGCGGCGGTCGTAGGGGACCTTTACGCGGCGGTAGTTCCCCGTGAATCCGGTCATCATCCCCCCGCGCAGTGTGCTCTCGAAGAGCACCTCCTGCTTCAGACCCACCCCCTGGCGGCAGAAGTTGGCATGGAGTCTTCGCGAGAGCTCCTCCAGCCGCTCCACGCGCTCGGTGGCCACCGACGACTGCACCTTGTCGGGCATCTCGACGGCCCGGGTTCCGGGGCGCTCGGAGAAGGGGAAGATGTGCAGGAACGAGGCATCTACCCGCTCCAAAAGGCGGTAGGTCTCCTGGAAGTGCTCCTCCTTTTCGCCCGGGAAGCCGACAATCACGTCGATGCCGATAAAGGCATCGGGCATCAGCGAGCGTACCTTGGCGATGCGTTCGGCGAAACGCTCGGCGGTGTAGCGGCGACCCATACGCTCCAGGATGTAGTCCGAACCGCTCTGGAGCGGGATGTGGAAGTGGTGCTGGAACTTGGGCGACGAGGCGCAGAAGGCGATGATCTCATCGGTCAGCAGGTTGGGCTCGATCGAGGAGATGCGGTAGCGCTCGATCCCCTCCACCTCGTTCAGGGCGCGGAGCAGGTCGAGGAACGTCTCCCCCGTCGTGCGGCCGAAGTCGCCCGTATTGACCCCCGTGATGACGATCTCCTTCTGACCGCCGGCGGCAATCTGTCGGGCCTCCTCAACCAGGTCGGCAATGGGCATGTTGCGGCTCGAGCCGCGGGCGTAGTGGATCGTGCAGTAGGCGCAGCAGTAGTCGCATCCGTCCTGCACCTTCAGGAAGGTGCGCGTGCGGTCGCCCGACGAGAAGGCGGCAAAGAAGCGGGTGAGCGCATCCACATCGCAGGGATATACCTCCACGGGCGAGGTGCGCGAGAGGCGCACGGTGCGTTCGTAGAGGTCGCCCTTGTCGTTGTTGCTCAAGACGATCGAGACCCCCTCGATCTGGGCGATCTCTTCGGGTTTGAGCTGGGCGTAGCAACCCGTAACGGCGATGATGGCCTGCGGATTGCGGCGGTGTATGCGGCGGATCAGGTTGCGGCACTTCTTGTCGGCATGCTCCGTGACGGAGCAGCTGTTGATCACGCAGATGTCGGCATCGACCTCCGACGTTACGCGCTCGAAGCCCCCCTGCTCAAACTGGCGGGCCAGGGTCGAACTCTCCGAGAAGTTGAGCTTGCAGCCTAACGTGTGAAAACTGACTTTTCGGGCACTCATATCAGGTGTTTCTATCCGGTTAATTTATGGACAAAGATACAAATTTTCGCTTAAAGTTCAATTTTCTGCTTCGGAATCGTCCGATCACCCTTTCTTTGGAGGCTGTTTTCCCTCTTTTACAGCAAGCTCTTTTTTTTCTGCAAAAGCTTTAATATTAAATAAACTTAATAAATGTGCTTTTAAAATGTAAATATTAAATTAATGGGGGGGGTAGTTAATAATATTTATTAAATACGCGGGAATTAATAAGATAATATAATTTTATAAGAAAAAAGTGGTGTTTTTAGTTGCAAAATGTTACAAAAATATGCTTGTTGTTATCAGTTTATTATTATCTTTGCAAAAGGAACGATCAGATTGTTATAGTTGACGCTATTTTAATGGGTCGTTCGCTAGCGAATCCGTTTTAGGCTCTATATATAATATGTATATTCAGACCAACGGAATGTTTTTGTTGTTAATTGCAAGCAAACTTAATATTAATTAAAAAAAACTGTTATGAAAAAGTATTTCTTGAGTTTTGTGGCCATGATGGCGATCGCACTCCCTTCGTGCTCGTATGACGATGCGGAACTTTGGGAGAAGTACAACAATCTGGAGAACCGAGTGCAGACGCTCGAGGGGTTGTGCCGTGAGATGAACACGAACATCGAGTCGTTGGAGACGATTCTGGAGGCTCTCAATGCCAATGAGCATGTGAGCAACATCGCCCCCATCGTTGAGGATGGCAAGGTGGTAGGCTACACGATCACCTTCACCGGTGGCGAGAGCGTTACGATCTACAACCACACCAATTCGACCGGAGCAGCTCCCGAACTCGGCGTAGCCAAGGGTGATGACGGCGTATACTATTGGACCCTCAACGGCGAGTGGCTGCTGGACGAGGCCGGTGAGAAGGTGAAGGCCGAGGGTACGGACGGAAAGGATGGTCAGACTCCTCGTCTTAAGGTGGAGAACGGCTACTGGTATGTCTCCTACGACGAAGGTAAGACCTGGGTTGAGGCCGGTCGTGCAACGACCGATGGTGCCGCTTCGGGCGAGAGCCTCTTCAAGGAGGTGAGCTACGACGACGAGTATGTCTACCTGACCCTTTCGGATGGCACGGTGCTGGTTCTGCCGCTCGTAAAGAACGAGACTCCGGTGGATCCTCCCGTAAGTGGCAATGGCGGTGAGGCTGTTGATCTGGGCCTGAGCGTAATGTGGGCCGATCGCAATGTTGGTGCCGAGAGTGCCGACCAGAATGGCGACTACTTCGCTTGGGGTGAGACGGAGCCGAAGAGCGACTACAACGAGTGGAACAGTGTGACTTTCGGTAAGGCTCTCGACGTGATTTCGGGTAATGCCACCTACGATGCCGCTACGGCCAAGTGGGGTGAGGGTTGGCGTCTGCCGACCAAGGAAGAGGCTCAGGAGCTGTTGGACAACTGCACCTGGAACTGGGGTGAGCAGAATGGTGTCCCCGGCGTGACGGTCGTAGCCTCGAATGGCAACTCCATTTTCCTGCCCGCAGCAGGCTATTACAAGGAGACCACCATTAAGTATCTGGGCACCTACGGCAGCTATGCAACCGGTTCGCTCCAGGATACCTGGAACTTCCAGACCCCCACGCTCAGTTTCGACGACACCACCCACGCCATGTATTGGGATTATCGCTACAATGGCTCGGTAATTCGTCCGGTTAAGGATAAGAACTAAGAAGTAAATTAGGTAATTAACAAAGATATAGAAAAGATATAGAAATGAAAAAGAATCTCTTTTTGGCTGCAACCCTGGCCTTGGGCCTGCTGATGGGTGCCTGCTCGTCGGATGATCCCGTGGTAACTCCCGTAGATGACGAGCCCGAAAAGCCTATTGAGGCTACTGTGCTGAAGCTTACCCCTTCGGTGGCCGATCTCGAAGTTGGCGACGTGCTCGAAATCCAGGCCATGATCCTTCCCGAGGATGCCGAGGATAAGACCATTGCCTGGAGCTCCTCGAATACGGAGATCGCCACCGTATCGCCCGAGGGTGTGGTTACGGCTCTGGCCCGCGGTTCGGTCACCATCACGGCCGAGCTCGGCAAACTGAAATCGACCAGCGAGATCAGTGTCTGGAACCCTGCCGATGAGGTGATTGAGTCGACCTTCCTCTCGATTCGCTATTGGGGCGATTACTACGAAACCGGCATTGACAACTTTTCCGTCGAATTCGGAACGGTGGAGTATGTGAATTCGACTATCAATAGCACGGGAGACTTTTTCCTGCTCTCGGCGAACAATCCTCGCTTCGAAAATATCTCTGCTGCCTATCTGCTCCCCGGAACCTATACCTTTGACAACGAGTCCCCGTATGAGGAGATGACCCTCTCGGGCCGCCAGGAGAGCCTTCGAATCCGTTATGAGGAGGATGCCAACGGCGATGAGAAGATGGAGGAGACCCGCAACTACTTCAAGGATGCTTACCTGGTTATTGCGTACGATGAGGTAGAACAGGTTTGCACCTTCACGGCAGAGATGTTGCTTGACAACGACGAGTTGGTTCGTGTTCACTACCGTGGTTCGGTTGTCTTTACCAATACCATTGAGCGCCTGATTCCTCCGCAGATCTCTTCGGATCTCGATTTCGTCAGCGGATACGGTTATGCCAGCCACTATGGCGATGGTACCTACATGATCGACCTGATGCAGTCGGAAGATGCCTTCTTTGATAATCAGACCGTATACCTGGTGTTGGATACGAAGGAGCCCAACAACGAGCAGATCAAGGCCGGTACCTATCCTGTTTCGGCTGAGCCCGTCGATGGCGGCTACCTGAGCAATGGTTATTACGATATCACCTCCGGATCGGTCTTCTACAAGGGGTCGTATGCTTATGTTATGCAATCCGACTACTCCCAGAAGTTTGCCTTCATCAACGAGGGTACGCTTACGATCTCGTATGAGGGTGAGAATATGACTATCGAGTTGGAGGCCAAGGATCTGGGTGGCCATCGCGTACACACGATCTATACGGGTGCTCCGATTCAGATAATCTATTAGCCGACGCGACTCGCTGACAACTTCGAGTCTTAATGATCTCTCCCCCGCCAGAGGTGTCTCTGACGGGGGAGATTTTTATTTGCCATGACCCGGCAATGGGCAATTAGGAATGAGCAATGAGGAATGAGCAATGAGCAATTAGGAATGAGCAATGAGCAATGAGCAAAGAGAAATTGGCTTATGCACCGGAATATTCTCTGGTTATATCTTCTGGTAATATTCCCAACAACAAGGAAAATAATTTTGAATTTTAAATTTTGAATTTTGAATTATTTTATACCTTTGTCGTTTCTAAAGGAGGTTGATGATGGAGTTTTTTAGCGATATTTTTCGGTATGGCTACTTGAGCAATGCACTGTGGGCCTCGCTCCTGTCGGGGGTGGTCTGCGGCCTGGTGGGGGCCTATGTGGTCTTTCGGCGCATGGTCTTTCTCGCCGGAGGCATCACCCATGCCTCGTTCGGGGGCTTGGGCATCGCCTTCTACTTAGGTGCGAATCCCATTCTGGGGGCCATGCTCTTTGCCGTGCTCTCGGCTCTGGGTATCGAGTGGGCCGGGGAGCGGGGGCGCATCCGCGAGGATTCGGCCATCGGCATCATCTGGTCGGTGGGCATGGCCATCGGCGCCCTCTTCATGTCGCTGCGCCCGGGCTACACGTCGGGCGATCTGTCGAGCTACCTTTTCGGCAGCATCATCACCGTAACGTCGTCGGATGTGGTCGCCTTGGCCCTCCTCACGGGGGCGATTCTGCTGGGAACGCTGCTCTGGCACCGGCCGGTGATCTATACGGCCTTCGATCGCGAGTTCGCCCGTTCGCAGGGGGTGCCGACTCGTCGGGTGAGCTACCTGATGGCGGCGGTTACGGCCCTTGCGATCGTCCTCTCGATCCGCATCATGGGAATCGTCCTGCTCTTGTCGCTCCTGACCCTGCCGGTGGTGATCGTCAATACGCTGACCAAGGACTACCGCCGCATCCTGCTCTTTGCCCCGCCGGTGGCCGTTGCCGGGAATGTCGCGGGCCTTGTGGTGAGCTACCATTGGGAGGTGCCTCCCGGGGCCGCCATCATTTTCTCGCTCACTTTGGCCCTTGCGGCTGTGAAATTCGGGGTAATTTTATTATCTTTGTCGCGGAATAAAGAAAATAGGAGTTGAAAACCATTCATAAACTTGTACTGAAGTCCTACCTCGGGCCCCTGGTGATGACCTTCTTCATCATCATGTTCATCCTGCTGATGAACATCTTGTGGCGTTTTATCGACGAGCTGGTCGGCAAGGGCCTCAGTATGGGAATCATCCTCGAGCTGCTGGGCTACGCCCTGATCACCATGTTGCCGCTGGGCCTGCCGTTGGTGATGCTTCTGGCGGCCATCATGACCATGGGTAACCTGGGTGAGAACTATGAGTTGCTGGCCATGAAGTCGGCCGGCATGTCGCTCCCGAAGATCATGAAACCCCTAATCGTGGCGGTGAGCATCATGGCCGTGGGCAGCTTCTTTCTGGCCAACAACCTGGTGCCCTACTCCTATCGCCAGATGTATAGCCTGCGCTATGATATCCGCCAGCAGAAGCAGACCCTGGAGTTCCAGGACGGCCTCTTCTTCAACGGCATCGACGATATGTCGATCCGCGTGGGACACCAGGACCCCGAGACGGGCCTGCTGACCGATGTGCTGATCTACGACAACCGCTCCACGGATGGCAACATGACCACCACGATGGCCGACTCGGGATATATCCGCCTCTCGGACGACAAGAAATTCCTGCGTGTGACGCTCTACAACGGTGAGACCTACGACCAGTCGCGCAACTCGCAACGCTGGTATGCGCAGAGCTCCCTGAGCCGCCATATCTTCGACGTGCAGAAGCTGAATATCCCCATGGAGGGCTTCGATATGGCACGCACCGATGCCGAGCTCTACAACAATGAGCAGACGAAGAACATCGCTGAGCTCGAGACGGTGATCGGTGAGCTCGAAGAGGAGGTGAACACCTCGACCACCCGCTCCTACGAGCCTCTGCTCAAGGAGCATATCTTTACGAAGGATAACACGGTCTTGCCCCTGCCCGACAGCCTGATGTACGATAAAACGGGTTTCCGTGCCGTGGAGGCTATGGATTCGATCGCTCTGCTGGATACCCGCGCTGCCGAAGAGGTGTGGGATCGGGCCCGCACGGCGGCCAAGAGTTCGCGCGGCATGTTCAACTTCGATGAGAGCTCGGCCAAGGAGTCGCTCAACCAGCTCTATCGCAGTAAGGTGGAGTGGCACCGCAAGATCTCGCTTCCGATCTCGATCATGATCTTCTTCCTGATCGGTGCTCCGCTGGGTGCCATCATCCGCAAGGGTGGCCTCGGTATGCCGATTGTGATCTCCATCATCTTCTTCGTGATCTACTACATCATCTCCCTCTCGGGCGAGAAGATGGCCAAGGAGGGTACCTGGGAGGCGGTCTATGGCATGTGGCTCTCGGCCTTCATCCTCGCTCCCATCGCCCTCTACCTTACCTACCAGGCCACCAACGACTCGGGACTTCTGGATCTGGATTGGTACATCGGCAAGTGGAAGGCCTTCAAGGAGCGCCGTAAAGAGCGGCGTGAGGCCAAACGCGCGGCCAAATCGAATGGATAAAGCATAGGAACAATATGAACCCCAAGGAATTGCGCATCGTCTTTATGGGTACGCCCGAATTTGCCGTGCCCTCACTTCGAGCCCTCGTCGAGGGCGGATATAATGTCGTGGCCGTGGTGACCACGCCCGACAAACCGGCCGGTCGCGGTCGCAAGCTCCATGAGAGCGAGGTGAAGATCGCCGCCCGCGAGTTGGGCCTTCCGATCCTGCAACCCGAGAAACTGCGCGATGAGGCCTTTGTGGAGGCGTTGCGCGCCCTTCGGCCCGACCTGGGGATTGTGATCGCCTTCCGCATGCTCCCCGAGGTGGTGTGGGCCATGCCCCGTCTGGGCACCTTCAACCTCCACGCCTCGCTGCTGCCCGAATATCGCGGTGCTGCCCCCATCAACTGGGCCATCATCAATGGCGACAAGGAGACCGGCGTGACGACCTTCCTGCTGAACCATGAGATCGACAAGGGGGCCATTCTGGGGCAGTTGCGCCTGCCCATCGGCGAGCGCGACACCATCGGTACGATGTACGAAAAACTGATGACGGCCGGCACGGGACTGGTCCTCGAGACGGTGGACCGCTTGGCCGCGGGGGAGGTTACCCCCATCGAGCAGGCCCATATCGACGAGCAGATGTTGCGCCCGGCACCCAAGATCTTCAAGGAGGATTGCCGTATCGACTGGAGTCGGGGCGGAGAGCAGATCGTCAATTTCGTGCGCGGCCTCTCGCCCTATCCCGCTGCCTGGACACCTATTTATAAAGAGGGTGCTGAGGAGAGCTCGGCCAAGATCCTCTTCGCGACTTTTGAGCCCGCCGCCCATGGCGTTGCCTGCGGCACGGTTCGCAGCGACGGCCGCACCTTCCTGAAGGTGGCCTGCGCCGATGGCTGGGTCTGCATCGAGGAGATTCAGATGGCCGGCAAACGCGCCATGCCCGTCAAAGAGCTCCTCTTGGGACTAAGAGACGTAGGGCTTTATACAATGAGTAATGAGTAATGAGCAATGAGCAATGAGTAATGAGTAATGAGTAATGAGCAATTAACTAGAAGTGTTTCGCCCGAAGCGAAACATTTTTAGTTTTTTTAGAAGTTATAGCGAACCTATGATGAGTTCTAAAACGAAAAGGGAGATGCTACATCTCCCTTATAATCAATTACTCATTGCTCATTATTCATTGCTCATTGAACTTAAGTTCAATGAGCTTTGCGTTCTCTTTCAGGCGATCCAAGCCGGCTCGGGTAAGCGGGGTCTGACCGAAGAGCCGAGAAAACTCCTTGTGCGTAAGTTGCTGCCACCTTTTGCAGTCGAACTCCGAGGGGTCGAATATGGGCTGAAAGTCGGGGTGTGAGGCCAGGGGGGTGTGGCGGTTGTGGGGGCAGCAGCTCTGGCAGGCATCGCACCCGAAGAGGCGGCCGTGCAGGTCGCCCTGCGCCTCCTCGCCCAGCTCAATGGTCCGGCGGGCCAGACACAGACGGGCATCAATGGTGCGATCCTCGCCGATAGCCCCCACGGGGCACGCCTCGATGCAGGCGCGGCAGCTGCCGCAGTGCTCCTCCTGAAAGGGGGTGTCGTAGTGGTCGCAGGGCTCTGTGAGGAGCAACTCGCCGAGCAGGAAGAAGCTCCCGAGGGAGGGGGAGATGATCAGCGACTGCCGACCCTGCCAGCCGATCCCCGCCTCGATGGCGAGTTGCTTCTCGGCCAAGGGGGCCGAATCGGTGAAGGCGCGCCCCTGCAGGGTGGGGGAGTCCTGCCTCAGGGCTTCGAAGACCTCGTGAAGCATTCGTTTGATTGTGATGTGGTAATCCGTGCAGAGGGCGTAGGAGGCAATCTGCGGTGTGCCCTTCGGTGTGCTGCCGAGCCAGTGGCGGTTTTTGTAGCCCACAGCCCCCACCACCAGGCTTTGGCACCCCTCGACCAGCCGAGCGGGGTCGAAGCGCTTGTCAATGTTGCGCTCTAAGTAGCCCAGCGAGGCGTGATCCCCCCTTTCGAGCCACTTGCGAAAGTGCTCCTCGGCCTCGGCGAGGCGGTGCGGGGCGACGATTCCCACCCGGTCGAAGCCTGCCCGAAGCATCAGTCCTTTTATCCTTTCTGCGTTTAACATAGCTAATTTTGCTCAAAAGTAGTATTTTTTGCGGAATTTTTCGTACATTTGTGCCGAATTTGCGCATGAACGGGGTACTTTTATCAATAAAAGTCCGTTTGAGCGCCGTAGAATTGAAGAAAATGAAAAGTTCTAAGACTCTTTATGAGCTTCTGCACAACAGTGTGGAGCAGTTCCCCTCGCGCGTGGCCTTTCACATGCTCGATGGCGAGGAGGTAACCTACCGCGAGGTGGGCGAGCGTGTTCAGCAGGTGCAGGAACTCCTCATTGGTGCCGGCCTGAAACCCGGAGACAAGGTGGCTTTGTTGAGTAGCAGCATGCCCAACTGGGGTGTCTGCTATCTGGCTGTAACCTCGGCCGGTATGGTCATTGTTCCCATCCTGCCCGACTTCACGGGCGAGGAGCTCGACATGATCCTCAAGCATGCCGAGGTGAAGGCTCTGCTCACCTCCGACAAACTCTTTACCAAACTCTCGAAGGAGACGGTCGATGCCATGAACATCGTGATCCGTACCAAGAGCCTCAAGCCTCTGGTGCAGCGCGTCAAGGAGCAGGGTGAGATCGCCACCCCCTCCCCCGAGGATCTGGCCGCCATCATCTACACTTCGGGTACGACCTCGACCCCCAAAGGGGTGATGCTCTCGCATAAGGCCATCTGCGCCCAGGTTGATATCGACTTCGAGCTCTTCCCGATCAATGAGGAGGATGTCTTCCTCTCGGTGTTGCCCCTTTCGCACACCTACGAGTGTTCGATCGGTCTGCTCTACGCCTACGCCTGTGGCTCGAAGGTGGTCTACCTGGATCGTCCCCCCACGGCAGCCGTGCTGATGCCGGCCCTGAAGAAGGTGCGCCCCACACTGCTGCTGATCGTTCCGCTGGTTATCGAGAAGATCTTCCGCTCGCAGGTGCAGGCCAAGTTCAACGCCAACCCGATCCTGCGCAACCTCTATAAGGTGGGCTTTGTGCGCCGCTACCTCCACCGTGTGGCCGGCAAGAAGCTCAACAAGGTCTTCGGCGACCGCATCCGCTTCCTGGGCATTGGCGGCGCGAAGCTCGACATCACGACCGAGCGCTTCCTCAAGGAGGGTCGGGTGAACTACGCCATCGGCTACGGCCTGACGGAGACGGCTCCTTTGTTGGCCGGCGCCATCCCCTCGAAGGTGCGCATCGGCTCGACGGGCCCCGCAGCTCCCCAGGTCGAGTTGCGAATCATCAACAAAGATCCCAACACGGGGTTGGGTGAGCTGGTGGCCAAGTCGCCGAGTGTGATGATGGGTTACTACAAGAACCCCGAGGCCACGGCCGAGGTCTTCACCGAGGACGGCTGGTTCCGCACGGGTGACCTCGCAGAGTTCGATAAGGACAACTTTGTCTACATTCGCGGCCGTCTGAAGAATATGATCGTGGGCCCGAGTGGCGAGAATATCTACCCCGAGGATATTGAGACCGTGCTGAACTCCCACGTCTTTGTCGCCGACTCGGTGGTTACCGAGAAGGAGGGACACCTGGTGGCTCTGGTACACTTCAACACCGAGGCCCTGGAGGCCAAGTTCGAGGAGTGGAAGGCCGGCTGGGACTCGAAGAAGGGCGAGTGGAAGGCCGAGTGGGATATCAAGTGCAAGGCCTTCGATGAGAAGAAGCAGGAGCTGATGAAGGAGATCATGGAGTATGTGAACTCGAAGGTGAACCGCTTCTCGCGCATCTCGGAGGTGGTGGAGGAGAAGGAGGATTTCGTGCGCACTCCGACCAAGAAGATCCGCCGCTTCCTCTACACGAAGCAGGGCAAGAATACCCAGGTGGTTGCCGAGCACAAGTAGCCCCTTCCTATCCAGAGATTAAGAAGAGAGTATCCGACTTCAATTTGAAGTCGGATACTCTCTTCTTCTTGTCGCCTCGGGGGCGGGGAATCCTGTGCTCAGGCCCCTTATTCGTAGAGCTCGAGGTATTCGTAGGTGTTGCCGACCATGGAGAGGTAGCGCTCGAACTCCTGGCGGGAAATGACCACCGTGGCGCGGCAATCGTTGGGGTGGAAACTCAGGTACTCCTCCTTTTCGAGGTTCTTGTCCAAAAAGAGGTGGACGTGGTGCTCTGCATCGTTGATCAGCCCAAAGGGCGACACCGAACCGGGCTGCAACCCTAAATAGCGCTCCATGCGCTGCTCGGAGGCGAAGGAGAGCTTGCCCTGGTGGAGGCGGTGCTCCAGGTCGTGGATGGCAAGCGACTGATCGCAGTCGAAGCAGACCAGATAGTGGCGGTTGCCCTTGTGGTTGCGGAAGAAGAGGTTTTTGCAGTGCTTTGAGCCATCTTGGCGCCAATGCTGCTTTGCCTCCTCGATGGTAGGCGATGCCGGGTGCTCATACCACTCATATTGAAATCCGTGCTCATCGAGCCACTTCAAAACTTTCTCTATTCGCTCCATTGTTTTAATTAGGAATTTCTACCTATTCATTTACTCCACATACAGCACCAACCCCTTCAGGTATTCGCCCTCGGGGTGGTAGATGTTGATGGGGTGGTCGGCCGGTTGGGTCAGCTGGTGGAGGATGCGCACCTTACGGCCGGCGATGGCGGCTGCCGAGAAGACCGTGGTGCGGAAGAGCTCCTTCGAGACGGCCTGCGAGCAGGAGAAGGTGAAGAGGATACCTCCGGGCTTGATCTGCTTCAGGGCGCGGGCATTCAGGCGCTTGTAGCCCTGCATGGCGTTGCCCAGGACCTTGTGGTGCTTGGCAAAGGCGGGCGGATCGAGGATGATCAGGTCGTATTTAGGCCCGATATCCTTCAGATACTCCACCGCATCGGCAGCCAGAGCCGTGTGGCGCACCTCGGGACCGAAATTAAGTTTCATATTCTCGTTGGCAAGCTGCACGGCACGCTCCGAGGCATCGACCGAGACCACCTCGTCGGCCCCTCCGGCCATGGCGTATACCGAGAACCCGCCCGTGTAGCAGAAGGTGTTCAGCACGGTGCGGCCCTTGGCGTAGTGGCTCACCAGCTCGCGGTTGCGGCGTTGGTCGATGAAGAAGCCCGTCTTTTGCCCCTCTTCCCAATTGACACGGAATTTGTGGCCGTTCTCGAGTACGGTCTGCGTGGCGGCTGCGGCATGGCCGTAGAGATAGCCGTCCACGGCATTGAGCCCCGCCTTATAAGGGACGGTCTGCGAACTCTTGTCGTAGATGGACGTGATGCGGTCGCCATATACCGAGCGGATGGCGCGGGCGATCTCCATGCGTGCGCGATACATGCCCACCGAGTGGCACTGCACGACAGCTGTCGAGGCGTAGATATCGACCACCAAACCCGGCAGAGCATCTCCCTCGCCGTGAATCAGGCGGTAGCAGGTGGTTGCGGGGTTCTCGGTCAGTCCCTGCAGGCGGCGCACATCGTAGGCCGTGGCCACGCGCTCCTGCCACCACGCTTCGTCGATGGCCTCATCGCTGAAGGTGAGTACCCGCACGGCGATCGAGCCGATCTGGTAGTGGCCGCGGGCGATGAACTCCCCCTGCTTGGTGTAGACATCCACCAGATCGCCCTCCCGGGGCTCCTCCTCGGCTTTGATGTACTCCACGGCTCCCGAGAAGATCCACGGGTGGCGGCGCAGGAGCGACTCCTCCTTGCCGCGTTTGAGAAATACTTGTGCGGTCATGCTTTTCGCTTTTTGTCGGATTTGGGTGTTTGGTTCAGTTTGTCGTAGATGCAGCCGCAGATCCAGGCATCGGTGGCGGCATACATCTGTTGCTGGGGGGTCAGGCTTGTGGCCTCCCAGTTGCTCAGCCGTTGAGCCTTCGAGATGCGCATGCCGAGCACCAGGGCAGACATCTTGCGCAGGCTCTTCTCCTCAATGCCCCACTCTTCGACGATCTTTTGCAGATCGACGAACCCCGCCTCGCGGAAGTGGCGCAACTCCTTCAGGGCGCTCAGGTCGCCATGAACGGCCGCCCCGACCTTCTTTATCTGAGGATTCTCCAGCAGGTGCAGGATCGCCTTGTCGAGCGGAATGTGGCAGAGGCGGAAGAGGAAGCAGCGCTTCGGAGTGGAGAGTTGCAGCAGCGCTACGCGGTAGTGTACGCCGGCCTTGAAGGAGGGGCGAGTCTCGGTGTCGAAGCCGATCACGGCCTCGCGGGCGAGCTCTTCGCAGGCTGCCCGAATCTCTTCGTCCCTCTCTACGACCACAATCTCTCCCGGGAATTGTGCCGCGGGCAGTTGGGCGGTCTCGTCGTTCGATATCGTGGATTGAAATGCGTGAGTCATCTCCATCTTATGCGTTTGATTCGCAAAGGTAATAAAAACTATCGGGTTTTTCTCTTTTTTGGCTCCGATTATCGGAGGAAAATTTTTCCGCCGTCGTCGCGACCGATCTTTCGGGCCTCGATGAGCTCCTCCATGGCCTGTGTGGCGGCCTCGGGTGAGCAGCGGAGCTCGCGGATCGCTTCGCGCAGGGGCAGGGGTCCCCGCTCCAGGAGGCTGATGAGAGCCTGCCCGATCTTTTGAGGGTCGTTCTTCCGACTGCGCCGCTGCTCGAGGCAGTGGTCGCAGACCCCGCACTCGCGAGGCTCCTCCACTCCGAAGTAGCCCTCAAGCAGGGCCGAACGACACTGCTCCTTGGCCAGGGCGTAGGCAAGCATCTTCTCGAATCGCTCCAAGGCCAGCTCTTTGCGAAGTTTGTAGCTTTCGGGGGCGATGTAGAGATCCGACTTCGGCAGGCGCTCGGTGGGGTAGTAGATCAGTGGCGAGCGGTTCGAGGGGACATAGCGGATGATGCGCAGCTGCCACAGCCGCTTCAGAAGCTCCTTGACACGCTCCACACTGTAGCCGCTCCAGTGGGCGATCTCCAGCTCGTCGATCTTGCGAAATTCGGTGAAGACTCCGTTGTAGAGCCTCAGAATGGTGCGGATGAAGGGATCCAGTTCGTCGCGCTCGCAACGGATGCGGTAGAGGTCGTCGCGGCTCACGCAGAAGATGATGCGGGCCGGGTTCTCCATCTCATCGGTGAGTGTCAGGTAGCCGTTCTGCTCGAGCAGGTCGGCCGCCGCACGAACCAGACCGGGGTAGAGGTGTTCGCGTGCGCAGAATTCGTGGAGGTTGAAGCTGTAGGAGCCCATCTCCCCCTCGCCTATAGGGATTTGCAGGTAGGAGCCGATCTTGTCGTATACCTCCTTCACCTTCTCAAGGGGCGGGAAATCGGCCAGGAAACGCTTGCGCACCCGCTCCGGATCGTCGGGACCCACCATCAGCAGGGCATAGCTGCGCCGGCCGTCGCGCCCGGCACGTCCCGCCTCCTGGTAGTAGCTCTCCAGTGAGTCGCACATCGTGTAGTGAACCACGAAGCGCACATCGGGCTTGTCGATTCCCATGCCGAAGGCGTTGGTGGCCACCATCACGCGGGCCTTGCCCGTCATCCACTCCTCCTGACGGATGGCCCGTTCGGTGTGGGGCAGTCCGCCGTTGTAGGCTGCCGCCGTGATCCCCTCCGTGCGCAGCATCTCGGCAATCTCCTCGGTCGCCTCGCGCGTGCGGACATAGACGATGCCCGACCCCTCGACGTTGCGCACCAGGCGCAGCAACTGGCCGTTCTTGTCCTCCACCCGGCGCACGGCATAGCTCAGATTCGGGCGCGAGAAGTCGCCGCGGAAGATGCGCTTCTCGTCGAAATGGAGGTTCTCCATGATATCGTTTGCCACGACGTCGGTTGCGGAGGCCGTCAGGGCCAAAACCGAGGCCTCGGGGCAGCGCTCGCGCAGGTCGGCAATGTGGCGGTAGGCGGGGCGGAAGTCGTAGCCCCACTGCGAGATGCAGTGGGCCTCGTCCACGGCAATGAGCCGGACGTTCATCTTGCGCAGGCGCAGTTGCAGGGTTTCGGAGGCGATGCGTTCGGGGGCGATATACAGAAAGCGCATCTGCTTGTCGTAGGCGCAGTTGTCGAGGGCGATGTCGATCTGGCGGGGGGAGAGACCGGCGTGTACGGCCACGGCTCCGATCCCCTTGGCCCGCAGGCGGTCCACCTGGTCCTTCATCAAGGCAATCAGGGGGGTGATGACAATCGTCAGCCCTTCGCGGGTGAGGGTCGGCACCTGGTATATGAGCGACTTGCCGCCGCCGGTGGGCATCAGCACCAGTGCATCGCGCCCGGCCAACACCTCCCGGATCACCTCCTCCTGCAGCGGGCGAAAACGCTCGAATCCCCAATATTTTTTGAGGACTTCTCCGGCCGTCGGGGCTTCGGTATGGGGTGTTGCGCTGCTTTTCATCCCCACAAAAGTAACGAAAAATAGCGAAAAATTAGGCGTTTTCAAGAAAAAAAACTACCTTTGTGGCATAAAGTGTTAAGAAAGAAATGAAAATTAACGAAGCCTATAAAGTTCGTGAGATGGCCGGTGAGCATGTGGTGATCATGCAGGGCCGATATGGGGCCGACATGACCCGTGTAATTTCGCTCAACGAGTCGTCGCTCTACCTCTGGGAGGCCCTGCAGGGCCGTGAGTTCGAGGTGGAGGATGCCGCCGGACTGCTCATCGAACGATACGGAATCGACCTCCAGACCGCCACGCGCGATGCGGCGGCTTGGGTCGAAAAGCTCAAGGCCTGCAAGTTGATTTAGCCCCCCCCGATAAAGCACTGCGAGTCGTGAAGCGCAAATTCGGCATATCCCTGTTGCTGTTGGCGATCTACCTCTTTGTGATGGTCGCCCCGGCGGTGGTGTCGCTCTCCTGCCCCTGTGTGGCGAAGACGGCCCGCGGGGTTGCCTGCGGTTGCTGTTGTTCATCGCATGCGTGCGGCCACCACACCCAATCCGATGCCGATGAGTGGGTCGGTAACCGTTGCGGTTGCAACCACTCGCACAACACCGAGGTGGAGCTCTACACCCTCCCCTCGTCCGAGCAGAGTCGCACCCTGTTGCGCTGTGTGGTCTTCGATCTGCTTGCCGCGATCGGCTGCGAGGCCCCCGATACGGATTTTAATCTCACACTCGAATCCCGCATCCGCCTGCGACCCCAATCGGGCGGAGAATGCTGTTGCCTGCAGGCCGTCGGTTTGCGGGCTCCTCCGGTTTGTGCCTGATCTCTACACCTCGGCGCAACCCCATAGGGGAGTGCCGACGGAGTTCAATGTGCATAAATGAAAACCGGAAAAAGATGAAAAAATTTGTTTTAACAACCCTTACCTTATTATTTGCTTTTGCTACGGTGGCGGCCCAGGAGATCCGCGGCCGTGTCGTAGATCAAAACGATGAACCCCTGATCGGAGCCACCATCCTTTGGGAGGGGACTACCGTCGGCACCCTCTCCGGTCCCGATGGCTCCTTCCGTATTCACCGCGTGAAGGGCTTCGACCAACTCCTGGCCAGCTATCTGGGCTATGGCGTAAGCCGTTGGTCCGTGGATGCCGACACCTCCGAGATCCTCTTCAAACTCGAAGAGCAGGGGGTGGGTATCGAATCGGTGGTCGTGGAGAGCACCCTGGGTGGCAACTATGTCAAGAGCGACGGCCTGCTGAAGGGCGAGATGATATCCTTTGCTGGCCTCTGCAAGATGGCCTGCTGCAACCTGGCCGAGTCCTTCGAGAACTCCGCCTCGGTAACGGTGGGCTATAGCGATGCGATCTCCGGAGCCCGCCAGATCAAGATGCTCGGCCTGGCCGGCACCTACACCCAGATCTTGGACGAAAATCGCCCCATCATGCGCGGTCTGAGTGCCCCCTATGGCCTGAGCTATACGCCCGGCATGTGGCTCAACTCGATCCAGGTGTCGAAGGGCGTGGCCTCCGTTACGGCCGGCCACGAGGCGATCACGGGTCAGATCAACCTCGAGTACCGCAAGCCCACCGATGACGAGCGCCTCTTCATCAACGGCTATATCGACGATGAACTCCGTCCCGAGCTCAACATCTCGTCGGCCATCCCCATAACCAAGGACAAGAAGCTCACCACGGTGATCCTGGCCCACGGATCGCTGGATACCGACAAGGACGGCATGGACCACAACCACGATGGTTTCCGCGACATGCCGCGCACGAGTCAGATCAACGTGGCCAACCGCTGGCTCTACCAGGCCTCGAGCGGTTTCCAGCTGCGTTGGGGTGCCAAGTATGTCGATGAGAGCCGCTTGGGTGGTATGACTGCCTATACGCAGGATATGCACGAGCAGCGCGAGAAACTCACCGAGATGAATCCCATCACCTCGGTCGGAGAGCAAAATATCCGCTCGATTATCGATGCCGGCATCTATGGCTCGCACATCCACAACCGCAATGCCAACGCCTATGTGAAGATGGGTATGCCCGTCGGAAGTTCGGTCTATGATGCCGAGGCCGAGGAGGAGCTGCGCTCGAACTTCGCCATGATCTACGACTACGACTTCTTCAACGAGGATGCCTACTTCGGCCTGAACGACTACTACGGTGAGGAGCACGCCGCAACGGCCAACCTGATGTATAACCACTACTTCACCCCCCGCTCGACCCTCATCGTCGGCCTTTCGGGTCAGTTGCGTTTCTACGAAGAGCAGCTCCTCAATAACCTCTCGCGCAACTATCCCACGGATGTGGTAAACTTGGGCTCCTCTTACAACTTCACCCGTAAGGAGCATGAGGTGGGCGCCTATGCCGAGTATACCTATTCGATCAAGGATAAGTTCTCGCTGGTGGTGGGTGCCCGTGCCGACTACAACTCCTTCTACGACAAGATCTACTTCACGCCCCGCGGCCACATCAAGTGGAACATCACCCCCACCACCGTCCTGCGTGGTTCGGCCGGTATGGGCTATCGCTCCACGAACCTCATCACCGACAACATCGGTATCCTGGCCACGGGCCGCGCTATCCGGATCTCGAATTTCTCCAGCCTGAACCGCATGGAGGAGGCCCTCACCTTCGGAGGATCGCTCACCCAGACCTTTACCCTGGTTCGTGAGAAGGATGCCACACTGAGCTTCGACTACTTCCGCTCGCAGTTCTACAACCAGGTGGTGGCCGACCAGGAGTATATGCCCGGCATTGTCTACTTCTACAATACCGACGGCCGCTCCTACACCGACTCCTACCAGATCGATTTCACCTGGACCCCCGTCGAGCGCCTCGACATCTTCGCCACCTTCCGCTATACGGACAGCGCCATCACCCTCAACCGTCCCGATGGCTCGACCCAGCGCGTGGAGCGCCCCCTGATCAGTGAGTATAAAACCCTGCTGAATGTGCAGTACGCCACCAAGTTCCGCCGCTGGACCTTCGATGCTACCATTCAGTACAACGGCCCCTCGCGCCTGCCCAACCTCGATGGCAACTTCGACCGGATGGAGTACTCGCCGGCCTACCCGATGCTCTTTGCTCAGGTGAGCCGCAAGGTCGGCAAGTTCGATATCTACCTCGGTTGTGAGAATATCCTCGACTACACGCAGGAGGATCCCATACTCGTGAATGGCGCCAAGTTCGAGCCCGGCATGAATCCCTTCGACCCCTCGTTCAACTCGTCGGTGGTTTGGGGACCGCTCATGGGACGTAAAATATATTTGGGATTCCGCTTCAACCTCTATTAATTTTTGATTTTATGCGGCAAATTTTGCACATCCCTTGTTTGTCCCGAGTGGGCACTACCTTTTAGTACAGTCCATTCGAGCCAAGCTTCACGATGCACAAAATTTGCTCGCCTAAAACACGAAAATTACCGCTTGTGGCCCACCCAACAAGCAAAAAAGTAATTTAACAAACAACCAATAACTAAAACGCATTATGAAAAAGATCCTTTTGTGCTGCCTGATGGCAGTGATGGCTCTGGCTGTGAATGCCGCCAACGACAACAACAAGAAAAAGCAGGCCGAGAAGAAGACCGTGGTCTTCTGCACCGATATCGACTGCGAGCACTGCGCCAAGAAGATTCTCAACAACGTCCCCGTTCTGGGTAAGGGTGTGGAGGATGTCAAGGTTGATGTCCCCACCAAGGAGGTAACCGTGGTATACGATGCCGCCAAGACCAATCCCGAGACCCTCTCGAAGAATTTCCAGAAGATTAAGGTGAAGGCTGAACCCAAAAAGTAAATTTTTGATTTTATAGGGCACATTTTGCACCGCCTTGCTTGGGCCGAATGGGCAGTACGCTAAGTACAGCCCATCCGGCCCAATCTTCGTTGGCACAAAATCTGCTCCTCTAAAATCAAAAATTTGTGGTGCTGATGAAGTCTGGAAAACTGAGGGCACTGAGGGAACAGAGGACGATTCGCAATTAACAATTAAGGGCCTTAGGGGAGATTGCACGTTTCTTATTGCATCAAGCGTCATGGCGAGGAGGTTGCATGGCAACCGACGTGGCCATCTTTTTATGGGCAATCCGAAAAACTCCTCCCCAAAGTTAGGGGAGGTGCCCCGTAGGGGCGGAGGAGTGTGTTGCACAATTGAGATGCCCCGCAGTGCCGGAGGAGTGTGTTCCATTGCTCATTGCTCATTGTTCATTACTCATTACTCATTATTAAGCACACGCCCCCGGCCTAAAGGCCACCCCCTCTACCTTAGAGGGGGAGTATAATGCCTCTGCATTGATAAAAAGGTTTAAAAAAATAGTTAATTGGTCGAATTTTTTATTCTGTTCGGTTGAAAAACTATGCAACTTGCTTAAAATCAAAAGATTACCACCACCCATAATTTTCTAAACTATTGATTTGTAACATCTTGATAAATTATTCTTCGGTGTTTGGTTTGTTGATAAAATGTAGGTAAAAAAGGCCGAAATTATTTGGTTGGGCAGAAAATAATTGCGTACTTTGTAGCAAAATCATTTGTAATTTGCACAATATGCAGAGAATTCTAACCCTATGTTGGCTCACTGCACTAACTTTGTCTGTGCCTTTTGTTCTGCGGGCGCAGCAGGCTGAGCGGGTGACGGTGAGCGGTGTGGTGACCTCCGCAGAGGATCAGCAGCCGATGATTGGTGTGGCCGTGATTGCCGATGCCATGAACGGCGTGAGCACCTCCTACGATGGTACTTACACCATTACGGCTGCGGCCGGAAGTAAACTTACGTTCCAGTATTTGGGATATGCCACTGTGGAGTGGGAGATTCCGGCCGGTCAGAAGTCGGTGCTCTTCAACCTGCAGATGGAGCCCGAATCGGAGTTGGTGGACGATGTGGTGGTGATCGCCTACGGTGTCCGCAAGAAGGGCACGGTGGCCGGTTCGGTCTCGACGATCAAGTCCGAGAAGATCGAGAAGACACCCACGGCGGCCTTTGACCAGGCCCTGCAGGGTCAGGTGCCGGGCCTCACGGTGCTCTCCAATACGGGTGAGCCCAGCGCCTCGGCTACGATGACCATTCGTGGTACCAACTCCATCAACTCGGGTACCGCCCCGCTCTACATTCTGGACGGCGTGCCCATTTCGAGCTCCGATTTCAATACGATCAACCCCTCGGATATCGAGTCGTTGTCGGTCTTGAAGGATGCCTCGTCAACCTCGATCTACGGTGCCCGTGCCGCCAACGGTGTGATTGTGATCACCACCAAGCGCGGACGCATGGCCGATCGTCCCCGTATCGAGTACCGCATGCAGCTCGGCTTCTCGCAGGTGGCCAACGACAAGAATTGGGATATGATGACCACCCCCGAGCGTATCGCCTATGAAAAGCAGATCGGCATGACCGATGGGCAGGACTACAACCTCCTGAGCCAGACCGATGTGAACTGGATGAATGAGGTGTTCAACCCTTCGGCCTTGTTGCAAAATTACGAACTCTCCGTATCGGGTGCCACCGAGAAGACCAACTACTACGTCTCGGCCGGCTTCTACAGCCAGGACGGTACGGCCTTGGGTTCGACCTTCGAGCGTTACTCGATGCGTGCCAACGTGGAGCAGAAGGCGGCCAAGTGGCTCAAGGTGGGCACCAACACGATGCTTAACTTCCAGAACATCGAGCAGGCCGACGAGGGCAGCTACAACCTGGTAACCCCGATCTCCGCCGCCCGCTTCATGATGCCCTACTGGAGCCCCTACAAGGCCGATGGCTCGTTGGCCTCGCTCTCCGACGGTTCGTGGCGCGGTACGGGTCAGAACCCCCTGGAGTGGCTCGAAAACAATCCGGTGCACTACAAGAAGTATAAGCTGATCTCGACCCTCTTTGCCGAGGCAGCGCCCATCGAGGGCCTCACCCTGCGCACGCAGTTCGGTGTCGATTACTCGCACACCACCGGCTTCGGTCAGTCCTATCCGAGTTATATGCCCAACCAGGGACAGGGCTCGGCCTCGCGCAGCTCGACGGACAGCTATACGCTTACGATGACCAACACCGTGAACTACGCCTTCTCGGTGGGGGACAAGCACCACATCACCCTGCTGGCCGGTCACGAAGGGGTGGACTACCACTATGAGGCCTTCTCGGTGGCTACGGCCGGACAGACCAACGACCGCCTGACCTCCATCTCGACCGGTACGCGTGTCACCTCGTGGGGCGATACGACCGACTCGGATTACGGCTACCTCTCCTTCTTCCTGCGTGGGGAGTACAACTACGACGATCGCTACTTTGTCGAGGCCTCGGCCCGTACCGATGCCTCGTCGCGATTCGGTAAGGAGAACCGCTGGGGTCTCTTCTGGTCGGTGGGCTTCATGTGGAACCTGCGTAACGAGTCCTTCATGGAGTCTTCGCGCCGCTGGCTGACCAATGCCCAGATCTCGCTCTCGACCGGTACGTCGGGTAACTCGTCGATCCCCAACTACGAACACCTGGCTCTGGTCGGCGGTGGCCTCGACTACATCGGCAATGCCGGTGTGGGGCTGATGCAGCCCGGAAACGAGGAGTTGGGCTGGGAGAAGCCCTGGACCTCGAACCTGGCCCTGCACTTCGGCTTCTGGGGTCGCCTGAATGTCGATGCCGAGCTCTACTACAAGAAGACCTCGGATATGCTCATGGAGGTACCGCAGCCCTATGCCGACAAGGGATATGGCTACTATTGGGACAATGTGGGTGCGATGGTCAATAAGGGAGCCGAGCTGAGCCTAAACGGTACGGTTCTCGCCACCAAGAACTTCACCTGGGCCCTGAATGCCAACGTCTCCTACAACCACAACGAGATCACGGAGCTCTACAACGGAGTGCAGGAGTACGAGCGCTCGAATACCAACACGAAACTGGTGGTGGGCCATCCGCTCGGCGAGTTCTACATCAACCGCTTTGCCGGTGTGAACCCCGCCAACGGTGATGCCCTATGGTACGATAAGAACGGTAACCTCACGACCGAACTTCGCGATTCGGACAAGGTGCTGGTGGGCAAGAGCTACATCGCCCCCTGGCAGGGTGGTTTCGGCACGACCCTGAGCTGGAAGGGCCTCTCGCTCTCGGCACAGTTCAGCTGGGTGGCCGACCGCTGGATGCTCAACAACGACCGCTATTTCGACGAGTCGAATGGTCGCTTTGCCTCCTACAACCAGTCGAATCGTCTGTTGGAGCGCTGGATGAAGCCGGGCGATGTAACCGATATTCCGCGTCACGGTGTCTATACCGAGTTTGACAGCCGCCTGCTCGAGGATGCCTCGTTCCTGCGCCTGAAGAATGTGATGCTGAGCTATAACTTCCCCGCCGAGCTGATCCGCAAGAGCCGTGTCTTCAGTGGTCTGCGTATCTACGCCCAGGCTCAGAATCTGCTGACCTTCACTAAATTTACGGGTCTTGATCCCGAAGGCAGTGCCAATATCTACGCTGCGCAGTACCCCATGTCGCGCCAATTCACCTTCGGTCTGGATTTAACCTTCTAAAAAAGCGAAGAACAAGCTATGAAAAAGATACTTCTATTTACGACGAAATACCTCCTTGTGATGGTGTTGGGGGTTACGCTCCTGAGCTCCTGCCTGGACAAGGAGCCCGGTTCGGCCATCCCCCAGGAGGAGGCGATGCTCACCTACAGCGATGCCGAGCAGACCATGATCGGTATCTATGCCCAGATGAAGAGCTCGGCCCTGTGGAGCGGGCTGCTGACCCTGCTGCCCGATATTCAGACCGACCTGGTCTACGCCGTGGACGGCTATACGAATACCTATGGTACGATCTGGCAGTGGGATATCCGCCCCACGAACAGCGAGGTCGAGGCGGTCTATGCCTCACTCTATTCGGTGATCTCGAACTGTAACTTCTATCTCGAGCGTGTCGATGCGGTGCGCAATTCGCTTGTCGATGATCAGGCCATTGAGGCCCTCGATATCTATACGGGCGAGGTCTTCGCCATTCGCGCCCTCTGCTACTCGGAGCTCCTGAAGCTCTACTGCAAGGCCTACGACCCTGCAACGGCCCAAAATGAGTTGGGTGTGGTCCTGCGCTCGCAATTCTCGACCGAGGAGGCCATCACCCGTTCGTCGCTCGAAGAGAGCTACCGATTCGTCCTCTCGGATCTTGAGCGTGCCGAGGAGCTGCTGGATGAGGAGAACGACATGCCGGGCAGTCCCTACATGACCTTGGCCATGGCCTATGCCCTCCACGCCCGCGTGGCCCTCTACATGCAGGATTGGGAGGCGGCTGTGGAGTACTCGAGCCGCGTGATCGACTCGAAGAGCTTCTCGCTGATGAGCACCAAGACATCGACCTACAGCCAGTACAGCGACTACGACTACATGTGGCTCTACGACAACGGTACGGAGGTGATCTGGCGCCAGGGCTTTACGACCACCTCTTATGGCGGTGCGCTGGGGCAGGTCTTCCTGAACTACAACAACGACTACACCTATTTCTATCCGGACTATGTGCCGGCTGAGTGGGTGCTGAACCTCTACGATCAGAACGATCTGCGCTACAGCAGCTTCTTCTTCAACGGACAGACCGGTTACGACCACGGCCTGGCCTGGCCGCTGCTGGTAAAATACTACGGCAACGTCTCGTTCATCGAGTCGGCCCTCATCTACCACGTCTCGATGCCCAAGCCCTTCCGCCTGGCGGAGCAGTATCTGATTCGTGCCGAGGCCTACTGCCGCATGCAGACGCCCAACTACTCGCTTGCCGCCAAGGACCTCACGACCCTGCGCTCGGCTCGCTACCTCTCGGGTGGCAACATCAACCTCACGGCTGATAACTGGATCGACCAGATCGCTGCCGAGCGCGTGCGCGAGCTCTACATGGAGGGTTTCCGCCTGCACGATTACAAGCGCTGGGGCAAGCTCTACAAGGGCGGCGAGGGCTTTACGCGCACACCGCAGCTGAATACCCTTGACGAGGGCAGCTCGCTGAGTGTAAAGGCCGACAACCCGCTCTTCGTATGGCCCATCCCGCAGCATGAGATCGAGTCGCCCGGCTCGATGGTTCAACCCAATGAAAGTAATAAATAAGCCGCAAAATGATGAAACAAAAAACGATATTTTCGCTCCTGCTCCTGGCTCTGTGCTGTGGGATTACGCTGACGGGCTGCCAGGAGGAGTATGTGACCTATGAGGGTCCCGAGTATGTGATGTTTGCCGATGAGCTCACGACCTGTCTGGTTCAGTCCGATGGCCGCAGCCTGCCGGTTACCGTGGCCTCGACCGTCTCGTGTGATTACGATCGTACCTTCGGCCTCGAGATCGTGGACGAGGGCAGCAATGCCATCGAGGGCTTCCACTATCGCCTGGAGAGCCATTCGGTGACCATCCCGGCCGGCCAGATGCAGGCCGACGTGAAGGTGGTGGGCAATTACGAGAACATCGAGCCGACCGATTCGCTGGGCTTCGTCTTGCGCCTGGTGATGCCCGAGGCCCTGAAGTGGGACCTCTATGAGGGGTCGGATGAGGCGAAGGTGGTGCTCTACAAGTCGTGCCCCTTCGAGATCGACAACTTTACGGGTTGGTGCGTGGTTACCTCGCTGCTGCTCTACGATTTCCCGGGAACCAACGCCTCCTATCAGCGTCTGGTCTATACCGAGAAGCACCCCACGGAGCCCAACCACATCATTGTCCGCAGTGCCTTCTACGATGGCTACGACATCACGCTCGGATTCGATCCCTCGGATCCCGCCGAGCCGCGCCTGCTGATGGAGATGGATCAGGTACTCAGCGATGAGGAGTCGGTCCTGGGTCAGGTCCTGGGCGACAACCACATCCTGGGTGGAGAGAGTCCCTACAACGACTCCTATTTCAATGCCTGCCAGTCGTTTGCCATCCTTTGGTTGCAGGCCTATGTCGAGGATCTGGGTGCAGCCTATGGAACGATCGGCCAATTCTACAACATCTTCGAGTGGGTGTCGGACGAAGAGGCCGAGCGCCTGAAACGTGAGGAGGGCATGTAGCCTTGTGGTATGTTGAACCGAAAAAACTAAAAATAAGATAATCATGAAAAAATTGATGAAAAATTTGATGTGGATGTTGGCGGCTGCTGCGTCGCTGGCATTCGTTGCCTGCTCGGAGGAGAATACCGAGGAGCCTGTCGGGCCCGACACTCCGACCGTAGAACCCAACTTCCCGACAAAGGTGGTGGAGGCTGTGGAGGCCGGTGAGGTCTTCACGCTGCAGATCGAGCCCAACATGGATTGGGTGGTTAAGGTGCCTACCGAGACGGCCACCTATTTCCAGATTCTGGACGGCGGCAACCTGCGCTATGAGAAGCGTGGTGCGGCCGGCAAACATGAGATTCAGATCCAGGTTGCCGATATGGAGGAGTTCGACGAGGCCCATACCTGCGTGGTCTCGATGACCATGGATGGCAAGACCCAGACCATTGCCGAGCTCACGCTCTATCCCTTGGAGCGCTTCCTGCAGGTCTTTGTGGCCGAGGTGGATGCCCAGGAGAACGACTTTGTGCGCGATGCCGACTATCAGGTGGTCTATCAGGCCGCGGCCAGCGAGGGCCTCGAGCTGATTTGGCCCTACGGCACGGTGGGCTACATGCACTACATCAAGGTGGATGCCAACTTCCCCTGGACGATCGGAGGCGATATTCCGGCCTGGATCTCGTTGCCCGTAACCTCGGGTGAGGCCGGCATGGGCGAGGGCTTCCGTGTGAATACCAACTGGGCCGCCTATCCCGATGAGGATACCACCGGCAAACTCCTCTTCCAGGATCTCTCGGGTAAAGAGGCTGTAACGGTCATGGAGTTCGAGGTCTCGATCCCCGGTGTGAAGGAGTACTGCGAGTTGGAGCTTGCCGCGGAGCTGCTCTTCGATGTGAACGGATACTTCTACAGCAGTGATGTGGCCATCGAGGGGACTACGGCCATTGGTTCGATTGTCAGCATGAAGGGGGCGCAGATCTATCTGCTCAACCTCACGGCTGAGGGAACCTATACGACCGACACGGAGTGGATTCTTCTCGATGAGGCCGAGTGGGACTCGTCGGAGGGCAACGGTGGTCTGCAGCGCCGAGACGTTCATGTGGGATGCCAGCCCAACGAGTCGACCGATCTGCGTGAGGCGGTGATCCTGGCTCTGCCCAAAAACAAGGTGGTGGGTTCGGCTGCCGACCTGTTGCAGGGCGGTGAGCTGAAGGCCGAGTATGAGGCCTATGTGGTGAGCTCCCTTACCCAGGAGGCGGTTGCCGAGCCGGAGGCTGCTTATTTCAACAACTTCGACTATGAGCCGGCTACCCAGACCTATGGCTCCGGCAAATCGTGGCCCTATCTGGATCAGTTCACCGGCTGGATGAACGAGCAGGGTACGGGCGTGGAGACCGTAACCTACTCCTCGAACGGCGTTTCGGCCCGCAGCAACTCGAGCTCCGACGGCAGCTATTCGGACTACGAAGGTTCGGGTGTGAACAACCTCTTCTTCGGCAAGAAGGCCTGGTTGCAGATCGAGAACATCACCCTCGAGGAACAATCCTATACGCTGACCTTTGGCGGTGAGAAGTATCAGTCGGATTCGGACAACGTATTCTCGACCGAGGAGTTCACCATCCGCCTCTCGGCCGATGGCGAAAACTGGTCGCTGCCCATTGCCTATACGGCTCCCGAGGGGGTTGGCCGCTGGAATGTCGGCCAGGCCGCCTTTACGCTTCCCGAGACGGCTCATTCGCTCTGGATCCGCTTCGATGCCAAGGTCGAGAGTGCCTACCGCATCGATGACGTACAGCTGATGCCGAGTGAGGGTGGTCAGGCGATCACCTTCGATGGCGGCAAGATCGAACCCGAGCAGCCCAAGGAGGCGGTGAAGGCCACCGTGCTGGAGTTCCTCAACGCTGCCGAGGATGATACGCTCTACGAGCTGACGGGTAAGGTGAGCAATGTGGTGAATACCGAATACGGAAACTTCGACCTGACGGACGAGACGGGTACGGTCTACATCTACGGCCTTTGCAGCCCCGAGGGTGAGACGAAGTATTGGGCCGCCTCGGGTGTAAAGGAGGGCGACATCCTTACGCTCCGCACCGTGCGCACCTCCTACAAGGGTACCCCCCAGGGTGAGAATGCCCTCTATGTTTCGCACACCACGCCCGGCGATGAGCCTGAACCCGAACCCGAGTTCCAGTTCGACTCGACGGACTATGAGGCCGATGCCGTTACGGAGACGACCGATATGGAGTTGGATTTCTGGTATCCGAGCGATGCCAAGGATCAGGGTGCCACGATCCGTCGTGTGGTGTCGGGTACGCTCTACGACAAGTTCTCCTCCTACAATGTGCCCATCTACTGGCTTGTCTTCGAGGGTGAGCGCGAGGGTCGCAACATGTGTATGATCAAGAACACGACCAACTACTTCAAGATGTCGGATGACGACAAGACGTGGCTCACGTTCGAGCCCGGTGAGTACGCTACGGTGGCCATGGACTACGACAAACTCAAGGATGGCGAGGGTCAGCCCGTGCTGGCTACCGGTTCGGTGATCCTCTACTCGAATGCCACCAGAACACGTTGCAAGTACGTTCTGGTATGTACCTTCAAACCCGAATAGACTCTCTCCGGAGCGGGTGGGGTGGGGGATCTGCTCCGACCCCACCCCCTGCCGGGTAGTTTGTTGTGAAGAAATTTAAAATCGAATATAAGCTTCTTTAAGCGTTATAACCCATGAAACGACTTAAATTTTCCGTTTGGGTGTGGTCGATTTTCGCGGCCTTGAGCTTTCTGGTCGGATGCTCCGACGACGAGGCGGTCGATCATCGCGACACCAATTACGGATATGTACAGTTCAAACTTTTCAAAGAGGCCTCCTACCAGGCCGACAGCCGAGCCGTCAAGAGTGAGCTCGACTACCTGGCCGAGGCTTCGAAGATGAAGGTCACGCTGACCTATGGCGAGACGACCATTGCCCAGACCCTGACCCTCTCGGCGGCCAATAAGGAGTTGGCTGAGTATGGTCTTCGAAGCGATAAACTCAAGCTCCTGACCGGAACCTATGAGGTGATCACCTATACGCTCTACGATGCGGCCGATGAGCCGATCTACAACGGAGCCCCCAATGGCGAGAGTCGCTTTACGATCCGCGCCGGCGGCCTTACGCAACACGACCTGACGGCCGAGGTAACGCCGCGTGGAGCGGTCCGCTTCCGCCTGGTGAAGGATCTCTCCGACTTTGCCGGTACGCGTGCCGTGGAGCGCCAGTACACCTTCGATGAGATCCGCGAGATCAACATCACGGTGCAGAACCGCCGAACCAACGAGCAGGTGCGCTTTGTGGAGTTGCCGACCAAGTTCTCGCTTCATTTCGATGAGTCGGACGAGGTGGAGGATGGCTACCAGACCTCCTCGCTGCTCTGCGATACGCTCCTTCGGATCAAGGCCGGCGACTACCGCCTGATCTCCTACGAGGCGTTCGACGTATCGGGTGTGCTGCTCGAGCGGAAGAACAACCCCAAGAGCCTGGAGTTCTCGGTCGAGGATAACCGCACGACCGAGGCCGATGTGCCGGTAGCCCTCTACGAGGCCGACGACTACATCCAGGACTACTATGCCCTGCGTGAGATCTGGGAGAGCCTCAACGGCGAAAGCTGGTACTACTCGGGTGAGAACTTCCCGCGTGGAGCCAATTGGGACTTTAACAAGGATTGCGACTTGTGGGGCGACCAGCCCGGTGTGGAGCTCCACTCGAACGGACGTGTGGCCCGCATTGATATCAGCGACTTCGCCTTCAGCGGCCACCTCTCGCCCGCTATCGGGCAGCTTACGGCCCTGGTGGAGCTCTACTTGGGAACCCATAACGACGTGAACCTCTACACCTACGACCCGTCGTTGTCGCTCGACAAGAGCCTCTCGGAGCGTAAGCGCAACCGCTTGGAGAACCATAAGGCCTTCCTTGAGATGATCCACCCGGCAACGCCCATGTCGGAGCCTTGTGCCCGTGCCCTGAAGGAGCATGGCCTGAGCTCGCCCGCAGCCGACCTCTACGACCGCTACAACGAGAGTGAGCTGATCGATCGCAAGTCGGGTTCGGCCAAGCAGCTCCACCCGATGGATACGAACCACGGTACGCTCTGCAACGGTCTGAAGTCGATCCCCAAGGAGATCGGCCTGCTGGAGAACCTCGAGTATTTCTATATTGCCAACAGCGAGATTGAGGAGCTGCCCATGGAGCTCGCCAACCTGAAGTCGCTGACCGATGTGGAGATCTACAACTGCCCGAAGATGAACCGCTTCCCGATGGCGTTGGCCGCCTTGCCGGAGTTGGTGTCGCTCAACCTCTCGAACAACCGTCAGTGGTCGGCCGAGGAGATCTATAAGGGTTTCGATGCCATTGCCAACGGCCCTGCCAACGAGAAGATTCAGATCCTCTATGCCCGCCAGAACTCTCTGGAGGAGCTTCCCGAGTCGTTTAACAAGATGAAGAAGATCGGTCTGTTGGATCTGGCCTATAACAAGATCTCGAAGATCTACCCCCTGACCAAGGAGGTGGCCCCCGTGCAGCTCTATCTGGACAACAACCTCTTAGAGGAGCTCCCGACCGATGAGAAGGGCTATTTCTGCGGTTATGACGATATGGAGACCTTCTCGGTAAAGTATAACCGCCTGAAGAAGGTGCCCAACATCTTCAGCGCCGAGAGCCGCTTTACGATCGCCTCGGTAGACTTCTCGGGCAACCTCATCACGGGTTGCGAGGGCGAGGAGGATGGCTCCTACCGCGGAATCAAGGTTGAGACCTTCTCGCTGGGACAGAACCCCATGACGAAGTACCCGAAGGCCTTTGCCGAGAGCAACTCGTCGATTGCCTACATCGTCCTGCGCGGTTGCCAGATCGAAGAGATTCCCGAGGGGGCACTCACCTATGAGCGTTCCACGGTGATGACCTCGATGGACCTCTCGTACAACAACCTGACGGATCTGCCCTGGGAGTTCCATGCCGGCAACATGCCCTACTTCTATGGCCTGGATATCTCGTTCAACAACTTCAGCGAGTTCCCCTACGAGCCGCTCGACTGCTCGGGACTGACGGTCTTTGCCATCCGTTCGCAGCGCGATGCCTCGGGTGCCCGCAGCCTCAAGGAGTGGCCTACGGGAATCTACCGTCACACGGGTCTGCGAGGACTCTACCTCGGCTCGAACGACCTGCGCGTGGTGGAGGATACGATCTCGACGCTGATCTACTACCTCGATATCAGCGATAACCCCAATATTGTCTTCGATGCCACGGATATCTGCTATGCCTGGCAGGTGGGAGCCTACATCCTGATCTACGACAAGACGCAGCAGATTCTGAATTGTGATTATATGTTGGAGTAAACGTGCAGAGAAAGTTATGAAACAGATGAAATATATGGCACTTGCCCTGCTCCTGCTGGTGCTCTGGAGCTGTAAGGAGGAGGAGACGACGGTCGATTTCGCCCTTGAGCGCAACCGCATCGAGGTGGGCCCCACCGGTGCCAAAGAGTATATTGTGGTGCGTGCCGGCGAGGATTGGATCGCCTCGACGGACAACCCCTGGATCACCATTTCGCCCGCCAACGGTCGCGGTACCACGACCTGTGAGTTCCGCATCGACTCGGCGCTGACGGCCGAGCCGCGCCAGGGGGTGGTCCGTATCCAGAATCTCTCGACCTGGGCCGAGCGTGAGATCGTGATCTCGCAGGAGGGCTATCCCTATACCATCGAGTTGGAAGAGCCCGATGTGCAGCTGAGCAACTTCGCCGCCTATGGCTCGCGCTATTTCGATGTGAAGGTCAAGACCAATGTCGATTTTGAGGTTGAGATCCCCGAGAATGCCGGTTGGCTCATGAGTGAGAGCCACACGTTGCTGCTCGATCGCGGCATCCGTCCGCGCGAGGTTACCGTGCGCTTCAATTGGGATATCAACACCCTGCCCGAGGAGCGCCTGGCCGATGTAGTCTTCAAACCCAAAAAGGAGGTGACGCTGGCCCGTCAGGATCTGCTTAACGTAAGGCAGTCGGCGGCCGAGCCGATCGTGGAAAACACGCGCGGCGGTGATTCGGTGGCTCTGCTCTCGATTCAGCGTTCGCTGGCGACCCTCTCGTCGTGGGATCCTTCCACCCCGATGACCACCTGGAGCAACGTAACCCTCTGGGAGGAGGGAGATGAGGGGTGTACCCCCGAGATGGTGGGGCGTGTCCGCTCGGCTCAGTTCATGCTCTTCAACACGAAGGAGGGGCTGCCCTATGCGGTGAAGTACCTGACGGCAGCCGAGGAGCTCTACTTCTTCGGTAATACGAACACCTTCCTGCTGGATCTCTCGACCGGCGACCACATCTCTGAACTGACGCAGCTCAAGCGCCTGACGATCGGTGCCTACGGTCTGGTCGAGTTGCCCCGCAGCTTTGCCAAGCTCCAGAATCTGGAGTACCTGAACCTGGGCTCGAACAACTTCCCCCGCATTCCCGGTGTGCTTACGAAGGAGAACTTCCCCCACCTGCGCCACCTGATCCTGAATGCCAACCAGCGCAGCTCGATCTACGACCTGAGCAATACGACCCGCACCAATCTGGGTGGATTCATCGAGGAGCCCGAGTTCCCGGTGGAGCTCCTGAAGTGGGATCTCGAAACGCTGGTGCTGTCGGTGAACTATCTGCAGGGTGAGCTGCCCGATTTCCTGGATGACGACACGGTGCCCTACTACACGCAGGAGGATATCGACCGCGTGGATACGTTGCCGCAGTTCCTGGTGGATCGCAAGATCAAGAAGGTGATGCCCTCTACCACGCGCTTCTCGATCAACCACAACCGTCTGTCGGGTAAGTTGCCCGATTGGCTGCTCTACCACCCGGCTCTCGATTGGTGGTATCCCACCTCGCTGGTCTTCCCGCAGGAGGGACGTGCCCAGGATGGTACGCAGGCTGTGTTCGAGAACGAACCTGTGAATATGAACTATTACTACGACATCTACACCTCCAAAGAGAAGCCCGAGGCGATCGAGGAGTAGTCGTTGAGTCTTTTAAGCTGGAAATAAACTATGAAAAGATATATTTTTAGTCTGTCGATCCTCTTCTCGCTGCTCGTCTCCTGTACGAGTGAGCCGCAGTGGGAGCCAACCTTGAAGGAGTCCGACTGCGAGCAGGAGGCCTATAAGAGCGGGGTGCTTCTGGTGAAGTTCACCCCCGAGGTGGTTGCCCTGCTCGAGGAGAACGGCCTGGTGAGCAGCGGTGCCCTCACGCGCAGTGGTGCTCCGGCCCTGGATGAGCTTCTTGCGCTGCTGGGCGACTGCGAGTTGGAGCGTGTCTTCCCCTACAACTCCCGCACAGAACTCACGACCCGTGAGGCGGGTCTGCACCAGTGGTATGTCGTGCGCTTTGATGAGCGCTACGACGTGGAGCAGGTGGCCCTGCGCATGCGCTCGCTGGGCGAGGTGCAGCAGGTGGATCTGAACCGCACGATCAAACGTGCCTACTCGGGTAAGGCCACGCCGCTCAAGGTGGCCGATATGCCCAAAACAACCCGTTCCGAAGGGGCTCGGATGAACGACCCGTTGTTCCCCATGCAGTGGAACATCGAGAACCGCGGCGACATGTTCCGCGAAGGTGAGGTGGTGAAGTCGGTTAAGGATGCCGACGTGCAGTGTGTCGAGGCGTGGGAACGCACCACCGGCCACCCCGAGGTGATCGTGGCCGTGCTCGATGAGGGTATCTTCGTCGAGCACCCCGACCTGAAGGCCAACATGTGGGTCAATGCCGATGAGGTAAAGGGCTCGCATGAGGATAACGACGGTAATGGCTATGCCGGAGATGTGAACGGCTATAACTTTGTCCACGACACGGGCAAGATCACCTGGAACGACCCCTGGGATTCGGGCCACGGTTCGCATGTGGCGGGTGTGATTGCCGGTGTGAACAACAACGGTGAGGGTATCTCGTCGATTGCCGGCGGTGACGGTTCGCCCGGTACGGGTGTGCGTGTGATGGCCTGCCAGATCTTCTCGGGCAACGTCTCGACGGGGCTTCTGCAGGTGGTGCGCGCCATGAAGTATGCTGCCGACAACGGCGCCGTGGTGTTGCAGTGCAGCTGGGGCTATGTCTCGGGTGCCGCCAACATCTACGACTGGGGTGAGGCCGGATTCGCCACCCAGGAGCAGTGGGAGATGGGCTCGCCCTTGGAGAAGGCTGCCCTGGAGTACTTCGTTCACTATGCCGGTTCGCCGGCCGGTGCCATCGAGGGGGGTATCGCGGTCTTTGCCGGCGGTAACGAGTCGGCCCCTGCGGCCGGTTTCCCGGGAGCTGCCGACTTCTGTGTCTCGGTAGCTGCTACGGCTGCCGACTTCACGCCGGCCGTCTATACCAACTATGGCCCCGGTACGACGATCTCGGCTCCGGGTGGTGACCAGGACTACTACTTCGACTATGTGGACCAGGAACATAACTATGGTGAGATTGGCTGCATCCTCTCGGCTCTGCCCTACAACGTCAGCGAGAGCGGTTACGGCTACATGGAGGGCACCTCGATGGCCTGCCCGCATGTCTCGGCTGTGGTTGCCCTGGCGATCTCGCACGCCGTGGAGCAGCGCCGCCATTTCAAGGCCGACGAGTTGCGCGAGCTCCTGCACGCGACAACCGTAGATATTGATCCCTACTTCACGGGAAAGAAGACCTACTGCCGCTATGTGGCCGACATCGGCCCCATTCAGCCCATGCAGTTGAATCTCTCGGATTTCGTGGGTAAGATGGGTAGCGGCCAGGTCAATGCCACGGCCCTGCTGGCGGCCATGGATGGTGCCGGTATGGAGATGCGCTTCCCGAACCTCACCCTTGTGGAGGGCGAAACGGTGGCCCTGCATCCTGCCCGTTACTTCCTGGAGGGGGAGGAGCTCACCTATACCGTGACGATTGCCGATTCCTCGATCGCCTCGTCTGCGATGCAGGAGGGAAAACTCCTCTTCGAGGGGCTGAAGTCGGGCTCGACGACCGCTTCGATTGTCGCCTCAAATGGTGTTGCGCACGATTTCGCCATCACGGTTCGCAAGAGCGAGGGTGGCATGGGTTGGCTCTAAAAACTCCGGCCGGTGATGCGTTGTCCGATCCTTTGTGCGCTGATTCTCCTTCCGACGCTCTTGTCGGCCCAAATCCGTTTGGTGCCCCGCGAGCGGTTGGACAGCGTGCGAAATCCGCAGACCCACCCCTCGGAGCTCCGCTTCCCGGAGCGGCCGATCGAGATGGGGACCCTCTCCGAGTCGGGAGGGGTTTGGACAACGACCCTGCGCTGGCAGAATGGGGAGCAGACCCCGGTGGTGATCACCGCCATCCGCACCACCTGCGGATGCCTGAAGGCCGACTTCTCGGCCGAGCCCCTGAAGCGGGGCGAGTGGGGGAGTATCGTCTTGAAGTACAACCCTAAGGGCCATCCCGGAGCGGTGGATCAGCGGCTCTTCGTCTATACCTCGCTCTCGCCGCAGCGCCCCTCGGCCATTGTCCGCCTGGTGGGACGTGTCGAGCCTTCGGCGGATCGCAGTGGCGACTACGCCCAAGCCTGTGGCCCGTTGCTGCTACGCCAGATCGAGATTCCCTACACCGGGGAGCGTGAGGTGCGCATCGCCTGCATGAATGGCGGCAAGAGCCCCCTGCGGATCACCGAAGATCGGCTCCTGCCCACGCACGGCGTGGTGGTGAGAACAGAGCCCGAGTTGCTGGCCCCCGCCGAGCAGGGCGACCTGGTGATCACCCTGCCTGAGCGACCCGCCTTCCGAGCCGACGGCACGCTGCCGATCCTGCTCCAAGGCCTCGATCTCCCGCCCCGCATGCGTACCTTGCGCCTGAGAAACAACGTGCAGCCGTAGGATCGTGGGCCTTCCCATGGCAAATGAAATTAGAAACAAATAAAAGAGAAATAAGATGAAAAATTGGTTGAAATTGATGCTCTTTTCGCTGGTTGTGGCAGCCTTTGCTGCTTGTGAGGATCAGCAGGAGACGCTCCCCGATGCGCTGTTGGAGGTTACGCCCAACAACCTGGCCGGAGAGTGGGAGTTGGTGACCTACGACAACGGCTCGACCCTTCCCGAGGGGTGCTACGTCCGTATCGAGTTTGATCGTAAGGAGCGTACCTATACGCTGCGCCAGAATGTCGAGAGTTTCTCGGAACAGGTGCTCACGGGCAGTTTTAATATCCTGACCGACCCCTCCCTGGGCTCGATCCTGGTGGGCAACTACGACTACAACGGGGGCGACTGGGCCCACCGTTATATCGTCCGCTCGCTCACGGCCAACCGCATGGTCTGGGTCGCCAAGGATGATCCGGAGCAGGTGCAGGTCTTTGCTCGAAAGTAGGATCGTCAATTCCGGATTACCCGAAAAAGATCATACCGCTACTCCCTTCGAACCCAAAAAAGGTTTTCCTTCAGAGGAAAACCTTTTTTTGTAGGAAGCCGATCACCGCTTCGTAACCCCATTGGGCGGCTTGTGCCACTTGATAGACCGTCTCGAGGTGTTGGCGCAACTGCCGAAAGGCCTCGCGCAGCGAAAAGTAATAGACCAGGCCGGCAATGATGGCAAAGAAGCAGCCCATTAGGACCATTGCTCCGATCAGCGATCCCATCATCTTGCCCAGCAGCATCGTGAGCCCTCCCATGAGCAGGATCAGCGCGATGACTGCCGCCAGCACAAAGAGGATCAATCCGCTCCCCAGGTGGCTCGAGGTGGTGTGGAGCTCCCGCATCGACTACTCGGTTTTGTCGTTGCAGTGGCAACGGGCCTTGTCGATCTCACTCTTCACCTTGTCGATCTCGCGATCGAAGGCCTCGCGCAGATTGTTGCGCAACTCGGGACCCGACTGCGGCGTGAGCAACATGGCCAACGCCGAGCCGATGATCATGCCGCCCAGCAGGGAGGCAACGCAAATTGTGGTGTGTTTCATAGCTCTGAAGTTTTAAGATTACACCCCACACCGTTGCAAAATATGCGCCACAAGTTGCCCCGAAAAATTTTTTCGCAAACAAATTTATCCCGCTTCTTAAAGTGCATCTCAATTTTTTGTGTACCTTTGTTCTATGATTCTTGTGCGCGAACAGACCGCAGCCTTCACCGGCCACCGCACCTATCGGGGTGAGGCCGACGAGTTGTTGCGTGCCGCCATCAGGGCCCTCCATGCCCGCGGTGTCGGCACCTTCCTCTCGGGCATGGCCGAGGGCTTCGACCTGGCGGCTGCCGAGGCGGTCCTCGCGCTGCGCGAAGAGCTCCCCGACCTGCGACTCGTCTGTGTGCTTCCCTATTCGGATCATGCCGATCACCAGAAGCCGACCGTCCGCGAGCGCTATCGGGAGGTACTCCTCAAGGCCGATGCTGTCGTCCCCCTCTCCACGAACTACTATGCAGCCTGCTACCACCACCGCAACGACTACCTGGTCGATCACGCCTCCTACCTCGTTGCCTGGTACAGCGGCCGCACCGGAGGTACGCGCTACACCGTCAGGCGGGCCCATGCCGCGCACCTGCCCGTGGAGAACCTTTGGCCCGACCCGCAACTCGATCTGACTTTATAACGAATTAAAATCGATACGATTATGTTGAAACACATTGTGATGTGGCGCTTCAAAGAGGGCGCCGAGGGCAAGAGCCGCAAGGAGCATGCCCAATGGATGAAGGAGCATCTGGAGGCTCTGGTGGGCGTTGTGCCGCAGATTCGCTCCCTGGAGTTTGGAATCAACGAGTTTCCCTCCGAGGCGGCCTACGATGCCGTGCTGACCGTCTGCTTCGACTCGAAGGCCGACCTGGATATCTACAAGGTCCATCCGGCTCATGTCGCTGTAAGCGAGCACTGCGAGCAGGTGCGCGAGGAGCGTGTCGTGGTCGATTACTTCATTTAAAGCAGCTTACCGATAAAAAGAAGAGAGTCTCCTTCATCGTGAAAGGAGACTCTCTTACTTTTAGGCTTGGGTTTATTACCAGTTCAGGATCTTCTTGAAGTCGAACTCCTCGGGGTTGGCCACATACTTGCGGGCCTCCTCGTAGTCCTCCTCGTAGATGGCGTTGATGATGTTCTCGACCACCGAGGCGAACTTGTCCGAGTTGATGTCCACCAAGCGGGGAGGAATCTTACCCGTCGTGGGATCCTGCAGATCCTTCAGGTAGAGGGGCGATACATTGCCCTCCGAATCAACATAGACCATGCAGCCGGTCTTGCCCTCGGCGTAGAGCTTGTGTACGCCGATACCCAGCTCCGAGCAGTAGGTCAGGTCGTAGGCGATCGGGGTCTGGCAACGTACCTCGTAACCCAGCTCTACGGGACGGCTCTTTACCTTGATACCCAGCTCCTTGACGCGCTTCTCGATCATCTCGTTGAAGATGTGAGCCTTCGATACCTTGCCCAACTCGGGGTGGCCGTGCTCGTCGTAGCTGAAGTGGATGCCGCTCTTCTTGATCTCCTCGTCCGAGAGCGAGTGGAATACGCCCTCCGAGATAACGGCAGCACCGTAATCCATGCCCATGATCTTGCGCTTGATGATCGACGAGATCACCAGATTGACAATCTTCTCCACCGTGATCTCGGTCTTGTTGAACATCTCGGGGATAACGATCATGGGGTAGTGGCAGGCCTCACCGATACCGAAGGCCAGGTGGCCGGCCGAACGACCCATGGCAGCCAGTACGAACCAGTTGCCGCTCGTGCGGGCATCGACATAGACGGCGCGGGCGATAACGGCACCCTTGTCCTTGGCTGACTCGTAGCCGAACGTCGGGGCACCCTTCGGCAACGGCAGGTCGTTGTCGATGGTCTTCGGAACGTGGATGTTGGCGATGGGGTACTTCTTGGCCTCGAGGAACTTGGCGATGCGGTTTGCGGTCGATGCCGTGTCGTCGCCACCCACCGTAACGAGCAACTTGATATTGTTCTGGGTGAAGAAGTCGAGGTTGAAGTTATGCTCGAAATCGGAATCCTTGGGCTTGAAACGGCTCATCTGCAGGAACGAACCGCCCTGGTTGAAGATTCCGTCGGCCATCGGGTAGTTGATGTCCACGGTGCGGGGCGAGGGGTTGAACAGACCCGTGTAACCCTCATGCAGACCGATTACGCGGAATCCTTTGCGCAGGAAGGTCTTGGCAACCGAACCCACTACGGTGTTCATACCGGGGGCCGGACCGCCTCCCGTCAGAATGGCAATAGCTTCTTTCATGACTTTCAATGTTTTATGATGAATAAATTTGTATGCTCACGTTATCTCCGGCAGTGGCCTCTGTAGTGCTCTTCGCCCTTTCGCTCCACTCTTCGGGATTTCATGCCCCAAAAATACGACAAATTTTTGGAATAGTAAAAAAATTGAAAAACAAAATTCGTTCTTTGCTCCTTGGAAAAGTCAGGAGCGCGACCCAATGGGACGCGCTCCTTTCCGGTGCAGGGAATTATACGCTGCTTATTCGGCCGAAGCAGGGGCTGCGGGTTCAGCTGCCTCTGCCGAAATCACTTTTACGTTGATTGCCTGCTCGCCACGATCAACAGGCTCAATCTCAAATTCAACCTGCTGCTTCTCGTTCAGCGCGCGGAAACCCTCGGCAATGATACAGGTATAGTGTACAAATACCTCCTTACCATCCTCACAGATAATAAATCCGTAGCCTTTCTTGCAATCAAACCATTTTACTTTACCAATCATAGTGTTTGTGTGTTAATGTGTGAATATGCATAGCAAAGTTACAACTATATTCTATAAGGCGCAACTTTTTTTACCTTTTTTTCTTGGAAAAAGACAATTTTTTCGTAAAAATATCGTTTTGGGTTCCAAATTTGTGTTTTTTCGTTAAAAATCTTATCTTTGTAAAAAGATTTCAGCTATGAGTAAACGTATCAAATGGGCTTTGTTGGCCCTGCTTGGATTCTCCACAGCCTGCTCCACGGTGCGAAATACGGCCAAAGAGCCCTCTGCAGACGACTCGATCTCCGGCAACCCTTCACCCGAGGCGATAGCCCCTTCGTCCGATGAGCATCGTATCCGGGTGCTCTATGGTGTGCGGCGTCCCGAGGGACAGCGTGTCTATACCGATGGCGAGGCCTCTGAGGCTCCTGCCCAGCAACCTGCCAAGGAGGAGTAGTCGCATGTCGATTCGTCGTCCCGGTTTGAGGAAGCGCATTGCGCTGGGGCTCTTCTCCGATCTCTATGGCGATCTGGTGGAGCGCCACCCCTTGCATACCCTCTTTTGGGAGTGTACGCTTCGTTGCAACCTCTCGTGTCGCCACTGCGGGAGCGACTGCCGCGTGGCCCCCGAGGTGCCCGATATGCCCCTGGCCGATTTCCTGCGCCTGCTGGATGAGGAGGTTACCCCCCATGTCGATCCCCGCGAGGTGCTCATCATCTTCTCGGGGGGTGAGGTCTTGGTGCGCGACGACCTGGAGGAGGCGGGGCGTGAGGTAACGCGCCGCGGATATATGTGGGGCATGGTCACCAACGGCATGGCGCTGACCGAGGAGCGACTCGATCGACTCATGGCCGCCGGCCTGCGCTCCATCTCGGTCAGCTTCGACGGTTTTGCGGAGACCCACAACTACATTCGCCGCCATCCGCTCTCCTATGAGCGGGCCCTTGCTGCCATTCGTTCCATCGTGGCTCGCAAGGAGCTCACCTGTGATATCATCACCTGCGTAACTTCGCCCCTCTTGCCGCGCCTGGAGGCCTTCAAGGAGCTCTTGATCGCCGAGGGGGTGACCCATTGGCGTATTGCCACCATCTTCCCTTCGGGACGTGCCCGCGAGGATCGCTCCCTGCAGCTCTCGGATGAGGAGTTCGCCCGCCTGATGACCTTTATCCGCCATACGCGCCGCGAGGGGCGGATCGACCTGAGCTACTCCTGCGAGGGATTCCTGGGGGAGCATGAGGCCGAGGTGCGCGATGAGTTCTACCAGTGCGATGCCGGAATCACGGTTGCCTCGATTCGGGTCGATGGTGCCATCTCGGGCTGTACCTCCGTGCGGGGAAATTATCACCAGGGCAACATCTACCGCGACTCCTTCTGGGAGGTGTGGCAAAATCGCTTCAAGCCCTTCCGCGACCGGGCCTGGGCCCGCGAAAAGGAGCCCTGCGCCTCCTGCAACATGTTCCGCTACTGCTTGGGGGGCGGCATGCACCTGCGCGACGACGAGGGCAATCTGGCTCTGTGCCGCTATTGTAGCCACGGCACAAATAAATGAGCAATGAGTAATGAGTAATGAGCAATTATTCATTGCTTGTAGAGAATATAACCGTGAGTATTACCAGAATAGAAACAGATGGGGATGGATGCTGAGCCTTGGCTCGCAATCCATCCCCAATCTGTTTACCCAATGTTTTTTTCGGGTCTTGCTACTTCTTCATGGCAGGGCGCCAATTTCCCTTCGTATCGAGGGCCATGTCCACCTTGTTCTTCTCCTCGGTACCGTTGCCATAGATGAGTTTCACCTCCACTTTGGCGGTTTTGCCATCCTCGGCAATCGTCTCGCCCAGGATCTCATACCCCTTCAGTCCGCCCTTCTTCTCCAGCGTGGGCTTTGCCTTCTGCTCGAGCATCGAGAGGATCATGGCCTGACCCTGAGCCTCCTCCTCGGGGCTCTTCTCGCCAAAGTAGAAGGTCTTGGAGGCGGCCTCGTAGTCGCCGTCGATCATCAGATCGTAAACCTCGGCCACGGCATCGCTCGGCGTCGAAGCGCCGCCACACGAGATCATAAAGCTTGCCACCAGGGCAACAAACAGCATAGATAATTTTTTCATAACGGTTGTGTTTTTAATTAATATATAGGTGTCAAATTTCGGCTTTGGGTCAGGTCGGCGGGGAAGATGTAGCTTCCCGAGAGGCTCGGGAAATTCACCTCGGTGCGCCGCCCCTCGCTCAGGGCTACCCCCACAAGCGCGTAGCAGTACTCCGCCAATTCGGTGCAGTAGAGGCGCGTGGTGTCCTCCGTGTCGTAGTTGTGGTCGAAGGGTACGCGTCTTTGGGCGAGCCTCAGGGCGTGGCTGCCGGCTGTGTGGCGTTGCATCGGATCCGCCTTTGCGCGGTAGAGGCCGTAGACCACATCGGCATAACGTCCCAGGAAGTCGGCCACGGGTTCGCACTTCACGCGGTCGAAGTCTCCCTCGAAGTCGGGTTCGTGGGGTACGGCGTGAACCACTTGCCAACCATCGCCTTCCCGAATCACGATCCCCACATGCGAAAACCGTCCCTCGGGATCCATCGAGGCAACCAGGTGTCCCACCACGCCCGTTCCGCGCCGAAACAGGAGGTCGCCCTGCTCGAGTCTGGCCTCCAGCTCCGAGGTGTCGAGTGACGAAGGCGTAACCGGCCGTCGGCATCCGCAGAAAAGAGCCAGCAGCATAAGCGTGGCGAGAAGGCTCAGGGTTTTCGTCTGCATTTCGGCTTTCGTTTTCTCTCTGTTCTCTTGTCCCTGAAATTTGTTGTCCCTGAAATTTGTATCGCAGGTCCCAATATCGTCATACAAAATTACGAAATATTTTCTCTTTTTGGCTTGTCATGCCGTCAAATCGTTGTCCTTTGGGTAAAAAATCCGCTTCGCGAACCTTTGTCCTGTCGAATTGGTAAAAAAAATGAAAAATTTGTGAGATGCGAATGGCGATTTGTGATTTATTTCGTATCTTTGTCGCCCCGATACGAAACATCGGGGGATGTGGAAAGATTTGACTGATTGCAAACCACAATAAAAAATCGCTAAAACAGCTCTTTTTTATTCCGGCCTTCCCCCAATCAGTCTTGCTTTTTTCCACTCGAATCGGGAGTGGGTGGCTCTCGTTGTAGCCGACCCGTGCCTGAGGGCAATCTCGGATTGCCGAAGATTGAAAAAGAAGAACAAAAAAGGATAGAACCATGGGAAAATTTCTCTTTACGTCGGAGTCGGTGTCGGAAGGACACCCCGACAAGGTGGCCGATCAGATCTCGGATGCCATATTGGATGAGTTTTTGCGCCGCGATCCCCACTCGAAGGTGGCCTGTGAGACCCTCTGCACGACGGGTCTGGTTGTGGTCTCGGGTGAGGTGCGCTCGGAGGCTTATGTCGATGTGCAGTCCACGGCCCGCCGCGTGATCGACCGCATTGGTTACAACAAGAGCGAGTATCAGTTCGATGCCGCCTCGTGCGGAATCCTCTCGGCTATTCACGAGCAGTCGTCCGATATCAACCAGGGCGTGGTGCGTGAAGAGGAGGCCGAGCAGGGAGCCGGTGACCAGGGCATCATGTTTGGCTACGCCTGCCGCGAGACCCGCGAGTTTATGCCCGCCACCCTCATCCTCTCGCATGTGATCCTCAAGGAGCTGGCCGTTATCCGCCGCGAGGGTAAGGTGATGACCTACCTGCGCCCCGACTCCAAGTCGCAGGTGACGATCGAGTACGACGATCAGAACAATAAGCCGCTGCGCGTGCACACCATTGTGGTCTCGACCCAGCACGACGAGTTTATCCTGCCCGATGCCACGCGCACCGAGAAGGAGGCCGAGCGCCTGATGCAGGAGCAGATCCGCAACGATGTGCGCACGATCCTCATTCCGCGTGTCAAGGCCCGCCTGGAGCGTGCCGGCGACCAGCTCTCGGAGCTCATCGGCGAGGAGTATATCCTCCATGTGAACCCCACGGGCAAGTTCGTGATCGGTGGCCCGCACGGCGATACGGGCCTCACGGGCCGCAAGATCATTGTCGATACCTACGGAGGTCGCGGAGCCCACGGTGGTGGCGCCTTCTCGGGTAAGGACTCCTCAAAGGTGGACCGTTCGGCCGCCTATGCCGCCCGTCACATTGCCAAGAACCTGGTGGCTGCCGGCGTGGCCGAGAACATCCTGGTGCAGCTCTCCTACGCCATCGGTATCGCCCAACCCCTCTCGATCTTTGTCGATACCTTCGGCACGAACCACACCCGGGTGAGCGATGCCGAGATCGCCAACCAGATCGGCAAGCTCTTCGACCTGCGCCCCGCGGCCATCGTGAAGCGTTACGGCCTGAAGAACCCCATCTTCGAGGCTACGGCCTCCTACGGCCACTTTGGCAACCGCCCCTACACGAAGTCTGTACCCGTCTGGGAGAACGGCATCGCCACGGAGCGTGAGGTGGAGTTCTTCTCGTGGGAGAAGTTGGATGCCGTAGAGTCGATCAAGGAGGCGTTTGCCGATAAATTTTAACCCCAAGCAGCTAAACGAAACAGAACATGTCACTGGTAGCCATTGTAGGACGCCCCAATGTGGGCAAAAGTACCCTCTTTAACCGTCTGGTGGGACAGCGCAAGGCCATTGTCGATTCGACGGCCGGCACCACGCGCGACCGCCACTACGGCAAGACCGACTGGAACGGTCGCGAATTCTCGATCATCGACACGGGCGGTTATGCCGTAAACACGGATGATATCTTCGAGGAGGAGATTCGCCGCCAGGTGATGCTCGCCATCGAGGAGGCCGATGTGATCCTCTTCCTGGTGGAGGTGGCCACCGGAATCACCGACCTCGACGAGATGATGGCCTCGGTGTTGCGCCGAACGAACAAACCCGTGATTCTGGTCTGCAACAAGGTCGATAACTACGATCTGATCTACTCCTCGCACGAGTTCTACGCCCTGGGCCTCGGAGAGCCCTTCTGCATCAGCTCGATGTCGGGTAGCGGAACGGGTGATCTGATGGACGAAATTTTGGCCAAGCTGCCCGGTGAGATTCACTCCGAAGAGGAGGAGGATCTGCCCCACATCACCATTGTGGGTCGTCCCAACGTCGGTAAGTCGTCGATGACCAACGCCTTGTTGGGCCAGGAGCGCAACATCGTGACCGATATTGCCGGCACCACGCGCGACTCGATCCACACGCGCTACAACAAGTTCGGCATGGACTTCTACCTGGTCGATACGGCCGGTATGCGCAAGAAGGGCAAGGAGATGGAGGATCTGGAGTTCTACTCCGTGATGCGCTCGATCCGCGCCATCGAGGAGTCGGATGTCTGCATCCTGATGCTCGATGCCCAGCAGGGCCTCGAGTCGCAGGACCTCAACATTCACAACCTGATTGTCAAGAACCGCAAGGGCTGTGTGATTGTGGTCAATAAGTGGGACCTGATTGAGAAGGAGAGCAACACGATGAAGGAGTGGCGTGAGTTCCTGGAGAAGAAGCTCGCTCCGTTCAGCGATATTCCCATCATCTTCACCTCGGTTATTAACAAGCAGCGTATCCTCGAGGTGCTGCAGACGGCTATCCGCGTGCACCAGTCGCGCAAGCGCCGCATCTCGACCTCGGAGCTCAACGACTTCTTCCTGCCCCTGATCGAGAACTACCCGCCCCCCGCAACCAAGGGTAAGTATATCAAGATCAAGTATGTTACGCAGCTCCCGACCCCTACGCCGCAGTTCGCCTTCTTCGTGAACCTGCCCCAGTATATTCGCGAACCCTACCGTCGCTTCCTGGAGAACAAACTGCGCGAAGAGTGGGATTTTTCGGGTGTACCGATTCAGATCTACTTCCGCCAGAAGTAGCATTTGATCTTGTCGCACGATTGAAGGTCATTTAGAACACCCGAAAATCCGAATATTGACAATCCCTCCAAACCTCCCTTTGAAAAGGGAGGCTTTTTTTGTGTTCCGATTCAGACCTATTTCCGCCGGAAGTAGTGTTTGATCTTGTCGCACGATTGAAGGTTATTTAGAACCCCCGAAAATCCGAATATTGACAATCCCTCCAAACCGCCCTTTGAAAAGGGAGGCTTTTTTTTGTGTTCCGATTCAGATCTACTTCCGTCAGAAGTAGTGTTTGATCTTGTCGCACGATTGAAGGTTATTTAGAACCCCCCGAAAATCCGAATATTGACAATCCCTCCAAACCTCCCCTTGAAAAGGGTGGCTTTTTTGTGTGTTCCGATTCAGATCTATTTCCGCCAGAAGTAGCATTTGATCTTGTCGCACGATTGTAAAAAGCGGAACGGAGTATTACATTTTACCCCTGTCAGAAGCAGATCTGGCAGGGGTAATTCTTATTTTCAAGGCTCGTCGGACAGCCGCTTGTTATTTGTGCCGAAATCTCTCTATTTCAACCGTTTTAGGATCAGTTGGTTGGCATTGTCTATAATCGAGTTGTCGAGCGAGGCGAGGTAGATCTCCGTGGTGCGTTCCGACGTATGGCCCAGGCCGGCGCTGATCACCGAGAGGGGGATGTTGTGGTTGCGGGCCGTGGTGGCCCAGGTGTGGCGGGCGGTGTAGGAGCTCAAGTGGCACTTGCCCGGAAGATGTTCGGAGAGTTGGTTGAGCAGTTTGTTTTGGCGGCTCAGAGCCAGCCGGTAGCGGTGGTAGTCGGCCTCGTCGCTGTCCCCCTTGAGGATGGGAAAGAGGTAGGGAGAGTGGGGGTTGGAGTCGGCGTATTTCTTGATCAGCAGGTGGATGGGCCCCTCGATTCGGACCATGAGCGGCTGGCGGGTCTTCTTACGGGCGTAGCGGATCATGCCGCTGCGCACCTCCGACTTGCGCAGGTTGGCGATATCGACGAAGGACATGCCGCGAGTGCAGTAGCTGAAGATAAAGAGGTCGCGTGCGAAGTCCAGGGCCGACCCTTCGGGCAGCTTCAGCCTCTTGAGCCGCACGATCTGACGTTCGCTCACGGCCCGTTTTTGGGTGTGGTCGATACCGGTATAGACGTGGTGGAAGGGGTGGTTGCGGCGGGCGAGGTGTTGGGCTGCGGCTTTGTTGTAGACGGCCCGCCAGATGCGCATGTAGAAGCTGATGGTGTTGCGCAGCAGACCACGATTCATCAGGTGTTTGTTGTAGCCTTCGACCAGCGATTCGTTCAGCGCCCGAAAGGAGATCTCGTGCCCGTTGAGAAATTGCAGGAGGCTGTCGCGTGCCCGTTCGTAGTTGTGTGCCGTGCCGAGGCGGCCGCTTGCTTTGAGGAGTTTGATTTGGCGGTTCATGAAGCAGAAGACTCCGTTTCGGGATTGATGCTCCGTCTGTCGGGGAAGAGGAGAAGATGTGGAATTTGTCATAACTGTGAACTTTAGGTTGTGTACTTTGTATTCAAGGGCTTGTGTGAGTCGCTTATTCTTGCTGTTTTATGGCTCATTCGGCTTTTTTTTCGATATAAAGGTGAAAATAATTTTGAATTTTGCACTTTGCTTTTCGAATTTTACTACCTTTGCGCCGCCAATAAGGAACGCAGCGAGTGCGAAGCCGATGTGGTATAAAAATTTAAGAAAATGAGAGATTTCAAAAACGATTCGACACTGGCACGTTTCGGCCGCGACAAGCGCGAGCGTACCACGACCAAGGTCGCAGAGCGTGTCGAGCGACGTGAGCGCCCCATGCGCGACCACGCCGAGGCCGTGAGCCACACCCCCCGCACCAAGCGTGCATCCTTCAATCCCCACTTTACGGAGGACAACCGTCCCAACTTCGAGAAGCCGCAGCGCAACTACGGCGACCGTCCGGCCTATGGCGACCGCGCGAAGAAATTTGCCGGCCGTGGTGATCATGCCGAGCGTGCCGGTCGCACGGAGCGGACCTTCGATCATGCCGAGCGCCCCGCCTACGGAGCAAAACGATCGGCTGCCGGAAAGTCCTTTGGCGGCAAGAAGCGCTCTTTTGTGCGTGAGGAGAAGCCCAAGAGCTATCCCAAATACAACCCCAACAAGCAGGTGGGGGAGATGCGCCTGAACCGCTATGTGGCTCAGTCGGGCATCTGCTCGCGCCGCGAGGCCGATGACTTTATCGCTGCCGGCCTGGTGTCGGTCAATGGCGTGATCGTCACGGAGCTCGGCACCAAGGTGATGCCCGGCGACGTGGTGAAGTTCAACGACACCAAATTGCAGGGCGAGCAGAAGGTCTACCTGGTGCTGAACAAGCCCAAGGGATACGTCACCTCACTGGACGATCCGCATGCCGAGAAGACGGTCATGGAGCTCGTCAAGGGGGCCTGCACCGAGCGGATCTACCCCGTGGGACGTCTCGATAAGAATTCGCTGGGCCTGCTGCTCTTCACTAACGACGGCGACCTGACCAAGCAGCTCTCCCATCCGGCCCATGCCAAGAAGAAGATCTACCAGGTGTCGCTCGATAAGCCCCTTACGCGTGCCGACATGGATCGTATCGCCGAGGGTATCGTCCTCGAGGATGGAGAGATTCATGCCGATGAGATCTCCTATGCCTCGGAGAACAAGAAGGAGGTGGGTATCGAGATCCACTCGGGCCGCAACCGTATCGTGCGCCGCATCTTCGAGATGTTGGGTTACTCGGTCCAGAAACTCGATCGTGTCTACTATGCCGGTTTGACGAAGAAGAACCTCAAGCGCGGACAGTGGCGATTCCTCACGCGTGAGGAGGTGGAGCGTTTGAAATCGGGCCGCTACGAGTAAAAATTGTTTTGAGGGGTATTTTCGGCGTTACGCCAAATCCAAAGTGAAGGTCACATACAAGGAGTATGCTCCCTCCACTTCGAATTTGGCAGGCCTTGAAAATCCCACCTCAAAAGCAATTTTTATAGGAGAATAGGGGTATTTTCGGCGTTACGCCAAATCCAAAGTGAAGGTCACATACAAGGAGTATGCTCCCTCCACTTCGAATTTGGCAGGCCTTGAAAATCCCACCTCAAAAGCAATTTTTATAGGAGAATAGGGGTATTTTCGGCGTTACGCCAAATCCAAAGTGAAGGTCACATACAAGAAGTATGCTCCCTCCACTTCGAATTTGGCAAGCCTTGAAAATCCTACCTCAAAAGCAATTTCTGGGAGGAGTGCAGGGGTGTTTTTGCGTTGCTTAATGAGTAATGAGCAATGAGCAATGAGCAATGAGCAATTATAGGAGGTATGCAATAACTCCCACATCTCCTATACTTCCCATAACTCCCATAAAATAATTTTGAATTTTGAATTCTGAATTTTGAATTAATATAATGGCTGGATCCAACTTTGTAGATTACGTCAAAATATTTGCCCGCTCGGGCCATGGCGGAGCCGGATCGGCTCACTTTCGCCGGGAGAAGTTTGTCGCCTTCGGAGGTCCCGATGGCGGTGATGGCGGCAAGGGCGGCAGCATCATCCTCCAGGGCGACAGCCAGTATTGGACGCTGATCCACCTGAAGTATCAGCGACACCAATTTGCTGAGGATGGGCAGAATGGCTCGGGAGCCCGCTCCACGGGCAAGGATGCCAAGGATATCATCATCCCCGTGCCGCTGGGTACGGTTGCCCGCCGCGTGGTGGAGAATGAGGAGACCGGAGAGCAGGAGCTCATCCCCGTGGGGGAGGTTACCGAGCACGGCGAGCAGCTCGTTCTCCTGCAGGGCGGCCGCGGAGGCCTCGGTAACTGGCACTTCCGCACCGCCACAAACCAGACCCCGCGCTATGCCCAGCCCGGTGAGGAGGGGGACGAGGGAGCCTTCATCCTCGAGCTGAAGGTCTTGGCCGATGTCGGCCTGGTGGGCTTCCCCAATGCAGGTAAGAGCACCCTGCTGTCGGTGGTCTCGGCTGCCAAGCCCAAGATCGCCAACTACGCCTTCACCACCCTAGAGCCCAACCTCGGCATTGTCGAGGTGCGCGACGGCCACTCCTTTGTGATGGCCGACATTCCGGGTATCATCGAGGGGGCCCATGAGGGGCGCGGTCTCGGTACCCGCTTCCTGCGCCACATCGAGCGCAACTCGGTATTGTTGTTCATGATCCCGGCCGACAGCGACGACATCCGCAAGGATTTCGAGATTCTCCTCGGCGAGCTCACGCAGTATAACCCCGAGCTCTTGGACAAGCAGCGCCTATTGGCCATCACTAAGTGCGACATGCTCGATGAGGAGCTCATCGAGCAGATGCGAGCCCATCTCCCCGAGGGGGTTGAGACCTTCTATATCTCTTCGATTTCGGGTCTTAACATTCGGCCGTTGAAGGATCGGTTGTGGGCTGTTCTTAATGATTTTTGATTTTTCTTTTTGATTTTATAGGGCATATTTTGCCCATCCCAAACAAAACCCGAACGGGACGTACGTCAAGTACTACCCGTCCGGGTTTCTTATTGCGATGAACAAAATCTGCTCCTCTAAAATACAAAAATTCATTTCCGATCTTATAGGGCATATTTCCCCTTGCCTTGCTCGCCCCGAAAGGGTAGTACCTCAAGTACAACCCTTCCGGGGCTTGCTGCGTTAAGTCGAAATCTGCTCCTCTAACTGCGTCCCCAGCCGAGCGCAAAGCGGAAGGCGAAAGCCTAATGAACAAAAGGGATGAGCGGCAAATTTATTTGCCCAGGTCAATCCCTTTTGGGCATTACCCCTTGAGGGTCGCTTTGCCGAGGCGCCAGAGTAGAAACGGCGCAAAATGTTGCCAACGGCAACGCGCCGTAAAATCAAAAAAATGTGGTGCTGATGAAGTTAAAAGTGGCGTTACGCCACCCCGTCCGGGTTTCTTATTGCATCAAGCGTCATGGCGAGGAGGTTGCTTAAGCAACCGACGTGGCCATCTTTTTATCAGCGACTTATCATGTGGGATATTTCGCCCATGAAAAGATCCCCACGTCGCCTGCGGCTCCTCGGGATGACGAGGTGAGCAATGAGTAATGAGTAATGAGCAACGACAAGGAAAATAATTTTGAATTCTGAATTCCTCCGGCTTATTGCTCCTCCACCCAAATGCCTCGGTTTACGGGGCGGAGTTGGAAGCGACGGTTGAAGTAGTCGAGGATGCCGGCGCAGCGGACCTCTTGGCTGGGGATCTCTTCCGAGTTGTAGATGACCGATCCCGGGAGGTAGAGGTCGAGGGTGTCGCCTGCGCGGTCCACCAGGTGGCGTGTTGTGGCGATGGGTTCGCCCGTGAGGCTGTCGCGTTCGCACCAGGGGAGCCCCTTCTCGCCCTCCGCCACGCGGAGTTTGTTGAGCATCACATAGCGGCCGACGAGCCGTAGCGAGGCTTCGGAGATGGTGATGGTGAGTGGCTCGGGGGTGCGTGGCGCATCCTCAAGCAGATGCAGGCGAAGCGGCCTCTCGTCGCTGCAGATGCGGTCGGCGGGGTATTCGCCCGTGGGGGCGGCTCCGAGGATCACCTTGCCGCCGTAGTCGGCTAAGGCAAGCCCTTCGCAGAAGATGCGCAACGTGCGGCCGATGGGGTAGTGGCGGAAGAGCTCCCTGCCGGCCACCGAGACCTCGATGCCCCCGCTCCGATCCTCGAGGACCAGGCCGTTGGGGTATTCGCCGTAGAGGTCGTTGGCTGTGATGAGCCCTTCGATGTAGCAGTCGGTGCGGATGAGGCTGCTCTCGCTGCGGCAGAGTGATTTGAGGTAGGCAATCGAGAGGCATCCCTGCCCCTCGGGGTTGCTGTGGGGTGAGTAGGCGATCCCCTCATCAGCCCTGCAGCCCGCCAGCACTCCACAGAGGAGAAGCACTCCGACTCTTCGGAGGTACTTATATAATAATGTCGCTCTCATCGTTGGGTTTGATTATGGGGCCGGCCTGGTCGCCCGTGGAGAGGTATTGCAGGATCCCGCGCAGGGTAACCTCCCCCGTGGGCAGGGGCTCGGAGGCGAAGCGTGCATAGGGGCTGATGTAGAGGTGCAGGGCCTCGCCCGAAGAGTTCACGAAGCGGTGGTAACCCTCCAAGGTGGGACTCTCCTCCGTGAGGGGTTCGTGCTTCAGCCCCTCGACCACCACCAGGGTGCCGCAACGCTCGGGGGTGAGCTCGGCGATCGAACAACTCTTTCCGGTGGGGAGCTCCGACACTTCACCGCGAAAGAGGTGCTCATCCACCAGGGGTTGTGCCGTGAGGTACTCCAGCTCCTGGTAGTTGTAGGCTGCGGATGCTACTCCCGCCTGCAAGACCCCGCGAGAGCGGGCCAGGGCCAACCCCCGAAGGCGCAGATGGAGGCGGGCTCCCATGGGGTAGCGGCTGTGCAGCGACTCGCCACCGACCAGGATCTCAAGCCCGTAGCCTCCCTGCTCGATGCAGAGGGTGCGATAGAAGTTTCCGGCCCGGTCGCTGCTTGTTACCGTGCCGGCCACCACAAGCTCCTGCTCAAGGGTACCGCTTCCCGAGCCGTAGAGGGCGTGGAGGGTGGCCAGTGTAAGGGTCGGGGCAGGCGGCATACGAACAGCGGGCGGCTCGGGATCATAACTCCTCGTGCAGCCCGCTGTCACCCAAACCACCATGAAGGCCACTGTGGCCTTTATCATTCGATCCATGAATCTTTCAAACCAAGGAAGTAGAGAATACCATCCAAACCGATTGTGGAGATCGACTGCTCGGCCGTAGCCTTCACCTTGGGCTTGGCATGGAAGGCGATACCCAGACCCGCCTGGCTCAACATCGGAAGGTCGTTGGCTCCATCGCCCACGGCAATGGCCTGGGCCGTGTTGATCCCCTCAAACTGACACAGCAGGCGCAGCAACTCGGCCTTGCGGCGCCCATCGACGATCTCCCCGAGGTAGCGCCCCGTAAGTTTCCCGTTCTCCACCTCCAACTCGTTGGCATAGACGAAGTCGAAGCCGTAGCGCTGCTTCAGGTAGTTGCCGAAGTAGGTGAAACCACCCGAGAGAATGGCCGTCTTGTAGCCCACACGCTTCAGCACGGTCATCATGCGCTCCAACCCCTCGGTAATGGGGAGGTTGCGGGCGATATCCTCCATCACCGAGACGTCAAGTCCCTTGAGGAGTTCGCAGCGACGCTTGAAACTCTCGCAGAAGTCGATCTCACCACGCATGGCCGATTCGGTGATGGCTCTCACCTCGGCACCCACGCCGGCTCGGTCGGCCAGCTCGTCGATCACCTCCGTCTCGATAAGGGTAGAGTCCATATCGAAGCAGATCAGGCGGCGGCTGCGGCGGTAGATATCATCGCGCTGGAACGAGACGTCGGCCTCGAGGTCGGCCAGGGCCATGAAGCGCTCCTGCAGCTCCTGCTTCGAGAGGAGCGAGCCGCGCACCGAGAACTCGATGCAGGACTTCGGGGCACGCTCATCCTCATGCAGAGGCACGCGACCCGTCAGACGTTTGATGGCATCGATATTGAGCCCCTGGTCGGTGATGGCCGACGTTACGAGCGAGATGTGCTCGGCCGTCAGCTTGCGCCCCAAGAGGGTGATGATGTAGCGGTTCTTGCCCTGACGGCTCACCCAGTCGGTGTATTCGTCCTCCGAGATGGGGGTGAAGCGGATGTTGATGTTCAGCTCCGAGGCCTTGAAGAGCAACTCTTTCATGATCTGTCCCGACTTGTCGGATGTCGTCTTGATCAGGATGCCCAGGGTGAGCGACTGGTGGATGTTGGCCTGTCCGATATCGAGGATAAAGGCATCATAGCGGGCCAGAATTTCGGTCAGCGAGGCGGTCATACCGGGTTGGTCGGCACCGGCAATGTTGATCTGAATAATCTCTACTTGTTTCTTCATGAGAGTTCGTTGCTATGGTTTTCGAGAGATTATTCTCTCGTTATTTGCAAAGTTATGGATTTTTTTTGAAAAAAATGTTAATTTTGTCCCCCGATTAGTAATTGTAATAAAATTTTAACATGAAATTTCCCTTTTTATTTGCTCAGGGCGAGAGCGCTGAGCCTTTGATGTTGCCCGACAGCCTGCAAAAACAGCAGTGGACCGAGACCATTCAGAAGATCTCCACCTTGGATTGGACCGAAATGTGGCAGGGCTTTGTCTCCGATGCCATCTGGGTGGGGGTGAAGATCATTGTGGCTCTGCTGATCTACTGGATCGGCCGCCTCTTCATTCGCTGGGTCCTGCGGCTCATGGAGCACAGCTTCGAGCGTAAGAAGGTCGATATCTCGCTGCGCTCGTTCCTGAAGAACATGACCAGCGTGGCCTTCTATCTGTTGCTCGCCATGGCCGTGGTTCAGACCCTCGGTGTCAATGTTACCTCGATCATCGCCATCTTCTCGGCCGCCACGCTTGCCATCGGTATGGCCTTGAGCGGTACGATGCAGAACTTTGCCGGCGGTGTGATGATCCTCCTGTTGCGTCCCTATCGCGTGGGCGACTACATCGAGGCCCAGGGGCAGGCCGGTACCGTGGAGGAGATTATGCTCTTCTCGACCAAAATCGTGACGGTCGACCGCCAGACCATCTATGTCCCCAACAGCGCCATCTCGACCTCGATCATCGACAACTACTCCCACTCGGAGTTGCGTCGTGTCGATATCAAGGTCTCGATCTCCTATGGCGATGATCTGGATGTGGCCCGCAAGGTCCTGCTCGATCTGGCCGCTGCCGATGCCCGCGTACTGAAGGATCCCGAGACGGTGGTCTTCCTCACGGAGCTCTCGCCTACCTCGGTAAACCTCTCGTTGCGTATGTGGACCCGCAATGCCGACTATTGGGGCCTCTTCTTCGATATGAATGAGAAGATCTATAAGGAGCTCCCCAAGTCGGGTCTCCGCTTCCCCTATCCGCAGCTCGATGTCCATATCACGAAAGAGTAACCCTACAGAGTAATCCTATAAATAAAAATATACCAGACTATGGAATTGAAAGATATTTTGGCGATTTCGGGAATGCCCGGATTGTATAAGTATGTGGCCCGTTCGCAGCGTGGCGTGATTGTGGAGGCACTGGCCGACGGCAAGCGCCTGAATGCCGCCTTCTCCTCGAAGATGAGCGCCCTGACCGAGATCTCGATGTTCACCGAGAACGAGGATGTGCCCCTGGCTACGGTGCTCACGAACATCTATAACTACACCTCGGGCAAGGAGGCGATCAGCCACAAGGAGTCGCCCGAGAAGATCAAGGCCTATATGGCCGAGGTGCTGCCCGACTACGACCGTGAGCGGGTTCACGTCTCGGATATGAAGAAGCTCTTCCAGTGGTATAACATCCTGGTTGGGGCCGGCATGACGGAGTTTGTGCTTCCCGAGGAAGAGGAGTAGTTGTTCCGAGAAGGAAAGAGTCTTTCCGATCTTAGGTGCGGATGGGGCGCAACCACAGCGGCAGCCCATCCGCACCCTTTTTTTGTGGAGGTGCAGGGATGAGGTGTGCTCCTCCTTTGAAGAGAGCTCTCGAGGGTGTTTTTGCCGATTTCCGCCGATTCCTTTTGCGGATTCCCTTCGCCGATTTTGAATTTTCAATTAAAATGCCTATCTTTACCAATTGAAACGATTAATTGAATGTGTATGTATAAAAAACTTGTGGTCTTGATGCTGCTCTTGCTCCCGCTGGGGGTTGCGGCTCAGGGATATGACGACTATTACGCCCAAAAATCGAAGAAGACCCGCACCCGTACTGAGTGGGGAATCTCGGCCGGTGCCGGCTGGTATGGCTACAACTCGACCGTGGAGCTCTACGACATCAAGGGCGGTCTGGGCTGGCAGGCGGGCCTGCAAGCCGGCTTCATGTGGAATTCGGTGGGTGTGCGCTTCGAGGTGAATTATGCCCGCCACGGGGTCGATCTCACCCCGCACGGCGACTACCCCGAGGTGGAGCTCTCTTACAACAAGGTGGAGGTTCCCGTGCTGGTGGCCTTCAACCCCGGGATCTTCCGCCTGCATCTGGGACCGGTCTTCCGTGTGCTGAACAACTGCAGCCACACGATGGCCGATGGTACGATGGTCGATTTCGGAGTGCTGCGCCCGACGGTGGGCTTCACGGTGGGTGCCGGATTGAAACTCGGCCGACACTGGATCCTCGACCTGCGCTATAATGGCGACTTCTCGGCGGCAAAGGGGGTCTTCTACGACGGAGGTCCCGAGGTGAGCCTGCGTGAGAACTCCCTGCAGCTGAGTCTGGGCTTTATTCTCTAACCTCCGTATCGGCACAAATGGAGACAACCGATAAGGAGATCCTGATCGAGGGAGTTGATCCCCGCGAGCTTTACGGCCCGCAAAACTGCTACTTGGAGCAGATCAAGGCGTTGCATCCGGGCCTGAGGATCGTGGCTCGCGGCTCGTCGCTCAAGGTCCTCGGCTCGAAGGTCGAGCAGGAGCGTTTCGAGCGCCGGCTGGAGGGGCTTGTGGCCTACTATTTGAAGTATGGCCATATCTCGAAGGAGGTGGTGGCCCAGGCCTTCGCGGGAGGTATTTCGCAGGAGGATGCTCCGGTGGACAAGGATGTGATCGTCTATGGCAACAACGGCGCCGTGATCCGTGCCCGCACGGTCAATCAGCAACGCATGGTCCGGCTCTACGATGAGTGCGACCTGCTGTTTGCCGTAGGTCCGGCGGGTTCGGGTAAGACCTATACGGCCATCGCTCTGGCGGTGCGTGCCCTGCGCGAAAAGCAGGTTCGGCGCATCATCCTCACCCGTCCGGCCGTAGAGGCGGGGGAGAAGCTCGGCTTTCTGCCCGGCGACATGAAGGAGAAGCTCGACCCCTATCTGCAACCCCTGTATGATGCCCTGAACGACATGATTCCGGCGGCCAAGTTGCAGAAGTTCATGGAGGACGGCACGGTGCAGATTGCCCCGCTGGCCTACATGCGCGGTCGCACGCTCGACCACGCCTTTGTGATCCTGGACGAGGCGCAGAATACCACTCTCTCGCAGATCAAGATGTTCCTGACCCGCATGGGACGTTCGGCCAAGTTCATCGTCACGGGTGATGTGACGCAGATCGACCTGCCGCACCGTTCGGACAGCGGTCTGACCCGCGCCATGGAGATCTTGGAGCCCGTCCAGGAGATCGGCCGTGTGCTCTTCGATCAGCGCGACATTGTGCGACACCCCTTGGTGAAGCGCATCGTGGCGGCCTTCGATCAGCAGAGCGAGGAGAGACAGAAAAACGATAAACCAAAAACCAACAACTAATACGAAACGAACTATGAACAGAGATTTTAGCGGTCTGAAACCCGCTTTGGTATGGAAACATTTTGTGGCTATGTGTGCCATTCCTCACCCCTCGCACCACGAGGAGAAGATTCGCGCCTATGTGAAGGGCGAACTCGAGCGCATGGGTTACACCTGCACCGAGGATGAGGCCCATAACCTCTACGCCCGCAAGGCGGCTACGCCCGGCATGGAGGATCGCAAGGGTATTGTCCTGCAGGCGCACCTCGACATGGTGCCCCAGAAGAACAACGACAAGGTCTTCGATTTCGAGAAGGATCCCATCGACTGCTACATCGACGGCGATTGGGTTACGGCCGACGGCACGACCTTAGGTGCCGACAACGGTATCGGCGCTGCGGCCATCCTGGCTGTAATGGAGGATAAGACCCTCGTACATGGTCCCGTGGAGGCGCTCTTTACGGCTACCGAGGAGACGGGTATGGACGGTGCCTTCGGTCTGAAGGGCGGTCTGCTGCAGGGCGATATTCTGCTGAACCTCGACTCGGAGACCGAGGGCGAGCTCTATGTGGGTTGCGCAGGTGGTATGGATGCCAACATCGTATTCAACTACGCCGAGGAGGCTCCCGCAGCCGGTCTGAAGGCCGTAGAGCTCACGGTAAAGGGGCTCAAGGGCGGCCACTCGGGTATCCAGATCGTGGCCCAGCGTGCCAACGCCAACAAGACCATGTTCCGTCTGCTGTATAAGACCGAGATCCCCGTGCAGGTGGCTGCGGTCGATGGTGGTGGCCTGAGAAATGCCATCCCGCGCGAGGCGGGGGCTACGGTGCTCATGCCTGCCGACAAGGTGGCTGCCTTCCTCGAGGAGGTAAAGGCCTTTGAGCAGCTGATCATCAAGGAGTACGCCGGCATCGAGGATGAGGTGCAGATCTTCGCCAAGGAGACGGCTATGCCCGAGAAGTGCATCCCCGCGGCTCTCTCCGAGAAGCTGATCCGTGCCGTGGTAGCCTGCCCCGACGGTGCCCAAAAGATGTCGCTCGCTATGCCCGGCCTGGTGCAGACCTCGACCAATATGGCCCGCGTGGTTTCGGACGGCTCGACGATCAAGATTCAGTGCCTGCTGCGCAGCTCCGTGCGTTCGGAGAAGGAGGCGCTGGGCGACCAGATCAAGGCCGTGTTCGATATGGCCGGTGCCACCACCGAGCTCTCGGGCTCCTACGACGGTTGGAATCCCAACATGCAGTCGCCCATCCTGAAGGCGATGCGCGAGTCCTACCTGGCTCTCTATGGCAAGGAGCCTGCGGTGACGGCCATCCATGCCGGTCTGGAGTGCGGTATCATCGGCTCGAACTATCCGAACCTCGACATGATCTCGTTCGGTCCTACGATCTGCTACCCCCACTCGCCCGACGAGAAGGTGGAGATCGCATCGGTGGAGAAGTTCTTCGACTTCCTCACCCACACCTTGAAGAATGCCCCCGCGAAGTAGTCTGAAGCTTCATGGCTGCATCGCACAAATGGTTTGTAATCGTCAATCCCGTGGCCGGCGACGGCCGCGGGTTAGACGATTTTCCCGAGATCTCGAAGCTTCTGCGCGAGGAGGGTATCGACTACGAACCCCTCTTCACGGAGCATAAGTACCACGCCACGGAGCTCACGGTGTCGGCCGTGAAGCAGGGCTTTCGGCACATCATTGTAGTCGGAGGTGATGGTACGTTGCATGAGGTGGTGAACGGACTCTTTATTCAGCAGGAGGTCGATCCCAAAGAGGTGTTGCTGGCGGTGATAGCCGTCGGTACGGGAAATGACTGGGTGCGCACGGTGGGGATCCCCGAGCGGCACCGCGATGCCATACGCGCTATCAAGGAGGAGAACCGTTTCCTGCAGGATGTGGGGGTGGTGAGCTACGAGGAGGCGCACTACCGACAATCGCGCTACATGGCCAATGTGGCCGGTGCCGGCTTCGATGCCGTGGTGGCCCGCCATGTGAGCCACCTGAAACAGAAGAAACGATTTCGCCGGTGGAGTTACACCTGGTGCCTTCTCCGCTCCTTCTTCGGCTATAAATCCACGGGTGTGAAGGTCTGGGTCGATGACCGAAGGGTCTATAACGACCTGCTGCTCAGTATCGCCATCGGCATCTGCAAATACAATGGCGGAGGTGTGCAGCAGTTGCCCGAGGCCGTGGCAGACGATGGACTGCTGGATATTTCGCTGATCCGTCCCATCCACTTTTGGCACATCATCTTCCGCTTCCATTACCTCTTCAACGGAGGAATCTACCGCATCCGCCATGTGATCCGCGAACGCGGCAGCCACATCCGGATCGAATCCTCGCCCGAGATCCCGCTTGAGATCGATGGTGAGCTGCTGGGCCACACCCCCCTGGAGTTCTCGGTCCTCCCACGAGCCATCTCGATTGTGGTTACCAAAGAGTTTCTGGAGCGGCGGGGGCAAGCAATGAGCAATGAGTAATGAGCAATGAGTAACAAAATAGAAGCTGTCTAACCAGGTGATTTCTGCGTTACGCTCGCGTTCAAAATGCTCATTTACGCTTAGTAAACTCCGCTTTTGAGCGCTTCGCAAGCCTTGAAATCCCACTTGTTATACAACTTCTACGGTATGGGGCTGTCGCAACACTACTTGTTGGACAGCCCCTATTTATATTTAGAAATTCTTGATTCCTAATACCTGAATCATGATTACTCATTGCTTGTCTCGACGATCTCGGTGATGACCACCTCCCAGCCGAAGAGTTCGTTGGCGCAACGGCTCTCCATTTGGGCAATCTGCGAGGTGTTGGTCGTATCGGCCAGGATGGCGTTAAAGAAGCTGCCCATCGAGCGGAAGGTGCTGTTTACCTGCTGTGCAAAACATTGATAGAAGGCGCGTTGCTGGTCGCGCGACAGCCCCGTGGGAAGTATCCCTTCCGCTACCAGGTAGTCGTAGGGGTAGAGGTGGCGCATGTTGCGGGCATCGGCATTGAGCTCCTCGACAATCGAGGTGACGACGACCATTTCGACCGTGTCTTCCACCCCTGGAAGCTCCACAAACTCGGCATAGACCGGGTAGCTGTTCTCCAGATCTACGGCCACCCCGTCGGCAAAGAGGGCAAACTCGCTCTCCGAGAGATCCTCGAGGTAGACCATCTGTCGGTACTCGTTCAGCGCCTGGCGCACGGCGCGGCGCTCATCGTGATTCCACTGCTTGGGGTGTTGCTTGCAGGCCGTAGGCAGCAGAAAGAGCCCCGTAATGGCCAAATAGAGTAGAATTTTTTTCATATCCTTCTTTTTTATTGGTTTTTCGGCAGTGGGGTGGTGCAAGAGGTGTGCCAAGATCGAAATTTTGCCCCCGAATCCTTTTCCGCGGCTCAAAAATTGCCTATCTTTGTCGTTGTAACGACGGTTTAGAGCCCTCGGGTGTGTGCCCGGGGGTGACGAATCTGTAAACCATCCTCCTATGAAGACGACCTGGAAACCCGGAACGCTGATCTACCCCCTGCCCGCCGTGCTGGTGAGCGCGGGCGACAGCCCCGAAAATTACAACCTGCTGACTATTGCCTGGACAGGCACGGTATGCACCAATCCCCCGATGTGCTACATCTCGGTGCGACCCGAGCGCCACAGCTACGAGCTCATCAAGCGCACCGGAGAGTTTGTAATCAACCTCACGACCGAGTTCCTGGCCCGCGCCACCGACTGGTGCGGGGTGAAGTCGGGACGCGACCACAACAAATTTCGTGAAATGGGCCTCACGCCTCTGCCGGGTGTGGAGGTCAAGGCCCCCGTGGTGGCCGAATCGCCCCTTTCGATCGAGTGCCGCGTGAAGGAGATCATCCCCTTGGGGTCGCACGACATGTTCCTGGCCGAGGTTGTGGCCATTCAGGCCGACGATCGCTATATCGACCCCGAGAGCGGAAAATTCTCACTCGACCTCGCCCGCCCGATTGTCTATTCGCATGGCGAATACTTCAAACTTGGAGAGCTGATTGGCCACTTCGGCTGGTCGGTGCGCAAAAAAAAGCGATAAACCCCGGCGCACAGCTGCGGTTTATCGCTTTCATGGTTCCACAGACCCATGAAGAGGGCTTTAGCTCGTTTGCTCGGCCTTGGCGTAGATGCGCTTCAGGCGGTCGGTCATGAAGTATTGCAGCACGCCGCGGAAGAACATGTAGAGCGTGAAGGCCATCCAGAGGGCGTTGTTGCCGATCAGCGGGTAGAGGCCGAAGAAGATGGCGAAGTAGATCACCGTGGACCAGAACATCGAGTTGCGCATCACGCGCGTCTCGGTGGCTCCGACCATGATGCCATCCATGATGAAGGGCATGGCCGCAGCAATCGGGATGGCAATGATCCAGCCGATATAGCGGCCTGCGAGGTCGAGAATCTGACCCGCATCGGCCGAATCCTTGGCCAAGAACATCCCCAGCAGCTCCCGCCACCAGCCGACGTAGATCCCCACGAAGATCACCGAGATCAGCGTGCCCCACATCAGGCAGCGCACCAGGCAGCGGCGCAGCGATTTCTCGTCCTGTGCGCCGATGAAGCGCCCCGTCAGGGCCTCGGCGGCATAGGCAAAGCCGTCGTTCATGTACGAGAAGAGGGTGAAGAGCTGCAGCAGTAGGGTATTGACGGCCAGAAGACCCTCCTCCATGCGGGCCGAACTGGCCGTGAAGAAGGTGTAGACGGCCACCAGGCAGAGCGTGCGCAGCATGATGTCGCGGTTGATGAGGAAGAACTCTTTGAGCCGCCCCAGGTCGAAGACCTCCTGCCAGTGGATCTGTGTGAGCCTGTGGCGGTAGAAGAGCGCCAGGGCGATCAGCGAGAGGACAACGCCCGTACACTGGCCCACGACCGAGGCGTAGGCGATGCCCACGATCCCCATATCGTAGCCGAAGACGAACCAGAGGCTGAAGAGGATGTGGACGACATTGACCACTATGGCACTGACCATCGGAATCACGGCATTCTGCATGCCCGTATACCAACCGTTAAGCGCGAAGAGCAGGATGCCGGCGGGCACGGCCCAAATGCGGGCGTAGTAGTAGTCGCTCACCACCTCGTTGCCATTCATCACCCGGAGCGAGAGCTCTCCCAAGGGGACTTGCAGCAGCAGGACCAATACACCCATTGCAAGGGCCAGCGAGATTGAGCGCACAAGCATGTGGGTACACTCCTGCCAGTTTTCGGCTCCAAAGGCCTGAGCCGTGAGGCCGCTGGTGCCCATGCGCACAAAGCTGCAGTTCCAGTAGATGAAGTTGAAGATCGAGACTCCGATTGCGAGGGCGCCGATCGTGGCCGCCGTGTGTGCGCTGTCCCAGTGTCCTGCGATCGCCGTCGAGGCAATACCCATCAGCGGTACGGTGATGTTGGAAATGATATTGGGCACCGCAATCCGCAATATCTCTCGGTTCATGGCCATAGTAATATCTCCTTTGCCTAATGTTTCTTCTATACGTTTGATCTTGCGGTAAGCACCGCCTCAAGCAACAACGAGATGCCAAGCGGCTTCGGGTTCTCAGCGAACAATTCTGTCGGAGCATGCCGGCCCAGAGATTGAAAACCCTCGTTGCCGCGACAAAGATACAACGGATTTTGCGATTCTATCCCCCGAAGAGCACTTTTTACACCATTTCGCCCCGCAACCCGAGGACGGGATGCAGGGCGAAAGCGAAGATATAGAGCCTGCGGCTTATCCCGCAGAGCGATCAGTCGAGCCTCGGAGGACGTTCCGTGAAGAATCCCCAGGCGGAGCGCATCACCTCGCCCAGGACCGAGCGGCCGTAGATTTGGTGGAACTTCCAGCGGCCCCGCAGCTTCGATCGAACCAGAGCCACTCGTTTCTGCCAGGTAGAGCCTTGGGTATTGAAGATCGAACGACCGTAGTAGAGCACATCGTTCAGCACCCGCTCTTTATAGGGACTTGTGCAGATAATCTCCGGAGAGCGAATCTCCAACCCCAACTCATCGACCGCAATGGCCGTAACGGCATGGACAAATCGGGTAAAGTGCATGCGGTCGCACCAGCCGTAAAACTCGGGCCAATTTATCTGCTCCTGTTCGGCCTGGAGCAGCAGAGCCCAGTCGAGGATGTGGCGCAGTTTGATCCCTTCGGAGAGGAAGTGCTGGAAGCTGTGTACCGTGAGAAAAAGGGCCGTGAAATCGGCCGAGGGGCGGATCAGCTTTGAGCCCTCGATGTAGTGGGGTGCTTCGCGGTTGATCAACTCCTGCAAATGGCGCTCGAATGCCTTGCGCTCCCTGCGCCCGCGGATGGCCGTGCAAAATTGGTGATTCTCGACCATCAGCCCCTTGAACCGAATGTGCGAATGTTTATAGTAGTCGCGCTTCACCTCGGCTCCCAGGGCTTCGGCTGCCCGATTCCCCGCCTCGTATGCCCCTTCGGGATGTTGTGCGGCGTGCGCCTGTTCGAGCGTAAGGAAGCAGTCCAAATCGCCGCACTCACGGTGTTCGGGGCGAGGGTAGTAGCCACTGACCGCCAACCCTTTCAGTACATGGGTGCGAATTCCTCGCTCGGCAAATCCAACGGCCAACTCCTGCGCCCGCAACTCCTGCTTGCGGTAGCGCTTTTCGATCTGCTCGACATTAAAGGCCCACTGGAGTTTGAACTTTCGCTCAGGCAGTTGCTCGGCCGTAAGCTCCCCGGCCTCCACCAGCCGCTGCACCCCATCCCAAGCCATGGCCAATACCCCCTGCTCCTGCGCCATGCGGTAGACGGCCGGCCAGGATTCCGCCTTCAGGTCGTAAAAAGATTGCTTCGTATCGCCTTGGGCGACACGAAGCAATGCAAAGAGTTTTTCGGTATATCGGTTCACTATCGAACAATATTATTTTTGATCTGCTCCACGATGTAGCGGGCATCCTCATCGGTAACGTAGGGGCCGCTGGGTAGACACATACCCATGGCGAAGAGCTCCTCACTCACGCCGTTCACATAAGCCGGAGCCGAAGCGAATACCGGCTGTTTGTGCATGGGTTTCCATAAGGGGCGAGCCTCAATACCGGCTGCATCCAATGCTATGCGCAGGGCCTCCACATTGGCGTTGGGCTCGCAATCGGTGTGCAACGACTTGGCTGCGTGAGTTACTCCGGCAGCACCTCCCACTGCCCCCTGAACCGCTGCCTCATAGGCGTGCTCCTCTCCCTTAATGCGGATCGAAGGATCGATCAGGATCGTGTTGAGCCAGTAGTTGCTGTCGTAACGCTCCGAGGGATTCTCATGCAGGGTGATCCCCTCAACATCGGCCAAGAGCTCTCGATAGAGCTCGCAGATGTGCTTGTGGTGGGCAATATGCGCCTCAGCTACGGTCATCTGTCCGCGTCCGATGCCGGCGCAGATGTTCGACATGCGGTAGTTGTAGCCGATATGCTCATGTTGGTAGTAGGGATAGGCCTCGCGTGCCTGAGTGGCGTAGAACATCACCTCGGTCTTAGCCTCCTGATCGGGACAGATCAAGGCACCGCCACCAGAGGTGGTGATCATCTTGTTGCCGTTGAACGACAAGACACCGTAACGGCCAAAGGTACCGCACACGCGGCCATCGAACTTCGACCCGAAACCCTCGGCGGCATCCTCAATCACGGGAATGTCATACTTCTCGGCCACCGCCATCAGCTCATCCATCTTGGCCGGCATGCCGTAGAGATAGACCGGTATAATGGCCTTGGGCTTGCGACCGGTCTTGGCAATACGATCCTCAATGGCCTGCTCCAAAAGGGCGGGATCCATGTTCCAGGTATCGCGCTCTGAATCAACAAATACAGGCGTAGCTCCCAGGTAGGTGATCGGATTGGCCGAAGCACAGAAGGTGAACGACTGACAGAGCACCTCATCGCCCGGCCCTACACCACAGGCAATCAGGGCCAGATGTACGGCCGCAGTTCCGGCCGAGAGGGCCACCACCTTCTTCTCTTCACCGACAAAGGCCTCCAAATCGGCCTCAAAGCCATTCACATTGGGTCCCAGAGGCACTACCCAATTGGTATCAAACGCCTCCTGAATAAATTTCTGCTCCTCGCCCGACATATGCGCCAGACAGAGGTAAATTCGTTTGCTCATAACCTATTATTACTCTTTAATTTCCGCTAATTCGTATGATCGGAAAATAGTTTGAAAAATCAGTTTGATGTCCCCCCAAAAGGAGTGGTTGTGGTAGTAATCCAAATTGATCTTTACTTTGTCCGGAAAGATCACTTCATCGTTATATTTCACCGGATCGGCTACTTTCGCCAGAATCTCCTCTTCGTTGGCATATTTCAATGATGCGGGGCCGGTGATTCCGGGTCGAAGTTTCAGAATCAGACGATCCTTTCCTGCCAACTTGTCGGCATACCCCGGGACATCGGGACGTGGCCCGACAAAACTCATATCTCCAATCAGCACATTCCACAGTTCCGGCAATTCGTCCAATTTGTACTTACGAAGCACAGCTCCCAGAGGAGTAATGCGGCTTTCACCGGCAACAGAGACCGAACTTCCCGAGTGGCTTACAGTCATCGAACGGAATTTGTACATGGTAAAGAGTTTTCCGTTGCGGCCCACTCGCTTTTGAGTAAAAAATGCCGGTCCTCCGGGCATCTTGATCTTAATCAGGATTGCCACCACAAGTAACACCGGCCATAAAAAGAGTAAGCCAATAAGAGCCATCAAGCGATCAAAAAGAAACTTCATAGTATTATTTTTAGACTTTTCCTCTAGCCATTGCCTCCATATCTAACAAAGCCTTAACGCTTCTAACTGGCATTAACTTTCTAAAAGGATAGAGGAGTTTAACCATTATACTTAACCACCATTTATATACAATTTGAATATTGCAATAGGCTTTTCTAAATTTAAACTTTTGGATCAAAAAAGGTTGAATATTCGAGTGATTTGTAATTGATCTTGCGCCATCATTGACATATTTTAGGCCTTTTTCTTCTAAGTAATAACGATTCATTTCGTATATTAACCCATAATAAGGTTGAGAGCCATCTCTCAAAGCTTGAGGCTTGCATTTCAATACATTGTATTCACAGCTGTTTTCTTTGATCGTATTGATAGCTAATGCAACAAACTCCCCACTCTCTTTATGACGTAATCCCCAAAATTCTTTATCTCCATCAGAAGCATAATTTTTAACCATTTGCTCATACTGTTCCGTAGAGAGGACTTCGCACTTGACCTTATACGATTCTTGTGCAGAAGAATAAATCGGATAACCAATTTCCAGTAATTCTTCGGAAGTTATTTGGAAGGCATCGTATATTCGTAAGGATTTACGAACGTCACGACGAGCTCCGGTTGACAACTCCTCCAGCCCTCCGAAAGAGTCTTTTATAACATACCAAAATGAGGTTTCTGCCGAGGTGTCAAAATTATAAATATTTCGAATGAAATATCCCCCGTTTGAGAGAAGTTCTTTTATTTGAGTAGCATCAAGGAACTTTGACTTTGATTCATCTATTGCAATCCATGCCCCTTTGTATAATCTATATCCCTTCATACCTATTCAAATGTTTTACATAAAAAATCTTCTTTATAACACCTAATACCATATTTCCACCAGTCAAGAAAACGGATGCAATTTTACCTCGGTGATCAGCCTCTCGAAACAATTTATAGTGCCAATTTACCAATGCCTTGTAGGAGTGATTACTGATTGAGCCTCCACGTTTACGATATCTGGCTAAATTCTCCTTATATAAGAAACAGTCTGCTTTGAGGATCACCTTTAACCACATCGCATAATCGTTGTTTTTCTTGATATCTTCGATCTGAATCAATCCAACGACATCAGCATCATACATCACCGTTAAACATCCCGGCCAACAATAGCCATACATTCCCCACTTTGTAATCTTTTTGGGCCCAGACACCTTCACCCCCAATTCTTCCGATTTTTCGTTGATCTCGCTATACTCGGTGTAAGAAAAGGCGTAGCCATTCTCCTCCATAAAACGAATCTGCCTTTCGAGCTTTTCGGGCAACCATAGATCGTCGCTATCCAGAAAGGCGATCCATCTACCCTTGGCAACCTTCAGCGCGTTGTTGCGCGTAATGGCCGCACCGCTGTTCTTTTCATTGCAGATATACTTGATGCGCGGATCGCTCTCCAAATAGGGGGCAATCACCTCTCGCGTATCATCGGTCGAGCAATCGTCGGAGATAATCATCTCCCACTCGGTATAGGTCTGTGCCTGTACACTTTTGATTGTTTCTTCAATAAACCGCCCGCAATTATAAGTCGGCGTAATAATGGAGACAAGCGAGTTCGACATACGGGATTATCCTTTGTAATTAATATCTATCAGGCTTCCGGCCAAATGTTGAAAATCATCTGTATAAAAATCCATTAGTCCCCCCAAAGAGGTAAATGTCATTTCTCCAAAATAGATTTTACCGGCAAGATTATACAAGTCGACTCGTACAACAGGGAATGGTTTTGCCAATTTTTCCGCAACTTCTACCATTCTCTCAAAATTTTGAGGTTTTGGTAGAACATTACCTTCTCGATAGTGTTCATTAAAGACAGAATATTCTGGGAGAGCACTCCAATTCAAATCGTAAGTCATTACATCTGTACCTTGATGATCTCGATTACAGCATGCCCAAATATAATGCGCCTTTCCATTAAAGCACCATATTTTGTAATCAATAATTGAGGTTGAATATTTTTCTGATACCTCATCATTTTTCATCAACTCCTCTGCAATAATTGCGGGTTTAATGCGCATATAGTGTTTTCCGCCTTCAAGATCTCCATAGACAGTATTTACAGAGATCTCCAATTGTTTACGGATCTCTTCTTTAATTATTTGAGATTTATCCTTAACCAAAATAATATCTCCCGAACCTTGCACTGTTTTAAAGACAAAACTATCAGGCAATTGCATAAAATCAATCTCTTCCGCCTTTTCCCAATGCCCCAACAATGGTACTAAAATATCAGAGAGACCACACTCTTCTACATAGCCCCTTACATTATATTTGTCAGCCAACCGAGTCCATAAAGTCGTATCGGTGCGCAATGACATATAAAGGATCTTTTCATTGAGAGTCTTGGGATTCTCTAAATTCAGACGTTTTTTGAAACGTACAAAATAGCGAATCTTCATTAAGAACTCCGGACAATTTCTGCCAATGAATTTTGTGATCCAGATAATAGGCGTAAATATAACTCGAATGAGTTTATTAGGATTATTTTGTATTTCCATGATTAAATCTTCTTTTGATAAAATCTATTATCATCTCATTTACAACACCCTTTTTTAATTTGGGTAAATTCTTTATAAAGGCCTTATGAGAACTTTTTCGGTATTGTTTTAACTCAACATTCGCCTCAGATATATATTCTTCTGGATTACGGATTGTTGATACTTTTTTGTTTAATGAATTCAGCCTTAAGTTTTCAGGGACCTCATTTTCTGTAATAAATTTGGGGGATAGATCGGTGTCTATTTTTATATAATCATATGTTACGTTATTCTTCGTTACATCAACATTAACAACAATTGAGTATTTGGTTTGCTCCCATGCCATGTTAAATATGAAATTCCCTAAAGAATAGAAAATATATTTACTATTATATTCCTCATATCCCTGTAAAATATGAGGATGCATACCAATAACCAAGTCAAAGCCTAGGTCTATTAGCCAATGAGCAAATCTACGCTGATCAATGCTTGGGTAGGTTATAAATTCTACTCCCCAATGTACATATGCAATTTTATAGTCCGAGTTGAGTTTAGAGTACTCTTCTTTGATTTCGGATAAATTTGGGATATTCCAATACAATGGAGCATTTTTTCCTTCTTCTCGGCGAAGCGAAAAACCTGTTATGGTTATTGTCTTCCCCTCGTGTTTAAATAATATACTTTTTTGTTCCTTGCTACCAAATATTCCTCGGCAAAAAGTCGGCAAAAAATTACACATCTCTTTATATGCTTCTGCACCATGTTCCATGACATGATTATTGGCAACACCATAGAAATCTATAAAGTGACATTTTTTTAACAAATCGGGTTCAATACGGAAAAAATCCCTATGATAATTCATATGAATCGAATGAGTGGCAACGACTGACTCAAAATTTCCGATCCAGATTTCATCTTCTTGTTTATTCAGTTTTTCAAATGGATTAAATCCATTTTTTATCTTGGTTCCAATTCCACAACCAATATCCAAATGAATATCTGTCAAACAAATATCACCTACAAATTTCAGCATAAACTCAAGATATATATTAGCAAATTATTTGTTGTTTAATGAATTTTCTAAAGTTTCAAATAAAACTGTATTGATATTTATGCAATCCTGTTTGTCTATTTTTTTACAACTTTCTACTTTTTCCTTATATGATTCAGCGTTCAGTGTTTCAAGGAATTCTCCAATCTCTTTGTTGTCCATCGCATTTACGACATAGCCAATTTTCATTTTTTCTACTTTCCGGCCGAGGAAGGTATCTGTACTCACTATTATTGGGCACTTAAAATACATTGCCTCGTATAATTTATTTGGCTCAGCATATATAACCCCTGGCGATGGCGTGTATGTACAAAGTAATAAATCTATTTGAGAATATATTTGTGGTAAATCTGCTGGATTAGAAAAAGGACCATGATAATGAATGTTCTCTTTCAATACCTCTAATTGTTTTACTTTATCAGCATAAATGTCTCCATTACTGTATATACCAAATAGATGAATATCGATATTATCACTTTTATCCGCACAGATTTTTATAAAATTATATATTGTCTCAAATCTAATGACACCTACATAACCTATTCTGATCCTCTCTTTACCGACTAAAGTTCTATCGATATCTATAGGAGTCGGACAGTGAGGACTAACCTTGTTTGGAATTAAAACAATCTTTTCTTTTGGTACTTTTTTGTAGAAATCAAAGAATCCTTCAGAAGTAAAAATTGTCAGTGCCGATTTTTTTATAGTATGCTCATTTAGTTTTATTAAAACCGACTTTATGAACTGATTTCCTACGACCAATTCTGTTAAATCACAGACTTCATATATATATTGAGAATTTATATGCAATCTTGCAAAAAGAGCAACATCTAAACTGCTATAAAAACACAATTTCCCTCTACATTCTTTTGCAATCGACTTTATACTTCTATAAAAGAGTGCGAGCCTTGAGAAATAACCGCGATTAGGAATCTCTCCGAGGATAACGGGTTCACATGGAAAATTTTGTATAGATTGCCCCTGTCGTTTGAACCCATATACTGCTACCTTATAGCCATTTTCAGCAAATTCCTCTACTCGTTTCCTATAATGTGGGTCGCACAATGAGGATAATATGAATACTATTTCTTTCATAATGAACTAGATGAAATTCCCTACAATTCTACCACACGCCAAGCCATCGCCGTACGGATTAACGGCCTTGCTCATCGCATCATAATACTCGGCATCATCAAGCAGGCGAGATACCTCACCTACAATCTTTTCGTAGTTTGTACCAACAAGTTTTACAGTTCCAGCCTCCAATGCCTCAGGACGCTCAGTGGTGTCACGCATAACCAATACGGGTTTGCCTAAGCCAGGAGCCTCCTCCTGAATGCCACCACTATCAGTAAGAACAATGGTCGACTGCTCCATCAAATAGACAAACGATAAGTACTCCAAAGGCTCAATGAAGAACATATTGCCGAGATTCGACAAATCTTCGCCAAACACTTCGTGAATAGGTTTGCGAACATTAGGATTTAGGTGCATAGGATATACGAAATCCACATCGGGATATTTCTGTGTCAAATCTTTAATGGCTGTACACATATTGATAAAACCATCACCAAAATTCTCTCTGCGATGACCCGTAATCAGCACCAGTTTCTTGCCGTCAGCCAAACGAGTAGTATCATAACCCGACTTTGCCAAAATAGTCGCCAGTTCACTCGACAATTCCTCGTTGTTTTTGATTTTATCAACCACCATATAAAGAGCATCAATCACTGTATTACCCGTGACTGTAATAGCTTCTTCTGCGACATTCTCTTTCAAAAGATTCTCCTTGCTGAGAGGTGTTGGCGAGAAGTGATGTGTAGCAATACGTCCTGTAATCAGTCGGTTCATCTCTTCGGGCCATGGGCTATAAATGTTGTGGGTACGCAAACCTGCCTCCACATGACCTACGGGAATCTGCTGATAGAAAGCTGCAAGAGCTGCTGCAGTAGATGTAGTGGTGTCTCCGTGTACCAATACCACATCAGGCTGAGCTTCTTTCAACACATCGCGCATTCCAACCAACACACGCGCCGTAACATCATAGAGATCCTGACCTTGTTTCATAATGTTGAGGTCATAATCGGGAGTAATCTCGAATAGATTGAGCACTTGATCAAGCATCTGACGGTGCTGACCAGTCACGCATACGATTGTCTTGAACTGTTCGGGGTACTTCTGAAACTCCTTAACCAGCGGAGCCATTTTAATTGCTTCGGGACGAGTGCCGAAGACGAGCATAATGGTTTTCATGGCTATCTCTTATTAAATTTTTGATCAATGAAATTAAGAATGTTTTTCGCACGGCCTGCTATCGAATAATTTTTCCTATATTCCAAAAGATATTCTTTGCAAGAGTTATAAAATTCTTTATCTTCTTTGAATTTTTTAATTGCAGTTGCGATTTGCTCAATATCCATCGGATTTACGCGAATAGAATTTCGCTCGTTCAAAATATCATCGTTAAAGGGGCCGTCGGAAGAAACAACGGGAAGCCCAGAGACAAGGGCCTCTACAATGGCATTGCTGCATCCCTCTTTAAGTGTAGGTAGTACAAATAGATCGGATGCGTTTAGGTATTGCGGTATGTCATCATGCTCCACTCGCCCCTTAAAGACAATACTGTTACCCTCCGGAATTTCCTCGTCAGGGGGCATTGGTGCTCCAATGAAGATTGCTTTAATTGTTCCGTCTTGGATTTTATCAATGGCATCAGTCAGTCGCTTAGCTCCCTTTCTGTGTATAAAGCCGCCCACAAAAGAGATTAAGAAATTATCTTCGTTAACTCCAAGTTTTTTCCTTAACTCGGGATTCTGACTTGGCACAAAAAGATCCGTGTTGACACAATTAGGTAAAACGATAATTCGATCTTCCGAAATAAGACCAAATTTTATACATTTACGCCTATTTTCGGAAGAAACACTGATCATTCCCGTCATACAGCTATTGAGCTCTGCTATCTGCTCTTTGCTCATAGCATCAACCATCTCCTCCAAGGCATTATCACCCTCACCACATGCCACAAACAACGGCAAGTTTTTCTTTTTACAATATCCGGCTACTGGAGTTACACTTGACCAAAAATGTCCATAGACAACATCAGGACTGAGTTTGGTTAAGATTGATAAAATCGCCTGACGATGATTCCATTTAACAAGTTTTTTTATTGCTTTATTAGAAGCATTTCCAGCAGTAAAATAGTAGGGCCTATAGACATGGTATTGGTTCCCTTTTTCTGTTTGCTCTATACTATGTTTCGGTCGAAGTTTAGCTCCTCGAACAATCCTGGCGGTGATGCTTTGAGGTGCTATAACATCCACCTCGTAACCCATATCTACAATTTGGTGTACAAGTTGCTGCACAAAAATAAAAACCGGAACCCCTTTCGAGGGGTAATTTGATGCTATTAGGGCTATTCTTTTCATTCTAACGATGGTTCCAAGGATATGTATTCTCTTTTACTATTCTCGCAGGCGTTCCCGCAATTGTTATATTATCTTGATCAAACGATTTATTCACCGTAGCATTTGCTCCAATTGTAACATTATTCCCGATCTTTATGTCTCCAAATAATATGGCTCCAGGACCGATATAAACATTATCTCCAATCACAGGGGCCAAATCTTTATGGGCTCCAATGTTTACTCCCACATGAATTCTACAATTTGAGCCAATCTTTGTTTTAGGATTAATTATAATATTCCCTCGATGAGGAAGAGAGAGGCCAGGTCCAAATACATTAATTGGAATGGAGTATCCTAATCGTACCGATATCTTTCTAAAACGATATTTTGCAATAAGCCACAGCAAAATCCCCCCCCCGAAAAATTTGTGTTTCAACACATTATCGCAATATTCCAACCATCTGAGTGATTTTATAAATCGCCATTCATACGATGGGGAAAATGTTGATTTTATGATATTTTTCAGAGATCTGGAAGGAATACTATTAGAAATTCGATCCTGCTCCAGATAGTACTTGTAATCCCTTCTTGATTGTATCATTTTGTTGAAATTGATTTAGGCCTTCTTGTTTTGAAGAAACTAACGCAAGTGGCAAGAGAATGAAAATTATGGTAGAAGAAAACACTAATGATTCGTTATGAAATAAACCTTGAAGTAAAAAACTAGATAATGCGATCAAGCAGATTAATGATTTTGATATCTTTTTGAATTTAAACAATGTATTTAGAAACAAAAATTGTATCTTAAAAAACATCACCACCAAGATTAGGCCTCCTATTAATCCTCCATATATAAAGGCATTTAAAATGAAATTATGGGCAGGCATTCCATTTTGGGAAAAATATTCCATTGGGCCTCCTACAAAAGGATGTTCGCTTAAAAAGGATATTGCATTCTGCGTAAGATTTGCTCGAGCATTATCCGTTATTAAATTGTGAGAGAGCACCAATCGCCCCATCGTCTCCTCATTGAGAACGTCTGATAAATCCATAAAAGATGGGAGAAAGATGAATACAACTAAGCAGATTATCAGCGGTTTTATACCTTTTCCCAAATAGAAAATTAGGGAAAATGATAATAACATTATATAGAATGCTGATCGCTGCTGAGTCATAAAACAAGCAACCAGCCCCAACAGGCCACAAAGTAGGTGTAATAATTTTACATATCTATTTCTAGCAACATAAATCAAACCAAAGGCAAGTGTTCCAATAGATGATAGAAACATTGCATTACCATAAGATGTTCTTAAAATGCCAGGTGTTATAGAAATGCCCACCATTTCATCCGTAGAAGACATTGCCTTCATTTCAGCATTTTCAGATAACTCTCCAAAAAATTGGCCTATCATCCACCCTATTGGGCTGTTATTATATTGTAAAATTGTAACAATACTAGTTGCAAGCAATATAAGAGACAATGTTAGTAGGGTAAATGAAATTCCTCGTTCAGTGCGGGTAAAATATATAGTAGCATAAAATGTTACAATTGCAACAAATTCATGTGCTAAAAAATTTTTAACAAAATTGTACTCTATAAACTCTCCGTTTATCAATAATGCTATTCCTTTGAAAAATATAAACGATAAGAATAAATATATATAGGCATTATAATTTTTGTTGAATATTAGTTTGTCCTTATTACAAAACAGATATAGGAACATAATCAAAGTGAAATAGACTCTGATTGAAAACGGGCCCACATGTATACTGTTTAATAATAAAACAGAAGCAAGAAATAAAAAATATAATACCATACTACAAATTTATGTAGAATCTATTATAGCGGGAATATAGATTTTGTGTTAATATCGTAATTTTCCTTAACTATACGGGCAGGATTACCTGCTGCGATTGAATTAGCGGGAACATCTTTCGTTACCACGGAACATGCCGCTATTATTGCATTGTCTCCAATTTTAACACCCTTACAAATACGAACATTTGACCCGACCCAAACATTTTCACCAATATTGATTTCCGCACTTGCGGCCCAAATGTTACTTCTTTCTAATGATCCATGAGATGTATGTCTCATATATCGCCTATCTCTTGCATTGGTTGGGTGTGTATTATTGTCAATAATTGTAACACCAGTTGCTATAGCTGTATCTTTACCAATATACACCTTATTAGTGCAAATAATAGAACTATTTTCACCTATTTTACTCCATTCATCCATTATAATTTTCCCTTCCCCGTAAGCCACAAGGGAACCAAACATTTCTGCATGGTGTCTCAATACGATGTTGGTTTTCTTGGCTCCATCAAGTAAACATGCTCTGCTTTTGAGAGAAAACTGATGCTCCTTACCCTCTAATGTAACTTGATTGCAAACACTAGATTTGACAAAAGCTAATTTAAATGCCCTAATAATTCGTAGGAATCGTCGGTAAATACTAATAATTAAATTAATCATGTTTGATAAAATTTGTAATAAGACTTTTTATTTGATTTTTTTCCTTATTTGATAAGATGAATTTATAAAATGCAAAACACAAGAGAACCGTAGACATCATTGTTGTAAATATTAATGCATACCATCCATTAATATCTTCAAATAGTTTTTTAGAAGCAAAACAAACTGACGTTATTACTACAAATATAAATACTGCTCTTATTACAAACTGATAATATTCTCTAACATTTAGGTGTATCAGTTTTTTACATATTTGTATAGTTTTCAACATGACTACAATTTGAGCTATTATCATTAATATCATAACAACTTTGTGAGGCCACCCAATACTAAATAATGTAGCAGCGATTAATATTGGTGACAACATTATAATTGTTAGCCATATATTGTATGATTTAATTCTCCCGTCAGCTTGAATTGCCCTATTTAGGCCAGGATATAGTTGCATAATCAAAAAAATGGCTATCGATGTAATGCAGTAGTAATCAGCAAATTCAGGAACACTTCCCAACCATAGTTTCAGAACAAAATCTATATTTATTATCAATGGTGTCGCAAATAATATTGAAAGAAAATAGGAAAACTTGGAGGTTAAACAAGATAGATACAATAATCTACTTTCATTATTTTCGCCCTTGCTTTTCATGATTTGTGGTGTCATTGATGTTGTCATCATCTGAGAAAAATAAGACAATTGACTACTGACCTGATTTGCAATTCCATATACTGCATTAATAGCTGTAGTATAAAATATATTAAGAATTATAGCAACCCCCTGATTTCTTAAGATCACTGCGAATGAGCCTAATGTATTCCAACCTATGAAACCAATCATCCCTTTAATAGTTTCTTTGGATTCTCTAATATCTTCTATTGTATATTTAATCTCAGAATACTTTAGATGACACCATATAATTTTTATAATAAAACTTATTATCGTAATAATGAGAATCCATAATGTATATAGAATAAGATGGTCAATATTAATGTGATTAAATCCCCATATTATACATAGTTTTAAAATGCACGCAACAATCTCAACAATAGCAAAAAACCACATATCTTCATATGAATTTATAACAGCATTATATGGTGCCGACATTATAGTGAGAAGAGTGGTAATAATCATTAAGTGATATATGATTTTTGCAGTACTTTCTCGACCTGTGGGAATATTTAGAATACCATCTAATAAAAATGCACCCACCATTTCTAATAGTATTACTATTAATATGGAAAGCGCTAAGTGCATAATGATACTAGATGAAAATATTCTTTTGATTTTAACTCTGTTCCTTTCACCAATAGCAACAGAGAGAAATCTTTGCGTGGAAGACATCAGGGCTGTATTTAGGAATGACATAAAAGATACAACTCCTGCAATTAAACTATATAATCCAAAATCTTCAACTCCAAGGACATTTAATACCAATCTTGTAAGATATAATGATATTGCCGTGGTTAAAATGACTTTAAAATAGAGGATAATAGTATTCAGAAATATACGAGTAGAAATATTCATAAACAATATAATATACGATGCTTTTATTTTCCGAATTTTTCGCAGGCTTCGCGGTAGGTGTCGAGGGATCCGATGTCGAATCGGCCGGCGGACATGGGCCAGGCGTGGATCGGGGTGCGGTCCACCAGGTAGTGGGCTAAGTTGCCCGGGGCATCTTTGCCGCAGCCGTTCTGGACCGCGTGGCGCACCAGGTCGAGGTCCTTTTTTAGGTAGATATAGAAGGGCGGCACTGCCCAGTGGCTCTTCGGCTCTTGAGGTTTCTCCTCCATATTCTCCACGCGCCAATTTTCGTCCACGACGACCACGCCCGTTCTCTGCAGCTTCTCCACCGAGGGCTGCTCGTGGCACATAATGCAGCTCGTCTGCTTGGCAAGGGCGAAATCAACAAACTCCTGGAACGAGAAGAAGAGGATATTATCGGCTGCCACGACCAGCATATCGTCGTCGATCGAGAGTTTTTCCATGGCATAGAGCAGGTCGCAGACGGCCCCCAGGCGCGTCTCGTTGGTCTCGGTGCCGTCATCGACGATCGTCAGCGGCTTGGTGTAGTGCTGTTCGGCGGCCCACTGCTCGAAGATCGGGGCGAATTTATGGTTCGTAATAATGATATGTTCGTCGATCTGGGGGATGCGGTCGATATCATCCAGCATACGGCCCAGAATAGTGCTCTGGCCGATCTTCAAGAGGGGCTTGGGAAAATTCTTGGTCAGTTCACCCAGCCTCGTTGCATACCCTGCTGCTATTACTATGTTTTTCATTCTATTAGCGTTCA
>SUZM01000015.1 GCA_015059965.1 Rikenellaceae bacterium
TTATCCCCAACTTCCAAATATTTCTTGAACTTTTTTTACCTTTTTTTTACCATTTTCCCCCACTATCCTATAAATCAATTAGTTATATATTAAAAATTTTTAGGATCAGAAAGCCGCTAAGACCAGCTTAAGCCACAGACTCTGGCTGCACAGGGGAGATACCTATATATAATATAGCGGAACTGAGGGGCTGAGGGGGGGGTAACAAAACCGCCCGGGCTCATCTTGACCCGGGCGGCATAAGGCTGTCACTATTTTAAATCCCCGACTAACGGGCTCCGACGGCCTGGGCCCAGGCGGTTTGGAGGTAAGCGGCATGGGTTTCGGGGAACTCTTCGCGCTCGACATGGCACGTCAGACCGCAACTGCGCGGCAGGGCGATTGTCTGCTGGCCATAAGCCGTTGAGATAAAGGTGGGGGTATGGCCGGTAAAGGGGAGCGCCTCAGAAAGAGCAGCACGGAACTCCTCGCGCAGAGCCTCATCATCGGTCATCTGCTCCACATGCTGCTCCAGATCGTAGTAGAGGTGGATCGGGAAACTCTCATAGCCCTGGATCTGCTCGACGTTGATCGTTCCGTCGTTTGCAGCTACCACCTTACGCATCGCCGCAGCCAAGCCGTCGAGTTTGGCCGCCTCGACAAGAGAGATGGTACCCGATCGACCCTCATAGAGCTCCATGAAGGCTTCACACGAACGTCTGAGCCCGTGGTCGGGACGGAACAGGAGCGGAATGATGGTCTGATAGGGGAAGCCGTCACCGAGCACCTCGGCCGAAGAGGCAATCAGGTAGTCTGCACTATGGCGCAGGTCATAGAGTCCCTCCACGGAGGCCATAAAGCAGGCATCGAAGAGGATATAGTCGTAGTGGAAGGTTGAGATCGCCTCCACCAGATCGGGAATCTCCATGCAGTCGTAACCATCCTGACCGTAGAAGAGGGGCGAGGGGTTCAACGAGAGACGCTGCACCGAACCCCAATCATAGAACAGATAACTGTCGTAGATCTCGGAGGGGACCCAGCCACCACCATGCGACGAGAGGATCAGGCCATAGCTCTCGGCCGAGACCTCCTGCTTGATCAGTTCGAAGACCTCCTTGACAAAGGCAGGATCGACCGTCGAAAGATTGACATTATACTCTTTGATCAGGCGCTGCTTGGCCATGCCGTCATCCATGTAGAGCTGCGTAAGGCGCGTGTAGTTACCACGATCGTAGAAGATCACCACCTTCGAATCGGCAGGCAGGTCGTAGTAGGCCGTAACAATGCGCTGCAAGTTGGTATCCATGAAGGTCTCCAAACCATTATCGCCCTGCATGAAGACAATCAAAGCGTGGCTCTCGGAAGAGGCCGAAGCCTCGGAAGTGGTCATCCGGAGCTCCTCTGAAGCGCTCTTCCCGTTATGCGAAACCGCGGCCACGATCACATATTCGGTGGCGGGTTCCAACTCCGCAGCCGTAAGGGTAGAGGGGGCCGAGGCCGAGACCTCACTGCCACGATCCAGCACCTCGGCAGCCGAAGGGATGGGTTCACCACCCGGCACACAAAGCCAGGCCGCACGCGAAGCATTGCGCGGGGTAAGGGTAAAGGTAAGGGTGTAACCGTCGGCCGAAACGGCAGCAAGTTCCACCACTGGAGTTACAGGCGCAGGCTGCGGCTCGTCCTCATCCGAGGAGCAGGCAGTCACGAAGAGGCCGATAAAGAGAGCTGCGAGAGCCCAAAGTCTGAGTTTTTTCATCGTCTTAATATTATATAGGTATATTTTACGTTGTTTCCACAAATTCTCCTCCCCTCATAACGATTGGAGTTTCCTCTATACAAAAATAAGAAGAAATTTCGATTTGCGCAACATTTTTCACCTTGAAACACAAACTTAACAATTTCTTAACATGAACCTAATTTTTCGAAAACAAGAGACCCAATGTTAAGAAATTGTTAAGTTTTCCAGAATCTGTTGCACAGACCAAAAATATTTACTACCTTGCGTTAGGAAATCGAAACAAATAGGGTTTCCACAGCACAAAAAACAGAATACACAAACAAAAAAAACTAAAAAACAATGAGAAAAAAGAGTCTCTTCCTCGTGAGTTTTGTCCTGACCGCCTTCGCTCTGCTAAGCGGATGCTCGGAGAACGATGAACCACAAGTTACCCCCACACCTCCCCCCGCTGTCGAGGAGCCGGAAGTAAGCCTTACGGCCGGCGAGGCTATGCTTGATGCGGTGAGCTTTACCCTCACCTCGCAGCACGCCGAAGAGGTGAAATGGCTCTGCTATGACGAAGGCCAAACAGCCCCCGATGCCTCCACTATTCTGAGCAGCGGCACCGCAGTTGAGCCCAACCAGACACTCACCGTGGAGGTAAAGGAGCTCTCCCCCGCTACGACCTATGTTATTGTAGCCATAGCCACGGCCGGTGAGAAGCAGACCCTCTCGAACCGCGTGGAGATGACCACCCTCGAGCCCGATCCGCAGCCCGAACCTACGGTAGCCCTGGAGTCGGTGGCTGTGGGTGAGACCACCGTAAGCTTCCGACTCACCTCCTCGAATGCCGAAGAGGTGAAGTGGATCTACATCGAGAAGGGGTCGCGCGACCTGAAGCCCGAGCAGGTGTTGCAGTACGGCACCGAGGCCGAGGCCAATACCAGCGTAGAGATTACGGCAGAGGGCCTGGTCGATGATACGGAGTATGAGTTCCACGCCGTGGCCAAGAGTGGCGAGGTGACGGTAATGGCCGATCCGCTGATCCTCAAGACCGAGAAGTACATCCCCCCCATTCAGACCTACACGTTGCAGATTGATGCCGCTTCGGCCTCGATAATCAAGTCAAAGAGCTACACGAATTTCTACCTTACGCTTACGGATACGGCACAAGAGTATACACTGGTTGTTGATCTCTATGCCGACCCCGACAGCTATTACTTCCCCTCAGGCGACTATACGTTTGGTTCCATGACGGCAGGCTGTCTGTTGCAAAATTACACCTCGTTCCGCGAGGGCGAGGAGGGCACTCCGCGTTACTTTACCGAAGGTATGATCTCGGTAGAGGCACTGCCTGACGAGGAGGCGCTGACGGTGGAGTATGCCATCGAGGGTAATTTCGTCTTCGAGAACGGCGATCTGCTCAATGTCATTTACGAAGGCCAGATCGAAGGAATCGAGCTGCCCGATACCGGTGGTGCACCCGAAGGATACACCGTCTTTGTGGCCGACCCCGACACCTCGGCTCCCAAGCGAGTTCAGCTCAACGATGAGGTTTCCGGACAGTACACGCTGAAGTTTACCGACAAGAATTGGGGTGAGCTGACCCTGGACTTCAAACTTGATCCCACCACCTGCAACAATGGTAAGGACCCGCTGCCCGCCGGCACCTACTCGATTGCCGCCGGTACGATGACCAGCTACTCGAACGTTTTGCTCTACAGCCCCTATGTAAGCGCCTATTTCTCGACCTGCGAGGCCGAGGTAAGCCGAGAGGGCGAGGTCTACACGATCGTTGTGGCCGGATCGGATAAGAGTACCAAGATCTGGATGAACTTCACGGGTGAGATTAAGGACATGGCCCGCGAGTAGTGCAGAACAGCCACCATCAGAACCCGAGACAGGAGATAAGACACAACAAGATTTGAGAGAAAATCAACCAAAATAGAAACCTTAAAAAAGAAAACTTCAACAATGAAACGCAATCTGATCTACAGAGTTACCAATGCAGCAGCAGCCCTGCTGTTAACCCTTGGCTTCGCTTCGTGCTCCGAGAACGAAGAGCCCGTTACCCCTGCCCCTGAAAAGAAGACCCCTTCGGTGGAGCTTGCTCAGGTGAGCGTATCGACCCATGCGGCTACCGTGCGTGTGGATACGAAACATGCCGAAGCCTGCTATGTGGACTATGTGGTAAAGGGCGAGACCGAGCCTACGGCCGCCGAGCTGATCGCCTCGGGATCCGAATTTGCCTCCGTGGGAGGTACCTACACCCTTGAGGAGCTTACTCCCGAGACAACCTACGTTGTGGTGGCTGCCGTAACGAATGGCAAGGAGAGCGCACTTGATCGCCTGGAGATCACCACAACGGCCGAGGAGGTCGAGGGTGCCATCGAGCTGAATCTGCTTATCGATGCCCTCTACAGCACCAACAATGCAGCCGGCAGCGGCAACTACGAGATCGTGCTGGGCAACACCACCGAGCTGGGTTGGGATGGCGACATACAGCTGGTGCTCGACCTCTACAACGAGCCCGATGCCGATCCGATCAACGCCGTACTCCCCAACGGTATCTACGAGCCCTCGGGCGAGAGCACTCCCTTCACCTACAACCCCTCCTACACCTATGCCAGCATTGTCGCTGACGGCGAGCTGTTGCAGTCGCCCATCATGGGTACGGTAACGGTAGACCGCAAGGGCGCCGAGTATACGATCCTGGTAGAGGGTGTCCTCCTCACGACGCAGAACGAGATTAAGCTCATTTACCGCGGCCCGATCCAGTTCGTACAGAGTGAGACGGCCGAGTGGGAGCGTTTCGATACGCCGCAGGAGATCACCTTCGAGGAGTCGCAGGGCCGCTACTGGGGCAACTGGTTCTACCCCTTCTCCGACGACCTGGGCATCGAGTTCTTCCAGGGTGAGTTCAACGAGAACAACACCCTTGTAAAGGGCTACTACCTGCACCTGACGAGCCTCTACATGCCTAAGCTCGCCGACTACAACACACAGGACATCGAGGTGGCCAACGGCGTTTACACGATTGTTCCCGACCGTCCCGACTACATCAAGAGCTACGCCCTGCCCTTCACCTTTGACCGCGGTCAGGTTTCGACCCTCTACGAGCAGATGGTCTTCCAGGGCACCTATGTAACCTATGTGGATAAGGAGCAGAACATCAGCCGCGTGGGTATCGTGGTCGATGGTACGATCACCGTCAGCGGAGAGGGTGCCGACAAACTCATGGAGTTCGAGTTCATAACCGAGGAGGGCATCTCGATCAAGGGTAGCTACCGAGGTACGCCGAACTTGGGCAACTACAACGACAACGACCAGAACTACAACTGGAGCTCGCGTCCCTGGACCTCCCTTACGGCTGACCACACCTACAACTGGAAACCCGAGACCACCGCTACGGCCTTCCTCTTGGGCGACTATATCAAGGAGGGTCTCGACAACTGGATGGTGATGATCATGGCCGAGAACAACGAGTTCCCCGGCGGCTACGGCGACTTCTTCACCACCGAGATTCTGGTTCCCTCGACCAACGGATTCGTGATCCCCACCGGAACCTTCAATATCAGCCTCGACCTCCAGGAGCAGACCATGCTCGCCGGTTATATGGACTTCGCCGGTACGGTATCGTTCACCTACTATGGCGACCTGACCCCCGATGCCGAAGGCTACTCCTCGCAGATGGCTGCCATCGAGGAGGGTACGGTAACCATTAGCCAGGAGGGCGACGAGTATAAGTTCGTCTTCAATATGGTGGATGGTCTGGGCAACAAGATCACCGGTGAGTGGCAGGGTGCCATTGCCGCCCAGGATCTGCGCGATGCAATGGAAGAAGGTGGCGACGAGGACCACGATCACGACCACACGCACGCCTTGAATCAGAAGCTGCGCGTTCGTCGCTAATCAGCTCCCGCAGAGGTTAAGTAAGAATTGAGGCTGTCCGACAAGCATGTTGAGACAGCCTCAACTCTTTTGTTCGCCGATAACAACCGGTACGATAAGTCTCCTCTTCGCATTTCAGGAGCAGAGCACCCCGACTTTGGAGTAGAACGGCTCCTCAAAAGACAGGAGTTGCAACACCCCCAAAAAGCTCCGGTTGCTTGAGCGAAAAAAGCTATTTAAAGACCACCCAAAACAAAAAATGAGCAGGAAATCTGTTTCTGGATGTTTTTCAGCCACTTACGCGCAAAAGAGGATCAGATCCGCCACTTTTTTTGCTAAAATATGACAGAAAAAGCAAAAAATATTTGGCAGTTTAAGAAAAACCCTTTATATTTGCACTCCGAAAACAGACGGGATGTAGCTCAGCCCGGTTAGAGTACACGTCTGGGGGGCGTGTTGTCGCTGGTTCGAATCCAGTCATCCCGACTCTTGAGCAGGTAGCAGAACTTTACAGTTCTGCTATTTTTTTTTGCTCCCTTTCACCTGTGTGCAAGCCCACCGTGAAGGACGTTCAAAAAAGTAACCGACGTTGAGCCGAAGGCGAACCTGCGAAAGAGTCGTTGCAGCTCCGCCCGGGGGCTGAGGGTTGCGCACCGAGAAATTTGTAGAGACCCCCTCATCCGACTCTTGAGCAGAGGTCGACGCGGGGCTGCAATTGAGTTTTTTCAGAAAATTTGGTGATTTTTTTCCATTTTTCTTGGATAGATCAAAAATTTGCCCTACATTTGCACCTCGGTTGGCGATAGTTAACCAAATGGTGGATGTAGCTCAGTCGGTTAGAGTGACGGATTGTGGTTCCGAAGGTCGTGGGTTCGAATCCCATCTTCCACCCCCAAGATTGAAAAAGCCGCAAAACATTGTTTTGTGGCTTTTTTGTTCTCGGAGCAAGAGCCAGCAAGGCGAGAGGGGGGTGCCGATTGCCAAATTGTCAGTCGCAAGGCCCCCATCTGTCAAAAATACTGACATCAACAGCCGACTCCGAGGTTTGGCACACCTCTTGATCATCAAAGATACGGCAGGCCCGAAGGGTACGCCGTGCAAAAAGAGAGTAAAACAACTAAAACAATAAAACAGAGAAGACTATGAACGTAAAACCGTTAGCAGACCGGGTGTTGATCTTGCCCAACCCCGCAGAGGAGAAGACCGCAGGAGGATTGTTTATTCCCGACACCGCCAAGGAGAAGCCCCTGGCAGGTAAGGTGGTGGCTGTCGGCCCCGGCACCAAGGAGGTAGAGATGGAGGTAAAGGTCGGGGACCAGGTCCTCTACGGCAAGTATGCCGGCACGGAGCTCCAGATCGAGGGCGAGAGCTATCTGATCATGAAACAGAACGACATTCTGGCTATTATCTAAAACAACGAAACCACTATGGCAAAAGAGATTAAATACAATGTAGAGGCCCGCGAGGCCCTGAAGGAGGGCGTAGATGCCCTGAGCAATGCCGTGAAGGTAACCCTCGGCCCCAAGGGTCGCAACGTGATCATCGACAAGAAGTTCGGTGCTCCCCAGGTTACGAAGGACGGTGTAACGGTAGCCAAGGAGATCGAGTTGGAGGACTCGTTCGCCAACATGGGCGCCCAGATGGTCAAGGAGGTTGCCTCGAAGACCAACGACGATGCCGGTGACGGCACGACGACGGCTACGGTTCTGGCCCAGGCCATTATCGGTGTAGGTATCAAGAACGTAACGGCCGGTGCCAACCCCATGGACCTGAAGCGCGGTATCGACAAGGCAGTATCGAAGGTCGTGGAGTCGCTACGCGAGCAGAGCCAGGAGGTGGGTGGCGACAACGCCAAGATCGAGCAGGTAGCCACCATCTCGGCCAACAACGACAACGCCATCGGCAAGCTCATCGCTGAGGCGATGGCCAAGGTCAAGAACGAGGGTGTGATCACCGTCGAGGAGGCCAAGGGCACCGAGACCCATGTGGAGGTAGTCGAGGGTATGCAGTTCGACCGCGGCTACATCTCGGCCTACTTCATCACCGACACCGAGAAGATGGAGGCTCAGCTGGATAAACCCTACATCCTCTTGACCGACAAGAAGATTTCGACCATGAAGGAGCTGATGGGCGTTCTGGAGCCCGTGGCCCAGAGCGGTCGCTCGCTGCTGATCATCGCCGAGGATGTGGACGGCGAGGCCCTCTCGGCTCTGGTTGTCAACAAGCTGCGCGGCACGCTGAAGATCGCTGCCTGCAAGGCCCCCGGCTTCGGTGATCGCCGCAAGGAGATGCTCGAGGATATCGCCACGCTGACCGGTGCCACGGTCATCTCGACCGACAAGGGCATGAAGATGGAGGATGCCAACCTCTCGATGCTCGGCACGGCCGACAAGGTAACCCTGAACAAGGAGAACACCACGATCGTTGATGGTGCCGGCGACAAGGCCGCCATCGCTGCCCGCGTACAGCAGATTCGCGCCTCGATCGAGAAGGCTACCTCGGACTACGACCGTGAGAAGTTGCAGGAGCGTCTGGCCAAGTTGGCCGGTGGCGTGGCCGTACTCTATGTAGGCGCCGCCACGGAGGTGGAGATGAAGGAGAAGAAAGATCGTGTAGACGATGCGCTGGCCGCCACGCGTGCCGCCGTGGAGGAGGGTATCGTTCCGGGCGGTGGTGTCGCCTACATCCGCGCCACGGCCAAGTTGGAGGGTCTGAAGGGCGAGAACGAGGACCAGACAACCGGTATTCAGATCGTGAAGCGCGCCATCGAGGAGCCGCTGCGCCAGATCGTAGCCAACGCCGGCGGCGAGGGCTCGGTAGTGGTCAACAAGGTGAAGGAGGGCAAGGGTTCGTTCGGCTACAATGCCCGCGACGACCGCTTCGAGGATATGCTCGCAGCCGGTATCATCGACCCGACGAAGGTATCGCGCGTGGCGCTCGAAAATGCCGCCTCGATCGCTTCGATGTTCCTCACGACGGAGTGTGTACTCGCGGAGAAGAAGTCGGAGCAGCCTGCCATGCCGGCGATGCCTGGCGGAGGCATGCCCGGCATGATGTAATTTCGATTTTATAGGGCATATTTTGCACCTCAATCATTCCCCCGAAAGGGACGTACAATCGTACTACCCTTCCGGGGGAATTTCATGTCGGCACAAAATCTGCTCCTCTAAAATCAAAATTAACCCCTCTGGGAGGTCAAATCTACTCCTCAAAATCAAAATGAACCGCCCAGGGAGGTCAAATCTACTCCTCGAAATCAAAATCAACCGCCCAGGGAGGTCAAATCTGCTCCTCCAAAATCAAAATAACTACCCAGGGAAGTCGGATCTGCCCCTTTAAATCAAAATCAACCGCTCTGAGAGGTTGTAGCCTACGGCCGCAAAAAAAGAGAAAGGGGGTGTCTAACAAGTTTTTAGACACCCCCTTTTTGCTTGAAGTTGTAGAACAAGAGCGACAGTAACCAAAAGGAATTTAGCGCTGAAATCACCTTGTCAGACAGCTTCGTTTTGCACGATCCGACGATTGCGGGAACTACTTGGCAATTCGGGTACGGCACACACTCCCCTTGCTATGCTTCTTGAGCGAAAGGGTCGCAGGAGCCTCACCATAGGTATACTTATCACCGGTAAGAATCAACGAATAGTAGCCCAGGTTTTCGCCCGTTTCGTTGTCAAAGATAATCTCATAGAGATCACACATGGCCGTTGAGAGGTAACCATTCTCTACCGAGATCACAAAAGGATCGTCTCCGTAGGCATTCTCATCTTCGGGGTCGGCGTAGCAGAAGAGTCCGATGGTCATCGTCTCCTCCTCATCAAAGTAGTACATGGCATAGCCGAAGAAGGGGGCGAGCTCACCATCGTAAATGGAGTAGCCGGAAAGCGTAAAGGTCTGGTTCTCGGGATCATAGGTTGCAGGCATGATCTCGTCCGCATAATCAAAGAAGTTGTAGACATAATACTCGTTTCCCTGCTGATGCTCTACATAGATCTGATTGTAGTAGGGCGTTCCATCGTCATACTCGGCCGTCGGGATGTAGTAACCACCCTCCACTACACCTGTGGTCGGCTGATCGGGGCCATCGGGGCCATCCGGACCATCCGGACCATCGGGCTCCTGCTCCTCAAGCGTTGTAACCGAGAGGCTGCCCCAGAGGGACTCGGTATAGCGGGTCAGGTCTGCCGAGAGCGACTTCACCTTCACCAGGTAGGTGGTCTCGGGCTCCAGACCGCTGATGGCGAGACGACACTGTTGCGTGGCGACCTCCTCACCATTGCCGATCACATAGGCATAGGCTGCCGCATGCTCGACGGCACTCCACTCCAGCACAAAACCTTCGGCCGTCGTCTCAACAAGCGACAGCACAGGGGCTGCAAGCTGCTCAGGCTCCGGGGTCGGAGGCGGGGTCACTCCGCTGTTGGGATGCACGGAATCCTCCTCCTCACAAGCGATCATCGAAAACGATAAGGCCACAAAGGCCATCCATTGAAAAATGTGTTTCATACTTCTCTTACAATTTTTAGAACAACTACTCTCTTGAAATGAAATTCCACCGGGAATTTTCGGCAAATTGATTTAACAAAGATAACAATTAATGTTGAAAAATGGGATAAGTGAGGGGATAAAAAATTCCGGAAAGGCAATTTTTCACCTTTGGTGACGTTTTATAAAGAAATTTTGTGTAACTTTGTGCGCTTATAGTTTATATAAAGCAATAGAGAAGAGAATGAAACGAATCGAGAAAAAGTGGTCGACACTCTTAGGAGCGCTGCTCCTTGCGCTGCTTCTGTCAAGCTGCGGAGGGACAAACAGTATCCTCAAGAGCGGTAAACCCGACCTGATCTACAACACGGCTCTGGAGTTCTACCAGAAGGAGAAGTGGTCGCGTGCCTCAACCCTCTTTGAGGGGGCCTACCACTACTACCAGGGGACTCCGCGCGAAGACAGCATCCTCTTCTTCAATGCCCGCTGCAAATACAAGGATCGCGACTACCAGACGGCTGTCGAATTGCTTGATCAGTTCCGTCGCCGCTTTGGTCGCAGCACCTTTATCGAGGATGCCGAAGGGATGCACGCCATGTGCTACTACTTCCTCTCGCCGGGCCCGAAGCGCGATCAGACGATGACCTCGCAGGCCATTATCGCCATTGCCGAGTTCATCTCGCACTACCCCAACAGCGAGCAGACCCCTAAATTCCGCGAGATCAACCGCGAGCTCACGGAGCGTCTGCACGAGAAGAGCTACCTGAATGCCTACACCTACTACAAGATCGGTCGCTACAAGTCGGCCATCACGGCGCTCAAGAACTCGTTGAAGACCTATCCCGACTCGAAATTCCGCGAGCAGATCATGTACCTGATCGTCGCCTCGGGTTATGAGCTGGCCCACAACTCGATCGCCTCGAAGCAGGCCGACCGCTACCTCTCGATGATGGACTCCTACGTCACCTTCAAGTACGAGTTCCCCGAGTCGCAATACCTCAAGGAGTTGGATCGCTACGCCAAGGAGGCTCAGGACTTCCGCGACAAGCACGGCGTGGAGAACCCCGAAGAGGAGGAACAACAGGAGCATCTGCTCGAGAATTAAGCAGCACCTAAAGGGCTGACCCCGAAATTCGGAAAACAAGAAAACCAAGATAAGAAGATGGAGATTAAGAAGAACATTCCCAACAACACCGTAACCCGCAAGCTGGTCGATCTGGACAACAAGACCGGCAACATCTACGAGACGGTAAACATCATCGCTCGCCGCGCCAACCAGATCTCGACCGAGCTCAAGACGGAGTTGAACCGCAAGCTGGCCGATTTCTCGTCGCCCACCGACACCATGGAGGAGACCTTCGAGAACCGCGAGCAGATCGAGATTTCGCGCTACTACGAGCGTCTGCCGAAGCCCGTGATCATCGCTACCGAGGAGTTCCTCGATGGTGAGATCGAGTTCCGCGAGGCCTAAAAAGCCCGCAAACTGCAGCCAACGCGAAATGAGTACCCTTCTCCCTGGTGAAGGCGTGCCGTTTCGCTTTTTTTGCATACAGCGAACAACCCGAAAACAAGCAACCCTCAATCCGAAAAGATTATGCTCGCCGGAAAACATATTTTGCTGGGCATCACGGGCAGCATTGCCGCCTACAAAGCCGCAGCACTCACCCGCCTTCTGGTAAAGGCCGGGTGTGAGGTACAGGTGGTGATGACCACCCTCGCCAAGCAGTTTATCACCCCCCTGACGATGGCCACCCTCTCCAAGCGGCCCATTCTGGTCGAATTCTTCGATCCCGAGAATGGAGCCTGGAACTCGCACATCAAGCTCGGCGAATGGGCCGACTGCATGCTTGTGGCCCCCGCCACGGCCAATACGCTTGCGAAGATGGCCCACGGGGTGGCCGACAACCTGCTGCTCACGAGCTACCTCTCGGCCCGCTGCCCGGTGGCTGTGGCTCCGGCCATGGACCTGGATATGTTTGCCCACCCCTCGACACAGGAGAACCTTCGACTCCTGGCCTCGCGCGGGGTGAAGATCGTCGATCCCGGCAGCGGCTTTCTGGCCAGCGGTCTGGAGGGCAAGGGTCGTATGGCCGAGCCCGAGCAGATCGTAGCGTTCCTCGAGGAACTCTTTGACGAAAAAAAAAAGAGCCTTGCAGGTAAACACCTGTTGGTGACGGCAGGTCCGACGTGCGAGGCCATCGATCCGGTACGTTACATCACCAACCACTCGACCGGCAAGATGGGCTACGCCATAGCCGGGGAGCTGGCTGCGCGCGGAGCCCGCGTAACCCTGGTCTCGGGCCCCACACAGCTCGCCTGCCCCAAAGGGGTCGATCGCGTGGATGTCCGCTCGGCAGAGCAGATGTATGAGGCCTCAACAAAGGCCTTCCCGCAGGCCGATGGCGCGGTGATGTGTGCTGCAGTGGCCGACTACACCCCCGCCGTGGTGGCCGATCGCAAGATCAAGAAGTCGGACGACGACATGGCCATTCCGCTGAAGCGCACGCGCGACATCGCCGCCGAGCTGGGGCGTCAGAAAGAAGGCCGCCTGCTGGTGGGCTTTGCCCTCGAGACGGACCATGAACTGGAGCATGCCCAAGGCAAACTCGAGCGCAAAAACCTCGACTTCATCGTCCTGAATTCGTTGCAAAATGCCGGTGCGGGATTTGGAGTAGATACAAACGTGGTCACGCTGATCGACCGACAGGGCCGCGAGGAGCTTCCGCTGCTGTCGAAGCACGAAGTGGCCTCGCGCATTGTGGATAAAATCGAATCTTTAATCTTAAAATAGCCTATGCTGCGATGTCTGTCGGTAGAGAACTACGCCTTGATCGAACACCTGGAGTTGGAGTTGGACGAGCACCTGAACATCCTCACGGGTGAGACGGGCGCCGGAAAGTCGATCCTGCTGGGTGCTCTGGGACTCCTCTTGGGCAACAAGAACGACGGCTCGGCGATGAAGGATGCGACCAAGAACTGTGTCATCGAGGGGCAATTCCTGATCTCGGGGCTGGGCCTTGAAACGCTCCTCGAGGAGAACGACCTGGAGTATGAGGAGCTCATCACCCTGCGCCGTGTGATTACCCCCTCGGGCAAGAGCCGCTCGTTTGTGGGCGACCTGCCCGCACCGCTCTCGGTGGTCCGCGAACTCGGCACACGCCTGCTGGACATCCATTCGCAACACCAGAACCTGATCCTCTCCTCGGAGGCGTTCCGCACCGAGGCCCTCGATACGCTGGCCGAAAACCGCTCCCTGCGAGCCGCCTACACCGAGGCCTATCTCACGGTCGGCATCTGCAACCGCCAACTTCAAGAGCTGAAAGCCGAATTGGAACGTGTGCGTCGCGACGAAGAGTGGCTGCGCTACCAATTCGAAGAGCTTACGGCCGCCCATCTCAAGGCGGGCGAAGTGGCCGAGCTGGAGCAGGAGCAGATGCTGCTGGCCCATGCCGACCGCATCGGCGAGGTGTTGGGCGGACTGCACCAGGCCCTGGATGGCGAGGAGGTGGGCATCCTCCCGCAACTCAAGAGTCTGGAGTCCTCGCTCCTGCAAATTCGCGAACAGCTCCCCGAGGCGGGCGATTGGGCATCACGCCTGCGCTCGTCCCTACTCGACCTGAAGGATATCGATGCCTCGGCCGCCGAAGCCTTCGAGCGCCTGGAGGCCGACCCCGAACGACTGCAAAAGGTGGACGACCGCCTGGCCCTGCTCTACTCGCTCTGCCAGAAGCACCGCACGGCAACAGTAGAGGAGCTGATCGACCTGCGCGACCGCTATGCCGCACAGATCGCAACGATCGACCACAGCGACGAGGAACAGAAGAGGGCCGAAGAGGCGCTGCATAAGGCTCTGGAAAGGGCCCACGCCCTGGCTGCGGAGCTCCACGCCTCACGCAAAAAGGCCGCTCCCGATTTCGAGCAGACCATCCTCCACACCCTCACACGCCTCGGCATGGCCGAGACCACATTCCGGGTCGAATTGCAACCTGTGGAGCTCGGCCCCTCGGGATACGACTCCGTGCAGTACCTCTTCTCGGCCAACCGCACGATGAAGCCCCAGCCCATCGAGCGTATCGCCTCGGGCGGTGAGCTCTCGCGCGTGATGCTGGCCCTGAAAGCCCTCCTGGCCCGCCGCATGCAGCTGCCCACGATCCTCTTCGATGAGATCGACACCGGTGTCTCGGGCCGCATTGCCGATGCGATGGGCGAGATCATCAGCGAACTCTCCCGGACCATGCAGGTGGTCGATATCACCCACCTGCCGCAGGTGGCCTCAAAGGGATCCTCTCACTTTGTGGTCTACAAGCAGGAGGGGCGCACCCACTTAAAACGCCTCACCCCAGAGGAGCGTATCGAGGAGATCGCCAAGATGCTGTCGGGTGCCGAAATCACCCCTGCAGCCCTCGAACAGGCCCAAATCCTCTTAGGACGCTAAAGAAAAAAAAGGGGCTGTCCAACAAGTAGTGTTGCGACAACCCCTTACCGTAGAAGTTGTATAACAAGTGGGATTTCAAGGCTTGTTAGACCGTTTCTTATCGGTAGAATTACCGCCAATGATCTAACGGAGGCAGACGCCTCAGAATCTCCGAATCGTAGATCGCCCCCAGCAGGGCGGCACCGCCGAAATTCAACCTCCGAAGCCAGGGAATCCGATCGAGGGTAACCCCTCCCAAGGCGATCACCTTATGGTCGATGATCCCCTCATGGGCCGCTTGGCGCAGCTCCTCCTCCGAGAAGGCCGACCGATAGCCCGCCTTGGAGATGCTGTCGAAAATCGGACTCAGAAAGAGGTAATCATACTCCTCCTTATAGCGGATCACCTCCTCCAGGCTATGGCACGAACGGCTCCTGAGCCCCCGATAACCAAGGGGCAGAGTTGCCATGTTTCGGTTTACATGCATGCCGCCCAATGCAAACTCCTCATACAATTCACCATAGTCGTGGACAACAATCCGCTTACGCTCCGAGGGCGTAAGTTGCCGGAGCAGTTCCCGCAGATAGTCGATCGCCCCACCCGGCCGAAATCCCGACCCGGAGTCCGAGAACTCCAAGTCGGGTTTGCGCAAGTGAATCCGGTCAATGCCAAAGTCGAACAGCGAGCGGATCAACCCGGCTTCATCGGCCACCGGCCCCGGTTTTGAGAGCGCTAGAATCTTCATCGCAGGTCCGGGAGTGCTATCGTTTCAACGAGGCCAGGATCAGATCGGCCACCTTCTTGCCCGAGAGGAGCATACCGCCGAAGATCGGCCCCATGCGCGGGGTACCGCTCACAGCCGAGGCGGCCATGCCGCAGACGTAGAGCCCCGGATAGATCTCCTTGGTGCCATTGACCACCTCCTCTTCTCCCGAGACCACATCCAGCGAACGCTCGCCAATCACCGCTCCGGTATCGGTCGCCAGGCGAATGCCGTTCTTGCGGGCCACGGTGCGACACATCTCGCTGTCGTGTCCCGTTCCGTCGATCACACATTTGGCCAGGATGTTCAGCGGATCGACATGCATCCCCTCTCGAAGAACAGGGGTCCAGTTTACCACTACGCCGCTGACAACGTCGTTCTTGAAGATCACATCCTCGACCGAGTAGCAGTTGAAGATCGTGGCTCCGGCGTGAACCGCCTTATACAGAAGCGCCGAGGTACTCTCCACCGAATCCATCACATAGAGATTTTCGTCATACTTCTCGTAATTGATCTCGAACTCCTGGATGATGTGGAGGGCCTCCTGCTGCACCACAATCTGGTTGAACATCATGGCACCACCCCACATACCGCCTCCGGGTGAGAGCTTACGGTCAAACTGAGCCACCTTCAACCCCGCCTTTGCGAGGTAGTAGGCAGCCACAATGCCCGACGGACCGCCACCAACGATGGCCACATCCAAATCCAGATTTCGCTCCAGCTTGTTGAAATAGGTGCTGATAATACCCTGTGAAACTTTTCTTTCGATCATAATTTCTATTTTTTGTTGGTTTGACATATTTTACAGAAACTACTGCTCCTCGTCACAGAGCGTGTGGCTGATTCTCATGGCACAGAAGTTCGGACCGCACATCGTACAGTAACGACCTCCGACATGATTCGAACTCTTGTAGTACTCCAGCGCCCTCTCCGGATCGAGGCTGAGGTTAAACTGATCCTTCCAGCGGAACTCGTAGCGCGCCTTGCTGAGGGCATTGTCGCGCACCATTGCTCCAGGATGCTGCTTGGCCAGATCGGCCGCATGGGCCGCCAACTTGAAGGCGATAACGCCCTCGCGGACATCGTCCTTATTCGGAAGGGCAAGGTGCTCCTTGGGGGTTACATAGCAGAGCATGGCCGTACCATACCAGCCGATCTGTGCAGCTCCGATGGCCGAGGTGATGTGGTCGTAGCCCGGCGCAATATCGGTAACCAGGGGCCCCAGGGTGTAGAAGGGGGCGTTGTGGCACTTCTCGATCTGACGCTCCATGTTCTCCTTGATCTTATGCATCGGGACGTGCCCCGGCCCCTCGATGAAGACCTGCACATGCTTTGCCCAGGCCCGCTCGACCAACTCGCCCATGGTGTCCAACTCGGCAAACTGCGCGCGGTCGTTGGCATCGTAGATGCTGCCCGGCCGCAGGCCGTCGCCCAATGAGAGGGCCACATCATAGCGGGCGGCAATGTCGCAGATGTCATCAAAATGCTCGTAGAGAAAACTCTCCTTCTGATGGGTCTGACACCACTTCGAGATGATGCTTCCGCCTCGGCTCACAATGCCCGTAAGACGATCGGCGGCCAACATGACGTTCTTGAGGCGGATGCCGCAATGGATGGTGAAGTAATCCACCCCCTGCTCACACTGCTCGATCAGCACATCGCGATAGATCTCCCAGCTCAACTCTTCGGCTTTTCCGTTCACCCGCTCCAGGGCCTGATACATCGGTACCGTACCCACAGGAACGGGGCAGTTGCGCAAGATCCACTCCCGGGTTTCGTGGATATTGGGGCCCGTCGAGAGATCCATCAGCGTATCCCCACCCCACTTACAGCTCCAGATGGCCTTTTCCACCTCCTCCCCGATACTCGATGAGGTGGCCGAATTGCCGATGTTGGTGTTGATCTTCGTCAGGAAGTTTCGGCCGATGATCATCGGCTCCGACTCGGGATGGTTGATATTTGCCGGGATGACGGCCCGACCCTCGGCCACCTCGCGGCAGACAAACTCGGGGGTGATGTGGCTCTCGATACCGAGCTGGCGGCAATTCATGTTTTCGCGGATGGCCACATACTCCATCTCGGGGGTGATGATCCCCCTCTTGGCATAGTACATCTGTCCCACATGGCCATCCTCCGACCGCTTCCGAATCCACGCCTCGCGAAGGTGCGGAAGCCCCTTGTTGATGTCGATCTCCACATTGGGATCACTGTAGGGACCCGAAGTGTCGTAGATATAGACCGGCGGATTCGGCCGCTCGACACGCTCCCCGTCCTGAAGGGTTACCGTAGGCAGCTGTCTTACCAAACGCATGCCCACCTTGATCTCCGGATGGATGGTTCCGCTGAGATAGACCTTCTCCGACCCCGGATAGGAAATTTTAAGGGTTGATTTCATAAGGCTATAATAGGTTTTAGGTTGATAACGAAGTGAGGGCAAAGGTTGATCAGCGTGTCCGGATGAGCGCTGCGATTGCCCGCATCTCGGCTATAGGGTCTTCAGCCTTGAGGACTCCACCACTCAGGGCGATGCCGCTTACCCCCGTGGCCAGGAGTGGCGGGATGTCGCCACGCGTGATGCCGCCGATGGCCACCAGCGGAATCCGAATCTGCCGCTCACGCATCCCTTCCATGAGCTTCCGGTAGCCCTCAAGGCCCAAAATCGGCGAGAGATTCTTCTTGGTTGTCGTGTAGCGAAAAGGCCCGCAGCCGAAGTAGTCCGGCGGTGTGGTCTGCGCAAGCTCGACCACATCATCCAAGGTATTGACCGTCCCGCCAATGATAAAATCTCGCCCTAAAATCCTGCGAGCCTCACCAATCGGCATGTCGTGCCGGCCGAGGTGAACGCCATCGGCCTTCAGGCGCTTGGCCAGCAGGACGTTGTCGTCTATGATAAACGTTGCACCATAGGCCCGGCACATCTGCTGCACCTCCACGGCCGTCCGCTCAAGCAACGATTCGTCCGCCTCCTTCATGCGCAACTGCACCCACCGGCACCCGCCGCGAAGGGCCATCTCGGCAGAGTCGATGCAGGAGTAGTCGGCAGTGGCATGCGTGATAAACTGCAAAGAGTGGCTACTCGGTAACATGGATCATCATTTTTAAGGGGTTAAAACCATGGTTCACGGGGCCATAGCCCTCTCCTATGTGCACATCGGCACCGGATAGAATCGCCTCGGAGATAAAGCGCTTGGCCTCGGCGACGGCTGCGCTGAGCTCCAAGCCCCGGGCCAGAAAGGCTGCAATGGCCGACGAGAGCGTGCAGCCCGTGCCGTGGATGTTCTTCGTCGGGATGGTCGGAGAGGCAAAGCGTTCGCTCTTCAACTCGCCACCCTCCATCCGAAAGAGGAGGTCGGACTTTAACTCACCCTCTTCATGCCCCCCCTTGAGCAGAAGCGCCCGAGCCCCGCACGCCATCAGCAGGCGAGCCGCCTCAAGTTTCTGCTCCGGAGTGCTGAGAGGCATGCCGCTGAGGGCCTCCATCTCAGGAATATTGGGGGTAAGAAGTGTGGCCATCGGGAGCAGCTGCTCCTTGAGGAGCTCTTGCGCCTCAACCGAGAGGAGGCGGTGACCGCTGCTTGATACGATGACCGGATCGAGAATTACGGGGAGAGAATAGTTGCGGAGGAGTTCGGCCACGGTGCGAACGATTTCGCCGTTGGAGAGCATGCCGATCTTGACCACCGAAGGGTGGAGATCCTCGAAGACGGCCTCGATCTGTTGGCGCACCATCAAGGGGTCGATCGCAAGTTGCGCCCTTACCCCCCGTGTATTTTGGGCCGTGATGGCCGTGATGGCCGTGGCACCATAGACACCAAGCGCCGAAAAGGTCTTCAGGTCGGCCTGAATACCAGCCCCGCCCGAGGAGTCGGAACCCGCAATGGTTAATACGATCGGATAAGATTTCGTTGCATTCATACCACTTTTTTTACGATTACACTTATCTCAAAAAGTGGTACGGCAAAGTACCTGAGGGGACAACTCCAAACTTCCAGCGTCAGCATTATCTGTACTGGTGCAATGTGTATAATCTCAGCCACGGCGGCCAAAAGGCACTACCGGACACCACCATTCGAGTTCAAAGACAAAGGTAATAATTTTTTTTCAATCCGCAACCCTTTCGAGCCAATTTGAGGGGATTTCAAAGAAAGTTGGCAGACAGATTCCTCTTATTTCGCACTTTTTTTGTACCTTTGAAGAGGAATCAACAACCGACAACGATGGAGGCATTAACCGATTTTTTTATGCAGTGGGGCTATTGGGGCATGCTCCTGGCCGCCTTTTTGGCCGGCAGCGTGGTGCCGATCGGCTCGGAGGTGGTCTATGTCCTGCTCCTGAAGGCGGGGCTCGACCCTCTGCTGACCACCCTTGCCGCCACAGCAGGTAACACCCTGGGCGGCATGACCTGCTACTGGATCGGCATGCTCGGCAAACGCGAGTGGATCCACCGCTGGCTGGGGGTCAGCGAGGAGAAACTCGACAAGGCCACCCGCTTCCTGCAGGGGCGCGGTGCCTGGATGGGCTTCTTCGCCTTCCTCCCCTACTTAGGCGAGGCCATCGCCGTGGCCTTGGGCTTTATGCGCTCCAACCAACCCGTCACCGCCCTCTCGATGGCCCTCGGCAAAGCCGCCCGCTACTCCGCCCTGCTCCTGGCTTTCAAAGGGGTGATCTCGCTGTAAAACTTTAAGGGTGTTAGCGGCATTAAGGGTAATAGCGGAAATAGGGGTTTATACTCTCCCCTATTGCCACTAATTCAAAAAACACCGCCCAGCTTCTTTCAGAACTTAGGCGGTGAGAAAAATTTAGACACATGAAATGTCAAGCCCTACTATAACAGTGCTGTCCTAACCTTATCTATGTACTCTTAACAGGCCATACAAATTCATTGTGTCCTATTTCTGAAAAAACATTATCCAATACTTGTATTCGTGATACAGACTTTGCTAATTCTCCGTCTCTTTTGAACGCATTTCTAAAAGCCCACATCTCTGTTTCCCATCCATTATCATTAGCAAGTGAAATTAAAGGCTTAAAATCGCTGTCTCCAGATACTAATTTTAAAACAGCTGGTTCTTGTTTACATATTATAATAGTACCTTGTATTACTATTTCTGTATCTACAGCCTTTTCCTTTCCAACAGAATTTCTATCATGCACAATAACCTTATACCCCATTTTCTCTGCAGCACTCCATAAGCTATCATTTTTAGGAGGTCTAGAACCTACTAATATTGCATGAGAAATCTCTTTACCTTCTGCAACGACCGTAAGTAGTTTACCAAAATCAATCCGCCAAGATGGATCATCAGCATATTTTTCTCCAACCCCGATACAACCACCGTTCTGCTTGGCCGAAAACTTTTTCCCTTCAATCCAGACATTGGAATTATCTACTATAATAACACATTTTTTCATTGCTATATCATTTTGTTTTATGCTTCAAAGTCATATTCCATTATAAATGGGATGTAATATCCACTACCATCAATATCATAGGCAGGATTTTTCCTCCATTGGCTATTATATGTATCGATAAATCCTTTAGGCACATAAATCCTAAAATTGGAAGGAAAGGAATAATCCCAATCATAATATCCATATGAGCGGTTATTAAAAACATCTTCTCCTAAAACGGGAGCATCAGTAGATTTAGAATAAATCATAGAACCATCTGCCAATGAGTTCAAAAAACAATAATCGCCAATTGAAGAAACATTCTTCCCAATAGTAACTACTTTTAGGTTATTACCATATTCAGCAAATGCTCGACTTTTAATATAACTGACATTATCGGGGATTGTAATACTTGTTAGGCTATTGCATTTATAGAATGCTGAATCTCCAATAGAATTCACACTATCACCAATGGTGAGATTTTTCATATTAACACAGCCATAGAATGCGGAATCGCCGATAAAAGTTACATTATTGGGGATTTTAATTTCTGTCAAACTCGTTTCATAAAACGAATTATCCCCAATATTCATTAGACCTTCCGGCAAGTAGATAGAATTGAGAGAGGTTTTGTAGAATGCATACTCTTTTATTTCAGTAACACCTGACGGAATATAAACTTTGTCTAAATTGTGACACTCATAAAATGCGTATTCACCTATAACATTAATTTTTTTATCAAACACAATTGTCCCTCGAATAGAAGAATAGGTATGACTTATTATATTTGCGTTGAATCCAGCTGTTTGATATAAACTTAACGCATATTTATTGGTTGTCGTATACCATAATTCATTTTGAGCTTCTTCTGCTACAATCGGGATAAAATCTGATGCAAAGGAGTTGTTGCCATCAGAAATAACCAATGAAACACTAATACCAGAATCTCCATTAAAAAACTTGCTATCAAGATTATCTCCTGAAACAATAATTGAAATTGTCCCGTTTTCTTCGTTGCACTCAAAGTTTACAATAGGCAACTCCTCAAATGAGACTGCCCGAGTTTCAGTAGATACAGCTTTAATAGAAAGAGTTTTTTCCCAAACCTGACTTAAACTGCTGATCGCTGTTTTGGGCGAAATATAAAAATCGAGATTCATTTGACTCTCATTACCAATATATTTCATTCGCGCTATACCATCACTATATGCCGGAATATAAGTAACAGATTGTATACGCGCTAATAAATCTTCAATAGATTTCTCAACCTTAGATAATCGAACCTCCATGAGACTGATTTTAGAATCGAGCATATCAATGTTCAAGTTTAATTTTGAGGATAAAGAATTCAGGTCCGCAATCCATTTATCAAAGTTAGTTAGATCTGCATCTATTGTTTGAATTATGGCCTCAATAGCAGTCAATCTATTCTTTATATTATTATATTGCACTAAAGTAGCATACAAAGCTGCTGCTTCATTTTCACTTTGTTGAATTTGGCCATTTACCCAAGTCTTTAAACTATTTATCTCTTCTTCAAGAGTAACGTATTTAAGGTTATTAATTGCATCAGATAATGATTTAATAGACTCTCCATGCTCTTTTTGGATTGTATCAAGTATAGCCACAAAATCATTAACAGCAATTGCACTTTCTTCCAATATGTCAATTGAGTCATTGATGTCGGAAATTTGCTCCTCAATAGAAGGAATTTTATTGGATTCTAATTCCGTAAGACGTAAATCTAAATTGTCTAATTCATCGTTAATCTCACCACATGATGAGAAAATAAAAATGCTAAAAATACTGATAAAAATAATTAAATTCTTCATAATTATAAATTTTAACGGTTTACTAAGATATATTCTATAAATTAATCTCTTTAAAATGATATAGGATCTGTAATTTCTCCGGAATTTTGTTGATTTCCCACTCAATTTCTGTATCGGGGTTCAACGATCCTAAGTAGATAGAATCTCCCCCTCCCGAAACTCCTTCGATCCAAAGCTGTGTGCGGTATATATAAAAAACCATTTCCCTTCCACTGAGTGAAAATGCAGATTTCACTTTTCTCTTTTCGATATTTTCTTTAAGGATTTTAACTTTAAGAGTAGTTTTTTCATCTGTTGTGCTTCGTAATTTTAATTTTACGAAACCACCTTCATCATGTTTTTCATCTACTGAAAAACACGTTGGTAAATGATAACCTTGCATAAACAATTTATGTTTGCCTCTCAACTCCCTAAAGGCGGTTAATAGTTAGTTTTTCAGAAAACATATAAACAGAAAAGTGTGGAGTTGATTTCACGTTTACTTAATCGAAGGTTGTGGAATGACCTGACAGTAATAAACGATACAATGCCCCACACTTGGATAGTATGGGGTTTCATACACAAAAGATGTGCACTGCCACATAGCTATACAAGAAATGAGTGCTGTTCGTTGCCCTACTGTCTTGAAAACTTCCACATTTTCGATTAAGGACAAAAGCGAAAACACTTCTATCTAATATGTCTGCTGCGCAGTCTGTCTTCTATAAAACAGACCGCTCAGCATTACAAAGATACGAAATTTTTCGCAAACGAACAAACACTCATGCGGGACATTGCGCGAAGATATTAAAAAATTGGGGTGGAGACTTCCCAAAAGCCAGCAGAATCTCCCCCCCCTCAACCAATTTGTTGTCAGAAGGCTGCAGATGTGGGGCATCGCAACAAAAAGCCCGGATGGATAGTACTGAACGTACATTCCATTCGGGCTTGACTGGCGATGTGCCGCAGGTGCGGCCTTATCACAACAAATTACTGGAGGGCCTCCACAGTACTCTTCGCCGTAACCAACAGGTTATCGAACGAACGCTGACCCGTACCTCCGGGGATCTTTCCACCCACGATAACATTCTCCTTGAGGTTCTCCAGGTAGTCCACCTTGGCCTGGATAGCGGCCTCGTTGAGCACCTTGGTCGTCTCCTGGAACGAAGCGGCCGAGATGAAGCTCGAGGTCTGCAATGCGGCGCGGGTGATACCCTGCAGGATCTGGGTCGAGGTAGCGGGCACGATATCGCGCACCTCTACAGGCTTCAGGTCGCGGCGCTTGAGGCTCGAGTTCTCGTCGCGCAGCTTGCGCACCGAGATAATCTGGCCGGGCTGCACCGAGGTCGAATCGCCGGCGTTGGTTACCACCACCTTATCGTAGAGCTCGTCGTTCACATCCATGAACTCCCACTTATCCACCACCTGGTCCTCGAAGAAGCGGGTATCACCCGGATCCTCGATCTTGACCTTCGACATCATCTGACGAACGATGATTTCAAAGTGCTTGTCGTTGATCTTCACACCCTGCATACGGTAAACCTCCTGTACCTCGTTCACGATGTACTCCTGAACGCGCGTAGGACCGAGGATGTTCAGAATATCGGCGGGCGTGATCGCACCATCCGACAGCGGGCTGCCGGCCTTCACGAAGTCGTTCTCCTGAACGATGATCTGGCGGGCCAGAGGTACCAGGTAGCGCTTCACATCGCCCTGCTTCGAGGTGATGATGATCTCGCGGTTACCGCGCTTGATCTTGCCGAACGATACCTCACCGTCGATCTCCGAAACAATAGCGGGATTCGACGGGTTACGGGCCTCGAAGAGCTCCGTTACACGCGGCAGACCTCCCGTGATATCGCCACCGCCCTTACCTACGGCACGCGGGATCTTGATCAGGATATCACCGGCCTTGATCTTGGCCTTATCCTTCACCACCACATGGGCCGTTACGGGCAGGTTGTACGACTTCACCTCATCGTCCTCCTTATTGAGGATCTTGATGACAGGGTTCTTGGTCTTATCCTTCGACTCGATGATCACCTTCTCCGACAGACCGGTCTGCTCGTCGCGCTCCTCGCGGTAGGTAACACCCTCGATCACGCTCTCATACGAAGCCTTACCGTCGAACTCGGAGATGATCACGGCGTTGTAGGGATCCCACTCGCAGATCAGATCGCCCTTCTTCACCATGGCACCATCCTGCATAAAGAGCGTGGCGCCATAAGGCAGGTTGTGCGTATAGAGTACGATCTCGGTCTTGGGATCGACGATGCGGAACTCCGACTGGCGCGAAATAACCAGATCGACAGCCTCACCGGCAGCGTTCTTGGTCTTGATCGTGCGCAACTCGTCGATCTCCAGGCGACCCTCATATTTCGATACCACATTGGTCTCCACAGCCGTACCACCGGCCACACCACCGACGTGGAAGGTTCGAAGCGTAAGCTGCGTACCGGGCTCACCAATCGACTGAGCGGCGATTACACCCACGACCTCACCCTTCTGTACCATGCGGGCGGTAGCCAGGTTGCGGCCGTAGCACTTGGCGCAGACACCGCGGCGAGCCTCGCAGGTGAGTACCGAGCGGATCTCCACCGACTCCAGGGGCGACTTCTCGATCGCCTCGGCAATAGCCTCGGTGATCTCCTCGCCGGCCCGGCAGAGCACCTCGCCCGTGAGCGGATGGATCACATCGTTGAGTGCCGTGCGACCCAAAATGCGGTCGTAGAGCGTCTGCACCACGTCGTCGTTACGCTTGATGGCCGTAGCCGTCAGACCGCGCAACGTGCCGCAATCCTCCTCGTTGATGATCACATCCTGTGCCACATCCACCAGACGGCGGGTCAGGTAACCGGCATCGGCCGTCTTCAAGGCGGTATCGGCCAGACCCTTACGGGCACCGTGCGTCGAGATGAAGTACTCGAGCACCGAAAGACCCTCCTTGAAGTTCGAGAGAATCGGGTTCTCGATAACCTGCTGACCACCCTCGACACCCGACTTCTGCGGCTTGGCCATCAGACCACGCATACCCGAGAGCTGACGGATCTGCTCCTTCGAACCACGGGCACCCGAGTCGAGCATCATGTAGACGGGGTTGAAACCGTCCTGGTCGTTCTTCAGGGTCTCGATCACCGTCTTCGTAAGCTTCGAGTTGATCGAGGTCCAAATATCAATAATCTGGTTATAACGCTCGTTGTTGGTGATCAGACCCATGTTATAGGAATCCATCACCTCATCCGAGCGGTCGTAACCCTCCTGTACGAGTTTCTGCTTCTCCTCGGGGATGATCACGGCATCGAGGTTAAACGACAGACCTCCCTGGAAGGCCATGCGGTAACCCATGTTCTTGATGTCGTCGAGGAAGGCGGCCACCTTGTCGGCACCGGCCTTCTTCATCACCACGGCGATGATGTCGCGCAGCGAACGCTTCGTGAGCACCTCGTTGATGTAGCCTACCTCGGTCGGCACCACCTGGTTGAAGAGGATACGGCCGATGGTCGTCTCCTTCAGCACCTTCACCAGGTTGCCCTCCTCGTCGCGATCCTCCACCAGGCACTTCACCATGGCGTGCAGATCGGCACGCTTCTCGTTGTAGGCGATGATCGCCTCCTCGGGACCGTAGAAGCAGAGGCCCTCACCCTTGACACCCTTGCGGGGCTTGGTGATGTAGTAAAGACCCAGTACCATGTCCTGCGAAGGCACGGTGATCGGCGCGCCGTTGGCGGGGTTCAAGACGTTGTGCGAACCCAGCATCAGGAGCTGTGCCTCCAGGATGGCGGCATTGCCCAGCGGGAGGTGTACAGCCATCTGGTCACCGTCGAAGTCGGCGTTGAATGCCGTACAAGCCAGCGGGTGCAGCTGCATAGCCTTACCCTCGATCAGCTTGGGCTGGAAGGCCTGGATACCCAGACGGTGAAGCGTCGGGGCACGGTTCATCAACACGGGGTGACCCTTGATCACATTCTCCAGAATACCCCAGATCACGGGATCTTTTCTGTCGATGATCTTCTTGGCCGACTTTACAGTCTTCACGATACCGCGCTCGATGAGCTTGCGGATCACAAAAGGCTTGTAGAGCTCGGCGGCCATATCCTTCGGAATACCCATCTCGTGCATCTTCAGCTCGGGACCCACGACGATAACCGAACGGGCCGAGTAGTCCACACGCTTACCCAGAAGGTTCTGACGGAAGCGGCCCTGCTTACCCTTGAGCGAGTCCGAGAGCGACTTCAGCGGACGGTTCGACTCATTCTTCACGGCGTTGCTCTTACGCGAGTTGTCGAACAACGAATCGACAGCCTCCTGCAACATACGCTTCTCGTTGCGCAGAATCACCTCCGGAGCTTTGATCTCGATCAGGCGCTTCAGACGGTTGTTGCGGATAATCACGCGACGATAGAGGTCGTTGAGGTCCGAGGTGGCGAAACGACCACCATCCAGCGGCACCAGCGGGCGCAGCTCGGGCGGGATCACGGGGATCACCTTCAGCACCATCCACTCGGGGCGGTTCTTGCCATTCGAGGCACGGAACGACTCGATCACATTCAGCTGCTTCAGGGCCTCAGTCTTACGCTGCTGCGAGGTCTCCTTCGAGGCCTTGTCGCGCAGGGCGTAGGACATCGAGTCGAGGTCTACCTGCTGGAGCAGGGTGTAGATTGCCTCGGCACCCATCTGAGCCACGAACTTCTGGGGATCGTCGTCGGGCAGCGACTGGTTGCCCTTCGGGAGCTGCTCCAGGATATCGAGGTACTCCTTCTCGGCCAGGGTCTGCAACTTCTCGACACCCAGCTCGGCGGCGGCACCCGGATTCACTACGACATAGCGCTCGTAGTAGATGATGCCCTCCAGCTTCTTCGAGGGAATACCCAGCAGGTAACCGATCTTCGAAGGCAGCGAACGGAAGTACCAGATGTGTACGACGGGCACCACCAGCGAGATGTGGCCCATACGCTCACGGCGCACCTTCTTTTCGGTAACCTCCACACCGCAACGGTCGCAGACGATACCCTTGTAGCGGATACGCTTATACTTTCCGCAGTGGCACTCATAGTCCTTCACAGGACCGAAGATACGCTCGCAGAAGAGACCATCGCGCTCGGGCTTGTAGGTACGATAGTTAATCGTTTCGGGCTTCAGCACCTCACCGCTCGACTGAGCCATGATCTCCTCAGGAGAGGCCAGCGAGATGGTGATGCTGTTATAGCCGCCATTTGACTTATTGTCCTTATTGATTGACATATTCTTGTGTTTTCTCTTGCGTTATACCTACATACATTGCTTACTCCAACTTCACCGACAGGGCCAGACCGCGCAACTCGTGCAGCAGTACGTTCATGGCCTCGGGAATACCCGGACGCGGCAGGTTGTCGCCCTTGACAATGGCCTCGTAAGCCTTGGCACGACCCGTCACATCGTCGGACTTGATGGTCAGAATCTCCTGCAGGATGTTGGCGGCACCGAAGCCCTCGAGAGCCCAAACCTCCATCTCACCAAAACGCTGACCACCGAACTGGGCCTTACCACCCAGAGGCTGCTGCGTGATGAGCGAGTAGGGACCGATCGAACGGGCGTGCATCTTATCGTCGATCATGTGACCGAGCTTAAGCATGTAGATCACACCCACCGTAGCCGGCTGGTCGAACATCTCACCCGTACCACCATCATACAGATAGGTACGTCCGCTATGGGGAATACCGGCCTGAGCCGTGTACTCATTGATCTGGTCAAGCGATGCACCATCGAAGATCGGCGTGGCGAACTTCAGGCCCAGCTCACGGCCGGCCCATCCGAGCACTGTCTCGTAGATCTGACCCAGGTTCATACGCGAAGGCACACCCAGCGGGTTCAGACAGATATCGACGATCGTACCGTCCTCCAGGAAGGGCATATCCTCGTCGCGCACGATCTTGGCCACAATACCCTTGTTACCGTGGCGACCGGCCATCTTATCACCCACCTTCAGCTTACGCTTCTTGGCGATGTAGACCTTGGCCATCTGGATCACGCCCGTCTGCGGGAGCTCATCACCGTTCGTGAGGTTATACTTCTCACGCTTGATGGCAGCATCGGCCTTCTTCCACTCGATGCAGTAGTTGTTGATCGTAGCCTCGATAAGCTTGTCGGCAGCCTCGTCGCCCGTCCACTTGCAGTCGCCCAGGTTCAGGTAGCCCATCGGTGTTCCGGTCTTCTCGTCGATCGACTTCATCGAGATCTCCTCCAACATCGAACGCGAGAACTTCGTACCGGCGGGATAGATCTCCACACCGAAGTAATCCGTGATTCCGGTCGTCACCTGACCGTCTACCACCTGCATAAGCTTGTCTACCAGGATCTTCGTCAGTTCGGCGACCTGCTCGGCAAACTTCTCGTCCAACTTCTCGTGAGCCAGCTTCTCGGCCGACTTCGACTTCTTGAGATCCTTCGTGGCACGGCTGTAGAGCTTCGTGTCGATTACCACACCGTGCAGCGAGGGCTGAGCCTTGAGCGAAGCATCCTTCACATCACCGGCCTTGTCGCCGAAGATGGCACGCAGAAGCTTCTCCTCGGGCGAGGGGTCGCTCTCACCCTTCGGGGTGATCTTACCAATCAGAATATCGCCCGGGTGTACGTTGGCACCGATGCGGATGATACCGTTCAGGTCGAGGTCCTTGGTAGCCTCCTCGCTCACGTTCGGAATATCCGAAGTCAGCTCCTCGACACCACGCTTCGTATCGCGCACCTCCATGATGTACTCATCGACGTGTACCGAGGTGAAGATATCCTCACGCTGGATACGCTCCGAGATCACGATGGCATCCTCGAAGTTATAACCCTTCCAGGGCATGAAGGCCACCTTCAGGTTGCGGCCCAGCGCGAGCTCGCCGCCCTGGGTCGAGTAGCCCTCGGTCAGGATCTGACCCTTGGTCACCTTATCACCGGTCAGCACGGCCGGCTTCAGGGTGATCGAGGTATTCTGGTTCGTGCGGCGGTAACGCGGCAACTCGTAGGTCGTGATCTCGGGCTGGAACGAGGCGATCACCTCCTCGCGGGTACGCTCATAGCGCACCTGGATCTGCGTGGCATCGGCAAATACCACCTCACCATCGCCCTCGGCAACCACCTGAATGCGGCTGTCGATGATCATATCCTTCTCGATACCCGTACCCACAATCGGGGCCTCGCAGGTAACCAGAGGCACTGCTTGGCGCATCATGTTCGAACCCATGAGCGCACGGTTGGCATCGTCGTGCTCCAGGAAGGGGATGAGCGAGGCGGCAATCGAGGCGATCTGGTTCGGCGCCACGTCCATCAGGTCCACCTCCTTGTCCGTAACCACGGGGAAGTCGGCACCCTGACGCGCCTTGATACGCTCGGGCTGCAGGAAGTGACCCTCCTCATCGATGGGCAGGTTCGACTGGGCAACCACCTTACCCTCCTCCTCTTCGGCCGAGTAGTAGCGGATATGCGAGTTGTCCAGGTCGATCTTACCATTCTCCACCGTGCGGTAGGGGGTCTCGATGAAGCCCATGTCCGAGATCTTGGCGAAGACGCAGAGCGACGAGATCAGACCGATGTTCGGTCCCTCAGGCGACTCGATCGGGCACAAACGACCATAGTGCGTATAGTGTACGTCGCGCACCTCGAAACCGGCGCGGTCACGCGACAGACCACCGGGACCCAGGGCCGACAGACGGCGCTTGTGGGTAACCTCCGACAGCGGGTTGATCTGGTCCATGAACTGCGAGAGCTGCGAGGTGCCGAAGAAGGAGTTGATCACCGACGACAGGGTCTTGGCATTGATCAGATCCACGGGCGTAAATACCTCGTTGTCACGCACATTCATTCGTTCGCGGATCGTTCGTGCCATGCGCACGAAACCTACCGAGAACTGGTTCGAAAGCTGCTCGCCAACCGTTCTTACGCGACGGTTCGAGAGGTGGTCGATATCGTCCACATCAGCCTTCGAGTTGATGAGCTGGATCAGGTACTTGATAATGGCGATCATATCCTCGCGCGTCAGCGTGCGGATAGCAGGATCGATATCCATCTCCAGCTTCTTATTGATACGGAAGCGTCCTACGTCGCCCAGGTCGTAACGCTTATCCGAGAAGAAGAGCTTCTCGATTACGTCACGAGCCGTAGCCTCATCGGGCGGCTCCGAGGCGCGCAACTGCCTGTAGATGTATACCACGGCCTCCTTCTCGGAGTTACAAGTATCCTTCTGGAGCGTATTGTAGATGATCGAAAAGTCGATACCCGAGGGGTTCTCCTTGTGCAACAGAACCGTCTTGGCGCCGGCATCGATGATCTTGTCGATGTGCTCCTCCTCGAGCACCGTCTCGCGCTCGATGATCACGCTGTTACGCTCGATGGAGTAGACCTCACCGGTATCCTCATCCACGAAGTCCTCTAAGTAGGAGGAGAGGACACGCGCAGCCAGCTTGCGACCAATGGCCTTCTTCAGGTTGGCCTTGGTCACTTTCACCTCATCGGCCAGATCGAAGATCTCCAGAATCTGCTGGTCGGTCTCGAAACCAATGGCGCGCAACAAGGTCGTCACAGGCAACTTCTTCTTACGATCAATGTAGGCGTACATCACATTGTTGATGTCCGTAGCGAACTCGATCCACGAACCCTTGAAGGGGATAATACGGGCCGAGTAGAGTTTCGTGCCGTTGGTATGCATCGACTGACCGAAGAAGACACCGGGCGAACGGTGCAACTGCGAAACAATCACGCGCTCGGCACCGTTGATCACGAAGGTACCGCGCTCGGTCATGTAGGGGATCGTACCAAAGTAAACATCCTGAACCACCACGCCGAAGTCCTCATGCTCGGTATCCGTGCAGTAGAGCTTCAACTTGGCCTTCAGGGGCACGCTGTAAGTCAGGCCACGCTCCAAACACTCCTCGATCGAGTAGCGGGGCGGGTCGATATAGTAGTCGATAAATTCCAGAACGAAGTTGTTCCGGGTATCTGTGATGGGGAAATTTTCCTGAAACACCTTGTAGAGGCCCTCGTTCTTACGATTCTCGGCCGTGGTGTCCATCTGGAAAAAATCACGGAAAGATTTCAGCTGCACCTCCAGCAAGTCGGGATAAGGAACCCGGTTCTTGACTGTCGAGAAGCTAATTCGTTGTTCTGTTTTTGTCGCAGACATCGTTTATCCAATATTGGTGATGATGTGTTTAATAGCCGGGGGTCGCGATCCCCCACGTTTTTCTGACGAGGCCCTGAAACAGAGGCTCCCGCCCACCGAAAAGGGTCTGGAGGCCCTGACATCCCGGCCTAAGCCAAGCGCAGATAACCTAAAAACCAAACCATCCTCTTCGCGCGAATCCAAGACCTTGAGCGCTCAAAACGGACTCGGAAATCGCCAAAAAATGTGGGCTTTTTACATCCCACTAATGCCCTCAGTGTAAACACATTACACCCCGAGAGCATCTCAAAACTCCAAATGCCGGACACAGCTCAAAACGGCACTTCCTGCATTTAGACCACAAAAGGTATAGGGCTTACCGGAGTAAGCTCTATACCTGTCTGTGTTGGTTTAAGTAACGAATTACTTAACCTCAACCTCGGCACCAGCCTCCTCGAGCTGAGCCTTGATCGACTCGGCCTCCTCCTTGGAGACACCCTCCTTAACGGCCTTGGGAGCACCGTCAACGAGAGCCTTAGCGTCACCCAGCGAAAGACCGGCAAGATCCTTAACGACCTTGATCACCTGAAGCTTGGCCTGACCGGCGCTCTTCAGTACTACATCGAACGAGGTCTTCTCAGCAGCAGCAGCCTCACCAGCGCCAGCAGCGGGAGCAGCAACTGCAACAGCTGCAGCAGCGGGCTCAATACCATACTCCTCCTTCAGGATGGTTGCCAATTCGTTTACCTCCTTTACAGTCAAATTTACCAATTCTTCTGCAAGTTTCTTTACATCTGCCATAGTTGTAATCTTTATTAAATTTTGTTTTTTGTTCTTTGATTAGTTGTTTCTTTCTTCGAGCGTCTTCACGAGGCCCGCAATCTTTTGGCCGGCGTTAGCCTGCAATGCCGAGATAACATTCTTGGCGGGCGACTGGAGCAGGGCAACGATGTCGCCGATGAGCTCCTCGCGGCTCTTGATGTTACACAGCGTCTCCAGTTGGTTGTCACCTACATATACGCAACCCTCTACATATGCTGCCTTGATGAGCGGCTTGTCGCACGACTTGCGGAACTCCTTGATCAGCACTGCGGGGGCCTTGCCCGTGTTGGTGAACATCACCGAGGTGGAACCCTCCAATACGTTTACCAAATCAGCGTCAGCCTTCTCTACCTTCTCCAAAGCCTTGGTGAAGAGGGTATTCTTTACCACTACGAGCTTGATGTCGCTCTCGAAGCACTTGCGGCGCAGCTTAGCCGTCTGCTCAGCATTCAGGGCCTCGATGTTGGTAACATAGAAGTGGGGATAAGCGTTGAGCTGCTCGGCGAGGTTGTTAATTACAACCAGTTTTTCTTCCTTAGTCATTGTCTATCCTCCTTCTTTACTTGTTATCAATCGATTTGGGATCTACCTGCACACCGGGACTCATCGTCGTGGAGAGATAGATGCTCTTCACATACGTTCCCTTGGCAGCCGAAGGCTTCAGCTTGATGATCGTCGAGAGCACCTCGTTGGCGTTGCCTACGATCTGCTCGGGAGTGAACGACACCTTACCGATGGCCGTGTGTACGATACCGTACTTATCAACCTTGAAGTCGATCTTACCGGCCTTAACCTCCTTAACGGCCTTGCCTACCTCCATGGTAACCGTACCGGTCTTGGGGTTCGGCATCAGGCCACGGGGACCCAGGATACGACCCAGAGCACCTACCTTACCCATTACGTTGGGAGTGGTGATGATCACATCCACGTCGGTCCAACCGCCCTTAATCTTCTCTACATACTCGTCCAGACCTACATAGTCGGCACCGGCAGCCTTGGCCTCCTCCTCCTTGTCGGGGGTGCAGAGTACCAACACGCGGACCGTCTTACCGGTTCCGTGGGGCAGGGTAACCACGCCACGAACCATCTGGTTCGCCTTACGAGGGTCAACGCCCAAGCGCACGTCGATATCTACCGAAGCGTCGAATTTCGTAAAGGTAATTTCCTTCAGAAGAGCGGCAGCCTCAGCCAGCTTGTAGAGCTTGTCTGCATCTACCTTTGCGTAGGCAATCTTTTGATTTTTTGTCAACTTACTCATTCTTGTAGTCTAATTACATGTTAGGAAATTCGCCAACGACGTTGATACCCATACTGCGAGCAGTACCGGCAACCATACGCATAGCGGCCTCGAGGGTGAAGCAGTTCAAGTCAGGCATCTTATCCTGAGCAATCTCCTTCACCTGATCCCACGTCACCTGACCTACCTTGTCGCGGTTAGGCTGAGCGGAACCAGTCTTCACCTTGGCAGCCTCTTTGAGCTGAATGGCCACGGGCGGCTGTTTAACAACAAAGTCAAACGACTTATCGCTGTAAACGGTGATGATAACCGGAAGAACCTTACCGGCCTTGTCCTGCGTGCGAGCATTGAACTGCTTGCAGAAATCCATAATGTTCACACCCTTGGAACCCAGAGCGGGACCTACCGGGGGCGAAGGATTCGCGGCACCACCTTTGATCTGCAATTTAATAAATGCAGCAACCTCTTTTGCCATAGTTTCCTTTGGTTAATTATTCTTTTTCTACTTGTGTGAAGCTCAACTCCATAGGAGTCTTGCGCCCGAAAATCTTCACCGAGACCGTGAGCTTCTTGCGCTCTTCATCGACACTCTCAATGGTACCTTGGAAGCTTGAGAATGGGCCGTCCGTAACTTTGACGACCTCGCCAACGAAGAATGGAACCTCGTTCTCCTCCTCCATCTCGTTCATCAGATCGACATGACCCAGGATACGACTCACCTCTTGTGGACGAAGCGGCGTAGCCTTCATCTGTCGGCTGTCCTCCTTGGTGTCGCCAAGGAAGCCCAGAACGTTCGGAGTATTGCGAATGATAATCGGAATTTGTCCTACCAACGCGGCCTCAATCAGGACATAACCCGGATAAGAGACCTTCTCCTTCGAGACCTTCTTACCATTGCGAATGGTATAGATCTTCTCGGTGGGGATCAGTACCTGGGCGATGTAATCCTGCAGATTGTTGTGGCGGATTTCGGCCTCGATATACTCTTTGACCTTATTCTCCTTGCCTCCAATTGCGCGGACCACATACCACTCTTTCTTAACTTCGCTCATCGCCTAACTCAAAAAAGATAAACAATTAACGACCAAGATTACCCAAGGTCTTATAGATAGCGGCCATCAGGTTTTCAAAAGTAAGGTCCATTGCCAGCACAACCAGTGCGAAAACCAAAGAAGCGACCATCACTACGACGGTCGAACTCTGCAATTGTGCAAACGTGGGCCAAGTTACTTTATTAACCAGCTCGTTATAGGATTCTTTGAAATATTTGATCATAGTTTCTTCTTTTTTCACTGGCAGGAGCAGAGAGATTCGAACTCCCATCAACGGTTTTGGAGACCGCTATTCTACCCTTGAACTATGCTCCTAAAAGTGGGTGGTGTGGTGTCACACCACCCTATGTTGATCGGTAATTACTCTACGATCGAGAGAATCTGACCGGCACCTACCGTACGACCACCCTCGCGGATTGCGAAACGCAGACCCTCGTTCAGGGCTACAGGGTAGATCAGGGTTACGGTGATGGTAACGTGGTCACCAGGCATTACCATGTCTACGCCGTCGGGCAGAGCAACCTCACCGGTTACGTCCATCGTACGGAGGTAGAACTGAGGACGGTACTTGTTGTGGAACGGCGTGTGACGGCCACCCTCTTCCTTCTTCAGAACGTAAACCTCAGCGGTGAACTTGGTGTGGGGCTGGATCGAACCGGGCTTAGCCACAACCATACCACGCTTAACCTCCTTCTTGTCGATACCGCGGAGCAGCAGACCTACGTTGTCACCTGCCTCACCCTCATCGAGGAGCTTGCGGAACATCTCAACGCCGGTGCAGGTCGAGTTCATCGACTTCTCGCCAAGACCTACGATCTCAACGGGATCGCCAACGTGGATGATACCGGTCTCGATACGACCCGTTACTACGGTACCACGGCCGGTGATCGAGAATACGTCCTCAACAGGCATCAGGAAGGGCTTCTCATTCTCACGGGGAGGAATGGGAATATACTCGTCTACAGCGTTCATGAGCTCCATGATCTTCTCCTCCCAGGTGGGCTCGCCATTCAGACCACCAAGGGCCGAACCGCGGATAACGGGAGCGTTGTCGCCGTCGAAATCGTACTTCGAGAGCAGGTCGCGAACCTCCATCTCAACCAGGTCGAGCATCTCGGGATCGTCAACCATGTCGCACTTATTCAGGAACACAACGATACGGGGAACGTTTACCTGCTTGGCCAGCAGTACGTGCTCGTTGGTCTGAGGCATAGGACCGTCGGTAGCGGCAACTACGAGGATGGCACCGTCCATCTGGGCAGCACCCGTTACCATGTTCTTCACGTAGTCGGCGTGACCCGGGCAGTCCACGTGAGCGTAGTGACGCTCAGCGGTCTGATACTCAACGTGCGAGGTGTTGATCGTGATACCACGCTCCTTCTCCTCGGGTGCGTTGTCGATCGAGTCGAACGAACGAAGCTCCGAAAGACCCTTGTTGGCCAGAACGGTGGTGATAGCAGCGGTAAGGGTGGTCTTACCGTGGTCTACGTGTCCGATAGTACCGATGTTTACGTGCGGTTTCGAACGGTCAAATTTTTCTTTTGCCATAGTTTTAAAATGTATTAAATTTACAAAAATTCGTTTCGTTAAGTTTTAGGTTCCTTTTGCAGGACAAACGCGCAACACGCCCGCCTTCGCCACTCTCGAACACTCGAGACGAAAACCGATGCGCATTACCCGCGATCCTTAGAGCGGAAGACGAGGCTCAAACTCGCGACCCTTAGCTTGGAAGGCTAATGCTCTATCAACTGAGCTACTTCCGCAAAAATACACCGTTCAGAATTCTCCTCTCCTCGACCCGAAGGCCTCGGATTTGCAACTCCAACCGGCGTGAAAAAGTGGGAAGAGATGGATTCGAACCACCGAAGGTATAAACCAGCAGATTTACAGTCTGCCCCATTTGGCCACTCTGGTATCTTCCCAATATGTTCAAAACTCGGATCACCGCTTCACTCATCGCCCGACTCACTCGCCGCTCTGCCTCATCCTCCCGACCCGAGAGCCGATGGAGGGATTCGAACCCACGACCTGCTGATTACAAATCAGCTGCTCTGACCAGCTGAGCTACATCGGCAAATCCTCCGTTTTGGTTTGCAAAGGTAAGTATAAAATTTTATTCCTGCAAATTTTTGAGGAAAAAATTTTAAAATTCTGCTCAAAGAACCTTTTTCTTGCGATCAGCACCCATTTCAGGGGCAAATCGGGTGCAAATATAAGCATATTATTCATAATGCGCAATAGGGAAGGCAGAATTCTTGCATTTTTTTTACTTTCCGCCCCCACTCCATATATATATAGGTATAAAATATCTCTATCCGCTTCCCAGGGATGCGAAGCCAAACGCCGAAGGCAATGCACCCATCTTTGCACGCTTCACCATCAATCACCAAATGACACATCTTGCAACGCGCTCGCCATTAAAATGCTCATTTACGCAAAGTAAACCCCACTTTTTCGGCCTTCGTATGCCTAAAACTACATCTTTCCTATGACAAAATGGGGATGACAAATTTGCTTTTTAGTCATCCCCATTTTGGTTTAATTCAACCCCAAAAGGTCACTTTTTTCAAGATAAAAGGCATCAAGGGTTATTGCTGCCGAATGTTGTGAGTCAAGACGTTCTACTCATGGCGGGTGAGCACGATACGTTGATTGTTGTTTACCCACTGATTTAAAAGCTCTAAATCAACCGTCTTAGGCTCTCCATACTCCTCATAATTAAGGTTATAGGTAATACTATTGCCGTTGGAATCCTCTGTCGTATAGTAAAAGTCGATAGGGTCATCAGTCCATGAGTACTTATACTCCTCGCGGAGGTTGAGCTCGAATCGGCCATCCTCGTAGATTGTCGCCACGCCGATGCGTGCTCCCGTGCGAAGGCGAACAAAGGCCACAAACGCATTGTGGGGCACGGGATGATCGCCCAGCTCATCCCGATAGTATATCTCTCCCAGAATATGCGATGTCTCGACATTGAAGGTCTTATCCCAGAATACCACCTTATTCTTATCCGCTGTGATGTTGAGATCTCCACCAGCAGTAATAGAGGCCTTCTTAAATGGGAGGACCTTACGCTCGCCACTCTGGACGATAGAGCCCATAACAGCAACCTTCTCACCATACTCATTATACTCATAGCTTGCATCATCAATATTCGCAACCATGAGGTCTTGATCGCCATAAGCACGCTCTTGTTCGCGGTAGCGGTTTACGGTGTAGATATATCTGCCTGGGGTTGTGAGATCCGCGCGCAGCTTATCATCTCTGAGCTCAGGGTTATTCGCCTTAAGCCAGTGCGCAGGGATACGAGAGTAGTCTATTTCGAGCATCGGGGCATCAATATAGATGTCGAACTCTTCGCCAAAGGGGTGAACAGAGCAGCCGTCAGAGGCGCGGAAACTGGTAACATCAAGAAGTATATCTACTCGTTGGCCTGGCTTATACTTAAAGAGGATATCGTCTACATTCTCTGGAATCATCGCGTTATTGCTGCCTCTATTACCGATAAGCTCGTGGCTTGCCGGGGTAATCGTTGCGTTTCTACCATCGGCATCTGATACGCGTATCTGTGCGGCAAAACGGAATGGGCGGTAGTGACCGACATTAAAGATAATCGAGCGATACTCATTGCCATCATAAGGGTGCGATGTAAAGTCTGTATCGGTACTATCACGGCTGATTGAAAAGGCATGGTAGTTACCCTCTCGGTTAGATGATATACGTACAACATCTTGGCTATCGGTGCCGTGAGTAAACATATATATATTGTATTTCCCATCCTCACGCATACCAAAGCGATGTTCGCCTCTATCGTCATAGTCGTAGGTTCTAAACGCGATTACACGACCGCTTGTGCTCCATAAATCCTCGTGTACGGCAAGCATCTGTCCATCGAGGGCAATCTCCTTGAGCTCCTCAAAGTGTTCTGGATATTGATTTGAATACTCCTCATACGAGCTGAAATGCTTAGTATAGATAAGGAACTCATCGCAACCATTTCTTAGCCACTGCTCACTGCCAGGGTTGGCATTGTGGTTGAGTGGAGTGTATAAACCATCAGCCTGACGTTCTTGAAGGTGCATTGAGAATACCACGGGGTGCATCCTTTTTTGCGGAACGAGCATATAGTACAAGGGCTCATCATCGGCGTACTGCACGTCATACTCAAGAAGTCCATCAATAAATATACGTCGGTGAGCATCGTTGGTGTTTGTAAAAATTGCCGTCTTAGTAATAGTCTCAAAGAATTGAGCCTCAAGATGCACATCCTCGGTATCATCATTGGCGTGTTGCAGGATGGACGTCATATGCAGACGATGCTTTCCGGGCTCTGTAACCGTATAGGCATATTTATAGTTGATACCCTCCCAGTCATTACCGAAGTATCCCTCCTCACCCTTAATGTATACCGGAAGACGCTGTCCGGATCCAGAGCGTACATCAAGGTGATTAACCGACACCAACACCGTAAACGGGAATAGTGCTTTGGGACAGGTCTCGGGGATGGTAAATACGACCGTTACAACCTCATCTGCAACACCATATATGTGTGACGATATCCACGCAGGTGTAAATTGCTGCGTACGAATAACATATATAGTGATCTTGCGCTGCAGCTTACCCTTCTTGATTAGTAGCGAGCCTACCTGCTGCTCATTGCCCTCATACATGGGGTATAGGCGCAATGTTATCTCACCCTCGCCGGTTGTCGAGTCGTAGTTATTGGTGATATTATCGTATGCGACATTGTTGTCGAGCCAAGAGACGGTTGGAGCCTCCGAACTGCCGTGTTCGTCAACAGTGTACTTATAAGGCAGAGTCCAGTTGGTACCTGCATACTGGTCGCTACTGAGTACATAGGCGGTCTGCTCAACCCATAGAGTCTCTAAACCGTCCGATATCTCATTTACCCACTCGTCAATCGAAATCCAGGCATTGTTTGATGCCGCTCCGCTTAGAGCCTCTTCAAAGCTATTCTGTCCGAATGAAAGCTTGCCAACAATATGTATGTTATAGTGATGGTTGCGTCGTATCATAAAGTTGTTGCCATCCGCATCCTGCAACACCACTCGGTAATACTTATCGTCGGCCTCTGTCTCACCCGGTCTATGTCCACGAATAATAACACTCACAAGCCTATCGCCCGAGTTTATTGTCTCAAAAATATAATCTTCGGGTTTGGTATTAATATCGGTAATGTCGGTCATTAGAGATTGATTGTCGGGAAGTGTAACAAACTCCTCGGTAGTCTCCCAATCGTCCACAATGTCGAAATGACGCTCGGGATGGTGTGGAGCAACCGTACCGAAGGCTGGAATATTAACGGTGCGATAACCCGTGACAACGAATTCTGCTGTCTCCCATTGATCGATAGTAACCTTGGCCTGGTTACGAATTAGCTTTACGCCATTTACCGTCGTGCCATTAACCTGATAGCTAAGATCGGCAATTTGCTCACTGATACTCTTTTCACTCGCAGCATCCTTCTCGAAACGCGACCAATAGACCAGCATTCCCGAGCCACCCTCCATATTTGCAATTACCATACTCTCGGTCTGACCTGGAAAGTTGCTATCATCGTAGAGACCCTCACTATGGTTAGCAAGGAAGTGGATAATATGCGTATTATTAGGGATGATTGCCGAGAATGTGCCACTATCAACAGTCTGTGTATTAAGATAGGCAACCTCGGAGCTGATATATAGACCATACTCGTTGAAGCAGAATAGAGTCATATTGTTAAGATCCAATCCATCGGGGTCAACTGCACGCGTATCGACACGCTCAAGGTCGCTAATGTTAGCCGTAAAATCAATGCGTGTATAACCCTCGGGAACGGTAATATCGGGTATTGGCTGGCATGTGTCATCATTGACCACATCGCTCTGGCACGATATGAGTGACACTAATGCTATGTATACAAATAGTAAACGTCTCATATGCTTGAGTTATTGATGTTAATACGCATCTCTTACGCAACGAATGGCGACATCCGTGACACTCCACTTATCGTCAGCCTCGCTGACATTGCTATTGTTCTTGGGATTATACACAGGGCCACTTGCGCTCATATAGTATCCACCATTGAGCAGGAAGTCGATAGCCGGAGCATCTGTGCCATCGCCTCCCTGAAGCTCCATAATAATCTTAAGCTCCGCCTCGGTGGGTAGACGCCAGTTGTCATAGACGATATATGGAGCCTGACCGTCGTCGTTGATATCGTCCACCTCGACATAGTTCTTGCAGTGGTCGGCAAAGACAACCAACTTCTCGTGACTATTAAGCCTGTTAAGATTACTATATGTCGAGAGCACAGCACCAAGACGCGAGGCTATGACAAACGATGGCGATACCAACTTGGAGTTATTATCATCTCCTGCTGTATATCCATATTCGTCGAGGTTGGGGCGCGCGAGGGTATAATCTGGCGATGTCGCCATAACGCGCACCTGATAGTTTCGCACATTGTGGGTCTCGCAATTTGAGGTATTCTTTTTCCACGAGTATGTGCCGCCTCCCCACCAACCACTACGGCTATATGTGAAGTAGTAGTAGTTGATAGCATATAGATTACCATTGTTCTGCTTATTTCCTCGCACTTTAGAGGCTGTCCAGCCGTAACCATTTGTTGGCGCGGCACTTGTATAGGTATACCTGGCAGTCTTTGTATTAAGGTCTACGCCATCAATTGTATAGATGCTTGCAATATGGTCGCTATCAAATAGATATGTCGTAGGGTCGTCTCCTGCGGTGGTCAATTGATTTACATTGTCCCATTAGTGTCCCATAAAAAATAGGGACTAGTTAAACATTAAATAAATTTGGCCCATTTGGTCCGAAACGGTCTTTGTCATATTGAAATTTAGTTTTGTCGAAGAGGTCTTTCAAGTGCGTTTTGTCA
>SUZM01000005.1 GCA_015059965.1 Rikenellaceae bacterium
CACCCAATTTTTCATATATCAAAATGCACCCTATGAGTTTCAATGAATTTAACAATTTTATAAACGCTTAATTTACAGCGAATTGAGATTTTGTGATTTTCTATGATTCTATAAGTTCTGGAGCCTCTCTCTCCGCAAGACCAAACGAAGCAAGAAGATGTCGAAAGACATCTTTTTGTTTTTTATGCCTATGCGCAAGCTGGCTTGCATACATAGGCATAAAGAACAAAAAGCAGCTGCAAAGCAGCTTCTGGCGAGTGTAGGACTTGCAAGGGCCTCCGCGGCAAGCGGATGGGAAAGGCGTAGCGGAGCAGACTTCAGTCTGCGGAGTAGCCAATCCCTCTCTCTGCAGAGACCAAAACAATAACCGACGATGCCGGCCTGCCCTTGGACAAAGAGGGTGATTCTCACAAATGGGGGTTGCGGGGATAGAAGATGGATTGCTCAGCCTGCGGCCTGAGCTGATATCGAATCGATTCGATTCTCAGAGTTTACAAAAAAAAGCGAGGGCATCGGAGGTATTCGATGTAAAGCGAGCACCGCTCTTACATCTTAGTAACAAAACCTGCCACACGAAGTGGCACCTTTTGTTACAACCTGCCGATTTCCTCAACCAACCTAAAACTACTAACCTAAATGAACCTTAAAACTTCGCTGCAAAGATAAGGCGAAAAAAAATACCATGCAAACAATTTCTTAAAAATTTTTTAAAATTTTTCGATTTTTTTGAATAAATACACTTTTGCTTACATTTTTTCTCCATTCAAGACCCGAAGCTTACAATCTTCAACCGGCTAACCGACCGAACAGAGAGTCGTTTAGAGCGATCGCACGAACAGAGCGGTTACACTTTGGCCGGCTCTCCCCTGCGCCTCAACGAGACTGCCTCAACGGCGGTGTTGCATCTTCAGGAAATGTTTATTATCTTTGTGAAGCCTTCTTCAGGAAGAGGGCTTCTTCAACTGCTGACACAAATAACCCGATAAGATGAAACGATTTTCGATTTTCAGTCTGATGCTTCTTCTGTCGGCCCTCTTGGCGGGCTGCATGGAGGAGCCCAAGCTACACATCATCCCGCAGCCGGCCGAGATGAAGGCCTCTTCCGGCCACTTTGAGGTAACGGCCCAAACCCCGCTGGTGGTGGAGAGTGGTTCACGCAACCCGGCCGAGCGGTTGGTGGAGGAGTTACTCCCCTACTGGGGTGTGGCAATGCCCATCGCAGAGCAGGGGCAAGGGATTCTCCTGCGCGTAGATGAGTCAATCGGCCACAAGGAGGGCTACAAACTTGAGGTCGGCCGCAAGGGGATCCTCCTCACCGGAGGCTCCGATGCCGGGCTCTATTACGGTCTGCAAAGCCTACGGCAACTGATCATCGCCCACAACGGGAAGATTCCCTGCGGGGAGATTGCCGACCAGCCCCACTTTGCCTATCGCGGGGCTCACCTCGACGTCTGCCGCCACTTCTTTACGGTCGAGGAGGTCAAGCGCTACATCGACATCCTGGCGGCTCACAAACTCAACCGCTTCCACTGGCACCTGACCGACGATCAGGGGTGGCGCATCGAGATCAAGGCCTTCCCTGAACTTACCGAGAAGGGAGCGATGCGCAAGCAGACCGTGATCGGACACTGCCACGACCCCAAGGGATATGACGGCATCCCCCATGGCGGCTACTACACGCAGGAGGAGATTCGCGACGTGGTGGAGTACGCTGCGGCACGTTACATCACCATCATTCCCGAGATTGAGATGCCGGGCCACGCCCAGGCAGCCCTCCATGCCCTGCCGCAACTCGGCTGTCGGGAGCAGCAGGTCGAGGTCTGGGGGATGTGGGGGGTAACTCCCGAGGTGATGTGTGCAGGCAAGGAGTCCACCTACGACTTTCTGGAGCAGGTGCTCACCGAGGTGGTGGAGCTCTTCCCCGGAGAGCTGATTCACATCGGAGGCGACGAGTGTCCGAAGGATCGCTGGAAGGAGTGTCCGCACTGCCAAGGGCGCATGCGCGAACTGGGCCTCGAGAACGAATCGCAACTACAGGGCTACCTGGTGGCCCGCATCGAAAAGTTCCTCAATGGTTACGGGCGACACATCATCGGCTGGGACGATATCCTCGAAGGGGGCGTGACCCCGACGGCGACCGTCATGTCCTGGCAGGGCTCAAAAGGCGGCATCCACGCCGCCAAGCAGGGGAACAATGCCATCATGGCCCCCATGGAGTACTGCTATTTCGACTTCTACCAGACCAAAAGCCGCGAGGGCGAGGGGCTCGGGATCGGAGGCTGGGTTTCGTTCGACAAGGTCTATGGCTGGGACCCCTACGAGGGGCTCAATACCGAGGAACGCAAACACATCATCGGTATGCAGTGCAACCTCTGGAGCGAGTACATCACCACGGCCGACCACCTCTATCAGATGCTGCTGCCTCGCCTGGCTGCCCTCTGCGAGGTGCAGTGGGCCTACGATCGTCGCGATCCGGCTACCGTACGCGAACGTATGGAGACCCAGCGTCGCTTCTACGAGGCAAACAACTGGCCCTATGCCCCCTACTATTTCGAGGGGCGGTTATAGCAACAAAATCGGCAAATCCAATGGGGCAAGGCACTCTCTTTTAACCCAAAACAGCGCCTTGCCCCTCCCTTTTTTGCAGCAGCAACGACGCGAGAGTCTGCCAACCCGAAAACCTCAGCATGTAAATATCGGAGAAAAATCCGCTGCTGCATATTGCATTATCAATATCTTTTGCTATCTTTGTTTTTGTATAACCTTAACACAACGAATAATGAAACAGCGATTAACAACCCTTTTTATGCTCCTGTTTGCAGCGGTGCTGACCGCCTGCTCTGACTCCGAAGATGCAAACAGCGGCAATCAGTCCGACCCCTCGGGTGGGGGAAAACTCACTTTCGAGGTAAATAAATCCTACATCAAAGCCGACGGCACGGATCAGGCAACCTTCCGCCTGCTTTTGCGCGACAACAACGGCTACACCCACGATGTAACCCCCGAAGCCGAGATCTTCTGCGCAGGGAATCCCGAACCGCTCGCAGGGGCAGTGTTCACCTCAACCACGGAGGGTGATTTCAGTTTCCACGCCATCTATAAGCGGCGAAACTCGAACACGGTAAAGGTCTCGGCCGTGAACGGCATCGAGGATCTGCCGGCCGATCCCGATCCCGCAAGTTTCGCCTTTGCGCACCGCATGCTGCTGGTACAGCACACCGGAACCGAGTGCCCGAACTGCCCGCGCATGATGAACCTGCTGAAGGCCCTCGCGGAGGATGAAGCCTACGCCTCGAAGTACCACCATGTCGCCTCGCACTCCTACAATAGCAGCGACGATGCCTACTCGGGTGCGGCCGTGACCCTGTCGCGCGAGGTGAACCTCGATGGCTTCTATCCGTGGCTCACCTTCGACCTCACGACCGACTACGAGCACGATATCGATGCGGTAAAGAGCTACATTGACGAGCACCACCAGGCAGAGGCTGAGGCCGGAATCGCCATAGCCGCTTCGCTCGTCGGGAATCGTATCTACGCCAACATCGGCCTCAAAGTGGCCAAGACCAACGGCTACCGCTTAGCCGTTTGGCTCCTGGAGGACAACATTCAGTCAAACCAGTGGGGAGCTACAGCCTCATGGCAGCACATTCACAACAACTGCCTGCGCGAGATGGCTGGCGAGAACAAAACCACGCGCATCTACGGCACCACGATGGGCGAGCTGGAGTCGGGCCAGGAGTACTACCACGTCTCCTCCTTCCTGGTATCCGACAGTTGGAATGGCGAGAACTGCAAGGTGCTGGTCATCCTCACCCGAAACAATGAGGCGGGAGAGATCGAGGTTGTAAACTCGGCCCTCTGCGCCGTAGGCAACTCCACCCCCTACGCCTATTAGCCTCATCGCCCCCGCATCCGACCGATAACTGCCGGCCGGTCCGGGGAGGCTGACATCCACCAAGCAAACGAATTCAAGAGCCCGACCTTTTGCAGGTCGGGCTCTTGGATTTGTCTCTCTGAACAAAAACCGGCTGTCGGACGATCCCCTTCTCTAACGAATCAGATTCATAAACTCCTCGCGCGTGCGGGGATCCTTGAGGAAGATGCCGGTAAAGGCCGAAGTTGTGGTCGATGAGCCCTGCTTCTCCACACCGCGCATCTGCATGCACATGTGGCTTGCCTCGATCACCACGGCAACCCCCATGGGGTCGAGAGCCTCCTGGATGCAGTCGCGAATCTGCACCGTCAGGCGCTCCTGCACCTGCAGGCGGCGGGCATAGCACTCCACCACGCGGGCCACCTTCGAGAGTCCCGTAATGCGGCCGTTGGGGATATAGGCGACATGGGCCTTGCCGTAGAAGGGCAACATGTGGTGCTCGCAGAGCGAGTAGAGTTGTATATCTTTGACCAACACCATCTGCTTATACTCCTCCTGGAACATGGCCGAGCGCAGAATTTCGTGCGGGTCCTGCGTATAGCCGCGCGTAAGAAAGGCCATTGCCTTGGCAATGCGCTCCGGGCTTTTGACAAGTCCCTCACGCTCGGGGTCTTCGCCTAAGAGGGTGAGGATTTCACGGTAGTGGCCGGCCAGTTTTGCAATGCGTTCGGAGTCGTAGCACTCCTCGCGCGTATAGAGTTTCTCTTCCATGGGCGCAAAGGTAGGTTTTATTTGGGGATGTTCCATAAATCAGCCGGAACAGCATGCCCCAACGATGTTCTTTTTTTAATGCTGTATAGATGTTCCCTTATGATTTACCAAAAAATCGACCAGTTTCCTCACGGCACGTCCGCGGTGCGAAATGGCGTTCTTCTGCTCGGGTGTCATCTCGGCGAAGCTGCGCAGAGAGCCTTCGGGCAGGAACAGGGGGTCGTAACCAAATCCCTCTGAGCCATTCTCCTTGGTGTCGATCTCACCCTCCACAATCCCCTCGAAGAGGTACTCCTCTCCGCCAAGGATCAGGGCAATAACGGTGCGAAAACGGGCACGGCGGTTGCGCTCCCCCTCCATATTTTTCAGCAACAGGCGGTTGTTGGCCGCAAAGTCGTGTCCGTCGGTAGCATAGCGGGCCGAGTGTACGCCGGGGGCACCCCCTAAGGCCTCCACCTCAAGGCCCGTATCATCGGCAAAGCAGTCCAGACCGGTTCGGCGGTAGAGATAGCGAGCCTTCTCGAGGGCGTTGCCCTCAAGCGTGGGGCTCTGCTCGGGAATCTCCTCGGTGATCCCGACCTCTTGAGGGGTTACCAGCTCGAACCCCTCACCCAGCACTGCCGAAACCTCCTGCAGTTTGTGTTTGTTGTTGGTGGCAAAGATGATTTTCATACCTGTAATCTGAAGAGAGATACAATCTTATTGAGCCTCCAAAAGCTCCAGGAGGTGGTCGGTGGCAATCTTGTCGATGATGGCCTTAACCACGGTATCGATCTCCGACCCGGCGGAGTAGTCGGCCGGGCAGACAAAATTGACACGGTTATCGCGAATGAGCGAACCCATCTCCTTGCGAGCCCCCTTCTGTTCGGGGTTGTAGACCGCAATGGAGTGGCCGCCAAAGTTCTTCACCAGGCGCATGCAGGGGATGTCGGTTGTTCCGTCGCCCACATAGATCATTCGCTTGAAGGGTACCGGGCGCTTGTCCTCCTCGATGTAGGTGTTCACGCGCTTGCTGTCATAGACCGACTCCACCCCCTTGTTGATCTTGAAGATGAACTGTGTCTTATTCGTATAGTTTACCGCCACGGCGGGCCAGTAGGCGATGCCGTCGATGTCGTAGAGGAACGAGCAGGCGTAGATCTTTCGGAATTCGTGAGCGATCTCCGTTCCCTCGATGATCTCCTTGAGACCCGAGGAGTTGATGTAGTGCACCAGCTCTATTCCCTTCTCGGCCGCATAGGCGTTCATCCGCCCAAACCAACTCTTCACTCCGTTGTAGAGTTGTACCTTGCGCCCCGACTCCTGAAAGGCTTCGCGCCTGAGCGAAAGGCCTGTGGCACGCGCCTCGTGCACCATCTTGGCCATGTAGGTCAGAATACCATCGGCATCCTGCTGCTCGGCCAGCGAGTTGGCATCGTGCCAAAACTCCTTGTTGCTCTTCCCGACGGCGGGGATAAAATCAAACTCCTGCATGTTGCCCGGAGCCAAAGTGCCGTCAAAGTCGTAGATCAAAGCTACAGAAATCTTTTCGTTGCTCGACATAGTTCTTATTGCACGCTTATTTTTATGCGCTCTTGATTGGTCAATTTCCAGATCCAAAGCGGGGTAAAAACTTTGGATTTTGAACAAAACGGCAAACAGCTGCCTATATCACCTCGCCGTAGAGATCGTACTCCGAAGCATCGGTAATGCGTACCGTGTAGAAGCGGCCGCGGAAGAGCCGCTTGCCGGTGGCGGGAATCAGGATCTCCTGATCCACCTCCGGGGAGTCGTACTGCGAACGGGCCACATAGTAGTCGCCCTGGCGCGAATCGATCACCACACGTTCTGCACGGCCCACACGCCGGCGGTTATTCTCTCGCGAGAGGTCGGCCTGCAGGCGCATCAGACGCTCCACGCGCTGCTGCTTCACCTCCTCCGGCACATCATCCTCAAGCTCCGTGGCGGAGTAGGTCCCCTCCTCCTCGGAGTAGGCAAAGACCCCCAGACGCTCGAAACGCACCTCCCGCACAAAAGCCATCAGCTCCTCAAAATCCTGCTCCGTCTCACCGGGATAGCCCACCAACATCGTCGTGCGCAGCGTGAGGTCGGGCATGGCTGTACGCAACTTCCGAATGAGCGCCTCGGCCTCGGCCTTGGTATGGCGGCGCTTCATCGCCTGAAGCTGGTTGTCCGAGATGTGTTGAAAGGGGATATCGAGGTACTTGCAGATCTTGGGCTCCTCGCGCATCACCTCGATCACCTCATCCGGGAAGGCCGTGGGATAGGCGTAGTGGAGGCGAATCCACTCCAGCCCCTCGATGCGGCAGAGGGCTCTGAGCAGGTCGGCCAGGCGACGCCTGCCGTAGAGGTCCAGGCCGTAGTAGGTAGTGTCTTGGGCTATGACCATCAACTCCTTTACGCCCCCCTGAACCAGCTTTTGAGCCTCCTCCAAAAGGGCCTCCATCGGAACCGAGCGGTGCTCGCCACGGATAATCGGGATGGCACAGTAGCCACACTTCCAGTTGCACCCCTCGCCGATCTTCAGGTAGGCATAATGTTTCGGAGTGGTCTGCACACGGTCGGTCTCACACGCCGTGCGGTACTCGCCGCCCAGGCGACGAACAATACCCTCCCAATCCTTCACACCGAAGAAGTCATCGACCTCCGGCAGCTCGGCCCGCAACTCGTCGGCGTAGCGCTCCGAGAGGCAACCGATGACAAAGAGCTCCTCGATTTTGCCCGCCTTCTTCAACTCGGCAGCCTGCAGAATGAGCTCAATGGACTCCTGCTTGGCATCGCCGATAAAGCCACAGGTGTTGATCACCACCACCTTGGCATCGGTGCGGTCGCTATCGGCCACCACGCGGTAGCCCGAGGCCTCCAACTGGGCCATCAGGTGCTCCGAATCGACCGTATTCTTCGAGCAACCGAGGGTTATGACGTTAATTTTTTTCATCTCCAAAGAGGGCTTTTACGAACTCGCGGCGATCAAACATCTTCAGCTGGTCTACTCCCTCGCCGACTCCGATGTAGCGAACCGGAATGTGGAACTGGTCGCTGATGCCGATCACCACACCACCCTTGGCCGTGCCATCGAGCTTGGTGATCGTGAGCGAGGTAACCTTCGTGGCCTGGGTAAACTGCTTGGCCTGCTCGAAGGCATTCTGTCCGGTTGAACCATCCAGGACAAGCATCACCTCATGCGGGGCATCAGGAATCACCTTGGTCATCACGTTACGGATCTTCGTCAGCTCGTTCATCAGGCCGATCTTGTTGTGCAGTCGGCCGGCCGTATCAATCAAGACCACGTCGGCCCCATTGGCCACAGCCGATTTTAGGGTGTCGAAGGCCACCGAGGCGGGGTCACTGCCCATCTCCTGGCGGATCATCGTTGCCCCGGCACGCTCGGCCCAGACGGCCAACTGGTCGATGGCAGCAGCACGGAAGGTGTCGGCCGCTCCGATATAGACCTTGCGACCCGCCTTGGTGAGCTGGGCGGCAAGTTTTCCAATCGTGGTGGTCTTACCGGCACCATTGACACCTACAACCATCATCACATAGGGCATACCGGGCTTCACCTCGATACCAAAGTCCTCCTCCCGGCGATTCGACTCCTCCATCAGGAGGGCGATCTCGTCTCTAAGGATCGACTGCAACTCCGAAGTATTCATATACTTGTCGCGGGCCACACGCTCCTCAATGCGGCGGATGATCTTCACAGTGGTATCTACCCCCACATCCGAGGTGATGAGGACCTCCTCCAGGTCGTCCAGCACATCGGCATCGACGGTCGAACGGCCGGCCACGGCACGCGCCAGCTTCGAGAAGAATCCCGTCTTGGTCTTCTCCAACCCCGCCTCCAACTCGCGGCGGTCGGCCGCCTGCTCCTGGGCCTCGGCTGCCTGCTCCCGGGTCTGCTCCTCGGAGGTTGCCACTTCGGCTTGGGGCTGCCCGGCGACAACCTCCTCCGTCTTCTTTTTCTTAAACAGATCAAAAAATCCCATACGAATAGCTACAATTTTTTGCAAATATAACGATTTTTTGGCGGTAAACCCTTATCTTTGTTACCGCAACCGCTGTTTTTTCACCCCGAAAGGGCAAAAACCGCATAAAAAGATCGAAAAATGAGAAGATTTTCCTTTTTGATTCTCTTTCTCTTCCCGGTTTGGGGACTTTGTGCCCAGGATCTGATCGTCAAATATGACGAGTCGAAGATCGAGGCCCGCGTGCTGGAGATCACCCTCGAGGAGGTGAGCTACAAACGCTTCTCCAACCCCGACGGCCCCACCTATCGCCTCCCCGTGACCGAGATCCGCTACATCGAATACCCGAACGGAGAGCGCGACACCTTCCAAGCCGTGGCCGAGGAGTCGGCAAAGAGTCTTCCCGCGGAGAAGCCCCTCCCCGAAACGACGACACCCCCCACCGAAAACTCCAGCGCGGAGAGCTACGCCATCGGTGACCTCTACAACGTGGGCGGAGTGAAGGGAATCGTACTGCACACCACTGACGAGGGGCGCCATGGGTTGATCGTCTCGCTTGAGGAGACCACCACCCGCTGGGATACCTTCGAGAAGGAGCAGGCACAAGCCACGGGGGCCACGGATCGCGCCGATGGGCAGAAGAATATGGCCGCTCTGGAGCGCTATATCGCCGACAAGGGACTGAGCTGGAGCGACTTCCCCGCCGCTGCCTGGTGCCGCTCGCTGGGCGAGGGGTGGTACCTGCCGGCCATCGACGAACTCCTCTCGATCGCCTTCCATTTCAACGGCGACAACCGCACAATCTACGACCGCAAAGCCCGCCAGCGGATCAATGCCGCCTTCAAGGCCCATGGCGGCAAGCGCCTCGACCGCATGATGTACTACTACTCATCGTCGGAGGAGGATGCCCTGCGGGTGCTGATCGGACACATGGACACCACACCCCCCTATGTCGAGCCCTACAAAAAGAACGGTATCACCTGCCTGGTAAGGGCCGTGCATAAATTCTGACAACGAATAAGGGGGGGAGTGAAAGGGATAGCCCCCCCTCCTTCACCAGCCCTAAAAAGGAAAATACCAAAAGTTGCTACAAAAAGCAAATCCGGGAAAGCCCCCCTCACCGGCAAAAAAGGAAAAAACCTAAAAATAGAAATGTTTTTGGGGGAAAATTTTGGTCAAGAAGAATTTTATCCTTACATTTGCGGGCTGAAAAGCGTGAAAACTTTTATAACAAACTAATATTAATTACAAAAACCTACGAAAATGAAAGCAGGAATCCATCCTCAGAATTATCGTATTGTGGCCTTCAAGGACATGTCCAACGACCACGTGTTTTTGTGTCGGTCCGCCGTTTCGACAAAAGAGACCATCGAAGTGAACGGCGAAACCTATCCCGTGTATAAGATGGAAATCTCCAACACCTCGCACCCGTTCTATACGGGCAAGATGAAGTTGGTTGACACCGCCGGTCGCGTCGATAAGTTTATGAGCCGCTACGCAAAGCGCTACGATAAGAAGAACGCGAAGTAATCCGACGGTGATACTTCAAAAACAGGGTCGCAACTTATGGGTTGCGACCCTGTCTGTTTTTCAGGCTGCAAAGGAGCCCCCACAAAACAGACTCAGCCCGGGTTCCGGAGCCAAGCCCCTAATTTTGACGACAACGAAAAGCCTCGATTCGCTCCTTAAAGTTCTCGCGCAGGGACTCACTGTAGAGCCAGGGTTCGACGCCGTGGTAGTCGCCCACATTGAGGATATCGAGGATGTTGGGGAGGTGGCTGCCGTCGTATCCCTCCACAACCAGCACCTTACAGGCATCATTCAGCGTAACGGTGATCTTCCCGTCAAGGGTTGCGGGCGTTGAGTCCGTGCACCAATTCACCGGATTGATACACATCACGTTGGGGGAGCTGACAATCGGTTTTACATACTTCACATCCGACACGGAGTTATAACAGATCGTAACGCCCGTATCGTCTGCCGATTGGGCCGCCGTAATCCAGGGGGCGACAGCGACATCCTCGGGGGTAACCTTATAGCCGAGCACGTATGCCGCCACCATGCGGTTGCGCTGATCCTCCGGCATCGACTTCATCAACTCGACAACCGACTTTCCACCCTGACTGAAGCCGGCAAGGATGAAGGGGCGGCTGTTGTTACAGCTCTTTATGAAGTGGTCGAAGGCCGCCTGAACATCCTCCAGCGAGACGCTTTCGTAGCGCGATTTTATCAACGCCTCATCAAGAGTCGCCCAGGTATTGAGCGTGATGTGGCGATAGTAGGGCGAGTAGAAGTTGGTGCCCTCGGCCATATACTCGGCAACAGCCTTCATCTCTATGGCCATGTTATCCCGATGCGCTTTGTTTGTCACATCGGCATAGTGACAAGGGAGCCCACCCGGCGTGGTCCAATCGAACTCCCACGTCGAGGGGATGTAAAACACGTCGGCCCCATCCCCATCGGCATCATTAAGGACCCGGAGCCACATCTCCTCCGACTCGTAGTTCGGCTCCGAGGGGATGTAGCCCGTCTCTTCCTCAAGATTATTGCCGCCACAGGCCACAAAGAGGGCCACGAGTGCAATCCATAGAATCTTTGGTGAGGTTCTCATTGCAGGATAACCAGGAAAATTGGACAAAGGGGCTGCCCAACAAACAATCGCAACAGCCCCCATGGTCAAAAGTTGTATAACAAAATTTCTTACCGAATCGTGTAGGTAGCATCCAAAATAAGAAGCTCCGAATGAGACTCCTGAAGGAACTTCGTCACCTTATCAACCCCCTTAAAAGAGAAATTCTTGCTGAGCGCAGAGGATCCGTTATCCCACATCGGCAATGTCTTTTTCCCCTTGTTGTCATAGAGCTTCAGAGAGGCGGAACCTATTGCTTTAAACGTGTAGAGCTTCTCCGGATCAATCTCGGGGAGCGGATTCTTAACCGTTGCGACAACCTTGCAGAATACGCTCTCGGGAAGCTCTCCACTCCTGACATAGTCACACACCCAATTCTCGACACCAACTTCGATGGTATTGCAAACAATGCCTCCCACACCGGTAGTTGCGACAATGTCATAGAAGTAGAGAATATCCTCCGACACAATCGTGTTGTAATACTCTTCTGCCTTCACATAGGTAGCACCCTGCGGCTGTTCCGTGGTAACCTCCTCCTCGCAAGCGGTGAAAGCAACCGTGCCAAGCAGGGCAACAACCATCACCAACGACTTAAAAATGATCGATCTTTTCACACATGTAAATTATTAGTTAATAAAATTTGTGGACAAGTATACAAAGAGCATTCAACCCCTCCTGACTTTCAGGCCCACATCGGGCGGGTCAAATTCCTCCACAAATGTAGAAAAAATGCAGGAAAAATCACACATTATTGGAGACAAAGTGGCAAATTTCCGGTATTCGACCTGTTAAAATCTCAACTCTTTTGCCCGCAAGGCTTCAACCTCGTTCCGAACCGTTCGATTGGAGGCAAAAAAAAGAGTTGCGAACACGATGAAACAAGCGTGTTCGCAACTCCGCTTTCGGATTACTTCGCGTTCTTCTTATCGTAGCGCTTTGCGTAGCGGCTCATAAACTTATCGACGCGACCAGCGGTGTCAACCAACTTCATACGGATACTCTTCGATTTTGTGCGGTACGCCCGCATCACACAGCCCCCGAACACATTGTTCGGGGGCTGTTGTTTTTTCACTCTTCCTCCGCCTCGGCACTTCAAATCAGAAGGAGGGCAGGACGAAGAGGTGTTCACAATGGGTAGAGACGAGAGAGATCAACCAACTGCAAACGACTGTTTAGTAGGCCGTAAATATGGCGATACATTGACAAAGCGGCTCATTCATCTTGTGAATCTCCGGGCAAACCAAAGAGGCCTTAAACTCATCTACACCCACCACCTGCTGGATGTAGAGGTTAATCGTCTGTTCTCGGGAGGTGATGAAATCGGGGGAGTTGGAGTAGGTAAGCGTATAGCGGATAAAACCGAGAGTATCCTCTTCAGAGTAGTTGTAGAGCACCCCTTTATACACCTGGCCGGGGATACGATAACGCACCTCTCCCCGCCAGAGGGATTCTCCGGTGGAGAGTACCTGATTTTTCACCATCTTATGGGTCGAGAGATAGGCAACCGAACGAGGCGGAATCATTAGGATTCGCTCATTGGTATAGGTGGTCGTGGTAGCCGAGGCTCCACCGCCGCCGATGCTGATCCCGTGACCAAGATTGATTCCTATCCCCGTACTGCCAGCATGAGTAATCGATGTCTGCTTCGATCCATCGTAGTAAGCATGCGACGAGCCGTCAGGCATGATGCGATAACACCTTGCCAAATCGAAATAGAGGGTCTGATCTGTTTTGTTTCGGATTTTGATATCGTACTCGGAACGACTGCCAATAAAGGGATAGACCCTTGACGTGTGCTCAAAGATGATCTCTGCATCCACGGAAGAGAGTACCGAATTTTTAGCAAAAGCCAACTTATAGATGTGGTTATTCATGCTCTTCGATGTGGGTTTGCCAACCTTGATCGGCAGGCGGGTCGAGTTGTATCTTTCGAGCAAGGCCGAGTTGTCAGCATCGGCCTCAGCCATGAGGAGTCGGGGTTCAGCAGGAGTTGCCGCATTCGGCGCAGAGGTCGTCTCCTTTTCCGAGGTATTATAGCGGTCCACCTCACCATTTTCGTAGTTGATCGATAGGATCTCCGAGCTCTTCAACGTGAAGAGCGGCCCGTCAGGATTGCTGTACCGCTTGTATTTGATCTCCGAGGAGGAGACCTCCAAAATTTTGGCTTGCACGACCGAGCCGTCGCATCGAACGATTATATCCTGCGCACGACCGGGCAGCACAATAGTTAATAGAGATACCAGAATAAGGATTCGTTGGGTGAGGTTCATGGCAACAATGTTTAGGTTTTTGCAATCGGACAAATCGGTGCAAGAAGCTCGTTTACAGAACCTTTTGACCGATCCATTGGCAAATATACGAAAAAAATTGGCAATTCCGCACTTTTTTATCTAAAAACAACATCCCAGAGGTCTTCCTGTGTCGGGGTGTTCGGCGCCATAAAAAAGGCTTGGACAGACCATGCCTCAGGGGCAGTCTGTCCAAGCCGAGTTGTTTTAGGGGCCTTCAGCCACCTAAAGCGTAGGATTAGAGTCCGAGTTTCTCGCGAATAGGAGCGGGGATGGCGTTCTTATTGACCAGAATCGACATCGTCTTATACTCGAAGAAGGGACGCGAGAAGTAGAAGTAACCGCCATAGGGAGGACGTACATCCCACGAGTTGAGCACCTTGAAGTAGGGGTTGCCCAGCTGGTCCACAGCCGTACCGGTGATCACCATACCGTGGTCGTCGGTGGTCTCGTAGTTGTCGTAAGCCTCCTGGCGCATCTCCTGCGTGATCTCAAGCTCCTTGACGGGCTTATCGAAGCTGTAGAGGGCGGCCTCCTTCTCGGCATCGGTCAGCTTACCCCAGCGCTCGGCCTCGGTGCCATCCATACCGTCGAGGTCGGCATCGGGCACGATACCGATGGCCTTCGTGCGGCTGAAGCCCTTCTCGCTCACGTCCGTGGCCCACTCGATGGCGTAGCCCAGCTCCATGGCATTGTCCACCACCTGCATCAGCTCCTCGAGGGGCAGGTTGTAGGAGGCCTCCCAACGCCAGTTGTCGGGCACCTCGATTACGAACTGCTCATAGAAGGGGTGGTGCGTGAAGCTCGTCAGGCTCACATAGTCGTCCAGGTTGATCGGAAGCGACTCGGCAAAGCTCTGGGGCGTATAGGTCTTGCCCTTCCACTCGAAGGTCTCGGGCATCTTACCGAAATAGGCATCCAGGATACCGTTCAGGCCGTTCATCCAGGCGGTCGTCAGCTTCTTGTTGGGGGCCTTGATGATCGTATCGACATAGGCCTTCAGCACGGCATCGATCTCATTGAAGAAGGGTTTGTCGGTTCCGTAGTTGAAGCCCGTGTAGATCTCATGAGGTACGATACCATACTTCTTGATACCATAGGGCACGTCGCCACCGGCACCGCCCACAGCGAAGTTCAGGGCACCATGCAGGCGGACATACTTCACCGCCTTCTCAAAGTAGATGTTACGCACGATCCACATCTCCGAGAGGTGAATCTCCTCACCACCGTTGCGCATGATCTCGCTCTCGAGCCACGAGAGGGCCGAGAAACACCAGCAGGTACCGCTACGGTGCTGATCCTTCACGGGCGTGATGGGAATCGTCTTCAGGTCCGTAAACTGGAAACCTTCGGGCTCTGCAGCCTTCTTCTCCTTCTTGGGAGCAGCCTCCACGGTCAGCAGTCCGCCCATCATGAGGGCTACTGCCAGCATCATCATTTTTTTCATCATAAATTTAGAAAGGTTTTAAGTTGGTTATTTCTATTCTTTTCGGTTCTTTTTTCGGTTCTTCTCTTTGGGCTCTTCGGCTTTGAGCGGTTTTCAGCTCCCCACACCTACCCGGTTTTGCGTTTGTTGTGCGCTGCTATTTTTTCGTGTTCTCCACAATCTTCAGGCACTCCTCCAGGGTGAGCTCCTCGGCTTTGCGGCCGCGCGGAATACGGTAGTTTTTACCCTTGTAGGCGATATAGGCCCCGTAGCGGCCGTTCTTGACCAGCATCTCGGGATCCTCCGCAAAGCTCTTGATCGGGGTGTTGGCCGCCGTGGTGCGCTCGCGCTGCTTGAGCACAAGCTCCATCGCGCGCTCCGGAGTGATCGTGTAGGGATCGTCACCCTTCTCCAGCGAGGCGAACAACTTGCCGTGGCGGACATAGGCTCCGAAGCGGCCCAGGCCGACCACCAACTCCTCGCCCTCCAGCTCACCCACCGTGCGGGGCAGAGCGAAGAGCTCCAAAGCCTCCTCCAGGGTGATCGACTCGATAAGCTGCCCCTTCTTGAGTGAAGCGTAGCGGGGTTTCCCACCCTCCGGGGCCTCGATCTCGACCATCGGGCCATAGCGACCGATGCGGGCCTTCACGGCCTGACCGCTCTTGGGGTCGACTCCCAGCGTGCGCACCTGCGCCGCGCGGGTGGTCTGTATGCCGATCGCCTCGTCCACCATCTTGTGGAAGGGGCCATAGAAGTCGTGAATCATGCCCGACCAGGTGATCTCACCCTCGGCGATGCGGTCAAACTCCTTCTCGACGTTAGCCGTAAAGTTATAGTCCAGGATGGGAGCAAACTGCAACTCAAGGTAGTCGTTTACCATCATGCCGATATCGGTGGGCTGCAGGCGGTTCTTCTCCTTACCAAAACTCTCCGAGAGGTTCTTCTCGCTGAGTTTGCCCGTGGCCGAAAGGGTCAGCTGCAGGTAACCGCGTTTCTGCCCCTCCTTATTCTGCTTAACCACATAACCACGGTTGATGATCGTGGTGATGGTCGGGGCATAGGTCGATGGGCGGCCGATGCCGAGCTCCTCCATGCGCTTAACGAGCGAGGCCTCATTGTAGCGGGCCGGAGCCTGCGTGAAGCGCTCCGTTGCGGTGATCTGGTGCGAGAAGAGCTCATCTCCGGCCTGCATCTTCGGCAGTACGGCCTCCATCTCCGGCTGCGGGTTCTCCTCGTCCGAGCTCTCCGTATTATCCAAGCGCAGGAAACCGTCAAAACGGACCACCTCGCCGGTAGCGATGAACTGTCCCGGCTGCTTGTCGATCTCGATCACCACAGTCGTGCGGTCAATCTCGGCCGGAACCATCTGCGAGGCCACCGTGCGCTTCCAGATCAGGTCATAGAGGCGCTTCTCGGCGGGCGTACCCTCAATCGTCTGGCGATCGATATAGGAGGGACGAATGGCCTCGTGAGCCTCCTGGGCCCCCTTCGATTTGGTCTTATAGGTACGCCAGGCCGAATAGTTCTCGCCATAGAGGCCGGTGATCACCTCCTTACACTGGGCTAAAGCCTGCACGGAGAGGTTCACCGAGTCGGTACGCATATAGGTGATGAGTCCCTGCTCATAGAGATGCTGCGCTACAGACATGGTCTGCGACACGGACATGCCGAGCTTGCGGCCTGCCTCCTGCTGGAGCGTGGAGGTCGTAAAGGGGGGAGCCGGGAAGCGCTGAGCGGGCTTCTCCTCCGATTTGACCACATGGAAACGGGCTCCGATGCACCCCTCCAGGAAACGCAGGGCCTCCTCGCGCGTAGTAAAGCGGTTCGAGAGCTCGGCCTTGAAGAGCGCCTTCTTGTCGCCCTCGGGATAGAACTGGGCCACCACACGGAAATAGGCCGTGGGGCGGAAGGCGATGATCTCTCTCTCGCGCTCCACCAACAGGCGCACGGCCACACTCTGCACACGACCCGCCGAGAGCGACGGACGCACCTTTTTCCAGAGGACGGGCGAGAGTTCGAAGCCCACCAGACGGTCCAACACTCGGCGAGCCTGCTGGGCATTCACCAGATTCATATCCACCGTGCGGGGCTTCTCGATCGCCTCCAGGATGGCTCGTTTCGTAATTTCGTGGAAGACGATACGCTTCGTCTTATCGACCGGGAGACCCAACACTTCGGTCAGGTGCCATGCGATGGCCTCTCCTTCGCGGTCTTCATCGGAGGCCAGCCAGACGGTCTTGCCTGCGGCCTGTTTTTTGAGCTCCTCGACCAGTTTGCGCTTCTCGCTCGGGATCTCATATTGCGGGTAGAATCCCCCCTGCACATCTATTCCGAGCCCTTTTTTGGCCAGATCGCGGATATGTCCGAAACTGGATCGCACCATGAAGTCGGTGCCCAGAAATTTCTCGATGGTCTTGGCCTTGGCCGGAGACTCTACGATTACCAAATTATCTTTCATGTTCTCTTTCAATCCTTTCCTAAGGGGCGGCTGCTTCCGGTCCGGATTTCCCGGTGGGCGGGCCTCATCGCAGCCTTATCTTAAAAACGAGAAACCTAAGTATGATACTTAGGAAACCCGGGGTGTTACTTGATTAAGGTGTAGGTCAGCTCGATCCTCATGGCATTCTGCCGGTTGGGGCTTGAGGCCATGCCCTGGCCTGTGGCATAGTCGAAGGTATTGATGCTGTAGGCCTCGGGGCCAAGGTAGAGGGAACGTGTCGATGCGTTGCCCATCACCTTCTCGGGGTTGTTGAGGTAGCTGTTCCAGAGCTGCTGCAGGTGCGAAGCGATATCCATCACATAGCAACCGCGACTGCGATTCAGATGACCATCGTAGGGGAGCTCCACCTCATAGTAGACCTCATAGGCGTAGTTGTAATCCGTAATGCCGCTCAGGGTCTTGAAGTCGGTGTAGAGCCCCAGGCGCTCCATCGAGGCATCCCAACGGGCAATCAGCGCCTCGCTCGGCGTGAGCTGCTCCCAATTGTAGTCGGCCTCCGAGTCGAAGAGGCAGAGATGGGCGCGATTGATCGCCAGCGATGAGTAGGGGTTGCCGGCCTCATCACGCTCACTCTCCAGGATCTGCTCCAGAGAGTTGAAGAGCTCGTCGGTGAAGGTGATCTCCGTAATCACACCTCCCAGGCCCTCCACATAGCAGACCTCGGTGAGCGACCGCTCCTGGGCCTGCTCCTCAAATTCGAGTCCCTCCAAAAGCGATCCCGCATAGTCCCGACGCAGGGTATTGATCGAGGCCTTGCCCGCATCGGCATACTTGTCCAAAAAGTAGTAGAGCGAGGCGGTGGTATCCTGAATCAGCGTAGGGTCGATCCGGTTGCGGTTACGGCCATAGAGAATCATACCCGACTCCGAGAGGTTGAACTCGATCAGGCTGCTCTCCGAAGGATTTTGGGCATCCGCCTTCGGCTTGAAATAGAGTCCCTTGAAGTGGCTCCCGAACTGCTCACCGTCGAAGAAGCCCTCCATATTGTTCTCAGCATAGGGACCTTTGCGGAGCATGAGTCGCTCGACCAGATCCAACCCCGTGGCGGTAGGCTCGAGTTTCACGGCCGTGGACGAGGGGTAGATCCCCCGCTTGGGATCGGGGAATCGGAAGGTGAAGGCGGGCTCCGACGAGAGGTAGGGGGTCATATCGAAGGTGCCGTAGAAGAGGGTGTCGCTCTGCTTGGCCAGGAAGCTGTCATCGACCACCTCGTAGACCTCGTATTCGCGCACAAGGGTGGAGTCCCCTTTGAAGGCGGTGATCGAGAAGCCCATCATCAGCGAGTCGAAGATCGGGCGGTAACCGAAGCCCTCGGTCGAGTCGGGGCAGATTCCCCAGGTGTACTGCGTATAGAAACCGGCCGAGCGCAGACCGAACGTATCGCTCCGGGTTGAACCCAACACACCCACCTCGATATTCGAGGTGCGGAGCGAGTCGGTGCGGTAGAGGCGGGTCTCAAAGCAGCCGTCGACGGCTCGGTAGCCGATCTTAAGCTGCTGATTCCCGGGGATGTAGTCTGATCCCAGGGTGTCATCGACCTCCGTACAGCCCACAAAGGTGAGCGCCGCAGCGGCCGCCACAACGCAGAGCGAACGGAAGAGTCGCAAAAAAAGACTATAACGCATCATAGAATCGGTGGTAATTATCAAAACATGCGGCCGATTCGGGGTCCTGATACTCCAGCAACGGTTTTCCGCTCTCGCGCACGATCCGCTCCACACCTTCGTGGATGTGGGGGGCAGCCAGAACCACGCCATCGACACACTGCATAACGTAGCGATAGAAATTTTCGTATGAAGGGGTATCAAGAATCGAAAGATTTTCATCACCCATCCCCTCACTTTCGATCTTGGCGGCGAAGTCGGCGGCTAGGGGCTCGCGGAACTCGTTGTCGTAGATCGACAGCACGATCTTCAGATCGCGGAAGATGGGATCATCGGCAAAGACCCGCTTCAGATAGAGGGGGACAATGGAGGAGAACCAACCGTGACAGTGGACCACCGTGGGGGCCCAACGCAGCTTTTTGACCGTCTCCAGCACGCCACGGGCAAAGAAGATGGCTCGCTCGTCATTATCTGCGAACTCCTCACCCTGCTCGGTGTGCAACACAGCCTTGCGCGAAAAATAGTCATCGTTATCGATGAAATAGATCTGTACTCGAGCCGAAGGGATCGAGGCCACCTTGATAATCAGCTGGTGATCGTTGTCGTCGATAATAAGGTTCATGCCCGAGAGACGAATCACCTCATGGAGCTGGTGACGACGCTCGTTGATGCAACCATAGCGGGGCATGAAGGTACGAATCTCGTTACCGCGCTCCTGCATGGCCTGGCACAACGTGCGACAGAACTTCGAGGCCTCGGTATCGGGGAGATAGGGGGTGATCTCCTGACAAACGTACAAAATCTTATTAGCCATTTCTTTTTTCAGGTTTAGTTACAGCAAAGTTACGAAAAATTCGGCAAAAATCCAATTTCAAAGCTCCGAAAGCGGCTCTCAGCCCCTTCGTTCGCGAGCTTTGGATCAGAGGATCAGCATGGCATCGCCATAGGTACCGAAGCGATAGCCCTCCTCGCGGGCCACCTTATAGGCATTCATCACCAGATCGTGACCACCAAAGGCGGCCACCATCATCAGTTGCGTGGAGTAGGGCAGGTGGAAGTTCGAGACCATGGCATCGGCCACCGTGAAGTCATAGGGGGCAAAGATGAACTTGTTGGTCCAGCCGCTCTGGGGCTTGATCATGCCGCCGGTCGAGACCACCGTCTCGATGGTACGCATCACCGTGGTACCGATCGCCACCACCTTATGGCCGCTCTGCTTGGCTCCGTTCACGGCGGCAGCCGTAGCCTCATCAACAATGAACTGCTCGGAGTCCATCTTGTGCTTCGAGAGGTCCTCGACATCCACCGTGCGGAAGTTACCCAACCCCACATGCAGGGTAAGGTAGGCCTGATCGATACCTCGGATCTCCATACGCTTCAGCAGGTGCTTCGAGAAGTGCATGCCGGCCGTCGGAGCCGCCACAGCACCCTCATGCTCGGCAAAGATGGTCTGGTAGCGCTCCTCATCCTCGGGCTCCACCTTCTCGCGCACCCAGCGCGGCAGAGGGGTCTCACCCATACGGAAGAGGGTCTGCTTAAACTCCTCGTAGGTACCGTCGAAGAGGAAGCGCAGCGTGCGGCCGCGCGAAGTGGTGTTATCGATCACCTCGGCCACCAGCAGGTCATCCTCCCCGAAATAGAGCTTGTTGCCGATGCGGATCTTGCGGGCCGGATCGACCAGCACATCCCACAGGCGCAACTCGCGATTCAGCTCGCGCAGCAGGAAGATCTCGATCTCGGCGCCGGTCTTCTCCTTATTTCCATACAGACGTGCCGGAAAAACCTTCGTATTATTAAAGAGGAAGAGATCCTTCTCGTCGAAATACTCGATGATCTCCTTGAAGATGCGATGTTCGATCTTGCCGCTCTTGCGATCCAGGACCAGCAGACGCGAATCGTCGCGGTTGTCGGTGGGGTATTTCGCCAGCATCTCGGGCGAAAACTCATAGCCGTACTGTGAGAGTTTCATATCGTAGCTTTTATCTTATTCGTCCTTTCGTCGGCCTTTGCAGACAGACAACAAATTATATTTTATACGCAAAAAAGGTTATTTTGTTTCGCTTTCGGCGATTTTTTCGAGGAAAGACTCCAAATCGTGGGCCTGGCGCAGGGTAAATCCGCCGCTGCGGGTGCGGCACAGGGCCGTCAGGTGGGCACCGCTCTGCACCGCCTCACCGATCTCGCGGGCCAGCGAACGGATATAGGTCCCCTTGCTGCAACGCACACGGATCTTAAGGCGTGGCAGGTCGTACTCCAAAAGCTCCATCTCGTAGATGTTAATCAGCGCCTGGCGCAGCTCGACACTCTCACCCGCACGGGCGATGTCGTAGGCCCTCACCCCCTCGACCTTCTTGGCCGAGTAGAGGGGCGGAGTCTGCAACCGCTCACCGCAAAGCCCCTGCAGGGCCTCGCGCACCATCTGCTCGGTGATGTGCTCCGTGGGGTAGATCTTGTCGATGGGGTGTTCCAAATCGTAGCTCGGCGTAGTGGCACCCAGCATCAGCTCGGCTTCATACTCCTTCTCCTCGCTCTGCAGTTGGTCCACCATCTTGGTTGCCTTGCCGATGCAGACGATCAGGATACCGGTGGCCAGGGGGTCCAGCGTTCCGGCGTGTCCCACCTTGATCTTCGGGAATCCCACCTTGCGGAGTTCGTATTTGATCTTGCGCACCACATCGGCCGAGGTCCACTCCAGCGGCTTGTCGATGATGGCGATATAGCCTTCCGTAAAGTTCACCCCCTTGAGGGTAAAGGGGTCATTGTCGTGAGGGTTGTAACGCACGTTGTTCAGTTTTACATTTATTTCTTCAGCTGCGATGGATCGTCTCTATTCCAGCCACAACCTTTCGGGGGACTTGGATTCGTTTCTATTTATCCCCAGAGTTGCTCCGGAACGCGTTTTCTATTCCAACCACAACTTTTTGAGTTCGGTACTAAAAGCGGAATTCAGCACTAAAAGAGAAAATAGAAAACGCTGATCAGACCCGCCACGGCACAATAGAGGGCAAACCAGATGAGCTTGCCGCGCTTGACAATGCCGATCATGAATTTGCAGGCGACGGCTCCCGAGAGGAAGGCGGCCACAAAACCCGCCACCAGGGGCAGGGTACCGACACTCATCGTGGCCATCTCGCCCGAGAGGATGTCCAGGAGCATCTTGCCCAGGATCACGGGGATCACCATCAGGAACGAGAAGTTGGCCACGCTCCCCTTCTCATTGCCCAGGAGCAGACCCGTGGCAATCGTGGTGCCCGAGCGCGAGAGGCCCGGCAGGGTGGCCAGCGCCTGACCGCATCCAATAATAAAGGCATCGCGATAGCCAATTTGCTCCTTCTGGCGCGGCTTGGCGAAGTAGGCAAAGCTCAGCAGCGCTGCGGTGATCAGGAGCATGAAGCCCACAAAGAGCAGCGACGAGAAGAGCGCCTCGATCTGATCGCCCAGCAGCACGCCCACCACTCCGGCGGGGATCATCGAGAGGAGAATCTTCAGGACGTAGCGCTGCTCGTCGTTGAAGGTCTTGGAGAATACCCCCTTGATAAGTTTCCATATCTCGGCCCACATCACCACAATCGTGCTGAGCACCGTGGCGGCGTGGAGTGTCACATCAAAGGTGATGTTGTTGTCGATCTCGACTCCCAAGATCTCCTTGGCGATCTGCAAATGCCCACTGCTCGAGACGGGCAAGAACTCGGTTAATCCCTGCACAATACCCAGCAGGATGGCTTCCAATGTATCCATATTCTTCGATTTATTTTATTGTTCGCAAAAGTTCTGGTTTGGGCTAATCTCAACGCAATCTTATCATGCATTTCTCATTGTCATTGCTCATCTCTTGAGAATGGCGTAGATCTCAAAGACAAAGCCTGCCACGATCAGGATCGGGGCCAACGTAATCCGTCGAAAAGAGAACATCCCATAATTGAAATCCTCGGGCGAGGCGCTCTTGCCGCCGGCCATAAGCACCATACCCAGCACAATAACCACAAAGCCGATGGCCAGCAGCAGGTAGTTTTTCATGGCCAGGGGCATCTTCTGATCGTTCGGATCGGTGATCTGATTCAGTTTTTTCATCTCGCTATACTAATAAAGGTAAATTTTACTGCTCTTCATATTCACAAAGCGGTTTACGGCGATGGCCGTAAAGAGGAGCGAGAGCAGACACCCCAGCAGGACCATTCCGCCAACGATCACCCCCACCTTTTCGAGTGTGGCCAGGTGGGTGAGCTCGGGCAGCGCCTCGTTCAGGCCATAGACCGCGGCACCGAAGAGGAGCGAGGCCCCAAGACCGGCCTTGATCCCCTGCACCACGGCATCGCTCAGGAAGGGGCGCATGATATACCACTTGGTTGCCCCCACAAGTTTCATCGTATTGATCAGATAGCGCTTCGAGTAGATCGCCAGGCGGATCGTATTGGCCAGCAGGATGAGCGAGATCACCAACAGGGCTGCACTGAAGAGCAGCAACACAAAGCGAATACGGCTCACCGTGTGGTGAAGACGCTCGGCCATATGGGCGGGATAGCTCACCCGCTCCACCCCCTCAAGCTCCTCTACGCGGGCGATCAACTCCTCGATCGTCCCCTCGGCCTCATGGGGAGCCCGCAGCTGCACCTCGAAGCTGTCCAGAAGGGGGTTCTCCTCGAGGATCTCCTCGAACTCCTGCTCAAACATGGCTCTAAAATCGGCATCTGCAGCCTTCTGTTCGCGGGTCGAGAAGTCGATCGTGCGCACCAAGGGTTCCTGCTGCAACACCTCGCGTACCCGAGCCGTCATCTCGCTGTCGGCACGCTGCATGAGCTCCACGGTGAGGGTCACCTGCTCCTCCAAGTTATGGGCCACGGTCATCGCGGCCGCCATCAGGTAACCCACCGAGCCCAGCAGGAAGAGGACGAGCGCCATGCTCGCCGTCGAGACCAGGTAGGAGCGTCTGACCTTTCGTTTTAAGCGTTTATCGTCTTTCATCGTCTTCAGATTTCGCAGATTTCCATTTTTTGCGTAGCGTAATCCCGAGGGCTGCAAGGCCGCCGCCCAAGATCAGCAGCGAACAACAGAGGGTTATCCCCTCCACCGCAGACCAGGCCGGGGCCCGGAACTCCCACTCCACGGTGTGGCGACCGGCCGGGAGCTGCATGCCGCGCAACACATAGTTGGCCCGGAAGGCAGGGGTCTCCACCCCATCGACCCGGGCCGTCCACCCCTTGTCGTAGTAGATCTCCGAGAAGAGGGCTACGGCCGGCTCCGAGGCCTCATATTCATACTTCAGGCGGTTGGGTTGGTACTCCGTAAGGCGGATGTCGCCCACAAACTCACGAAGCGTATCGGCGGGTTGCCACTCCAGGCGGTCGGCCTTGTCGATATCTTCGCGACGGATGACCGCCACTCGCGTGGGGTCGACCTCTCCGAGGCGCCGGATCTCCTCCTCGGCCGAGTCGGCCAAAAGGGTGTACTCCGCAAACCAGGCGGCACCGGCAGCCGTCGGACGGTGCAGGACTGAGTCGGGCGAGAGGATCACATAGCGGGTATTGAGCATATCCAGCACCCCCTCATCCAGCCGGTTCAGGTAGTGGTCGATCAGATCCTGATAGCGCGAGAGTTTGGCACCGTGGTAGCCACCCACCGAGCGGTGGAAGTAGCTCGTCGTGGCATCGTTGAAGGGGCTCACCGTGAGGTTCAGCACCCGATAGCCGGGCTCCGTATCGCGGAGGATTTGGCGATCGGCCGCGGTCGGGGTGACGCGGTTACGATGGGCCGTCACAAAGTCGTCGTGCGAGAGGTAGCGCAGATCCACCGGCACCAGATCGACCAGCACCAGCAGGCTGACGATGGTCAGCAGCAACCCACGGTTCATACCGCGGCGCAGGTAGAGCCAAAGGGCTGCCGCCGTGAGCAGAACCAGGATCAGCGAACGCCACGCATCGCCGGCCATGAGCGAGGCTCGCTCCGAGGCCATCGCCTCGGCGGCCGTGCGACCCAACTCGATATCGAGTCCCTGGCGCAGTTCCTGCTCCATGCCCGCCTCGCGGAACCATTGGCCGAATTGCGCAGTCAGCTGCTCCTCGGAAGCGGCATAGCCGAAGTCGAAGAGCGAACTGCCCGCTACGGCAAAGAGCAGGCAGACTCCGCCCACCACAGCCGTAGCCCAGGCCAAGGCGCGGGTATAACGCCGGCGCTCTCCGGCCTCCTGCTTCGGCAGTCGCCAAAGTTTCGAGAGGGCAAGGGCCAGCATCAGCGGTGCAGTCCACTGTACCACCACCAGGAACATCGAGACGGTGCGAAACTTATTGTAGCCGGGCAGGATGCGGAACATCAGCTCGGTAAGGGTCATAAAGTGCGAACCCCAGGCCAGCAGCAACGCCACGAGCGATGCCGCCACCACCCACCAGCGATCGCGACCGCGGGCCAGGATCAGCCCCATGAGGGCCAAAAGAATCACCACGGCACCCAAGTAGGTGGGGCCGGCCGTGAAGGGCTGATCGCCCCAATAGGTCGGCAGTTGTCGGGCCAGATCCGAAAGGCCGTAGGGGGCCAGAGCCTCAGCCACCTCGCCATTGCGGGCAAACGAACGCATCGAGTCGCCTCCCATGAAGTCGGGGATTAGCAGGTTCCAACTCTCGGCCGGGCCGTAGCTCCAGGCCGTAGCATAGGCCAGATCAAGCCCCTCGGCGCCCTCGGCGGCCTCAGCGGTCTGTTCGGCCACCAGCTCCGAGCCGCCACGAATCGTATCGGGCGTATGTTGCAGGGTGTACCAAAGGGGGGCAAAGTTCGAGCCCACGGCCACCACACCGGCCAGGGCCAGCAGCGCCGTGCGCTTCAGAAAATCGGGGATTCGCCGCTCCGCCACGGCGAAGTATCCTTCGGAGAGCCACATCAAGGCCATGGCCACCAAAAAGTAGTAGGTGATCTGCGGGTGGTTGGCACCAATCTCAAGCGAGGCGAAGAGGGCTGTTACGACGGCACCCGTCCACGGGTTCTTGCGCAGGGCAAGCCACGCGCCTCCCATCATGGGCGGAGCATAGACCAGGGCCCACATCTTGGTGATGTGGCCGGCACCGATGATCAGCAGAAAGTAGGTCGAGAGGCCGTAGGCGAGCGAAGGAGCGATGGCGACCCAGGGATTGACCCCTACCATCCAGAGCATGAGCCACATGGCCAACATCGAAAAGAGCAGGAAGGCCGCCGGCGTGTCGATGAGGCCGACCACCCTGCCGAGGCTGTTTTTCACCAACTGTGCGGGGTAAGCCACATTGATCAGGTAGGCCGGCATGCCACCGAACATGCCACCGGTCCACTGGGGATCCTCGCCCGTCTCGGCGCGGCATTGGCGGATGTCGTGGGCCATCCCCTCATACTGCACCACATCGTGCTGCGAGAGCTCCTCGCCCGCGAACTGCGGGGCAAAATAGAGGGCACTGACGGCAAAAAAGAGCACGAAGGCCGCCCCAAAGGGGACCATCTGCCGCCAATTCCAAGACCCGAATAGACGATTCAGCATAAAATCGAAATTTGTTACAAAATGCAAAGGTACGACATTTTTGTGGAATTTCGGGCCCCATACCTAAATAATATGCTTTTTTTCAAGAAATGAAGCTTTTTACACCCAAAAACACCCCTCGGATCAACTTTTTTCACTATCTTTGCATGATATAGCAAAACACCGAACAAGAAAACATCGCCTGAAGTTCAGGCCAAATTTCGTAACCGCAAAAAACCAAGGGAGATTCCATAAAAGAAGATCCCGACATTGTTTAACTTTTTACTAAATGTTATAGAAGATCCCTTATGATCACACTCGATGAGATACGCCGACCGATCGAGGGGCTCCTGGAGGAGTTCGACCGCTTTATCGGAGAGCACTTTACCGCAGATGGGGAGCTCCTGTCGGAGATGTTACACCATGCCCTTTCGGCACGCGGCAAGGGGGTTCGCCCCATGTTGGTCTTTCTCTCGGCCCTGCTCCATGCCGGCGAAGCGAGCCGCGTGGGACAGCGCAGCCACCTGGCAGCCATGCTTGTCGAGATGATTCACACCGCGTCACTGATCCACGACGACGTGATCGACGAGGCCGACGAGCGCCGCGGCCGACCCTCGGCCAACGCCCTCTGGCAGTCGCGCAATGCGGTGATTCTGGGCGACTATATTTTGGCACGAAACATGTCGATCGGTCTCGAAAGCGGGCAGTTCGACCTGGTGACCCACATCACCCGCGCCATGACCACCCTTTGCGAGGGAGAGGTGCTACAGAGCGAGAACGCCCGCCGCAAGATCGTCTCGCGCGAGCGCTACCTCGATGTGATCCGCCGCAAGACCGCCTCGCTGCTGGCCGTGAGCGCCTCGGCCGGAGCCCTCTCGGTGGGTGCATGCTCCGACAAAGTGGAGCGCATGCACCGCATAGGCGAGGCCCTCGGCATGGCCTTCCAGATCCAGGACGATGTGCTGGACTACCTGCGCGAGGCCGAGACCGGAAAGCCCAAGAACAACGACCTGAGGGAGGGGAAGATCACCCTGCCGTTGCTCCATGTCCTGGAGCACGCCTCCGCGGAGCGCCAGGCGGAGTTGCTGGAGCGCCTGGCCGCCTGCCACTCGGACAACGAAGCGGTGGAGTACCTGCAGGCGGTAGTCGAAGGGTGCGGAGGGCTGGAGGAGGCCCGCCGCGTGATGGAGGAGTACATCACCCGGGCGCAAGAGCTGCTCAGGGAGTACGATCCCAGCCCGGCCCGCGAGGGGCTTGAGAAACTGGCCCGATTTATCGGCGAAAGACTCTCATAAGAATCCGTTAATCAATCTTATAGCATATGGTTCAACACACGAAATCCGAAAACTACACCCTGCCGATTGCGGTGATGTTTTCGCTCTTCTTCATGATCGCCTTCGTGACGAACTTTGCCGGCTCGATGGGCGTTATCGTACAAAATCAGTTTGGGGCGAGCAACGCCCTTTCGCAACTCGGCACCCTGGCCAACTTCATCGCCTACGCCTGCATGGGCATCCCGGCCGGCGTGATCCTGAAGCGCAAAGGCTACAAATTCACCTCGCTGGCAGCCGTAACGGTGGGCTTCCTGGGCGTGGGTATTCAGTTCCTCTCGGGCTATGCCGAATCTTTCGCAGTCTATGTGCTGGGGGCCTTCGTGGCGGGCTTCTCGATGTGCATGCTCAACATCGTGGTCAATCCGATGCTCAACACCCTGGGCGGCGGAGGCAACCGCGGAAATCAACTCCTGCAGTTTGGCGGTTCGTGCAACTCGATCGGTGGCACCATAGCCCCCATCCTGCTGGGCTATCTGATTGGCGGTGAAGCCAAAACAGCCACCGTGGGTCAGGCAGCCCCCGCCATGATCATTGCCATGGCAATCTTCGCCCTGGCCTTTGTCGTTATCTTCTTCACGCGCATCCCCGAACCCCACATGGAGCGCCCCGAGGAGCGGGCCGAACGCCTGAAGGGCAAAAGCCGCAAAGACCCCTACGGTCCCCTCTCGTTTCGTCACTTTGCGCTGGGAGCCGTAGCCATCTTCTTCTATGTGGGTATCGAGGTGGGTATTCCCAATATCGCCAACCTCTACATGTCCGACCTGGAGTGGGTCGGCCCCGCCGTGGCCGGCACGGTGGTTGGCGGCTACTGGTTCCTGATGATGTGCGGCCGTCTGCTGGGCGGTGTGGCAAGCAGCCGAATCTCCTCGCGCACGATGCTCGCGACAGTCTCCACGCTCGCCATCGGCTTTGTCCTCTGCCTGATCCTGATCCCCGAAACAGCGCGCGTCACCATCCCCCTGCTCAACAGCGAAGTGCCCCTGAAGATGCTCTTCATGCTCTTGTGCGGTCTCTGCACCTCAGTGATGTGGGGTGCGATCTTCAACCTCGCAGCCGAGGGGTTGGGCAAGTACACCCCTGCCGCCTCGGGAATCTTCATGGCCCTGGTTTGTGGCGGCGGCATCCTCCCCTTCGTGCAGGGCTTTGCGGCCGATCTGGTGGGCTTTGTGCAGAGCTACTGGGTGATCGTGGCCGCCCTGAGCTACCTGCTCTTCTATGCCCTGGCAGGCTCGAAGAACGTAAACCGCGATATTCCCACCGAATGAACAATGAGCAGTGAGTAATGAGCAATGAGTAATGATTTGCTTGTCGTTATGAATATTACCCGAGAATATTCCGCCGCGTAAGCCAACTAATTGTGAATTGTGAATTGTGAATTGTGAATTGTGAATTGTGAATTGTGAATTGTGAATTGTGAATTGCGAATTGTGAATTAAAAAATTCCTCATTCCTAACTCCTAATTCCTAATTGTTTTGTATCTTTGCGCATTAAGCGTAAAGATACAAAACTTTTATGGCTCGCAAAAAACAGAATTACCCTCTGATCGAGGGACTTGAGATAACGACCCTCGCTGCCGAGGGCAAGGCCATGGGGCGGTGGAACGACCAGGTGGTCTTCGTACCGATGACCGTCCCCGGGGATGTGGTCGATGTGCAGATCCGCGTGAAACGCAGACGGTTTATGGAGGGCTTCGTGGTGAACTACCGCAAGCACTCCGACCTGAAATCGAAACCCTTCTGCGCACACTTCGGTGTCTGCGGAGGGTGCAAATGGCAAAATCTCCCCTACGAAGAGCAACTGCGCTTTAAGACCGAGCAGGTGCACGACCAGCTGACCCGAATTGGCAAGATCGAGCTGCCGGAGATCCGCCCCTGCTTAGGCTCGGCCCAGACACAATTCTACCGCAACAAACTGGAGTACACCTTTGCCGATCGCCGCTGGATAACCTACGAGGAGATCGCCGATGCCGGCCGCGAGATCACCCCCGAACCCGCCCTCGGATTTCACATTCCCAACATGTTCGACAAGGTGCTCGATATCGAGAAGTGCTGGTTGCAGGCCGACCCTTCGAATGCCATACGCCTTGAGATCAAGCGCTTCTGCGTGGAGCACGGCTACACCTTCTACCACGCCCGCGAGCATACGGGGCTGATGCGTAACATCGTAATCCGCACCGCCTCAACGGGCGAGATCATGCTGATCGTGGTCTTCGCAAACAACGACAAGGAGCGCATTGAGGCGCTGATGAGCCACCTGAAAGCGACCTTCCCCGAGATCACCTCGCTGATCTATATGGTCAATACGAAGTGGAATGACTCCTTGGGCGACCAGGAGCCGATCCTCTACGCCGGCAAGGATCATATCCTCGAGCAGATGGAGGGCCTCAAATTCAAGGTGGGCCCGAAATCCTTCTACCAGACCAACTCCGAGCAGGCCTATGAGCTCTATAAGGTGGCCCGCGACTTTGCCGACCTGAAGCCCGAGGATACCCTCTACGACCTCTACACCGGAACGGGTACGATCGCCAACTTCTGCGCCTCGCGCTGTAAGAAGGTGGTCGGCATCGAGTATGTCCCCGAGGCTATCGAGGATGCCAAGGTCAATTCCGAGATCAACCAAATCGACAACACCGTATTCTATGCAGGCGATATGAAGGCTGTCCTGAGCGACCGCTTCGTGGCCGAGAACGGCCGTCCCGATGTGATCATCCTCGACCCGCCGCGTGCCGGAGTGGACGAACCGGTGATCGACGTGATCCTTCGCGCCGCCCCCGAGCGCATCGTCTATGTGAGCTGCAATCCCGCAACCCAGGCCCGCGATCTAGCCCTCATGGACGGCATGTACCGCGTGGAGGCCGTGCAGCCGGTCGATATGTTCCCCCACACGCACCATGTGGAGAATGTCGTAAAGCTCATAAAACGAAGTCTATAGCCCCTCAGCAAGGATTTCTCGAAGAAAAAGCGCTCTGTGCCGAGAGGGAATCGGAGGCACAAAAACAGGCAAAAAAGTGGTATAAAGATTTGCATTTTTATACCACTCTTTTTATTTTTGTGATCGCATAAATTAACTTAATCAATAAATAGAAACACCTAACAGAAAAACACCATGAAAAAATTTTGGCTTTTACCCCTTTTGCTGCTGGGCGTGGCAGGGTGTAGCGAAGAGAACACCGAACCGGTGAAATCTGAAAATCCTCCCGTGGAGGAACAGACCGTAATTTGTTCGCTATCAGCCCCCGAAGAGGGTGTAGAAATCGAACTCGAGGCCGGAGGATTCGAGATCTCGGGTACGGCCCTGGCCGATACGGGTAGCATCGAAACGGTCGAGCTCAAGGTGGGCGAAACGCTCATCGAGGCTGTAGCGCATGTACCCTTCACCTACAACTTCACCTTCCCGGAAGATCAGCAACCCGGTCCGCTGACCATCACCCTCAGCGCCACGGGCAACTTGGGCGGCAGTGACAGCAAGCGCGTAACCGTTACGCTCGTTGAAAGCGAGGAGCCCGAACCCGAGCAGACGGTGCAGGCGGCTCTGACGGCCCCGACCGAAGGTCTGGAGTGGATCTCGGAGGCTCCGCTGACCATCGCGGGCGAGGCCGAGGTCAATGTGGGAGAGATTCAAAGCGTAACCCTTACCGTGGGCGATCTGCCGATCACCGAGGTGAATGCCGTCCCCTTCACCTACGACTTCACAGCTCCCGAGAGCCTGGCCGAGGGTGAGCTGACCATCACCCTGAAGGTGGTGGGCGACCGAGGCGCCGAGGCCACCCAGTCGGTGACCATTACCCACAAAAAACCGACGGAGACCCCGCCCACGCCGCCCATCCCCACACCTGAAGAGGGGGAGATGGTCGATGCCCGCGACGGCAAGATCTACCGCACGGTACTCCTCGGAACCCAGACCTGGATGGCCGAGAACCTGGCCTACCTGCCGGAGGTCTATCCCGCAGAGGCTGCAGCCGATGCCGAGACCGGAAAGCGCTACTTCGTCCTGAACTACCAGGGCACCGACGTGGCCGCAGCCAAATCGACGGAGGAGTATGCCGCCTACGGAGTGCTCTACAACTGGTACGCAGCCAACGACACTTCGAGTCAAACAGGAAGCAATGCCTCCCCAAGCGGCGTGCGCGGAGTCTGCCCCGAGGGATGGCACCTCCCCTCACAGCAGGAGTGGCAACTCATGGAGGCCTGGGTGGCCGAGCAGCTTGAGCCCGTGACGGGCAACTACTGGATGGATGATTGGGGCGATACGCACTACGATTCGGATCTGAAGAACGTCTGGTCGGCCTTGGCCGCCCAAGAGCTCTGGGGTGAGTCGCTGGGCGTTGAGAGCTATCCCGACCTGGCCAACGGCGGTCGCGACACCTTCGGATTTACGGCCCTGCCCGCCGGCTTCTGCTGGCAGACCGGCGCCTTCGAGTGGCGCGACTCCTCGACCGGCTTCTGGTCTACGGAGTACCAGTCTTACGGCGGAGGCTGCGTGGAACTCAACAACCTGCAGTACCACATCGCCTACACGAAATCGGGCTACAGCCCCTTGCGCGGATACTCGGTACGTTGCGTAAAGGACTAACCACCCCAGGTCGCCAACTCTCATAAACCGGAAAAAGATGAAAAAGATGTGGATTTCGCTCCTGGCCCTGGCCCTCTGCGTCACGGCCTGCGAGAGCAACGATGAGCCATTGCCCAATGAGAATACCTCCGAGCAGCCCGAGCCCAAGCCCGAACCGGAACCCGAGCCCGAGCCCGAGCCCGACCTTACCCCCGAAGAGGGGACGATGACCGATCCGCGCGACGGGAACCTCTATAAGACGGTACGCCTGGGTGATCAGCTCTGGATGGCCGAGAATCTGCGCTACTTCCCTGTCGAGGAGCAGCTGCTCGACATCTCGGGCACGGAGCCCCGCTACTATGTGATCTTTGACAACGACCTACAAAGCGAGATGGGCCAACTCTCTCTCGAAACGTACGGTGCATTCTACAATCTGCCCGCAGCCACACAGGGCGAAGAGCTCCTGCAGGCCGGCGAACAGCGCATCGTGCGCGGCATCTGCCCCGAGGGGTGGCACCTCCCCTCGCAGCAGGAGTGGGATCTTTTGGCGCAATATGTTCTCGATGCCGGCATGGCGGCCGTGATGGCCGATGGCACGGTGGATCCCACAGCCATAGCCAAGGCCTTGGCCTCGAACGACATGTGGATCATGCCCTACGAAACGGAGATCGAGCCGCAACCCACCTGGTGCGCCTACGATCTGACCACGAACAACGCCTCGAAGTTCGACGGCAAGCCTGTCGGCTTCCGAGCCTGCTCGGTGGGGCAGGACGAGGAGCTCTGGATGCACGCCTGCTACAGCGCCGGCTGGTGGAGCAGCAACACAGCCGTATCGCTGGTCAATATGGGCGTAGAGTTCGGTATCACGGTGCGCATGTGGTCTGATCTGCAAACCTTCGTCACCAATTCGGAGTTCAACCCCGGTGTAGCCCTTCCGGTGCGTTGTCTGAAAGATTAGAGGGCCAAAAATTGAAAACAGCTCCCTTCGAAGCTGCGAAAGGAAAAAGATCGCTCCCGTTTTTTGCGTGGAGCGATCTTTTTTCGTATTTTTGTCCCAAATTGATTTTCGCATGAAGATAGCAGCACTGGTTTTCAATCCGATTCAGGAGAACACCTACATCGTCTGGGACGAGACGAAGGAGTGTGTCATCATTGACGCGGGCAACAACGGCCCCCGCGAGGATATTGTCCTCAAGAATTTTATCGCCGAGCACGGCCTTACGCCCAAGATGGCGATCAACACCCACGGCCATTTCGACCATACGCTGGGTGTGGAGTACCTCAAAAAGGAGTACGGCATCCCCTTTGCCCTCTCAGCCAAGGATAAGTTCCTCTTGGAGACCGCCTCGGTGAGCGGCATGATCTTCGGCGTGGAGATCGGCAAGCTCCCCACCATCGACCTCGACCTCGACACGGTCAAGGAGGTGCGCTTCGGCCACACCACCCTGCAGGTGATCCCCACCCCGGGCCATACCCCGGGTCATGTGGCCCTCTATGAGCCGCAAACCAAAAACCTCTTTACGGGTGACACCCTCTTTCGTGAGAGCATCGGTCGCACCGACCTCCCCGGAGGCGACTACTCCTGGATCATGCGCTCGATCCTGGAGCGCATCCTCCCCTTGGGCGATGAGGTGACAATCTGGCCCGGCCACGGCGAGAAGTCATCCCTCGGCCACGAGTCGATGTACAACCCCTTTGTGGTAGAGGTATTAAACCAAGAGGTGAAACCTTAGTTTTTCGATTTTGTAGGGTAGGTTCAACACCTCGTTGTTTGCCCCGGATGGGCAGTACGCCAAACGTCCCATCCGCATCAGCGATGGTCGAAGAAAAATCTGCTCACCTTAAATCAAAAAGGGGCGCAACGACCTCCTAATACCGAATAGAAGATAATTACGAATTGACAAAATTGGTTCATAAACTGCTCTACCGCATGCTGCCGCTCGAAGGTTATCTCCGGGTGGTGAGTGCCCTCTTTTTCCTCTGGCAGCGGCTCGGCATCGGTCGCCACTCCGCAGCCCTGGAGTATGTTTACCACCTCGACAAGTTGGTCAGATGGGGCGATCACTGCCTCGACATCGGGGCCAACCTCGGCTACTACACCCGCACCCTGGCACAACGGGTAGGGCCCGAGGGGTGGGTACATGCCGTGGAGCCGATGGCCCCCATGCGGCGCGTGCTCGAAAAAAACCTGCGGGGACTTCGCAACTCAAATGTAACCATCTACCCCTACGCCTTAGGAGAGGCCGACCGCGAGGTGGTGATGGCCAACGACTCGGCCCGCGAGACGGGCTACCTGGGCACGGGGCAGAATTTTGTGAAGGAGTCCGTGGAGCAGGATTGTCAGGTGGAGCATCGGGCCGAGATGCGCCGCGGGTCGGAGCTCTTCGGGGAGCTGCCGCGCCTGGACTTTATCAAGTGCGACATCGAGGGCTATGAGTGGCATGTGATGCAGGAGATGAGGCCCCTGCTCGAGAAGTACCGCCCCACGGTGCTCATCGAGACCGGCGGCGAGAACCGCCCCCGCATCATCGCCCTCTTTGAGGAGTTGGGCTACCGCGGCTATACCCTCGACCGGGGTCGGGAGGTGCCCCTTTCGCCCGCAAGTGGCAAAGACATTATCTTTCGTAAAAATTAGAAACCTATGCGTATAGACATTATCTCTTCCGTTCCCGATTTGATGACCTCACCCCTGAGCGAGTCGATCCTTAAGCGAGCCCAGGAGAAGGGGCTTGTGGAGATCGTGGTACACAACCTCCACGATTGGGCCCACGACAAGCGCAAGACGACCGACGACTACCCCTTTGGCGGTGAGGCGGGGATGGTGATGAAGTGTGAGCCGGTCTTTGAGCTTGTCGAACACCTCCAGTCGGAGCGCCACTACGACGAGATCATCTATACCTCGCCCGATGGCATGCAGTACAATCAGCACGAGGCCAACCGCCTCTCGACCCTGGAGAACATCATCATCCTCTGCGGCCACTACAAGGGGATCGACCACCGCATTCGCGAACACCTCATCACGCGCGAGATCTCGATTGGCGACTATGTGCTCACAGGGGGCGAACTGGCCGCCTGCATCATCGCCGACTCGGTGGTGCGCCTGCTCCCCGGGGCGATTGGCGATGAGTCGTCGGCCCTCACGGACTGCTTCCAGGACGACCTGCTGGCCCCACCGGTCTATACCCGCCCGGCGGAGTTCCGCGGCTGGAGGGTTCCCGACGTGCTCCTCTCGGGCAACTTCGCCGAGATCGCCAAGTGGCAGGAGGAGCAGGCCTACGAACGCACCGAAAGACTGAGACCGGACTTGCTCGAAATTCAAAATTGAGATGAAATACTTTGTCATTTCTGGTGAGCCTTCGGGCGATTTGCACGGATCGAAGTTGATGGCCGGCTTGAAGGCCGAGGATCCGAAGGCCGAGTTTCGGTTTTGCGGAGGTGATCGCATGGCCGAGGTCGGAGGCTGGGAGGGATTGTTGCTGCACTATAAGGAGATGTCCTTCTTCGGCTTTGTAACGGTACTCAAAAATTTGAAGACCATCTTCGGGCAGATGGATCGGGTCAAGGCCGCCATTGCGGAGTTTCAGCCCGATGTGGTGATTCTGATCGACTACCCGTCGTTCAACATGCGCATCGCGAAGTGGTGCAAGGCGCAGGGCATCCGGGTCTTCTACTACATCGCACCGAAGGTATGGGCCTGGAAGGAGTTCCGCGTGAAGGGGATTCGCCGTTATGTGGATCGTCTCTTTACGATCTTCCCCTTCGAGACCGACTACTTCCGAAAGTGGGGGATCGAGCCCATCTTCTGCGGCAATCCGCTGGTGGACGACATTGCCGAGTGGCGCGAAAAGCTCCCCACGCCCGAGGCGTTTCGAGAGATAAACGCCCTCGACGAACGCCCTATTGTGGCCCTCCTGGCCGGCAGCCGGGTCTCGGAGATTCGGGCCAACCTGCCCAATATGGTGGCTCTCGCAAACCAATTTCCGGCCTATCAATTTGTTGTTACGGCAGTGCCTTGGATCGACAAGACGCTCTACGACCAATATCTGGCGGGGTCCGAGGTGCGCTACCTGTGCGACAAGACCCAGCAGACCTTGGCCATGAGCGAGGCGGCTGTGGTCACCTCGGGTACGGCGACCCTCGAGACGGCCCTGATGGGGATTCCGGAGATCGTGCTCTATAAGATTCCGAAGCTCTACGAGGTGTTGCGCCCCTATGTGTTGAAGATTCCGTGGGTCTCGCTCGTCAATATCAACATGGGGCGCGAGGTGGTGCGCGAATTGGTCTGCGCAAAGCTCGACCCGCAGGTAGCGGCCGAGGAGCTGCGCGCAATCCTTCCCGGTGGCACAAAACGAGCCCAGATGGAGGCCGACTTCCGTGAACTGCAACAGCTGATTGGCGGTGAAGGGGCGAGTCGAAGATTCGCCAAGGCAATGGTAGAGGAGCTTTCTAAACGTCAAAATTGAAAATTCATAATTGAATACCAACATGGTGGGATACATACATATTGGAGAGATTATCGTATTGATTGGCTATGGGTTGATCTTTTTAGGGGTCGGCGTCCTGGCTCGCAAGTATCCTGAGACGATCTCGGGCATCAGTACGATGTCCAAGGAGAAGCGCGATAAGCTGAATCTGAAGAAGATCGGAGCCTTTGTATCGAAATGGCTCAATGTCTCGGCCACGGTGGTCTTCCTGGCTATTCTGATCCCCAAACCCGACCTACGCTGGCAAGTGGCTTGCCTGGTTCCGGTATTTTTGATCCTGCTTGCCTCGGCTTACCTGATTAAGTATAAAAACACCCGATTCAAAAAAGAGGAGTAAACGCCGCTATGAAAATTATCTGCATCGGCCGCAACTACGCCGAACACGTCAAAGAGCTGCACCATCAGGTGGCCGACAGCGGCCAAATGCCGCAGGAGCCGGTCTTCTTCCTGAAGCCCGACACGGCCATGCTGCGCAACAACGACCCCTTTTACATCCCCCCCTTCTCCGAGGAGGTGCACTATGAGTGCGAGCTCATCGTGAGGATCAACCGCGTGGGCCGCTGCATCGAGGAGCGCTTTGCCCACCGCTACTACGACGAGGTGGGCCTGGGGATCGACTTCACGGCTCGCGACCTGCAACGCCGATGCATCGCCCAAGGGCTCCCGTGGGAGCAAGCCAAGGCCTTCGACTATTCGGCCGCTATCTCTCCCACCTTTTTGCCGCTGAAGGAGCTGGGCGGAGATGTGCAACGCCTGAATTTTGAGCTTGCAATCGATGGGCAGATACGCCAGCAGGGCTTTACCGGAGATATGCTCTTTCCGGTCGATCGGCTCATCAGCCACGTCTCGAAGTTTATCACCCTGCGCATGGGCGACCTGCTCTATACGGGAACTCCGGTGGGGGTGGGCCCCGTTGAGCGGGGTCAAAACCTGAAGGCAACCCTCGAAGGAGAGCTGCTGCTCGACTTTGATATTCGCTAAACCCATATAGAAGAGTATGTTGTTGCACGATAAACTTGCATCCTATCGCCTATTATTGGCTTCGCAGTCGCCCCGCCGTCGGGAGTTGCTTTCGGGTTCGGGCCTGAAGTTCGAAATGGCCGAAAAGTTCGAGGTCGAGGAGTGCTATCCGGCCGATTTGGCGGCCGAGGAGGTGGCCCCCTACCTCTCGCGCCTGAAGAGCGAAGGCTACCCCCACCCTCTCTCCGAAGGGGAGATTCTGCTGACGGCCGACACGGTGGTTATCGCCCAAGGGAAGATCCTCGGTAAACCCCACAGTCGCGATGAGGCCCTCGAGATGCTCGGGCTCCTTTCGGGTCGGGGACATACAGTCGTTACGGGTGTTACGCTGCGCTCAAGCCGAAAAACCGAAACCTTCAGCTCCTGCTCGGAGGTCTTCTTCCGCCCGATCAGCGAGGAGGAGGCCGCCTACTACGTCGATCAATATCGACCCTACGACAAGGCTGGCTCCTACGGCATTCAGGAGTGGATCGGCTATGTGGCCATCGAGCGAATCGAAGGGTCGTTCTACAACGTGATGGGGCTGCCGATCCAGCGTGTGTATGTGGAGTTGGAAAAATTTTTGGCCGCAATGCCGCAATAAGGCAGAGGCTTTTTGTACCTTTACCACCCCAAAAGAAGATAACCGATGAACGAATCTCCCATATTGCAAGGCCTGAACCCCGCCCAACGCGAGGCGGTGATCCACTTCCAGGAGCCCTCACTCATTATTGCCGGTGCCGGCTCGGGCAAGACGCGCGTGCTGACCTCGCGCATCGCCTACATGATTGAGCAGGGGGTGGACCCCCGACGGATCATGGCCCTCACCTTTACGAACAAGGCTGCCGAGCAGATGCGCGAGCGCATCTCGCAGATGCTCCCCGACGGTCGTGCCCGCTGGATCCGCATGGGCACCTTCCACTCCGTCTTCTCGCGTATCCTGCGCGAGAATGCCGACCGCATCGGCTACCCCGACAGCTACACGATCTACGAGCCTTCGGATTGTAAGAATCTACTCAAGAACCTGATCAAAGAGCTCAACCTTGCGGAGGAGAAGTATAAGCCCAACGTGGTGCTGTCGCGCATCTCATTTGCCAAAAACTCGCTCGTCACCCCCGGAGCCTACCTCGCCAATTCGGTCTATGCTGCGGAGGATCGCCAGCGCCAGCAGCCCGAATTCGGACACCTCTACCAGCTCTACTGCCAGCGATGCAAGCAGAACGGCGCGATGGATTTCGACGATCTGCTCCTGCAGACCAACATCCTCTTTCGGGACTGTCCCGATGTGCTGGCCCGCTACCAGGAGCAGTATCAGTATATTCTGGTCGATGAGTATCAGGATACGAATTATGCGCAGTACATCATCATTCGCCGCCTCTCGCAGCTCCATGGCCGGGTCTGCGTGGTGGGCGACGATGCCCAGTCGATCTACTCGTTTCGAGGGGCCAAGATCGAAAACATCCTCTCGTTCCGCAACGACTACCCCACGGCCCGCACCTTCAAATTGGAGCAGAACTACCGCTCGACGCGTACCATTGTCGAGGCGGCCAACTCGGTGATCGAGCACAACGCCCGCCGCATGGAGAAGCGCTGCTTCTCAGAGGGAGAAAAGGGAGAGAAGATCCGCCTTTTGAGGGCCTACACCGACCGGGAAGAGGCCGAACTGATCACGACAGCCATCCGCGACCGCATTCGCGAGACGGGAGATCCGTGGTCGGAGGTGGCGATCCTCTACCGCACCAACTCCCAATCCTCGGCCATCGAGGAGTCGCTGCGCCGGCGTGGTCTCCCCTATCGCATCTACAAGGGCTCCTCGTTCTACGATCATAAGGAGATCAAAGATCTGCTGGCCTACATCCGCCTGGTGATCAACCCAAAGGACGACGAGGCCTTCCGCCGCATCGTAAACTACCCCACGCGCGGCATCGGCGACACGACCGTCGAACGCATCGCCACGCTGGCTCGCGAACGCGAAGTCTCGATGTGGGAGGCGGTCGATGCACTGGTGGGAGAGGTGACCACCGACCCCGTGCAGCGCACCATCGTGCGCAAAGTAACCGAATTTGTCGCCCTGATCCGCTCGCTTTCGCTCGAGCGCACCCAAAAGGGGCTCTACGACTTTGGTCTTGAGATTGCCCAGCGGTCGGGGATCCTCCCCCTCTTCCGCTTAGAGAACTCGCCCGAGGCGACCTCGGCGATCGACAACATCGAGGAGTTGCTGAACACCATGCAGCTCTTCAAGGAGCAGCGCGATGCCGAGATCCGCAGCGGGGAGCGCACTGAGGCCGAGGAGGCCACCATCGAGGAGTGGATGCAGTCGGTGATGCTGATGACCGACATGGACAACGAAAACCCCGACGACAAAAACAAGATAACGCTGATGACCGTCCACTCGGCCAAGGGGCTGGAGTATAACCACGTCTACATTGTCGGCCTAGAGGAGAATCTCTTTCCCTCGCAACGAGCCATGGAGACCGCCGAGGGGTTTGAAGAGGAGCGAAGGCTCTTCTATGTGGCCCTTACACGCGCCAAGCAGGATGCCACGCTGAGCTATGCCGAGTCGCGTTTCAAGTGGGGCAACATGGAGTTCTCGCGCCCGAGTTGCTTCCTAAAGGAGATCGCCCCCTGCTACATCGAGACAGTGCAGGGCGAAGGTGAGCCCCTTTCGGCTCGCTCCGCAGGCGGCTTCCGCTCCCGGGGGGCGGGGAGCACCTCCCCGGAGGGTGAACGCTCGGCAATCGAGGAGCTGCGCCGCCGCTTCGACTACCGCTTCCAGCAGAAACGCGAAACGGAGGGCAATTCGGCCAAGCAGATCCCGCCCGGCCATCCGCTCTACAGCCGTTCGGTGCAGAGCCGTCCCACCTCGCAGCGCCCCGAGCCTCAACCCGCCGCTCCACGTCCGAGCGACCACCTGCGCCGCATCGCCCCCATAGCGGGATCGGCAGCCCCGGCAGCCCCCTGCAACTACCGCATAGGCGAGCGGGTCGAGCATCCCCGTTTCGGTGTCGGCACCATCCAACGCATCGAGACCCTGGCGCAGGATCACAAACTGGTGGTGCTGTTTGCCGATGGCAGCGAGCGCACCCTGCTGGCCAAATTTGCCAAACTAACCAAACTCTAAGAAGAGCGTATGACAACCAAAGAACGATACTCGGGCATCATCGAGTGGTTTTCGCAAAACATGCCATCGGCAGAGTCGGAGCTCAACTACCGGAACCCCTTTGAACTGCTGGTGGCCGTAATCCTCTCGGCGCAGTGTACCGACAAGCGGGTCAATCTGGTTACTCCGGCCCTCTTCGAGCGCTTTCCGACCCCCGAGCGGATGGCCGAGGCCTCTGTAGAGGAGATCTATGAGCTGATCCGAAGCGTCTCCTACCCGAACAACAAATCAAAACACCTGGCCGGCATGGCCCGTATGCTGGTGGAGGAGTTCGGAGGCGAAGTACCGAGCGACCGCGCCGCGCTGCAACGCCTTCCGGGCGTGGGGCGCAAGACAGCCAACGTCGTGGGGGCCGTAATTTGGCAACAGGAGGTGATGCCCGTCGATACGCACGTCTTCCGCGTGGCCAACCGCATCGGCCTCACAAACCGCTCGAAGACCCCGCTGCAGACCGAACTTACGCTCGAGAAACATATCCCGAAACAGCTGCTTCCGGTAGCACATCATTGGCTGATTCTGCACGGTCGCTACGTCTGCACGGCCCGCTCGCCCAAGTGCCACGAGTGCGGCATTGCCCCCTGGTGCAAGAGCGCTCCCCGTACAGAAAATAGCAACTAATTGGGTAATAAGGGATTTATTTAAAAAAAAATTGTACCTTTGTCCTATTAAATACCGCGAACGATGGAGACAAAAAATACGGGAGCCCTTCAGCTCGACCCTGAAGAGTTGAAACGCCTGCGAGCACTGCTTGAGCGCGAGCCACAGCAGATTGTCCTGCTGGCCCACACCAACCCCGATGGAGACGCCATTGGCTCGGCCCTGGCCTGGGCCCGCCAGCTCGAACGCCTTGGGCACAGTGTTCGGATCATCGCTCCCAACCGATTCCCCTACTTCCTGGAGTCGATGCCCGGCATCAGCGAGGTGATCATCCACCGCCAGGAGCCCGAGCGCAGCGAGCAGCTCGCCCGCGAGGCCGATGTGATCTTCTGCATCGACTTCAACGGCATTGCCCGCCTCGAAGCCCTGGGCCAGGCGATCGAGAGCAACGCCTCAGCCGTGCGGGTCCTGATCGATCACCATCTGCAGCCTACGGAGCGCTACGATATCCGCTTCTCACACCCCGAGAGCTGCTCGACCGCCTTTTTGGTCTATTCGCTGATCCTCGAAATCTTCGGCCGCGAACACCTCACACGCGAAATTGCCGAATGTCTCTATGTGGGCATGATGACCGATACGGGTAACTTCTCCTACTCGGTGCTTACCCCTGCCCTGTTCCGTGCCGTGGCCGACCTGGCCGAGACGGGAATCGATATTCCGGCGATCTACAACGGCATCTACAACGCCTACTCTCCGCAGCGAGCCCGCTTGTTCGGTTATGTGATTCATCGCAACATGAAGTTCCTGAAACACAACACGGTGGCCTACATGTCGCTTACCGAGGAGGAGATGCGCCGCTACTACTTCCAGCAGGGCGACAGCGAGGGATTCGTAAACTACCCGCTTACGGTGGGCAAGATGAAACTCTCGGCCATGTTCCTCCAGCACCACACCTTCATCCGGGTCTCCCTGCGCTCGCGAGGCAACGTGGATGTCAATCTCTTCGCCCGACGCTACTTCGAGGGCGGAGGCCACAAAAACGCGGCCGGAGGCAAATCCTACGTCTCGATGGAGGAGACCATCGAACATTTCAAACGCTCGATCGAAGAGTTCGCCTCGGAAGGAGGACTGAAGCAATAGCAACCCCTTCGCATCCAAACTCCGACCCTTGCCGATTCGCTTTCGGACAAGGGTCTTTTTTTGCGCAAGCGGGGCTAAAAAATAGCCATTACGCATTGCTCATTACTCATTTATTTCTATCTTTGCGGTGTGAAAAGTTCGCTGACTTTGCGCCGTGCGGGGGCAGTGGCCCTCTCGATCGTGTTGCTCGCTCCCGGGTGGCTCGGTCTCAGCGGATTATCTCTTCTTGCGGCCTTTGTCCCCCTACTCTGGATCAGCAACACCTACGACGACTCGCGCGGCGCGTGGTGGCGCATGTTCGGCTGGGCGCTCCTGGCCTTTGCCGGCTGGAACATCTCGACCGTATGGTGGATCTGGAACGCCACCCCTGTGGGTCCGATTGCCGCCACCATCGCCTCCTCATTTTGGAACATGATCGCCTTCATGGGCTTTCACACCGTAAGCAAAAAGGCCCCCAAGGCTTTGGCCTACACCCTGTTGGTCGCCGGATGGATCGCCACGGAATATTGGTACACCATAGGCGACTTCTCGTGGCCGTGGCTCATCCTGGGCAACGGCTTCTCGCATGACGTAAGGTTGGTGCAATGGTACGAATACACGGGTGTATTCGGCGGTTCGCTGTGGGTGTTGGTGAGCAATCTGCTGATCTTCGAGGCTTGGCAACAGCGAACACCCCGCAAGGTGGTGGCCGCCTCGCTGGGCATCCTGCTCCCGATGCTCCTCTCGCTGGGGATTTTTATCTCCACAAAGAATCCCGCAGAGCAGGTACGCATCACGGCCCTGCAGCCCAATGTAGATTGCTACGAGAAGTTTGCCGGCAGCGATGAGTGGCAGGAGCAGAACCTCTTGCAGCTGCTGGCTGAAGTCCCGGCCGATGCCGACTTCATCCTGGCACCCGAGACCGCACTTACGCGCCACCTCAATGAAGAGGCGATCACCCGTTATGCCCACCTGCAGCCCTTTGCCGACACGCTGCGCCGACACGCCCCGCAAGCCCTTCTGGTCACGGGGGCCAACACGCTGCGGTTCTACGAACATGGCTCGCAGACCCCCACGGCCCGCAACAGTCGGGGCTATTGGTATGACCATTTCAACTCGGCCATCGCCATCGACAGCGCCGGAGTTCGTCCCGAGGTCTACCACAAAGGGCGCCTGGTGATCGGGGTGGAGAATACCCCGACCTGGATCTTCAAAGCCCTCACCTTCCTGGTTGTCGATCTGGGAGGTGTGCTGGGGCAGATCGGCATTGGAGAGGAGCGACTGCTCTTTGAATCGGCCTCGAAGGTCCAAGGGGGACCGGCGATCTGCTACGAAGGGCTCTACGGCGACTTCTTCGGCGACTTTGTGCGCAAGGGGGCCGAGGTGATGTTCCTGATCTCGAACGACGGCTGGTGGGGCGACACCCCGGGTTATGAGCACCTCTTCTCCATCTCGCGCCTCAGGGCCGTGGAGCACCGCCGTGCCATTGCCCGCTCGGCCAACACGGGCCGCTCGGGATTTATCGACTGCCGCGGCGAGGTGGTGGGGGAAACCCTCGGTTGGGAGGAGCGAGGCGTGATCAGCCACGAACTGCCCGTAAATCGCGCAGAGACCTTTTACACGCGCCATGGCGACCTCTTGGGGCGTGTGGCACAGTTGGTAATGGGCCTCTCGTGGCTCTACTTCCTGGCCTACCGCATCCGCCGCAAAAACCTTTTGGTGGCCTGACAAAGCGCTACCCCAAGGGGCGGGGTCACCCCACAACACGCATCGCGCGCCTGCGACCGCTGATGCCAAAACCGAAAACAATAAAAAGATAAATATATGAATTATACCCAGACTCTCGACTACCTCTTTTCGTCGCTGACCTCCTTTCAGGAGAAGGGTGAGGCGGCCTACAAGCCGGGCTTGGAGCGCATCACGACCTTCTGCCGCCACTTGGGCAACCCGCAGCGCAACTTCTTTACGATCCATGTGGCCGGCACCAACGGCAAGGGATCGGTTTCGCACATCCTGGCCTCGGTACTTCAGCAGGCAGGCTACCGCACCGGTCTCTACACCTCGCCCCACCTCACAGATTTCCGTGAGCGCATTCGCGTCGATGGCGAGATGATCCCCAAGCAGAAGGTGGTAAACTTCGTGGACAAGCACTTCGAGAAGATGAACGAACTCGGCCTCTCGTTCTTCGAGATCTCCACGGCCCTGGCCTTCGACTACTTCGCCCAGAGCGATGTCGAGGTGGCTGTGATCGAGACCGGCCTCGGAGGTCGTCTTGATGCCACGAACCTGATCGTGCCGATCCTGAGTATCATCACCAACATCGGACTGGACCACACCAACCTGCTGGGAGACTGCGTGGAGGCTATTGCCACGGAGAAGGCCGGCATCATCAAGAAGAGCATCCCCGTGCTGATCGGCGAGCACAGCGAGAAGTGCGATCCCATCTTTGAGCAGACGGCCTCGAGCCTGAAGTCAAAGATCCTCTATGCCGAGGAGATCTTCAGCTGCACGGAGCATGAGCTCCACGATACGACCCAATCGTTCCACCTCATTCGTTCGCGCGATGAGCAGCCTTTTGACATCGAACTGGATCTGGCCGGAGACTACCAACTGCATAATATCCTGACAGCCTCGGCGGCCGCCGACTTCCTCCACGAGGAGACACCGCTGACCATCTCACGCCGCGCCTTCAAGGAGGGCACCCGCACCGCAGCGGCCAACACCTCGCTGCACGGTCGCTGGCAGCAACTGGCAGAGAAGCCTCTAACGATCTGCGACACGGGGCACAACGCCCACGGCCTGAGCTATGTGGCCGAGCAGCTGCGCCGTTCACAGTGCGAAAAACTCTTCTGCGTGGTCGGCTTTGTGAAGGATAAGGAGATCGACTCCTGCCTGAAGCTCTTGCCCAAGAAGGCCTACTACCTCTTCACGGCCGCCGCAAGCGAGCGTTCGCTTCCCGCCGCCGAACTGGCCTCGAAGGCTGCCGCCTACGGATTGGAGGGTGAGATGGTCGAGGGGGTAGCCTCGGCTCTGGCACGCGCCCGCGAATTGGCCTCGGAGCAGGACATGATCTTCATCGGAGGCAGCAACTTCGTGGTCGCCGAAGTCCTATAACCCGGTTTTACAAACAGCGAGACTGCCTGACAAATTCGGGCGGTCTCGTTCATAAAAGCCACAGGGATGCCCCACCCTCGCGGGGCATATTGTCCAAACAGGGCAACCCGATTTTAAAATTGGGTTTTATTACGAAGAAGCAATAAGGGAAACGGCAGAAGATTAAAAATTTTCTCTCCCTTGCGCCGAAGCGGAGGAGGGTGATTCCGCCGTCTATTTCAGCTGATTATTTATCCAAATTTTATCTACCACCTTTATATAATTTACAGTTATGCAAAGATTTATCTACTCGAAGGGCTCTATCGGGATGTTGCTGGTAGCAGTTACCGTATTGTTTGGAGCCTGCAAGACAGGGTCAGAGGCGTGGGAGCAGACGGAGTCCCAAAGGAACCTGCCGCTCTATATCGCACCCGAGATCAGCCGCGTGGTCGGCACCACTTTTTCGGAGGGTGACCAGATCGGACTCTCAATCGCCAACAGTGAGGATTCGGCATATCTCACCAACCGAAAGCTCATCTACAACGGCTCCTATTTTACGGCAGAGGGGCTGCTGTGGTACGACAACATCAACCTCAAGGCCGATCTTATGGCCTACTACCCCTACAATGCCAGCGGGGTGCCCGAGAGCTTCCGAATCGCCGAGGATCAATCGGCCGAAGGATATGAGGCCTCCGATCTGCTCGCAGCCACAGCTACGGGCATCACCCCGACGGCTTCGCCCGTGAAGATGACCTTCCACCACCTGCTCTCCCGCATCGAGATCCAGATCGAAAACCTCTCCTCGGCCGAAATCACCTCCATCAAGGTGGGCGGAGTACGGCCCGAAGCCGACATCGATCTTGATGCGCTCAAGGCCTCGGTTCGATCGAGCCTCCCTGCGCAGGAGATCACACCCCATGCCGTCACCGCCGGCGAGCACTACCGGGTCGTGGTTGTCCCCCAGGAGCTCGCCCTGACCATTCGGATCACCACCAGCCACGGCAAGCAGTACGATTATAACATGGTGCAGACCACGCTGCTGCCCGCTACCAGCTATACCATCGAGGTCTCCCTGACCGATCTCGACCTCGAGGCCGTACTCTCGGCCGATATCGAGGAGTGGACATCCGGCGGGAAGATTCCCCAGGAGGATGCGAGCGGCAACGGGATCAAGGATGAGGTGGAGAACGACTCGTCGAGCGAGGAGACGATCAGCCTTGGCGGGGTGGAGTATGCAATCTGCACGATGGCCGATGGCCGGGTCTGGATGGCCGAGAACCTGCGCTACAACCCTTCGGGGGAGAGCCTTGCCGAGGGGATCCTCCTGCCCAAAGAGGAGGCAACCGAGGAGGAGGTGGCACAATACGGACTCCTCTACACCATCCATACCATATTGGGAGTCGAGGAGATCACGACCGACAATGCCGCCGCTATCGAGGGTACGCAGGGCCTCTGCCCCGAGGGGTGGCACCTGCCCACGGAGGCCGAATTCCGAAGCCTCTTCGCCGCCTATCCCGATGGTCTGCCTGCAGCATTTGTCCCCGAGACCCCCTATACCTACTCCACCAGCAACTCGAAGTACGTCTCCTCATCGGACGGCCTGCTACTTACCTCGACTCCGACACCCAATGCCCGAGCATCTAGAATCCAGGTCGCCATCTTCTACTCCGACGGAGCAACCTCCATCACCCATATAGACAACAAAAACCTATTCCCCGCACGTTGCATTCGCGACGAATAGAGGGCTATATTATATAATAAGGCACAGCTGTTCATAATATAGCATATTGTAACAACAGACACCCGCCTTGGGAATCTTCAACTCCCGGGGCGGGTGATTTATATCCCCAGATCACCCTCGATTTTGCAGGTTATGGTTATGATGCCAAAAGTGGCGCTTTTGAGGAGTGAAGCAGGGAGAAAAACAATGTTTTTTACACGGCTTTTTTATCCATTTTTGTTGGCGGCTTTGCAGGAATAGGCACCCTGTTACGAGGTTCTCAAAGGGTTTCTGCGAGACTCCTCTTTGGAGTCTGCCATCCGCTCTCAGAACCGCGACCAATACCCTCGTGCGCCACCGGGCATTTTCAATGACCCCACAAAAAAGACCACGGATCCCGATCGGGATCCGTGGTGTCGATGGGGCTGCATGCGGCACCCCCAAGTGTGTCGGGATCGATTACTCGAGACCCTTGAGGTTTACATCCGAAGCGGCCTTCTGAGCCAGAGCGGGGTTCTTGGCGATGGCGCTGTTGAGCTGAGCCTTGGCGGTGGCCAGGTCACCCTCCTTCTTGGCGATTACGGCACGCAGGTAGTCGGCATCGGCCGAGTTATCCTTGGCGATAGCGTTCTTGGCAGCGGTGTAATCCTTGTTCATGATGTAGGCGATAGCGGCGTTGGCACCCTCGAGCTGCTTGGCAGCCGACGAGTAGTCACCCTTCACGGCAGCGGCCATAGCCTTAGCATCGGCATCAGCAGCCTGGAGGTACTTGTCAGCCTCGGCCATCTTACCGTTAGCCATGTTCGAGAGGGCGAGGTTGTTCGAGAGAGCGCTGTTGGTCGAACCAAGCTGAGCAGCCTTCTCGAAGGCCTTCAGAGCGGCCTCCTGCTGACCTACCTCCGACAGAGCGATACCCAGGTTGTTGTAGGCACGCAGGTCGTTGTACTTCTGAGCGGTGTGGCTCAGCGTAGCTACCTTCTGCTCACCGTTGGTGATCAGGCTCTCGGCAGCGTAGAGGAGCTCCTCGTTACCCAGGGCGTTGAAGTCGCCGGCGTTGATCAGGGCCATGATCTCCTCATCGGTCTTGCCCTGAATGTCGGTCGAGTTCACCACCTGCGAACGGCGCAGCTTAGGCAGCACATCGCTCTTCAGCTCCTCGAATACCGTAGCCATATTCTTGATCTCAGCCTCGCGCTGTGCCGACGAGCTGTAGAGACCCAGCACCTGCAGAATGAGGTTCTTATCCTTGATATCCGAAGCGGCAACGAGCTCCTTCAGACCTTCCCAGTCCTCACCATAGGCGGCAGCATCTACCTCCAGGCCGGTACCCTCAAGAAGCTTCTCCAGAGCCTTCTTACCCGACTCCGAACGAGCCTTCGAGAGCTTGTCGTTGTACTGCTCGGGGCCATCGGGCGAAGCATAACCCTTCACGGTGAGGTGCTGCGTGGCACGATCGTTCTGAGCCTTCTCATCCACATCGGCCTTGAAGCCGTCGAGACCCTTTACAGCCACCTTCGAAACCTTCGAGTTGTTGATATCGTAAATGATGTCAACCTTTACGACCTCGGTCGTCACCTTCTTGTAGTTGTTGGGCATGGGGATCATCACGGTCGAGAAGTTCAGGTCGCCCTGCAGGACGTTCACACCCTGAGCCACCGTCAGACCGAAGGCCTTACGCATAGCCAGCGCCTCGGGGGTCTCCTGAGCCATCAGGGCCAGCTCCTCCTCCGAAGCCACGGCACCCGTATTGAGGTTTACGAGCGTGAGCTCCTTGCAACCACCCTTCGGACACTTGATCTCGGCGCGAACCTGCAGCTCGCTGACCTTCATGCGCTCGTCGTAGGGGAACTCGGCATGCAGCGTGTAAACGCCGTCCGACTTCTTGGAAACAACGGTATAGTTCTCCTCTACCTTCTCACCCTGGAAATACTTGGGCGTACCGGCAACCTCACCACCCTCGAATACGATCACGGGAGTTACCTTCACAACGGCCTTGGCGTTGAAATACTTGGCGGGAATCGTCACGCTGATGTCGGCAGCCACGATACCATTGGTCAGCTCCAGAACCTCGGGCGTGCAGGTCACCTGAATGTCCTCACGGTTCTTGGCCATCTTCTTGAAGCAGTTGCAGCTCGAGAATACAAGGGCTGCAGCCACGAGCACGAAGCTCAGTTTAAGGATGTTTTTCATAGATGTTTTTGTTTTTTAATTGTGTTTAATTGTTCTGTTTCTTTAATTTGCCGTCCCACTCTGCATAGGGCCATGCCGCAAACAATGCGGGACACTGCAAATATATAAATATATTTTGATATAAAAGCGAAAACGAGGCGAAAAAACACCTCGTTTTGCGCAAAAAAGTTATTTTTATCGACTCAGGGGATTACGGAACCCTCCCCCGGAGGAGTCGAAGTCCTTACTCCTTGTGGTCGCGACGACGCTCACCTCGCTCGGGGCGGGGACGGCGCTCACGCTCCACATAGCCCTCGGGTTTGGGCAGAAGCACCTTGTGCGAGAGCTTCAGCTTGCCGGTCTTGGCATCCACGCCGATGAGCTTCACCTCGATCTCGTCACCCTCCTTCAGGCCGGTCTCCTCCATGGTCTCGAAACGCTTGTAGTCGATCTCCGAGATGTGGAGCAGGGCATCCTTGCCGGGCAGGATCTCCACAAAGGCACCGAACGATACGATCGAGCGGATCTTACCCTTGTAGGTCTCGCCCACCTCGGGCTGAGCCACAATAGCCTTGATGCGGGCCAGAGCGGCATCAATGGCCTCCTTATCCTGACCGAAGATATCCACATAACCCTTGTTGTCGTCCTCGGTGATGGTGATCGTCGTACCGGTGGTCTTCTGGATATCCTGAATCACCTTACCGCCCGGGCCGATTACGGCACCAATGGTCTCCTGCGGGATGGTGATCTGTACCAGACGAGGAACGAAGGGCTTGTACTCGGCGCGGGGCTCCGAAATGCACTCCGTGAGCTTCGAGAGGATGTGCAGACGACCCACACGAGCCTGCTCCAGAGCCTTGGCCAGCACCTCATACGAGAGACCGTCCACCTTGATATCCATCTGCGTGGCGGTGATACCATCCTTGGTACCCGTCACCTTGAAGTCCATGTCGCCCAGGTGGTCCTCGTCACCCAAGATGTCCGACAGCACGGCCCAACGACCCGTTGCCGAATCCGAGATCAGACCCATGGCGATACCCGATACGGGCTTCTTGAGCTTCACACCGGCATCCATCAAGGCCAGCGTTCCGGCACATACCGTGGCCATCGACGACGAACCGTTCGACTCCAGGATGTCCGACACCACGCGCACGGCATAGGGATTCTCCTCACCCACGGGAACCATGGGCTTCAGGGCACGCCAGGCCAGGTGGCCGTGACCGATCTCACGACGGCTCAAACCACGCGAAGCCTTGGCCTCGCCGGTCGAGAAGGGCGGGAAGTTGTAGTGCAACACAAACTGCTCGCTGCCCTGAACCAGCACCTCGTCCTTGATCTTCTCGTCGAGCTTCGTACCGAGCGTTACGGTCGTCAGCGACTGGGTCTCACCACGCGTAAAGATGGCCGAACCGTGTGCGCAGGGCAGGTAGTCGGTCTCGCACCAGATGGGGCGGATCTCGTCGGTCTTACGACCGTCCAGACGCTTGCCCTCGTCCAGAATCATGTTGCGCATGGCCTTCTTCTGCACATCGTCGTGGAAGTACTTGTGGATCAGCGAAGCCTTCTCCTCGAGCTCCTCCTCCGTAAAGCGGGCGGCGAACTCGGCCTCCAGGGCGTTGAACATATCCTCGCGCTCGTGCTTCATCGTACCGCTCGTGGCAATGGCGTAAGCCTTGTCGTAGAGCTCCGTGATGATCTGCTGACGCAGCTCCTCGTCGTTATTCTCGTGGCAGTAGGTGCGCTTAACATCCTTGCCGAGCTCCTTCATCAGCTCGATCTGCACGGCGCAGTGCTTCTTGATCTCCTCGTGGGCGAACTTGATGGCACCGAGCATCACCTCCTCCGATACCTCCTTCATCTCACCCTCAACCATCAGGATGTTGTCGATCGTACCGGCCACCATGATGTCGAGGTCGGCCTGCTCCATCTCCGAGAAGTTGGGGTTGATCTTATACTCACCGCCGATGCGTACCACACGCACCTCCGAGATGGGACCCTCGAAGGGGATGTCCGACACGGCCAGGGCCGACGAGGCGGCCAGACCGGCCAGGGCATCGGGCTGAATGTCCTTCTCTGCCGAAATCAGGTTTACCGTAACGTAAACCTCAGCGTGGTAGTCCGAGGGAAAGAGCGGGCGCAGGGCACGGTCCACCAGACGAGCCACCAGGATCTCGGCATCGTTAGCCTTGCCTTCGCGCTTCATAAAGCCGCCCGGATAGCGACCGGCAGCGGCATACTTCTCTTTGTACTCTACCTGCAGAGGCATGAAGTCGGTGTCGGGCTTCGCCTCTTTGGCGGCCACTACCGTGGCGAGCAGCATCGTGCCGCCCATCTTTACGACCACCGAACCGTCGGCCTGTTTGGCCAGCTTGCCGGTCTCAATCATGATCTCGCGACCATCGGCAAGCGTAATGTACTTACGCACAGCGTTGTACAGCTTCTTTTCTTCCATAAATATTGCGTCCAAAAAAATGTTGATGTTTTCCCAAAAAAGGAGGCCGCCAACATCGACGACCCCCGTTTTGCGACCTCGTAAATCTTATTTACGCAGGTTCAGCTGCTTGACGATTGCGCGGTAGCGCTCAATGTCAACCTCCTTGAGGTACTCCAGCAGGTGACGACGCTTACCTACCAGGCGCAACAGGGCGCGCTGGGTACCGAAGTCGTGCTTGTTGGACTTCAAGTGGTTCGTAAGGTGGTTGATACGGTACGAAAACAACGCGATCTGGCTCTCAGGCGAACCCGTATCCGTGTTAGACTTGCCGTACTGGCCGAAAAGCTCCTGCTTTTTCTCTGCGGTTAAATAACCCATAGTTTAAAAAATTTTTAAAGTTCCACTCTACGACGTATTCTCCTTACCGAATCACGCCAGAGCGTGGCGCAAAGGTACACATTTTTTTCTAATCCCAACATTTTTCTCTCTTAAATCTTTCTATTTGAGGGCTTTTTTCTCCTTTTGGACCTCAATTGTTTCTGTTTCGTTACATTTTTGGCATTTTTTACCATTATTTTTGTGCGATTCTTCGCTTTTTTTATATCTTTGTACCATGAAATCACGACTCCATACCCTCCTCTTGGTCGCACTGATGCTTTTCGTGGGGTGCTCCCGCCCTGCGGAGTACCGGACCGTGGAGGGGGTAATGCTCGGCACGACACTTCGTTTGGTGGCCCAGACTCCGCTCCCGGCCTCCGAACTCTACGATCGGGCCATGGTGGTCGATCTTCAGATGAAGAGCTCCATGTCGATCTTCGATGAGCGCTCGCTGCTGAGCCGCCTGAATCGCTCGGAGACCGACTCGGTGGATGGTCATATCGTCTATAACCTGCGCCTGGCACAGGAGATCTCGGCCCTGAGCGGCGGAGCCTACGACGTAACCGTCGGGCCGCTGGTCAAGGCCTGGGGCTTTGCCGGGCGGAGAGGGGAGGCCGAGCCCAACCTTGATTCGCTGCTCCAATTCGTGGGTAGCGACAAAGTAGCTCTGCGCGAAGAGGAGGGGAGAGTGACCCTCTGGAAGGCCGACCCGCGCGTGGAGCTCGACTTCAACTCCATTGCCAAGGGCTACACGGTGGACCTTGTGGCCGAGGAGCTCTTGAGCCGGGGGGTAGAGAATTTTTTGGTCGATATCGGCGGTGAGATCCGCTGCCGGGGGGTCAACCCAAAGGGGATGCCTTGGCGCATCGGCATCGAACGCCCGGTGGACGGAGCCCCATTGGGCGAGAGCTATGAGATGCGCATCGCCCTCAGTCGGGGGGCACTGGCCACCTCGGGAAATTACCGCCGCTACTTTATCGACCCGGCGGGGCGCAAGATTGCCCACACGATCGATCCGCGCACGGGCGAGAGTGTACTCTCGCGCCTGCTTTCGGCTACGGTGGTGGCTGAGGAGTGTGCCCGCGCCGATGCCATGGCTACGATGTTCATGGCTCTGGGGGCCGATAAAGCCCTGGAACTGCTGGAGCTCCATCCCGAATGGCCCGTGGTGCTGATCCTCGCTCCCGAGCAGGAGGGCGATCCGCTGATCACCCACCTGAGCCCGGCCATGGAGCAGTTGGTTATGGAATAGATAGTAAGATGAGCCATGAAGAGTGCACTTTTATTATATAATCCCGAGGCGGGAAGAGGACGGATCGGAAAGAATCTGGATCGCATTGTTGCCACCTTTCGCAGCTGCGACTACCTGCTTGCCCCTCAGGAGATCGACTTTGAACGCGACCCCTTCGCCGGAATTACCCCGCCCGAGCTGGTGGTGGTGGCCGGAGGCGACGGCACGGTGAACTATGTGGTCAATCGCATGAAAGAGCGGGGGCTCGACCTGCAGCTGGGAATCATCCCTGCCGGTACGGCCAACGACTTTGCCGGCGCCCTCGGCATGTCGCACGATCCGCTCGAGGCGGCACGACAGATCCTGGAAGGGGAGGAGACACGCATCGATTGTGGCCGTGTCAATGACCTCTACTTCATCAATATCTTCAGCTTCGGGATCTTTACCACCACCTCGCAACGCACCCCCAACGAGCGCAAACACCGCATCGGCAAACTGGCCTACATCATCGAGGGGGTCAAGGAGTTCCGCACGATGCACGCCGTGCCCCTGCAGGTGCGGGCCGACGGCCGCTCGTTTGACTTGAACTCGCTGATGGTGTTGGTCTTCAACGGCGAGACGGCCGGTGGTTTTCACCTGGCTCCCCGCTCAAGCGTGCGCGACGGAATGTTCGATGTCGTGATGCTCGAAAAACGGAATTTCCTCTCCTCGACCCTTGCCATGGGACGCTACCTGCTGGGAGGCAATCCGCGTATCGTCCACCGCCTGAGGGTGCAGAACCTCGAGATCGAATCGACGATCAACGAACCCACCGATGTGGACGGACAGCCCGGAGCCCAATTCCCGCTTCGGATCGAGTGCCTGGCCGGCGAGTTGCGCATCCGCTGCCCCAAGGAGGGCGAGTAGTCGCCCAAGAGGGTCCAGATGCGTGTGAATTTGATTGTTCGACGAGCTCGAACCGCACCATGAAGCGTGCGAACAGAGGCGCCAAATAAGAAGAGCCTGGAGAAATAGAAGCAAGGGCAAGAAGAGTCGAGACAAGAAGAGCCGAGACAAGAAGAGCAAGGACAAGAAGAGTCGAGACAAGAAGAGCAAGGACAAGAAGAGCAAGGAATAGAAGGAAATACGCAAGACGATCATTAGAGAACAAACCATAAATAGAAATATCTGCGATGGATGCTCCGATTAAAAGAAGAAGAGGGAAAGTAGAGGGGGCTCCCGATAAGATCTCGATTGCGAGGATCAAGTCGGAGATGAATGATGTGAGCTACCTCTCGGATGATTTGGTGATCACGACGATCAACTCATTGAATTACTATACGGTGATGCAGAAACCCATCACTGTGGATGGCTTTGTGGCTATTATTTTGATGAGTGGAGAGGCGACCATCTCCCTCAACATGACCGACTACACCATCCGCCCAAACAATGTGGTCTTCTTCACCCCCGAATCCATTGTTGATCTGAAGGAGTACTCCGACGAGGCAATGGCCTATATCTTGGCCTTCTCGAAATCCTTTGTCAATGAGATTCAGGTCGATCTGGCCACCTCACTGCCGGTCTATATGCGCATCGGCAAGGATCCCATCCTGCCTGTTACGTCTAAGGATGTCTCCGAGATCCGTCAGGTCTTTCAGCTCATCAAGACCCTGTTGCGCAGCGACAAGGAGCGCTACCGCCATGAGATCATCCGCTCGCTCTTCACCACGGCTTTCTACATCATCACCGAGCTGAATCAACGCGAACGCCCTTCAACCCGCACCAAGGGACGAGGCGAGGCGATCTTCGAGGAGTTTTCTAATCTTTTGCAACAATACAATAAGAGGGAACGAAATGTGGGCTTCTACGCCAAACAGCTCGGCATCACCCCCAAGTACCTCTCCTCAATCGTCAAGGAGGTCTCGGGCAAGACGGCCGCCCGCTGGATCGACGAGTCGGTGATCCTCGAGGCCAAGAATCTTTTGAAGTATTCGGGCATGAGTATCCAGGAGATTGCCTACCACCTGAACTTCAGTACCCAGTCCTTCTTTGGCAAGTACTTCAAACAACATACCGGCACCTCTCCCTCGCGCTTCAAGCGCAAAGGCTGATCCCCCGTTTCCGAAGGAGCGATTGCCCGGCCAGAAACCCAACCCGAACGAGGAGTGCCCTCCCGGCATCCCGTTCGGGTTTCTTGTTGCCAAGCAGGGGAATAGCCCTCTGAAAGCGAGCCACAACCGCCAAACAAAAGCCGGGAAGCGCTGCCGCAGAAAAGAAAAAATTTCGTTTCTTAATTCTGAATTTTGAATTATTTTGTACCTTTGTCGGATAGAGTCGGCAACTATGCAGTTTGAATTGGAACATAAGGCCCCGCAGAGCAAGGCGCGCGCCGGGCGCATCACGACCGATCACGGCGTGATCCACACCCCTATTTTTATGCCCGTAGGTACGGCTGCCGCCGTGAAGGGGATTTTTCACCGCGACGTGAAGGAGGAGGCCGGAGCCGAGATTATTCTGGCCAACACCTACCACCTCTACCTTCGTCCCGGCATGGAGATCATCGAAAAGGCCGGGGGTGTTCATCGCTTCTCGACCTGGGATGGGCCGATGCTCACCGACAGCGGAGGCTTTCAGGTCTTCTCGCTGGCCGACTGCCGCAAACTCAAGGAGGAGGGATGCCATTTCCGCTCGCACATCGACGGCTCGAAGCACCTCTTCACCCCTGAGAGTGTGATCGACACCGAACGCACGATTGGTGCCGACATCATGATGGCCTTCGACGAGTGCCCCCCGGGGGATGCTCCGCGCGAGTATGCCTCGAAGTCGCTCGACCTCACGTTGCGCTGGCTCGACCGCTGCTTCAACCGCTACCACCAGACCACGCCCAAGTACGGCCACTACCAGTCGCTCTTCCCCATTGTGCAGGGGTGCAGCTACCCCGACCTGCGCGTGAAGTCGGCCGAGGCCGTGCAGCAGTACGATGCCGACGGCTACGCCATTGGTGGCTTGGCCGTGGGAGAGCCTACGGAGGTGATGTACGAGATGATTGAGGTGGTCAATGCGGTTCTGCCGGAGCATAAACCCCGCTACCTGATGGGGGTGGGTACCCCCTGGAACATTCTGGAGGCGATCGACCGCGGGGTAGATATGTTCGATTGCGTGATGCCCACGCGCAACGGCCGCAACGGACAGCTCTTCACCTGGGAGGGGACGATCAACATCCGCAACAAGAAGTGGGAGGACGACTTCTCGCCCATTGACCCCGAGGGTACGGCCTTTGTCGATCAGCGCTACTCGAAGGCCTACCTGCACCACTTGTGTGTCTGTCAGGAGATGATGGCGGCCCAAATCGCTTCGCTACACAACATCGCCTTCTATTTGCGTTTGGTAAAGACGGCCCGCGCCCACATCCTGGCCGGAGACTTCAAGTCCTGGAAGGAGGAGGCCGTAAAGAAGATGATGCGACGAATTTGATCATGTGGGCAGATTGCCGAATGCTGACCGCTTAAGATAGAGTTATGAAAAATTTTCGATGGCCCGGATTCAAGATCCTCGACCGCTACATATTCCGCAAGTTCCTCGGAACCTACTTCTTCGCCATTGCGATGATCATCGTGATCGTCGTAGTGTTCGACTATGTGGAGAAGGTGGACGATTTTACGGAGTTGAAGGCCCCGCTCAAGGCGGTGATCTTCGATTACTACTTGAACTTCATCCCCTTCTTCATCAATCAGTTCAGCGGTCTGTTCACCTTTATTGCCTGTATCTTCTTCACCTCGAAGCTGGCCTACCAGACCGAGATCGTGGCCATGCTCTCGGGCGGCATGAGTTTCCGGCGCCTGATGTGGCCCTACTTCCTGGGAGCCCTGGCCATCTCAACCCTCTCTCTGGCCCTGAGCCTGTGGGTGATTCCCTACACGCAACGCACGCTGGTGGACTTTGAGATGCAATATCGCAAGAAACGTCAGAATTTCCAGTTCGACCGCCACATCTACCGTCAGATTGAGCCCGGCACGTTCCTCTATATTCGCGACTTTGCCAAGAAGAGCAACCAGGCCCGTTTCTTCGCGCTGGAGCGCTATGAGGATCGCGCCATCGTCCAAACGCTGGAGGCTGCCGATGCCAAGTTTGACCCCGAAACACAGCGCTGGAGTGCCTCGCGCTATACGCTACGCATGCGCGACTCGCTGGGGGCCGAGCACTTCTCCCAGCACCGCAACCTGGACACGCTTCTCAATCTGGATATCAACGAATTGGGGCGTGTCAAGGAGCTCATTAAGACCATGACTATCACCGAGCTCAACGACTTTCTGGATCAACAGAAGGCCAAGGGCTCGGATGAGATCGCCATTATCCAGGTGGAGCAGCAGTCGCGCTTCGCCTACCCGGCAGCCACCTTTATCCTGACCCTGATCGGCGTCTCCCTGTCATCGCGTAAGGTGCGCGGTGGAACGGGACTCCACATCGGTATCGGCACGGCCCTCTGCTTCTCGTACATTCTCTTCAACCGCTTCTTCGAGGAGTTTGCCAAGGGTGGCGCCCTGCCCCCTGCCCTGGCGGTCTGGATTCCCAACCTGATCTACCTCGGCGTAGCCGTCTATCTCTACCAAAAAGCCCCGAAATGATGCAACAGATTGAACATATCGCCCAGAAAGTACGCTCGGCAGAGCGCATCACCCCCGAGGAGGCCCTCCTGCTGTGGCATGAGGCTCCGCTGTGGCTCCTGTCCGAACTCGCCATGGAGGTGCGCCACCGCCTGAACGGCCGAAAGCTCTACTACAATCGCAATTTCCATATCGAGCCGACGAACCGCTGTGTCTTCAACTGCCGCTTCTGCTCCTACCGCCGCCCCGTGGAGAGCCCCGAGATGTGGGACTACTCGATGGAGCAGATCGAGCAGATCGCCCGCTCACAAGCCGAGAAGGGAATCACCGAGGTCCACATTGTGGGAGGCGTTCACCCCGACCACGGGTTGGAGTACTACTGTGAGATGATCCGTCGCGTGAAGCAGATTCTGCCCGGGGTAGCCGTCAAGGCCTTCACAGCCATTGAGTTGGGCTACATGATCCGGCAGGCAGGCCTGACGATCGAGCAGGGGCTGCGCCTTTTGATTGAGGCCGGCATGGAGGCCATTCCGGGAGGGGGTGCCGAGATCTTCGACGAAGAGATCCGCGCCCAAATCTGCCCCGAGAAGGGATCTACGGCCGAGTGGTTCGAGGTACACGATACGGCCCACCGACTGGGGTTGCACACCAATGCCACCATCCTCTACGGCCACATCGAGGGCCCCGAGCACCGCATCGACCACCTGAAGCGACTGCGCGAGCAGCAGGATAAGACTCATGGATTTGATGCATTTATCCCGCTGAAATACCGCAACTTCGGCAATTCGATGTCGGCCATTGGCGAGGTTTCGATCACCGAAGATCTGCGCATGCTGGCCCTCAGCCGCATCTTCCTGGACAACATCCCCCACATCAAAGCCTACTGGGTGATGTATGGAAAGACAACCACCGAGTTGGCCCTGGCCTTTGGAGCCGATGATGTGGATGGCACGATCGACGATTCGACCAAGATCTACTCGATGGCCGGCGCCGAGGATCAGAAACCGGTGATGAGCGTCTCGGAGATCGAGCGCATGGCCACGACGGCGGGACTTCAGGCCGTGGAGCGCGACACCTTCTACCATGAATTGCGATAAACCCCAAAATCGGAGCCTCGGCTTCGAATCTTGAAAAGACTATGGAAAAGGCAAAAAAACAACCCCTTTGGCAGCAACTCAAGCAACGACCGCTGCTCTATAACCTGCTTTGGATCGCCGCAATCCTCCTGATCCTGCTCCTTGTGGCGCATATCGTCATGCTCTTGGGTACGCGCCACGGTTCGCGCCGCACGGTGCCCGAGCTTACGGGTATCCCCCTCTCGGATGCCGAACGGGTGGCCGAGGAGCACGACTTGGAGCTCATTGTCAACGACTCGCTCTTCGTCCCCGCCTACGAGGGGGGCATCGTCCTGGCCCAGCTCCCGGCCACGGGGGTGGAGGTGAAGCCCGGACGCAAGATCTACATCACGATCAACTCCTTCTCCGAAAAGATGGTGCCGCTGCCCTATGTGGCGGGTCGTTCGCTGCGCCAGGCAAAGAACATGCTCGAGATCGCCGGTCTGGAGATCAAGGAGCTTGTCTATCGTGCCGACATGGCGACGAACTACGTCCTTGAACAGCAGTACCGCGGCGAGAAGATTACGGCCCAGAGCCGAAAGATGGCCGAAGCGGGATCGAGCGTAACCCTCTTCGTCGGTGTCGAGGGGGGCTACGGTACGGCCTATATTCCGCAGGTGGTGGGCCAGTCGGAGCGCGATGCCAAGAGCCGCCTTTGGGAGAATGGCTTCAACATCGGCGAGATCCACTACGACGAAGGGATCAACCTCCTGAACCGGAAAGATGCCCGGGTCTATAAGCAGAGCCCGACACTCGGTACAGCACAGGCTCTGGGCAAGAAGGTCTCCATCTGGCTGACGCTCGACGAGGAGCTCTCGAGTAAGCGGCATACCGAGGCCGACTTGGAGGCCCAAAAACTTGCCGCCGAGCGTCAGAAGCAGGAGGCGCTGGAGGCCGAGCGGGCTGCCCAGGAGATGCTTTCCGCGGACGAGGCGACCGAGCAGGCCCCGGCCGAAGAGCACGACGATTTTTTTGAGTAACCCGCAACTCCGCCACCATGACAGCACAGGAGAACTATATTGACCCCGAATTGCAGGAGCAGGAGGATGAGCTCTACGAACACTTTTCGATCACGGTAGATAAGGGCCAGAGCCTCGTGAGGTTAGACAAGTTCCTGACCTTTCGCATGGAGCGTTGCTCGCGCAACCGCATCCAGGCCGCGGCCGACTGCGGCAACGTGTTGGTGAACGGCAAGCCCGCAAAGTCGAGCTACAAGGTGAAGCCCCTGGATCAGATCTCGATCATGATGCCCTACCCGAAGCGAGACACGGCGATCGTACCGCAGAACATCCCGCTCGACATCCCCTACGAAGATAACGACCTGCTGCTGGTGAACAAGGCAGCCGGCATGGTGGTCCACCCGGGCCACGGCAACTGGGACGGCACCCTGGTCAATGCCCTGACCTACCACCTGCAGAACCTGCCGATGTTCCAGGAGGGCGACACCCGTGCCGGTCTGGTACACCGCATCGACAAGAATACCTCGGGACTGCTGGTGATCGCCAAGAACGAACGAGCCCACGCCCACCTGGCCAAGCAGTTCTTCGACCACACCACCTCTCGTCGCTATGTGGCCCTGGTGTGGGGCAATTTCGAAGAGGATGAGGGGACCATCACGGGACACATCGGCCGCTCGCGCAGTGAGCGAATGCAGATGTGCGTCTTCCCCGACGGCTCGGAGGGCAAGCATGCCGTAACCCACTACCGCGTACTGCGCCGCTATGGTTATGTAACCCTGGTGGAGTGCCGCCTGGAGACGGGGCGTACACACCAAATCCGAGTTCACATGCAGTACATCGGCCATCCGCTCTTCAACGACGAACGCTACGGCGGCGACCGCATCTTGAAGGGCACCACCTTCTCAAAGTATAAACAGTTTATCGAAAACTGCTTCGAGCTGATGCCCCGCCATGCACTGCATGCCCGCTCACTGGGTTTCATCCACCCGACCACCCATAAAGAGATGCACTTCGAGTCGGAGCTGCCCGATGAGTTCAAGCGCGTTTTGGAGAAGTGGGACACCTACTGCTCGGCCAACACGAGTGTCATCAAAGAGGTGCTGGAGAACGAAGCATTAACCGAAGCCTAAATCAAGAGCCGATGGCATTTCTTCCGACAACCGTTAAAGAGGTCAAAGCCCTCGGTTGGGATTACATCGATGTAATCCTCTTCACGGGCGATGCCTACATCGACCACCCCTCGTTTGGGGCGGCCGTGGTGGGACGTCTGCTGGAGGCTGAGGGGTACCGCGTGGCGATTGTTCCACAACCCAACTGGCGGGATGATTTGCGCGACTTCACCAAGCTGGGGGCCCCGCGTCTCTTCTTTGCCGTTACGGGAGGGGCCATGGACTCGATGGTGAACCACTATACGGCCAACCTCCGCCTGCGAAGCAACGATGCCTACACCCCGGGGGGCAAGGCCGGCTTCCGTCCGGATCGGGTGGTGAAGACCTATACCCAGATTCTCAAACGCCTCTACCCCCATGTACCGGTGGTTGTGGGGGGCATCGAGGCCTCGCTAAGACGACTTACGCATTACGACTATTGGGACAACGAATTGAAACCCTCGATTCTGGTCGAATCAGGTGCCGATCTGCTGATCTACGGCATGGGCGAAGGGGTTGTCCAGGAGGTGGCCAAGGCGATGCGCAACGGGTTCAACATGAAGCTGCTGCGCAAGATCAACCAGGTGGCCTTTCTGGCCGACAGGGAGTATGTCGAGCGTCTGGACAAGGAGCGCACACTCCGGCTCCACCCCTACGAAGTGTGTCGCAAAAACAAGTCGGCCTTTGGCGAGAACTTTACCGCGATGGAGATCGAGAGCAACCGCATGGCCTCGGATCGTATCCTTGTGGAGCCTACGGGCGAGAGGTTTGTGGTGGTCAATCCCCCGCGACCGATCCTTTCGACCGAGGAGCTCGACCACTCGTTCGATCTCCCCTATGAGCGGGCTCCCCACCCGCGCTACCGCGGCAAGGGCGATATTCCGGCCTGGGAGATGATCAAATTCTCGGTCAATCTGCACCGCGGCTGCTTTGGCGGCTGCTCCTTCTGCACCATCTCGGCTCACCAGGGCAAGTTTATCCACTCGCGCAGCGAACGCTCGATCCTCCGAGAGGTGGAGCGTGTAACCCAAATGGAGGGCTTCAAGGGCTACCTGTCGGATATCGGCGGCCCCTCGGCCAATATGTACCGCATGGGGGGAAAGAATCGCGAACTATGCGCCAAGTGCCGCCGCCCCTCGTGCCTTCATCCAAAGCCCTGCCCGAATCTCGACAACGACCACTCGGGTCTGATTAAGTTATACGAGAAGATTCGCGCGGTGAAGGGGATTAAGAAGGCCTTTATCGGCAGTGGCATCCGCTACGATCTCTTCGACAAGAGCAACTACTTCGAGCAGGTGGTCAAACACCACACCTCGGGTCGCCTGAAAGTGGCCCCCGAACATACCGAAGATCGGGTGCTGAACCTGATGCGCAAGCCCTCCTTCTCCCTCTTCGAGGAGCTCAACGCCCGCTTTAAGGCTGTCTGCCGTCGCGAGGGGCTCCGCTACCAGCTCATTCCCTACTTCATCTCTTCGCATCCGGGCTGCACGGAGCAGGATATGCGCGCCCTCTCACAGAAGGTACTCGGGCGCCTGAACTTCACCTTGGAGCAGGTGCAGGACCTGACACCGACCCCCATGACCCTCTCGTCGGTGATGTTCTATACGGGTGAAAATCCCTACACGCACGAAAAGGTCTATGTGGCCCACTCGCAAGAGGAGAAGCGGCGCCAAAAAGCGTGGTTCTTTAAGAAGTAAACTACTGATATTCCCCCGAAATCTTATAGAAGGGGCATTAAGTGTAATTGGCAAACCCCGACAGCCGAGAGCTGAAGACAATAAGAGCGCTCATTGTCCGGTCAATCAGAAGACCTCTTGCAGGATCTCTATCGAGCGCACCGACTGGATGGCATCAAGGTGGTAGGCGTAGTAGCTCAGCAGCGACTGCAGGAACTCCACGCGCTGGTGACGATTCATGCCTATTTCAGCCAAAAAGCGCACGTCGCACTCCGTAAAGTCACGGAAAAAGCGGGCCGTATCGGGGGTGAAATATTGGTTATGCGGGGGGCAATTCTGCGTGTAGACCCCTTCACGAATATCGAACCAGTCGCCCGTGCGGTAGTCGCCGGCCGGAAAGAAGCCGAGCAGTGCACTGAGTTTTGTAAGGAACCAGAGGTGGAAATTGGCTACCCCCTCCTGCAGTTCGTCAAGGGCCCCCACCGAGTTCCAAACAAAGTCGAAGAGCATCGGATTGGGTTCGCTCTCCTTGACCAGGCGATACAACACCTCGGCCATGAAGAGGGCGACGGTCGATTTCCGCACATCGAACGGTATCGACCGCAGGAGTTGGCCGCTCTGCACCTCCTTGAAGCGGTGCATCTGCATCTTCGGAGATTCCAGCCCCTCGAACTCTACGGTGAACATCGGCTGAAAGAGCCCCGCCTTCGATCCGCGACCCTGCGCCGAGCGAAGGCCTGGAACCATGTAGCTCTGCCTGCCGCACACATCGGTCAGCAGGTAGACAATCAGCGACTTATCGCCATATTTGAGCGTATGCAAGACGATGCCGCGCCCTTTGTAGCTCTTCAATTGAAATTAGCACTTCTTACAGTGTACCGCCGCCCAGCCATCACGCAGGCGCGAGGAGACAAACGCAAGCCCCTCGGCCTCGGCTGCCGCGCGGATGATCGGAATGTCGGCCTCGAGGAATCCGCTCATCACCAGATCGGCCCCTGGATGCATCGCATGCACATAGGCCGCCATGTCTCCCACCAGGATGTTGCGGTTGATATTGGCCGCGATGAAGTCGTAATGGCGACCCGCAAGGACGCGCGCATCGCCCAAAATCGGGGTGATCTGCGCCTCCACGGCGTTCGTCGCAATATTCTCACGACAATTTTCATCGGCCCAGGTATCGATATCGACAGCATCCACCGCCTCGGCTCCGCACTTCACGGCCACAATGGCCAGCACACCGGTGCCACTGCCCATATCCAGACCTCTCCGCCCCTGCAGATCGAGCTCCATCAGGTAGCCCGAGACCAGGCAAGTCGTGGCATGGTGACCCGTACCAAAGGACATCTTGGGCATGATCACCACCTCCATCACCCCCTCGGGTGCCGGAGCATGAAAGGGCGCTCGGATATAGAGCCTGCCATCCACATCAACGGGCGTGAAGTTACTCTCCCAGAGGGCATTCCAATTTTGACTCTCGATCGAGATATAGCGCACACCCTCCACGCCATAGGCGGCCAGCAGGCGATCCACCTCCTCCTTGCAGTCTACCAACCGCTCCTGGGGAATGTAGGCCTTCAATGTGGGTCCCTCCTGCTTGAAGCTCTCAAAAGGATAGTCCGACAACTCGGCCGTCATAATCTCGGCACGCTCCCCCTCCAAAGGCATATTGAGCTCGATATAATCCATATTTTTATTATATTATGTTAAAATTTTCTTACCTTTGCCGTCGTAACGACGGTTTTATTTACGAGGGCCCGAAAGCAACCCGGCAGGGCGAAGGTGAAAGGTGAGCTGTTCTCATTCCACCCTCAAACCTCGACAGTCGTAACGACGGTTTTATTTACGAGGCCCCAAAAGCAACCCGGCAGGGCGAAGGTGAAAGGCGAGCTGTTCTCATTCCACCCTCAAACCTCGACAGTCGTAACGACGGTTTTATTTACGAGGCCCCAAAAGCAACCCGGCAGGGCGAAGGTGAACGGTGAACTGTTCTCATTCCACCCTCAAACCTCGACAGTCGTAACGACGGTTTTATTTACAGGGCCCCGAAAGCAACCTGGAAGGAGAAATGAAACAATCACCCGCCTTTTGCGTTGCAAACAAGGTTTATCGGGTGTAAATTTACGGATAATATGGCAGAAAACAGCGAGCGTTGGCGAAAAATTTTGCAAAGCTATTGCAGTTACATCCGGTTGGAGAAGCGCCTCTCGGAGAATACCGAGGCCTCCTACCGGCGGGATCTGCTCTCCTTTTCCCATTTTATTCTTCGCCAGTGGGATGTGGCTCCCAACAAGGTTGAGCCTGAGATGATCCAACGCTACCTCGGATGGCTCTACGACCAAAGGCGTGAGCCCGCCTCGCAGGCCCGAGCCCTGAGCAGCATCAAGAGCTTCTTCGGCTTCCTGTTGCTCGAGGAGCGCCTGGAGAGTTCTCCTGCCGAGTTTATCGAAGCTCCGCGTAGCGGGCGCCGACTGCCCGACACCCTCACTACGGCCGAGATCGACCGCCTGCTCGACTCGCTCGACAGCTCCACCCCCAAAGGACGGCGCGACAGCGCCATGCTCGAGGTGCTGTACTCTTGTGGATTGCGCGTTTCGGAACTCACCTCGCTCAAGATGAGCGACCTCTTCTTTGGCGAGGGCTACATCCGTGTGGTGGGCAAGGGAAACAAGCAGCGCCTGGTACCCATCAGCTCTGTGGCCCGCGACAAGGTGCAGATCTACCTCGAAGATCGGCGCAAGAGCAACACCAACAGCGATATCCTTTTTCTGAACAATCGCGGAAACGCCCTCACGCGTGTCATGCTCTTTACAATCATTCGCCAGGCAGCCCTGCGAGCCGGAATCACGAAGCAGATCAGCCCCCACACCTTCCGCCACAGCTTTGCCACCCACCTCCTGGAGGGTGGGGCCTCCATCCGCCAGGTGCAGGAGATGCTGGGCCATGAGAGCATCCTCACAACCGAGATCTACACCCATCTGGACACCTCTCACCTCCGCTCCACAGTCGAGAAGCACCACCCCTTAGTCTCCGAAGAGTAGCGGTTCAGGCTGTACAAACCAAAATCGTGCGTGATGTTGCCCAGACAAAGCTCCCGTTCTGGGAGTTAAAGCTCCCCTCTGCACTCTCTCCCCGGCTCAAGCAGCTCTACTCGTCGATCCAGTCGCCGTGTGATTTGATCAGGGCGATCAGGTGATCGAGGGCCTCTTCCTGGGGGATGTTCTTCTCCACCACGGTGCGACCCTTATAGAGGGTGATACGCCCCGGGGCGGCACCCACATAACCATAGTCGGCATCAGCCATCTCACCCGGGCCATTGACGATACAGCCCATGACACCGATTTTGAGGTTTTTGAGGTGGGAGGTGCGCGACTTGATCAGCGCCAGCGTCTGCTCCAGATTGTAGAGGGTGCGCCCGCAGCTCGGGCAGGCGATATACTCCGTGTGGGAGAAGCGCACGCGAGCCGCCTGGAGGATCATCAGCTCAATATTTTTGATCTGCTCCTGCGTAAGGCTCGGGGCCTCGATCCAGATGCCGTCGGCCAGGCCGTCGAGGAAGAGCACGCCCAGATCGGCGGCAGCACGAAGGGCCACCTGCTCCTCGTTACCCTCATAGCGGCACTTCACCACCACGGGGGTGCGATCCCGACGGTTGAGGATTGCCGCGCGCAACTCGGCCGTGGGGTTTTGGGAGTGGGCCTCCAGAATCTCGAAGCCCTCCAGGTTCTCGCTGTGGATAAGCGGTGTAGAGACCTCCGTGCGGTGCACATATACATAAGGCGAGTAGTTCTCGGGGTGAAGAACGGGGAATTCGCCGGGGCGGTCTTGGAAGTGGCGGATCAGCTCCTCGGCCACCGGGATCTCATTCTCAGGGGCCTCGGTGAGCGATACGCGGATCGTGTCGCCGATTCCATCAGCCAGCAGGGCCCCGATGCCCACGGCGCTCTTGATACGCCCCTCCAGGCCGTTGCCGGCCTCCGTCACGCCGAGGTGGATGGGGTAGGTCATCTGCTCCTCCTCCATAGCCTTCACAAGCAGTCGGTAGGCGGCCACCATCACGCGCGTGTTGCTCGACTTCATCGAGACAACCACCTGATCGAAGGCTTCACGCCGGCAGATGCGCAAGAACTCCATGGCAGCAGCCACCATGCCCTCGGGGGTGTCGCCCCACTCGTCGAAGATGCGCTTCGCAAGCGACCCGTGGTTCACGCCGATGCGCAGGGCCACACCCCGCTCGCGACATTGGGCAATCAGCCGTTCCAGATCACCGCGGTCGAGGCGGTAATTGCCGGGGTTGATCCGCACCTTATCGACATGCTTTGCCGCTACGGCTGCCACCTCGGGCAGGAAGTGGATATCGGCCACGATGGCCGTCCGCAGGCCCTGCTCGCGCAACTTCGCCACAATGGGCCCCAGGTTTTCGCCCTCGCGACGGCCCTGGGCCGTCAGGCGCACGATGTGGCCGCCCGCACGGGCGATACGCTCGATCTGTGCAACCGAGGCCTCCGTATCGTTGGTATCGGTATTGGTCATCGACTGCGCGGCGATCGGATGCTGGCCGCCAATGCAAATTTCGCCGATCTGCACCTCGTGGCTCTTTCGGCGTTCGTATCTGGTTAGATTCATAAGTCGGAGAATTTACGGTTCAGGATACCATCGGCATCACGCACGCTGCCATGGGACCAACGGTAGAGGGTTTCGATATATTCGGACTCGGGGAGCTGCCACACCTCACGGGGCACCTGTGCACGCATGCGGGCCGAGAGTTGATAGATCAGGATGGCCGCCGAGGCCGAGACATTGAGGCTTTCGACCATGCCGCACATCGGGATGCGCAGAAACTCATCGGCCGCCGCCATCACCTCCTCCGAGATGCCGGCATGCTCCGTGCCGAAGACCAAGACAAATTTACCCTTCGTCACATCGAAACTCTCGGGGGTGCAACTCTCGCGGTGGGGAGTGGTGGCCACAATGCGGTAGCCGTCGGCCTTCAGCGAGCGGAGGGCCTCCTCCGTGGAGTGGTGGCGCACCAGCTCGATCCACTTATCGGTGCCGCGCACGATGTTCAGATTGGGATTGAACTTGCAGCGAGTCTCCACCGTGTGGAGGTTCTGCAGGCCAAAGGCCTCACAGTGGCGCACCAAGGCCGAAGCATTCTGCGGGTGGAAGGTGTTTTCGGTCAGGATCGTCATGTAGCGGGTACGCATGCCTAAGACACGCTCCAAGGTCTCACGACGCTCCTCGGTCATAAATTCGCGGAGGTAGGCGATGCGCTCCTCGTACCAGGGGAGGCTATTTTCGGTATTTGTCATCTTCATCCAGAATTTTCAGGTAGCTTTCGTAGCGCGACCAGGCGATCGCACCAGCCCGGACCGCCTCCTCTACGGCACAGCCCGGCTCGTGGGTATGGGTACAGTTATAGAAGCGGCAGTCGCCGGCCCGCGAGATCATCTCCGGGAAGTAATGCCAAAGCTCGGCCCCGTCGATATCGATCAGGCCGAAGCCCTTGATGCCGGGGGTGTCGATGATCGAACCTCCCGAGTTCAGGCGATACATGGTCGAGAAGGTGGTCGTATGTTTTCCCTTGTGATGGCTCTCGGAGATCTCGCCCGTTCGGGCATCGATCGAGGGGTCGAGGGCACGAATCAGGGTCGATTTCCCCACGCCCGAATTGCCCGACAGGAGGGTTGTCCCTTCGCGCACCAACTCGCGCACCAACTCCACCCCCTCGCCTTGAGTTGCCGAGAGCTCCACCACGCGGTAGCCGGCCCCTTCGTAGCAGGCCTTGAAGTCGGCCACAGCCTCGGGCACGGCACACGCCAGGTCAATCTTCGCCAAGGCAATCACCACGGGGATCTTATAGGCCTCGCAAGTGATCAGAAAGCGGTCGATGAACTCACGCGCCGTCTCGGGTTGAAAGAGGGTGGTCACCAGCAGGGCGCGGTCGATGTTGGCCGCGATGATGTGCGACTCCTTCGAGAGATTCGAGGCGCGGCGAATCACATAGTTGCGCCTCGGCTCAATGGCCGAAATCGCGTAATCGCCCTCCTCCTGGGCCTCACACTGCACCCGATCGCCCACCACCACGGGGTTGGTGGAGCGTATCCCCTTCAGGCGCAGGCGACCGCGAATGCGGCAGCGCACCACCTCTCCGTCCGAAGTGAGCACCTCATACCAGCTGCCCGTGGCTCTAATCACGGTTCCCGTCAGACGATTATCCATGGTTTTGTATCTCTAAAGTTGTTGCTTGCGGTTGCTCGGGCCTCGGGGCCTCGGGGATCCACTCCTCGAGGTCGGCCCCCCGGAAGAGCTCCTCCAAATGGGGCATCACCCACTCCGCCACGCGGCATACGGGGCCATAGGTGCGCGAACGGTCGAAGGCCTCGCGCTCCACCAGATCAAGCGTGCGGTTCAGGGCTCCAAAAGCGGTATAGATGGCACTGAGCAGCAGCAGCCACTTGACCAGCGAGATGAGGATGCCGAAGAGGATGTCCATCAGGCCGAGCCCCGCAAACTGAAAGAGTTTGCGCAGCAGGCGCCCCAGCAGGGCCACCGCAATCAGGGTCAGCAGGGCCACCACGATGAATCCACCCACCGTGGCCCACCCCGCACCGAAGTGGAGCATCTGCCCCACCGTCTGGCCATAGTGTGCCGCCAGATAGAGGCTCAGCAGAATCCCCAGCAAGGAGCCCACCTGCAAAATCACCCCGCGCCGCCAGCCCGAGATCACCGCCCACAAGCCGACCAGCAGGGTCACCACATCAAAAAAGTTCACTTCGCTCAGATTCATACCTCACAAAGGTACAAAATAATTCAAAATTGAGAATTCAGAATTCAAAATTATTTAGCGGTCCGCTTCTAAATTGCTCCTTGTCGTTATCCCCTACCATTATTCCGATGCGCAGGCCAAATTTTGAATTTGAAAAGCCCTCTACTCTTCGCTCCAGCGTTTCAGCGTGGCGATCTCCTCGGCCCAGCGGCTCTCGTCGGGCGTTTCGAGGATCAGAGGGACCTCGTTGAACCGCGGGTCGCGGGCGATGTAGCGGAAGCAGTTCCAGGCAATATGTCCCTCACCGAGGGGCGTGTGTCGATCTACGCGACTGCCCAAGGGCTTCATGGCATCGTTCAGGTGCATGCCTCGCAGGAAGTTGAGGCCCACCACGCGGTCGAGTTCCGCGAAGGTTAGCTCGCAGGCCATCACTGACGAGAGGTCGTAGCCGGCGGCAAAGGCGTGGCAGGTGTCGATGCAGAAGCCTACGCGGCTCTTGTCCTCCACGCGGTCGATCAGGTAGGCCAGGTGCTCGAATCTAAACCCGAGGTTCGACCCCTGCCCGGCAGTATTCTCGATTACGGCCGTCACGCCACGGGTGCGCTCCAGGGCGCGATTGATCGACTCGGCGATGCGGTCGAGCGACTCCTGCTCGGAGATCTGCTTCAGGTGGCTTCCGGGGTGGAAGTTGAGGCGGTCGAGCCCCAAGGCCTCGCAACGCGCCATCTCCTCGTAGAAGGCCGCGCGAGACTTCTCAAGCCCCTCGCGGTCGGGGTGTCCGAGGTTGATCAGGTAGCTGTCGTGCGGCAGCACTTGGGCCGCCGTATAACCGCATTCGGCCATCGCCTCGCGGAATTTTTCGATCTGTGCGGGGGTCAGCTCGGGGGCGTGCCACTGGCGCTGATTTTTCGTAAAGAGGGCAAAGGCCGTGGCGCCGATGGCCCGGGCATTGCGCGGGGCGTTCTCCAGGCCGCCCGAGGCGCTGACGTGTGCTCCAAAATATTTCATACTCTTCGGTTTTTCGGTTTTCTCATCGTAAAGATAGGAAAAAATAGGGTGCAGACAATGGGCGATGCCAAATTTTTCCTTATCTTTGCATAAGGAACACCAATAATTCGAGCACAAAACTAAAAAAATCAAACTTAATATGAAAAAATTCTACACGTTGGTCTTGATGTTGCTCCCATTTTTGGGCGTGCAGGCACAGATCTCGATTGACGAGGTGAAGGCCGAGCAGCGGGCCGAATTCCGCGACTCGGTGAAGACCACCTCGGCCGATACGGAGTACTACAACGAAGCGCGCTACCGTGCCGAGCGGGCCGCCATCCGCAAGGAGCGCAACTTTCTGGAGATTGGAGCAGCCGTACAGGGTACGCTGAGCTCCTACAACGATGCCTGGATCGCCACTTCGGGTGGTGATAATGCGATTGCCGTTATGGCCACGGCCCGCCTGCACCACATCTTCACGAAGGAGAAGTTCACCATCGAGACGAAGTTCGATGCCAAATTCGGTTACAACCGCATGAATGTGGAGTATGACGACGGCACGGACGAGGGAATCTGGTTCAAGAACCAGGATGAGTTTGCCATCTCGACGGCTCCGGCCTACAAGTTCTCCAAGAACTGGAATTTCGGTTCGATCCTGAAGTTCCGTTCGCAGTTCGCCAACGGCTACGTCTCGCGTACCGAGCAGGAGTCGATGCACCGCAAGAGCCGCTTCCTCTCACCGGGTTACTTCGACGTCTCGGTCGGTTTCACCTACAACTGCCCGCTGGAGCGCTTTCCCGTGAAGGTCAACCTCTCGCCCATTGCCATGAGTGCCACCTTCAACGAGAGTGGCAGCGTGCGAGAGAACGGCTACCTCTACGGTATTGAAAATCCTGCCGAGAGCTCGCTCTGGGAGGGCGGTTCGTCGCTCCAGATCGACTTCGACCGCACCTGGGGCAAGAACGGCTGGTTCCGTTACCGCACGACGCTCTACTCCTTCTTCGGATGGATCACCTCGCTGGCCCAGGACAACAAGTTCCGCAAGTTCGATGAGTATACCGATGCCATGGATCGCTGGAGCAACCCCGACGATAAGAGCATCGGCCACGAGATGGGGGACAAACCCCACCTGGCCGTCCACCCCACGGTACGTTGGGAGAATACGCTGGAGATCAAAGCCACGAAGTACATCTCGACAAACATCAACTTCCAACTCTACTACAACCGCGCCCAGTGTTACGACGTGCAGCTGCAGACCCTGCTCACCGTGGGTCTCTCCTACACCTTTAAGAATAAGTAGTTGCATTGCACCGACCGCCGAGGGCTGATTACCAAGCGTGTTTATGTATAAAAATTCGCGTCATACGATCCTTTTTCCGCTCCTGCTGGCCGTAGGAGTGGTGGCCGGCATCCTATTGGGCCAATACCTCGGACGGAGCAAGGTCGAGCAGCAGTTTCGCGGCGTGGTGAGCCGGTTGGCCACTCCGGAAGGGAAGTTGGGCTATACCCTCTCGCTCATCGAACGCGAGTATATCGACTCCCTCTCTGTGGACTCGCTCACCGAGTTGGTTCTGCCGAAACTGATCTCCGAACTCGACCCCCATTCGGTCTATATCCCCGCCTCGGAGATGCAGGCCGTCAATGAGCCTCTGGAGGGGGAGTTCGACGGCATCGGCGTGGTCTTCAACATGGCCACCGACACGGTGGTGGTGCTCAACGTCGTCCCCTCGGGGCCAAGCCGTAAGGCGGGAGTGCAGCCCGGAGACCGCATCATCCGCATCGATGACTCGCTTGTGGCCGGCCAAAAGATCCCGCAAGACCAGATCGTCAAGCGCCTGCGCGGCAAGCGCGGGACAAGCGTCCGCCTCTCGCTCGAGCGTCGGGGAATCGACCATCCGGTCGAGGTTACCGTGGTACGCGATGCCATCCCCGTAAAGTCGATCGAGGCGGCCTTCATGCTCACCTCCAAGCTGGGCTATGTGAAACTCTCACAGTTTTCGCGCACCTCCTACGCCGAGCTCATGACCGCTCTGCGCCGCCTGCGCAGGGAGGGGATGCAGGGGCTCATCTTCGACCTCAGGGGCAATGCCGGCGGCTATCTGGATCAGGCAATTCTGATCGCCAACGAATTTCTGCCCGCAGAGCGCCTGATCGTCTACACGGAGGATCGCCACGGAGCGCGGATGCACGAATACAGCAACGGCAACGGCCGCTCCACAGATCTGGGGTTAGCCATCCTGATCGACGAGGGGAGCGCCTCTTCTTCCGAGATTCTGGCCGGAGCCGTGCAGGACAACGATCGCGGCACGATCCTGGGGCGCCGCTCTTTCGGAAAGGGGCTGGTGCAACGACAGATCCCCTATAGCGACGGCTCGGCCCTGCGCCTGACCACTGCCCGCTACTACACGCCCACCGGACGTTCGATCCAGAAGCCCTACACGCGCGGCGACGGCGAGAGCTACCAGATGGAGCTCTGGGAGCGGTACGCCCACCACGAACACTTCTCGGCAGACAGCATCCGCTTCGCCGACTCGCTGAAATTTACCACCCCCGGGGGGCGAGTCGTCTATGGCGGCGGAGGCATCATGCCCGATCGCTTTATTCCGGCCGACACGACCGACGTAACCCCCTGGTTCATTCAGGTCACGGGCCGAAACATCCTCTACCGCTACACGATGGAGTATGCCGATCGCCACCGCACACAGCTCAACGAGATAGAGAGCCTGGCAGCGTTGCAACGTCTGTTGGATGGCGACAACCGCCTGGTGGAGGATTTCCTGGAGTATGCCCGGCAAAAGGGGGTGAAGCCCAACCGGACGCAGATCGCCCGCTCCCGCCACCTGGTCGAGGCGCAACTGCGGGCCTACATCGGCCGCAACACCACCCTCGAAGATAATGCCTTCTACTACAACATCTACCCGATCGACAACGTCTTGGTAGAGGCCGTCGAACTCCTAAATCGGGAGCTCGCATCGAGATCTGCCGCCCCCGCTGCGGACTCCCTCAACAATCCACCCTCCAGAAGCTGGAAAACCGAAAATATAGAAACCATCGAATTCAGACAATGATCAAACGAATTATAGGTATCCTAGTTGCCATCGCCTCGTTGGCGGTGCTCAGCCTGGTGGTGCTGAACCACCGGTCGATCTCAAGCCTCATCCCCGAGCGCACGAATCCGGCATCGGAGCTTCCGAACCCCACAACACCCGCCGAAAGCACTCCCCAGGCAATCGACAGCCTTCGCATGCAGACCGACACGCTGCAACTCACCCAACCGACGGCAAATTAGGAATTATCACCTTATTGTTGGGAATATTACCAAAAGAATATTTCGGAGCATAAGCCCAATTGCTCATTACGGCGCGTTGCCTGAAGGCAAATTTTTGCGCCGTTTCTTCTCTGGCGCCTCGGCATCCCGAGGAGCCGCAGGCGACGTGAGGATCTTTTATGGGCGACCCGGAAATCGAGAAACCTCAAAAAAAACTCCTCCCCTAAATTAGGGGAGGTGGCACGCAGTGCCGGAGTGTGTGTTACACATTCCTTATTACTGCTGATGCAATAAACTATGCTGAGATTTCTACACTGTGTTGTATATGAATGAATTAGAATACTGCTCGATGCTTTTTGATTTGAAATACTTTTACTGCACTGACCTTCAGGGTTGCAATTAGGAGCAGAGATTTATCACTGCGACAAGTCCCCCTTTGTCAAAGGGGGATTTAGGGGGAATGTCAATATCTTTTATTTATTAAGTAGTTGAAAATAACCTAATTTGCGAAGTTGATTTTCGCTGCCTGTGGGCAGTATTTTAATTCGTAACGGCCCGTCAAGTTCACTTGAAACGGGCCGTTACGAATTAAAAACAGAGGTGCAATGCACCGAAAATTCAAATCCGCAAATTTATTGCATCAGTAGTAATTCCTCATTGATGTGCCCTCCGGAATATTTTTTAAATCTTTTATGAACAGCGCCCTTTTTGGTAGAAAATTGCCCCAATTTTCAACTAAAATTCCCCCCCCCAAAAAAATCCGTTTTTGAAGGAACAAGAGGCGACTTTTTTGTTTATATTTGTCCTGTATTTCGCCTGTAATGCCTCATTGGGGGCGAAATTCAGGAGAAATACCTAACGCGACACACACTTTTAACTTAAAATTACAAACAAAAATGAAAAGGTTATTTTACCTCTTTGCAGCCATGGCTGTATCGCTGAGCACAATGGTGGCTTGTAGCGAAAACGATGTGGAGGAGACCCCCGTAACGCCTCCGGGTCCCGAACCGAGTGAGTTCGCCAACTTCGATCTGTCGATTACCGAGGTGACCAAGTCGTCGGTCGATTTCAAGGTGGTGCCCCACGATGATCAGATGACCTATGTGGTGATGATCTCCGAGAAGTCCTATTTCGAGGAGTTCGCCTCGGATGACGAGGTGATGGACGATGACCTGGAGTGGTTCCAGCGTCAGGCCGAGCAGCGTGCCATGACCCTGGAGGCCTATCTGCGCACGATTCTTAAGCAGGGTACGCTGGAGGCTTCGGAGCTCGGACTGCAACCCGGTCTGGAGTATTACCTCTACGCCTACGGCCTGACCGAGCAGGGTGAGGTGCTCACCAAGATGGACAAGCTCTCCTTCGCCGCCGAGGCGCTTGATCACACCGATACGACCTTCGAGATCGAGCTTACCGAGATCACCTTCGACACGGCAAAGGTGAAGATCACCCCCTCGGACAACAACGCCCTCTACTTCGTAAACGTCTTCTCGGAGGATCGCTACCAGGAGTTTGGCGGCAACGAGGAGGCCTTCCTCGCCCAGCTGGCCTATGTGCGCGACTACTATATCGGAAAGGGTGCCACCGTGGAGCAGATCGTAGCCAACCTGGCTCTGGCCGGTGAGCACGAGCTCGTCTTCGACGAACTGACCCCCGACAAGAAGCACTACGCCTATGTGATTGGTGTGGACCGCGAGTTCTTCGCCAACACCGGTGCCACGGTCGAGGAGTTTATGACCCAGAGCGCCGAGAAGGCCGACCTTACCTTCGAGATCGAGCTTGACGCCGTTACCTATGAGGGCGCCACCGGCAAGATCACCCCCTCGAACGACACGGACGGCTACATCTACTCAGTACAGCTGGCCGAGGCGATAACTTGGTACGAGAACGAGGAGGAGTTTATCAACTCTATCATTCTCGACCTGGACTACTGGTATGGCGGCGCCGAAAACTCGCTGCACTTCGGTCCGTCGGAGTTCAACTACACGGGACTCTTCCCCGAGACCGAGTATATCGTCTGCTGCTTCGGTTGGAATCAGGCTCCCACGACGGGTCTGACGACCTATACCTTCACCACCGAGGCTGCCAACGGCAATCCCGAGGAGTTCACGGCCACCTTCTCCACGCAGAACCTTACCCACAACTCGGTGGATGTAACGATCTCGCCCTCGAACGGCTGCAACTACTTCTTTGACTGGTGCGAGGTTGATCTCTTCAACGAGAAGGTCGCCGAGCTGGGCAGTCGCGATGCCGCTGCGGCCTACTTCATCGAAGAGGAGATCGAGTTTGGCGCCGAGTGGTTCGGTGATCGCCTCGAGTACCTGATTGAGATGGGTGCCATGCTGGGTACCTGCACCTACCCGATCTACGACCTGACCCCCGATACGGAGTACCTGCTCTTCGCCATGCCGCTCGACCTGACCACCGGTGAGATCGCCTCCGAGAAGGCCGCCTTCGGCGAATCGTTCCGCACCCTTCAGAAGGTGGTGAGCGATGCCCTGGTAACCTTCGAGTTTGGCGATATCTACGACGGCTCGGAGCTGGCCAAGCTCGACCCTGCCAACTTCCTCTCCTGCACCGGCTTCGCGGTAATGCCCTACAAGGTGGTAGCCAACGAGACGGCCGCCTACTGGTACACCGGCTTCTACGACTACGACATGTCGGAGTGGATCGATGCAAACGATCCGGACGATGATATCTACACCGAGCTGATCACCTGGGGTTGGGATGTAGAGTCGGATCTGGTATCGCTCAACCGCACCGAAGGTGTAGCCGTGATGACGTGGGATATGATCTTCACCTTCCTGGGCATCGCCGAGGATGAGGAGGGCAACTTCGGCCATGGCACCATGGAGACGATCACCCCCACCAAGGATCAGATTGCCCCGGCCGAGGAGCTGCTGGAGAAGATGGAGAACGCTCCGGCTGCCCTGCACCGGACTGCGAAGATTCCGATGGCCCGCCGCGACCGTGCCCCTCACGGCCTGAAGCAGGTTCGTCGCTAAACAGGCAGGCCCGCAACCAAGAGGCCCCTACAGAAAGAGACCCCAAAAGTTTTTCCGAACTTTTGGGGTCTCCCTGTTTTATGCACCAACGAAACTCCCCCGAGAGGGCGGTACGACTGTACGTTCCTTTCGGGGGAGTGGTTGTCGGGGGCTCAAGGTGCCCCCTTTTTGATCAGCGGTTGGCATCAGATCGAGATCTTGTCGGCTTGCGAATTTACGCAGAGGCCGCTCGATCAGACAACCTCTCGAAAATCGAGATTACTTGCGGATGGCAGCCACACCGGGGAGCTCCTTGCCCTCCATATACTCCAGCAGGGCACCACCACCGGTCGAGACGTAGCTCACCTGGTTCACCAGACCAAACTTGTTGATGCAGGCCACCGAGTCACCGCCGCCAATGAGCGAGTAGGCCCCCTTCGAGGTAGCCTCGGCAATGGCCTCGGCCACGGCACGCGAACCCGTTGCGAACTTATTGATCTCGAAGACTCCCACGGGACCGTTCCACAGGATGGTCTTGCACTCCAGGATCGTATCGCGGAAGAGCTTCTTGCCCTCATCCGAGATATCGACACCCTCCCAACCCTCGGGAATGTCGCGCACCGAAGCGCTCTGCGTATTGGCCTCCTCGCAGAAGTCATCGGCAATCAGGGCATCGGGCGAGGTAACCACCTTCACACCCTTCTCTTCGGCCTTCTTCAGGATATCGAGGGCCGTCTGGTAGAAGTCGGGCTCGCAGATCGACTTGCCGATCTTACCGCCCTGGGCAGCCGAGAAGGTGTAGGTCATACCGCCACCCAGAATCAGCACATCCACCTTCTCGAGGAGCTTCTCGATGATCGTAATCTTGGTCGAGACCTTCGAACCGCCAATGATGGCGCAGAAGGGGCGCTGGGGATTCTGCATCACGCCGTCGATGGCCTTCAGCTCGTTCTCCATCACATAGCCGAACATCTTGTCCTGGGGGAAGTAGTCGGCGATCAGAGCCGTCGACGAGTGGGCGCGGTGAGCCGTACCGAAGGCATCGTTGATATAGCAGTCGGCATACGAAGCGAGTTTCTTGACGAACTCCTTCTGGGGACCCTCCTTCAGAGCCTTCTTGGCAGCCTTCTTCTCCTCATCGGTAGCATCCTCCTTCAGGCCGCGGGGCTTACCCTCCTCCTCGGCATAGAAGCGCAGGTTCTCCAGCAGCATCACCTCACCGGGCTTGAGGTTCTTGGCCATCTCGGCAGCCTTCTCGCCCATGCAGTCGCCGGCAAAGAGGATCTTCACACCCAGGCGCTCCTCAATGGCGGGGATGATCTGCTCAAGGGAGTACTTGGGATCGGGATTCTTCTTCGGACGACCCAGGTGGGACATCAGAATCACCGAACCACCCTTCTCCAGGACCTTCTTGATGGTGGGGATGGCGGCACGGATACGGGTGTCATCGGTTACCTGACCCTCGGCATTGAGGGGTACGTTGAAATCGACGCGAATAATCGCACGTTTTCCGCTGAAATCGTAGGAATCAATCTTGAACATAATGCGTATTGTTATTGGTTATTTTACGTTTTACACTCTGCCGGCCGCCCGCTCGAAGATGGGATCGGCCTCATGGGGGGAATCAAAATCGGCAATAATCATCCCATAATCGTGGCAAAGGTACAAAAAATTCAAAATCCAAAATTCAAAATCCAAAATTATTTTCCTTATTTCCTTTTCTTTTGAACTGCGGTCAACCGACAATTCAAAATTATTTTCCTTGTCGTTGAGATTATTACCAGAGTATATTTTGGTGCGTAAACCAAACCGTTATGAATCGTGAATCGCAACCCCCTTTCGCAGAGGGGCGAAAAGCCCACTTTTTTAGGCCATGCAAGAAATTCCCCACGCCAACCCTTGCTATTTTCGATTTTTCTTTCTATCTTTACACCAGAACCAAAAATTTCCGCCAATGAGAACCGTACCCCTATCATTGCTCCCTTAAATTCGAGGGAGCTGACCAAAAGAGAAACGGCGCATAAAATTGCCTTTTAAAGGCAACGCGCCGCAATAAGGAATTCCTAACTCCTCATTCCTAATTGCAAGAACACCATCACCGCCAAGGTGTTTAAATATTACCAACTTAATAAATTAATGTACTAGGATTAGCAATGTATAAAAAATTTTTCGGATTCGTTTTAATCTGTTTTCTTGCCGCCTGCAAGAATGAGGAGGAGATCACGAACTCCAATTCCGGGTCAGTGGATAAATACGCGGCATCCAAGGCTATGATCTTGGATCTTGTTACGACCTATGGCAATTATGATGTAGAGTCAGTACCCCAACTTTTAGGGGGTAAACTTTGGGATTGGACAGAACATTATGAGTATAGCGAGAATTGGAACGAGATGATTTTTGACTTGTCGATTGATGGTGCCGACGGATGCGGAAATATTCGGTATCAGTTTCTTTCGAACGGTGAACTGAGGGATTATTCCACGTCCTGTTTTAAAGAGTACGACACCTATCGGGTGGGGAAGTGGTCCTTTGACCCCGCGACCCACACACTAACTATTAACGAAGTGTTGAACTACCATTTGATCGCTTTGAGCGAGGATAACTTTATTGCGGACCATATAGACACCTGGAGCAGCGCTTACCCGCGCTATTTCCGTCAGGTATTCAAGGCGAAGACCTTCGAATAGGAGAATGGGACATGACTTGTCTGATCTGTAAGTCGATGTGTGAAAAAATGTGAATATGCCGCTCCGGCCGGGCTCTTCGGGGTCCGGCCGGTTGTTTAAGGGGTGGGTGATAAGGGAGGATATTCAACCCCTCCGACTCTTCATGAGGCATCGGAGTTCGGCCGTTTTTTCACGCAACAGGGAGTGGAAAGGTGGCTAAAGATCAACAAGAAGCTGCACAAAGAGGATTTGAATCAAAAAAAAGAGTTATATTTGTACCCAAAGTATTAACGAGAATCAACTATGAAGCGATTTTTTCGAGAGGCAAAGGCTCTGTGGAGCCTGATTTTGATGGTGGCCGCAATAGGCTGCACGGAGGATTTTGATCCGACCGCGGTCGGCAATGAGCCCGAAGCGACAGGCAGTGAGAAGATTCTGCTGATCCCCGAGGGGGCTGCGGCCGGACGTTTGGCCGTGCGCGTAAGCCCCGAAATGGCCGAGCAGATCGAGGCAGCTCAGACCCGCAGCGGCACCACGCGTTCGGGAATTGCCGCCATTGACGAGGGGCTGGAGAGCATCGAGGCCTCCTCGTTCAGCCGACTTTTTGTCGATCCGCTCTTCGAGGCCGATCTTCGCGAGGCGGGTCTTCACCTCTGGTACAAGGTGTCGTTCAGCGAAGAGAGCGACCTGCGCCGGGCCGCTCAGGCGCTGGCCCGGGCCGAGGAGATCTCGGTAGTGGAGTACATGCACCATCCGCTGCGCCCCCGGACGAATCGTCCGAACACCCCCATAGAGCCGATGGCCGAGGAGCAGGAGGAGGAGGAGTATATCTACCCGATGGATGATGCAGATTTGCGCAAGCAGTGGCACTACGACAACCGCGGTTTGATGATCGGATCTCGCGAGGGGGCCGACATCAACCTCTTTCCCGCCTGGAAGATCTGCACAGGTAACAAGGATATTGTGGTTGCCGTGATCGACGATCCGGTACAGGCCTCACATCCCGACTTGGAGAAGAATATGTGGGTGAACAACATTGACGGCGACACCAAAAAATATGCGCACGGCGCCAACTTCTGCACCGACGAGGAGGAGCCCGCGAAGCTCGACTGGAACTATGTGGACAGCTGGGACGAGACCCCCTCGCACGGTACCCATGTGGCCGGCACGATTGCCGCCGTGAACGGAAACGGCATCGGAGTCTGCGGCATTGCCGGCGGCCATGGCGACTACGGCGGTGTGAAGATCATGTCGTGCCAGATCTTCTATGAGAAGAAGGGCTCCGAGGCCTACTATCCCGAGGCGGCCTCCAAGGCTCTGATCTGGTCGGCCAACCGCGGGGCTCTGATCGCCCAATGCTCCTTCGGCTACGATCCGGGGCTCAGCCAGACAAACTGGGAGAAAGAGTTTGCCTACGAAAAGGAGGCGATCGAATATTTCATCAATCGCGAGCGCACCAATGCCCCGATCGACGGCGGTCTGGCAATCTTTGCTGCAGGCAACGACGGCAGCAGCACCTATGGCGGAGTGCTGGTCAAGGATCGCAAACTGGTGCCGGGCTGCTTCGAGCCCGTGATCGCCGTGGCAGCCACCAGCCCCGACTTCAGACCCGCAGGCTACACCTGCTACGGCAACTGGGTAGACATCTCGGCTCCGGGAGGCGACATTGAGAACTTCGGCTATTCGGGTTCAGTCTACAGCACCATCATCGGCAGCGTCAACGACAATGTGCAGTACGGCTACATGGAGGGCACCTCTATGGCCTGCCCTCATGTGACGGGTGTGGCGGCGCTGGGCCTCTCCCATGCCGCCGACCTGGGCTTGCGCTTCACCACCGAAGAGTTTCGCGGGATGCTGCTCTCCTCCACACGCGAGATCGACAGCTACTGCCAAGGAATGAAGAGCGCGATAGGCTTCAACTACGACTACCAATATGGTGAGGAGGTGATGGTAAACCTCTCCAACTACCGCAACAAGATGGGCGGAGGGTTGGTCGATGCCTTCAAGATGCTGATGCAGGTGGAGGGCAGCCCCGTGATCACAGTCACCACAGGCCAGGAGCAAACCCTTCCGCTCGAGATCCTCTTCGGAGGCGGAGCGCTGACCTCGAATTTCCGGGTGGAGGTGCTCAATGAGCAGGATGCCATCAACGAGATTGACTTCAGCTACACGATCGCCGGCAGCGAGCTCAAGGTGCTCTGCGGCAAGAGCGGCTCGGCACGTCTGGAGCTGAAGTGCACGATCGGCGACACGGAGGTGGTACGCCCCCTGGCGCTGATCAGCCGCGAGCAGAACGCCTCGAACGGCGGATGGCTCTGATTTGAACACACACACTTTTTCGCATGATAAAAAAGATTCTCTCACTGCTCTTCGTGCTGTGCACACTGGCAGCTCCGGCGCGCACGGTCTACCCCCTTTCTGAGGAGTGGCGCTTTCAGTTCGGCCATGAGAACAACGCCGACCGCGCCCGCTACGTCTCGCTGCCCCACACCTGGAATGGCGACGCCTTAGCCGGGGTCTACCCCTACCTGCGCACCCAGGGGCTCTACTTCCGATCGCTCTATGCTCCGCAGGAGTGGACCGGCAAACGCCTCTTCCTGCGCTTTGGCGGCGTGGAGAGCACGGCCGATATCTTTGTAAACGGCAACTACGTCGCCTCGCACCGCGGGGCGGGTGTCGCCTTTACGGTCGAGATCACGGATCACCTGATCCGCGGACGTCGCAACGAGCTGATGGTGGCCGTAAGCAATGTCCCGCGGGGCGATGTGATGCCCACAGCCACCGAGCGCAACCTCTACGGCGGTATCTCGCGCCAGGTGGAGCTCCTGGTGACCGATCCCATAGCAATCTCTCCCCTCTACCACGGCTCCGAGGGGCTCTTCATCCTCACCGATATGGTAGAGCCCGAGCGTGCCGAGGGACGGGCCATTCTCCACCTCTCGGTCCCCACCCCCCAGGCCGTGGCCATCACCCTGAAGGCCTACGACGCCTCGGGCAAGTGCTGCGCCGAACAGCGCCGAACCCTGAAGAGCAACTACGACTATTCGCGTCCCATCGAAATCCCCTTTGCCATCCTCAACCCGAAACCCTGGTCGCCCGAAGAGCCCTCGCTCTACCGCTTCACGGCCACCGTCTCGGGAGGTGAGAACTACGATCAGGTGGAGGTAACCACGGGACTGCGCTGCCTCTCCCTCACCGCGGGCGGAGGGCTCCGCATCAACGGCCGCCGAGTCGATCTGCGAGCCCTGTCGCCGGCCTACGACCACCCGGCCTGCGCCTCGCTGATGGGCCCCGAGGAGATTGATGCCGACCTGGAGTTACTCGAGGAGGTGGGTGCCAACGCCCTCTTCTCTCCCGCCGGTCCCCACGCCCCCTACCTCTACAGCGCGTGCGACAAGCGGGGATTGTTGGCCCGCATCGACCTTCCCTTTACACGCACGGCCTACCTCTCGGATCTGAACTACTACTCGTCGCCCGAATTCGAAGAGCAGGGCGTGGAGTTGCTGCGAGCAATCATTGCCCAACACATGAACAACCCCTCGGTGGTGATTTGGGGACTCTTCACGGATCTGAAGATCAACGATCCCAAGCTCCTCGCCTACCTCAAGCGGCTCAATGCCGTGGCCCACGAGATGGACCCCACCCGTCCGACCCTGGCCACCAGCAATCAGGATGGCGAGATCAATTTCATCACCGATGCCATTGCCTGGCACCAACAGTTGGGTTGGGAGCGTGGTCGTGGGGAGGATCTGAGTCTTTGGATCGGGACGATGGCCGAGAAGTGGAGTCACCTCTCGTCGGCCATCCACTACTCGGCCGAAGGTTTCATTCATCAGCAGCCCGACAGCTATGAGAAGCCTGCGCCCTACACCTTGGAGCTCCCCGAACGCCGCCAAAGTCGTTTCCACGAGCTCTACATGGCCCAACTGAGCAAGGACAGCACCTCGCTCCTGTGGGGCCACTGGGTTGATGGCCTGAGCGACTATGGCTCGGCACGCCGCGACGAGGGGATCAACGGATCGGGCTTGGTGAGCTTCGACCGTCGCACGCGCAAGGATGCCTTCTACCTCTTCCGCGCCCGATGGAACGCGAAAAAGATGACCCTCCACTTAGCCGATAAACGGTGGGTGGAACGCCCGGCACAACCTCAGCAACTGCACATCTACGCCTCCGAGACGGCCGACTCGGTATGGATGACCATCAACAACGACACCATGCAATTGGTGCGCGTGGCTCCCAACCTCTATTTCAGTGAGGAGTTTATCCCCCAGCGAGAGAACCATGTGGTGGTTCGCATGGGGCAGATGAAGGATGAGATGTTCTTCAGATGCGGCAGCGAGCTAAAAGAGCCGCAGCCGCAGGCCCCTCTGCGCATAGCAGGTCCAGGATGGATAAATTAGGCACAAAGGGCATGCGGTCGGAAAAGACCTGCACATAGGGCTCGATCTCAAAGATCGGGCCCTCACTCTTTTTGGGGCGCAAATCGAGATCCCCGGCCTCGGCCACCAAGTAGGCCGACGAGAGGCGGGGCATCCGCTCCGGGTGACCCAACAGTTCGAGCAGCAGGGCCAAAAGTTCGAGGTTGTAATCGACCAGAAATTTCCACTCGCGCTCATAGAAGGGGGCCAGCGCATCCCAATAGAAATCAAAACAGGGTGAAGATTTGTAGGCCGAGCGGAGAGCTGTGGCATGCTGGTGCTGCCACCGCTTCGAGTAGTCGAGCCGCAGGTCGCAGATCGGGGTGCGGGGGCGATTCCCATGTTGCACATGAGCCGTGAGCTCCATTACGCCGTTGGCCGTCAGGATGCGGGCACGGTTACGCTCCGAGCGCTTGACGAAGTGCTCATGCAGATCAATCGTACAAGGCCCCTGCAAGAGACGGGCCATGTAGCTCAGCGACGGGAGATAGGCTATCGGAAGGAGGGTCTGCATAGGCGACAGGCAGCTTATCCGAAATAGAAATAACTTTGATAGAGCACCTCACCCTGCTCATTCTGAAGGATCAGTCGGTAGGTGTCGGCCGGGAGTGTCTCGGGAAGCTCAACCCTCACCTCGCCCTGCGACGAATCGAGAATCGTACTCCACACCTCGGTGGCGGCCAGGCGGCTCGCCACAATACACTTCACCAGACCGATATTTTTATTGAAAACGATCCACAGCACCCCATCCTGCACCTCAACGCGGATGGAGGATCCGATGGATCCCTCCTCCGGGACTGACGAACCGGGAGCACCAACGGAGTCGCCACTGCCAAAACGGATTATCCCCTTACCCTTCTTCTGAAAAATACTGCCACACCCCGTCAAAGAGAGGCCCAACAGCGCAAGAATCAACAAAGATACAACTCTTCTCATTTTTCTATTTTTTAGGTAATTATATATCATTTTACACCCTGGTGTAAAATGACCTCTTTTTCAGCCGTCAGGCTGACTAAGTCCCCTGCCCGAGGCGGGGGATTTAGGGGGTGGGTCAGCATTTATAAACACGGCGGAACGCCGTGAGTAAAAAAGGTGTGCAAAGTGAATTTCGATCCCTATTGTGTAATCTTGTATATAAGCACCTTTTTTATTTTTGGGGCGCACCTCTAATTTATTGGCGACCTACTGTTTCTATTTTTTCTGTCCCACCATTATCGTTCCACACGTCCATCATCCTTCCATGCTTCCTCGCTTCCATCCTTTCCTCGATAGAAAACCCTTCTATACCAAGCCCACACAGATAAAAGCTCCTTTACAAAGGTACGAAATGTTTCTCATTTGACAACCCGCTTCGGCTATTTTTTGTTCAACAGCCGCAGAAACTCCTCCCGATCGGGGGCCTCGGAGACCGCAATCTGCTCCTTGAGGCGGCTGACACGCGTATAGAGCGTTGAGACCCGCCGCGAGACGAAGATGCTGATCGAGGGATAGGAGAAGCCCAAGAGCAGGTAGGTGACCAGCTGATACTCCTCCTCGCGCAACGTGGGCACCTGCTCGCGCAGTCGCACCATGAAGTTCTCCATCGTTCGGTTAATCAGCGGCTCGAGCTCCTCACGCGAATAGGCCCGGCTTCCGATCTGCTCCAGATCACTCCTCACCTGGCGGTAGATACGCTCCTGCTCCTTGGTCGAGTCGAAGTGGGCATAGTAGGTCTCGGCCAGGCGGTTCATCGACTCGAAGCGGGCCTTGAGTTGCTCGGCAGCGCGACCTCCCAGGCGGTTGAGTTCACTCTGCGCCCCCTGCAGATGCTCGCTCAGCGAGGCGATCTGCTCCATGTGGCGCTCGATGGCCTGAGCACGTTGTCGATTCAGGTAGATCAGCAATCCGATCCCCGGCAGGATCAGAAAGCCCAGGAGCATGCCCCAGGTGCGCATGCGGTTTCGCTGCCGCTCCAGCGTAAGGGTCGCCTCGGCCGTCTCGCGCTCAAAATAGTCGCTGCGGGCAACGAGCGAGGAGTGCTCGAGCTGTGCCTTGGTGATCGAGTCCTGCTTGTCGGCCACCACGCGATAACGATCAAAAGCCGCGCTGTAGTCCCCCCGCAAGGTGTCGATCTGATAGCGGCGGTAGAGCACACGCATGCGCTCGCGTTCGTCGGCAACCTGCGCCTCGGCCTCATCCATACAGCGGCGGGCCCGCTCATACTGCCCGACCAAGGCCGAAGCAAAGGCGTAGTCCGTGAGCCAATCCACCGTGCGCGGATAGTCCCACTCGTCGCGCACCCGCTCGAAGAGCTCCAGCGCCTCCTCGGCCAACCCCTGTTGAAGGCGTACCGAGGCCAACCCCTGGAGCCCCTCTCCCCAGTAGAGGCTGTCGCCTGCCGCCGAGGCCCGCTCTATAAGCTCCTCATAGCAACGCTCCGCCTCGGCGGAGTGGAAGTTGTTGTAGTGGGCATTGCCCAGGTCCCAAAGGGCATAGAGGATGCGCTCCTCACGCCCCGTGGCCAGGAAATATTCGTAGGATTTTTGGGAGTAGCGCAACTCCCCTTTAAGGTTGTTCTCGGCATGGCAAACATGGCTCAGGGCATGGGTGATGAGGCCCCCGAAGTGGTTGTCGCCCAATGAATCGGCAAACTCCTCGGCCAGAACAAAGGCCACGGCCGCCTCGGGCAGGCGGCTCGCATTCTGAAGCACGCGCCCCAAATAGAAGCAACTCATCATTCGATAACGGAGCGCCCCCGCCGTGCGGTAGTACTCCACCGCAGGACGAATCAGCGTATCGCTCTGCAGATCGACCACGTTGCGATCGAGTGCCCGACTATAGAGCAGCGCATGGCGAGCCCGATGCTCAGCATGCCACCACACGCGGGGCGTAAGCTCCTCGACCCGCTCTAAAGCCTGCTCGGGTTCGGCCTCACACCACTGCTCAATCAGCAGGAGCTCCCGCTCCAAATGCCGATGGGCAAACCACCAACCCCCGCCCCCGATAAGCAGGAGCAGCAGGGATCCCATGAAGATGTGTCGCCAGGGTCGTCTCATTCCATTGCCGATTCGTTTTACAAATTTACGCATTTTTGTCCGAATAACCTCACCCCCCGCCCGCCAAAAGGTGCTCTGTAAGATTTTTTTTGCCCACCCTTTCATAACCACCTGAATATCAACACCCATTTTGGCAGTCTTGTAAGATTTTTTTCATCCAGGGAGGCCAAGCAAGGGCTGGGGCGAGTGAGGAAACTGAGGTTTATATCTAATCATTTTCCCCGGAACGCTCTGCATCCTTTGCATCCCCCCTCTCTGTGTTCAGAACCTCCAACGGCTGAAGGCAAAAAAATAATTTTGAATTTTGAATTTTGAATTTTGAATTTTTTGTACCTTTGCAATCTATAGCATTTCTATTAAGGGATGGGAACAATTGGTTTAGAGATCATTGAGCTGCTTTTTCGCGGCGTCTGTGTCGGCATTGCCGCATCGATCACGGTGGGGCCTGTGGCGGTGCTCTGCATTCAGCGCACCCTGAGCCGCGACCGCCGCACAGGGCTGATATCGGGCCTCGGAGTGGCCTGTGCGGATACGCTGATGGCCATTATTGCCTATTTTTGCTACTCGATGCTGCAGTCGCACATCGAGCAGTACAACACCCTGCTGCGGGTCATCGGCGGCATCTTTGTGGTGGTGGTCGGCGTCTGGGTCTTTGCCCAGAACCCCGTGCCGCAGATCCGAAAGAATCGCGCCGGCAAGAGTTCGCCCTGGCAGGATTTCGCCTCGATCTTCGGCCTCACGATCGCCAACTTCATCATGGTGATTCCCTACATCTTGGCCTTCTTTGCCGTCTTCAAGATCGGCACGGTCGATGCCGTGGATGTGGCCGGGCTCTTCCGCGGACTCTTTGTCATTGCAGGCTTCTTCTGCGGCTCGCTGGCCTGGTGGAGCCTGCTGGCCACCATCATCAACCTCTTCCGACGCCGTTTCCGCCCGCGTCACATGCTCACAATCAACCATGTGGCAGGCCTGATCATCGGTCTGCTGGGTATCTATACTATTTTATCGACCTTCTTTGATATTTTCCCCGATGTCCACTGATAACAAAACACGAAAGATCATCATCGCCGTAGACGGCTTCTCGTCGTGCGGCAAGAGCACCTTCGCAAAGGCTATAGCCGCGCGTTTGGGCTACATTTTCATCGACACCGGAGCGATGTATCGCGCCGTAACGCTCTATGCCCTCGAGAAGGGGGCCATCCGTTCGGGCATGATCGACGAGGATGCCGTGGTGGCGCTGCTGCCCGAGATCTCGATTGCCTTCCGCTTCAATCCCGAACGCGGTGCTTCGGATATCTACGTCAATGGCGACCGCGTGGAGGGCAAGATTCGCACCATTGAGGTCTCAAACTGCGTGAGCGGTGTGAGCGCCATCCCCATCGTGCGCCAAAAGCTCGTTGCCCTGCAGCAGGAGATGGGTCGTCGCAAGGGTGTGGTGATGGACGGCCGCGATATCGGCACCACGGTATTCCCCGAGGCAGAGATCAAGCTCTTCATGACCGCCGATGCAAAGGTTCGTGCACAGCGCCGCTACGACGAGCTCACGGCCAAAGGCGACAGCGTAACCTTCGAGGAGATTCTGGAAAACGTCATCTCGCGCGACGAGGCCGACATGACCCGCGCCGTATCGCCCCTCCGACAGGCCGAGGATGCCATCGTTCTCGACAACAGCCACCTCACCGTCGAGGAGCAGATGGCCTGGTTCATGGAGCTCTACCACCGCACGATCAACGCCTAACCCCCCTTTGGCTATGAAAATCGAAATCGACGAGCGCTCGGGATTCTGCTTCGGCGTGGTACGCGCCATCACCTGCGCCGAGGAGGCCCTGCAGGGGAAAGGGTGTGTCTACTCGTTGGGCGACATTGTCCACAACCGCGTGGAGGTGCAGCGCCTCGAGCAGCTGGGGCTGCAGACCGTAACCCACGAAGATATGCCCCAACTTGTGGGCAAGCGCCTCTTCATCCGCGCCCACGGCGAGCCCCCCACAACCTACCGGCGAGCCGAAGAGCTCCAAATCGAGCTCATTGATGCCACCTGTCCCGTGGTGGCGGCCCTGCAGCGCAAGGTGAAGGCCGCCTACGAAAAAATGTCCCCCAAAGGGGGTCAGGTGGTGATCCTCGGCAAGCGGGGACACGCCGAGGTGGTAGGCCTCACGGGTCAGGTCGAGGATCGCGCCATCGTGGTCGAGCGCCCGGAAGATCTCGAGCAGATCGACTTCACACGCCCGATTCACTTCCTCTCGCAGACCACGCAGTCGATCTCGCTCTTCGAAGAGCTGGCCGATGAGATGCGCCGCCGCAACCGCTCCTCGGAAGAGGTGGTGGTCGATGATACCATCTGCCGCCAGGTGGCCAACCGCGAGGAGCACCTGGCCGCATTTGCCTGCGGCTACGATGTGATCCTCTTCGTGGCCGGTCGCAAATCCTCGAACGGCAAGGTACTCTCCGAGGTGTGCCGTGCGGCCAACCCCCGCACCTACCTGGTCGAAGAGGCCTCGGAGGTCGATCCTCACTGGTTCGAGGGGGCCCGATCGGTGGGCATCTGCGGTGCCACCTCCACCCCCAAGTGGCTGATGCAGCAGGTGGCAGATGCAATTTCTCCAATGCACAATGAGTAATGAGCAATTTATAGTATGAAACAGCGAGTGGTAAGAGCAACGAAATATTTTCTGATGATCACCGTTATCTATGTGGCGGTGATGGCCCTGATGTACTACACCGGAACCATGGGGCAGCCCACGGCCGAGACCTTCCTGAAGACCCTTGAGCTGCAACTCTTCGCCACCGAGAAGGGACGACTGATGCTGCCCGCTCTGCTGTTGTTGGCCCTCTTCTACCCGCGCTTCGGCTTCGTGAAGCGAGAGGTTGCGGGGTGCAAGCCAGAGGAACACCGCGACCAGATCCTCTCGGCCTTCGAGGCCTACGGCTTCGCAAAGTGCGGCGAGGAGGCCGGCGAGCAGATCTTCCGTGCCACGGGATTCTGGGGGCGCCTGAAGTGTCTCTTCGAGGATGAGATCCGCCTGCGCGTAACAGACAACGGGGTGGAGATCGAGGGAATCCGTCGCGTAGCGGTAAAAGTGGCGTGGCGTTTGGAGGGATATTTGGCAAATTTGAGGTAAGAAAAGATGAAACGTATCCGCAAAATACTCCTTTTCGGGGCGCTTACAGCGCTGATCGGAGGCATTGGAATCGGTGCCACCAAGAACGACTTCGGCCTGGGGCGCAACATGGAGATCCTGATCCGCATGATGCGCGAGCTGTCGGTTCACTATGTCGATGAGGTGGACCCCGACAAGCTGATGGAGGATGCCGCAGCCGGCATGGTACGCCGCCTGGACCCCTACACCACCTACCTGCCCGAGGAGGAGATGTCCGATTTCGATGTGATGACCACCGGCAAATATGGCGGCGTGGGGTCGCTCATCCGCCAAAAGGAGGAGTATGTGATCTTCGCCCAGCCCTACAAGGGATCACCTGCGGATCGTGCCGGCATCAAGATCGGCGACAAGATCCTGGCCATTGACGGCGAGGAGGCCAAGGGGTGGTCGAATGCCGAGGTGAGCAGCCGCCTGAAGGGCGACCCCAACACCACGGTGCGCATCCGCATCCGCCGCCTGATCGACGACCGAGAGGAGGAGCTCACCCTGAAGCGTGAACGCATCGCCATCCCGGGAGTTCCCTATGCCGGATGGGTGGCCGAGGGGATCGGCTACATCCAACACAGCGACTTCACCGAGGGGTGCTACGATGAGATGCGCGCAGCCATCGGGCGCCTGCAGGCCGAGGGCGAACTCAACGGGTTGATCCTCGACTACCGCTCCAACGGGGGCGGCATCCTCCAGGAGGCGGTCCGAATCGTGGGGCTCTTCGTCCCCAAAGGCACCGAGGTGGTGCGGACCAAGGGTCGAGGCGAGGAGAAGATCTTCCGCACCGAGCAGGAGCCTCTGCTGCCCGATCTGCCGCTGGTGGTGCTGATCAACGGCTCTTCGGCTTCGTCGGCCGAGATCGTGGCCGGCGCCCTCCAGGATCTTGACCGCGCCACATTGGTCGGACAGAAGAGTTTCGGCAAGGGGCTGGTACAGACGACACGCCCCTTAGGTTATAACGCCTACCTGAAACTCACGACCGGCAAGTACTATATCCCCTCGGGACGTTGCATCCAGGCCATCGACTACTCGACCCACGACAAGAGCTCGGGGCGCGAGGTGGCCGACTCCCTGAAGCGGGCCTTCAAAACCGCAGGAGGCCGCACGGTCTACGACGGTGGTGGCATCACCCCCGACATCCCCCTCACCCCCCAATACATCAGCCGCTTTGCCCTGACCCTCTACTCACTGGGCTTCATCGAGGATTTCGTGGACGAGTACATGAAGCGCCACGCCGCCGACATGCACCCCTTCGATGTGGACCACTTTACAATCACGGCACAGGACTACGACGACTTCCGAGCCTTCATACAGGACAAGGAGGTGCCCTATGAGTCGGCCTCACGCCGCATGCTCAAGGCGATGAAGGAGGCCGCCGGCGAGGATAACTTCACCGAGCTCAAGGAGCAGATCACCCTGATGGAGGAGAATCTGAAAGATGATACGAAGACCCTGCTGGAGACCTACCGCGAGGAGATCATCGAGACCATCAACTCCGATATCATCCTGCGCCACGCCTACTCCGAAGGGGTCACGCGCCACAACCTCCACTCGGATCAGGAGGTGAAGCGGGCAGTGGAGGCTTTCAAGGATCTCTGATCCCCAATACACATTGCACAAATATCTCCTTCTCGTTGTGATTTTTGGCAGTGGATTTTATATTTGAGGTGCTCAACCCGAATTGTGAATCGCGAATTGCAAATCGTAAATTGACATGAAATTTCGTCGGGACATATTTTCGTTTCGAAACCGCGTGGTGGTGATCGTGGTCGGCATTCTGCTGGGCTCGATCTCACTGCTCTATACGAACGACATGGCCCGACGGCTCAAGGAGAAGGAGCAGCACGACGTAGCCCTCTGGGCCCACGCCATGGAGCGGGCCGGAGGCGGTGGCGGCGAGATGATGAACGATCCGATGATCGACTACATCGTGGACAGCCACAACAACATCCCCTTCATCATCACCGACGAGGAGCTGCGCATCCTTCGCGCACACCTGATCGACGAAGAGGAGCTCTCCGACCCCGACCGGCTGCGCGAACTGCTCACCGGATTGGCCGACGAGAACCCCCCGATCCGCATCGACTACCATTGGTGGGCGGGCGACCACTACCACCTGATCTTCTACGGCCAATCCTCACTTCTGAAGTCGCTCTACTGGTTCCCATATATCCAGCTGCTGGCCGTTGTGGTCTTCATCATCCTGGGATTCATTGCCTTCCGATCCACGAAACGCGACGAGCAGAACCGTGTCTGGATCGGTCTGGCCAAGGAGACGGCCCATCAGCTTGGCACCCCCACCTCATCACTGCTGGGGTGGATCGAATACCTGAAGACCCAACCCGTGGACAGATCGGCCGTCGAGGAGATGCAGAAAGATCTCACACACCTGATGAAGATCGTGGACCGCTTCTCAAAGATCGGCTCCGAGACCCCCCTCACACCGGCCAACCTGAATGAGGTGGTGGGCGAATCGGTGATGTACTTCCGCAAACGCATTCCCCGCAACGTAACCCTCGACTACAACGGCCTGGCCATAGCCCCCCTGAGGGCCAACATCAACACGGCACTCTTCGAGTGGGTGGTGGAGAACCTGATGAAGAATTCGCTCGATGCCCTGCAGGGCCACGGCTCGATCGAGGTACACATCTCCTCGGACGAAAAGCACCTCTATGTCGATGTGAAGGATAGCGGCAAGGGGATTGCCAAAGCCAACTGGAAGCGGATCTTCGAGCCGGGCTTTACAACCAAAACCCGCGGCTGGGGTCTCGGCCTCTCGCTCTCGCGCCGCATCATCGAGGAGTACCATCAGGGACGCATTGCCGTCGTGGAGTCCGAGATCGGCAAGGGGACAACCATCCGTATCACCCTCAAACGCCTCTTCGACTGATGAAACCCGCCTTAGACAGCCTCGGCACCATGGCCTCCGACAGCCTCTCCGCTTCGGCGGGCGACAGCCTCAGCACGCTGCAACCCGCAACCGAACCCCTGCGTCCGGTCCTCGACTCGCTGTGGGGGCGCTTTGCAGAGGCTGCCGATAGCCTACAGTCGGGAGCCCGAAACCTCGAGATCTCCGCCCTGGAGGCCTTTGGCCCCGAGGCACGCCTGGTCGCCACGGGCCGCGAAGCACTCCCTTACAGCGAATCGCTCACCGACCACCCGATCTTTCAGGGGATCCTGCTGCTGCTGGCCGCAGCCTATGCGCTGATGGTCTGCGCCCACCTGCACGAGATCGTCGGGAGCTTCGTCCGCCAACGCAACGACGAGGGGCGCCCCACGCCCCCTTCGCAGGCAATCCACACCTCGGCCATCATCGGCCTGCTGCTGACGGCGGCATTCGTCGTCAGGCTCTGCGAAGGGTCGCTCGGCTCACTCTACGGTACGATGACCCTGCTGCTTGCAGCCCTGGGGGCCTGCATAGGGGTTCTTCTCTTCCAATGCGGCCTGATACAACTGATCGGGCGCATCGTGCTGATGCGTGACCTGGCCGAGGGGGTTATCGCCCTCAAGATACTCCACTTCAGTGTCGGGACCCTGCTGATGACCCCGCCCATCCTGCTCCTGCTGTTATGCCCACCCGGCGAGGGTTGGGGTTGGCTCTTCCTGATTACTCTCATGGGCGGAATGGTCATTTTCCTCTTCATTAAGGAGACTTTTAAACTCTTTCTCGCAAAAAAAGTTTCAATTTTTCATTGGTTTTTGTACCTTTGCACCGTCGAATGTTTTCCCATAAGCCTTGTATGGTTGCTGGCCGTTCGATGGTAAGTGATTATAAGTTACACCAAATATAGTTGAAGTTGAAAGTAAATAAGATTCTGGTATCGCAGCCTCACCCGGCCGTGATCGAAAAATCCCCCTTTTACGAATACGCCAAAGAGCATGAGGTCGAGGTGGTTTACAAACCCCTGATCCGCGTGGTGGGTGTCACCCTGAAAGAGTTTCGCAGCCAGCGCGTCGAGATCCTGGACCATACTGCCGTTATCTTCACCTCGCGCACCACGGTGGACAGCTTCTTCCACATCTGCGAGGAGGCACGCATCACCGTCCCCGAGTCGATGAAATACATCTGCCAGACCGAGGCCGTAGCCCTCTATCTGCAAAAATACATCATCTACCGCAAGCGCAAGATCTCCTTCTCGAACGGCAGCTTCACAAACTTCCTGGAGCTGATCATCAAGCACAAGGAGGAGAACTTCATGCTCGCCCTGAGCGAACCCCACAAGCCCGAGCTGCCCGAGACTCTGGCCAAGCTCAAGCTGAAGGTCGATCCTGTGATCCTGGCCCGTACCGTGGCCGCCGACTGCTCGGAGGTGGACTTCAAATCCTTTGATCTGCTGGCCCTCTACTCCCCCTCGGACGTGAAGGCCCTTCTGGAGCATGAGAAGGCCGAGGAGATGCCCCCCGTAGCCACCTTTGGTGAGGGGACACTGCTCGCCGCCATCGATGCCGGATTGCGTGTCAAAGCTTCAGCCCCCTCCCCCGAGGCCCCCTCGATGGCCAAGGCCGTGGAGATCTACACCTCGCGCCTCGAGGCCGGAGAGGAGATTGACGACGTGGAGCACAAGACCGACGTGGAGAAGGAGGAGTTCATCCGCACCCAGCAGAACAAGCTCGCCAAGAAGACCCGCGCCCGCCGCAGCTCAACCACGACAGCAACCACGCCCAAAAAGTAGCCTCCTATGAACCAAAGCCTCTCGCGACGGGAGCGCCTGCGCACCCTGGGAGCCATCCGACGTCTCTTCGAGAGCGGCGAGGGGGGCTTTGTCTATCCGTTCCGCTACCTCTGCTTCGCCGAGGCCGACACCATGCCCTCGGTGCGCCTGCTCTTCTCGGTGCCCAAGCGCTACCATAAGCGGGCCAACAAACGCAACCTGCTCAAGCGCCGAATGCGCGAGGCCTACCGCCTCAATAAAGCAGAGCTCGGCGAACACTCCGCCTCGATGGACCTCGCCCTGATCTACTCGGCCAAGGAGGTGCTCTCGTATGCCCGCATGGAGCACGCCATAAAGAAGATCCTTGCAAAGGTGGCCGAAAACGTCTGATCCATGCACGATTCACAATTATTTTTCTTTGTGATTTTTACTTGAGGATTTTGACCGTAAATTTGTATCGGTTCTGCCCTCACTCTTTGGTCTGAATTTTACAAACAAATATCCCCTTAGAAATATTCCGACGCATAAGCCCAATTGTGAATCGTGAATTGTAAATTGATCAAACGTCTTATTGCCTGGCCGATGCTGCTGCTGATACGCTTCTACCAACGCTGCATCTCACCCCTTACACCCCCATCGTGCCGGTTCACCCCCACCTGCTCACAATATGCGCTGGAGGCAATCCGCCGCCACGGCCCCTTCAAGGGGGGCTGGCTCACCCTGAAGCGCCTTGCCCGCTGCCACCCCTGGGGCGGCAGCGGCTACGACCCAGTCCCCTAAAGATATGGGAGCCCGATCATCGGGAAAAGGCCGACTTTGAGCATAAAAGCATATCTGCCCAGAATTTTAGGCGCTCTCATTTCCATATTTGCAGAAATATTGCTATATTTGCGCATATATACACTTTTTTGTATGAAAAAGACGGTAGAATTATCGGTTAGAGATTTTCGGGCCATCAAACACGCCGACATTGCCATTGACGGTATCACCGTGGTTGCCGGTGTAAACGGATGTGGAAAGAGCACGTTGTCCAAATTGCTCTATTACATCCTTCACGAAACAAATGCCTATGAAAATCTGGCTGTCTCCTATTTTAACAACCAAGCGCAACCCTATTTCAATCTGCTTGAGCAGATGCAATACCGCGTAATCATGCACAAAGGGTTCAGCTCAATAGGTCTTGGCCGCCATCTGCGCTTTGCGGGGCTTCCCGGCATGGAGCAAGCCGATTTGTTTATGAATAATGTGAAGGATCTGTGTGACCGATTTTGGGAATACACAAGAAAGACTTCCGGTGATTATGAGATCTCCGAGCGATTGGAATGGATTCTTCGCTCCACAACACGCTCCTCGACAAGCCACTCTACCCGGGAGATGCTCGATATGCTTATCCTTCAGATGAACGACCTGCTTGATGAGGCTAAGAAGATCAACCTGGAGCGCCCCATTCGCATTCTGAAAAATAATTTGAGTGAAATTTTCAATACCAACTTTCCTCGAAACATCGTCCTCAAAGAGTGGGGAGATCCCATCATTGGCGAAGGTGTAAACAATGTTCCGATTCTCCATTCGGTAAAAAAGGTTGCCTACATTGACACACCGATGGTCATCGGCATGCCAACCAACTCCCAACAACCCGGATATTGGAAAGAGATCAACACGCTCTTGAAAAATCCTCCCCAACGAGGCTATAAACGTACAATCAACGACCTGATCAAGAAAAACATTCAGGGAGATGCTTCGTTTAGTGACGACTTCTTCGACGGTGGTTTCAAATACAAGCGCTGGGACGGCCAGGAGTTCGATTTGATGGAGTGTGCAACCGGCATCAAGTCCTTTGCCATGCTGCAGTTGTTGCTCAAAAACCGTTTTATTGACGAAAACACCCTGCTGATCATTGATGAACCCGAAGCACACCTCCACCCGCAGTGGATTGTTGAGTATGCCCGAATCATCATTCTGTTACATAAACGAATCGGTGTAAAATTCTTCATCGCCAGCCACAGTACGGACATGGTATCGGCAATTCGTTACCTGGCCGAAAAAGAGAAGTGTTTGAATTCGCTCGGATTCTATGTGGCAGAAGAGCATACAACGGGTAGCAGCACCTACTCTTTCCGCTCGCTCGGCCACGATATCGACCCTATTTTCGAGTCGTTCAACAAATCTTTTCTGCAGTTGGACTCCTACATAAACAATCAGCGCTAATATGGTGACTCCGGAACCCAAATACGAAGAGGGCTGCATAGAGTCGTTTGCCCGGAGAAATCCTCGAATGACGGAGTGTGTGGAGACAATTCGAAACATCCTCAAAAACGAACATCACAAATCCGGGAAAATGCCCTTTACCGCACAGACCGCATTGAACCTTGATCGCTATGAGCGGGTTCGGGAAAAGAGGAGCACATCACAAAGTACGGTGGATTTTGTCGTTGGCTTAAGGAACAACTATCTGCTACCGGTTGAAGCCAAACTGGAGGTGGAAAATGTCGAGAACATTGTTAAGGATATTGCCACCAAAAGGAGACACTCTCTGGATATTTTACGCTCCTCGGAGGGTTTTATTCACCACACGAAACAGATGGTAATTCTCTTGAACGATAAAAACTTTTTCCAGAAAGAGCGCAAACTGAGAAATTTGTTGAGAAATAATCCGACCTATTCAATACACAATGTAGAGCGCTTCCATAAGGCCTATTTCTTGGAATAGCCAATTAGCTTTTTCTCCCTTCCGGATCCAATTTGCCATAAGCAATAATTGCGGTACGATTTTCGTTTGTCGAATAAGAGATGCAATAAGAGTGTTTTTGAATATAATCATGGCGAGTATGAAAGCGATACGTTATAGTGCATTTTTGCTCCTGATAGCTGTGGCGACGGGGTGCAGCAGCACATTTTATGCCTCCACGGAGAGCTACTCCGATGATCTGTATGGCACACACGACCGCACAGCCATTGCCCGCTACAAGCAGGCGGAGGCCGAGGCGGCACGCGCCGAGGCTGAGGCCCGCAAAGCTCAGTGGGAGGCCTTAATGGCCGAAGCCGAGGCCAAAGCGGCCCAGGAGGAGTACGAGGAGCTGGGCTACAGCGGAGTCCTGGCCGACAGCTACGAGAGTGCCTATGCCCGCCGCCTGAAGGGCTTTCGATCCTTGTCCTACAAAATGCCTTCGTCGTACTACGATTTGCGCTACTCCCCCGAGTACCAATATCTTACGGTCTATGACCCGATGAATTACAACATCGTGGTGATGGGCGATGAGGTGTGGGTTGAGCCCAAATACATCTCTTCGATGTTTGGCACCTGGGGCTCCCCGGGTTTCTCGCTCACCATTGGCTCGGGCGGCTGGTACGGCGGGTTCTATTACGACTGGCTCTGGCCCACGAACTACTACTACTCCTGGTGGGGCTATCCCCACTACTCGTGGTGGGACTACAACTACTATTGGTACTGCGGCTGGCCGCTCTACGGCCCGCTGTGGCCGACACCCATCCCCCCGCACGGGCCGCATCATCCCCACTATCCGGGAGGCGGAGGCGGCGGTCCGCACCACCCCGACTATCCCCACTATGCCAACTACCGCCCCGCACCGGGAGGATCGACCCCGGCAGGCGTAAGACCCTCATCGCCCTATGGCTCGCCACGCGGCAACTACAACTACCGGGGCGGTACCACCATCAGCAACGGGAACAGCGGCAACTACCGCGGCGGGGCACGCCCCGGCAAGACGACCACCACAAGTGGTGGCAACTACCGCGGCACGAAGTCCGGGCAGTCGGTAGGAAGCAGCAGCTCCACCTCACGTCCCTCCTATACGGGACCGGGCTCCTCGAACTACCGCTCGAAGGAGGGCAACTCGCGCCGCCAGGAGAACGACTCGCCCTACCGCAACAACAACTCAAGCGGCAGCAACTACCGCTCGGGGTCGAGCTACAACTCGGGCTCCTCATCTTCGGGTGGCAACTACCGCTCATCGGGAGGCAGCGGTGGCGGCAACTACCGCTCGTCGGGAGGCGGAAATTACCGCGGAAGATAATTTTTCGATTCACGATGCACATTGCGCAATCAGCTCCATGCCTTTGTGAATCGTGAATGGTGAATTAGGAATGGTGAATTAAAACTTGACAGACATGAAAAAAGTTCTACATATCACTCTTGTGATGCTGTTGCTCGGAGGGCTGACACAATCAGCGGCGGCGCAGTTTGGCTACAGCTTTGGAGGTGAGGTGATGCAGCAGGCGCTGATCTCGCCCGAACAGATGGCCCGCCTGTCGCAGGATCAACACTTCGGCACAGCCCGCTCGATGGCCATGGGCAGCGCCTTCACCTCACTCGGAGGTGATATGGCAACCCTCTTTATCAATCCGGCGGGTCTGGGCATGTACCGCACAAATGAGTTTTCACTCACACCCATGATCTCACTGGCGCGCTCGTCAAACAGCGCTGCGGAGTACGGCTCGAACAACACCTCACGCTTCGCACTGGCCAACATCGGCTTTGTCTTCAACCTCTACGAAGGGTCGGGACGTCTGGTGAGCCTGAATATGGGCTTCGCCTACAACCGCACGGCCGACCTGAATTTCAACACCTCGTTTCAGCACGACAGCCCCTATAAGGGGGGTGCCGCTGCCCCCTCACTGCTGCGTGCCTGGGCAGGACAGCTCACCTCGCAAGGGCTCTTTCCCGACAGCGAGGGCTTCCTGGGCTACTACGGACAGATGCCCCCCGACCTGTGGGGTGGCATGTTGGCCTACAACTCCTACCTGCTGAACATCTACGATGACGGCGCCGGCCCCTTCTACGAGGCCGACCACATCGGTCATAACGCCTCGGTGGGCCACTTCTACGAACTCGAGAGCCGCGGTTCGGTGGGGGAATACGCCCTCTCGCTGGGAGCCAATGTGGGCAACAAACTCTACCTGGGTCTCAGCTTCGGCCTTGCGAGCCTCTCACAGCGCGTAAACCTCTACTATGGTGAAGACTACCGCTACCTGGGAGCCGACGGCTCGACAATCCCTGCCGTAAACAGCGCCGGCCAGGAGCTGATCCGCCAGGCCGACTACATGCACTATAACCAGTATGCCGAATTGAACGGCGTGGGCTTCAACCTGAAGGTCGGAGCGATCTTCCGCCCGATCGAGCCGTTGCGCATCGGTGTGGCCTACCACTCACCCACCTGGTATGCGGTGGACCACGAGTACGCGGGACAGATGGCCGCCATGGTCTACGACAACGACCTGAATAAGTACAGCCCCTCGATGGTCGATACCGACGGTTCGTGGAACGACCAGGCAGGCGACCGCTGGGAGATCACGACCCCCTCGAAGCTGATGTTGGGCATCTCCTACACCTTCGGCAAGCGGGGCATCCTCTCGCTGGACTACGAACGCGACTGGTACAACGCCATCCGCGTGCGCAACACCCCCTTCTGGCTCCCCTCGACCGAAGCCTTCGAGCAGAGTGCCTTCAAGGAGCGCTTTGCCGCCACCAACAGCGTGCGCTTAGGCGGTGAGTTCAAAGCCACCACACGCTGGGCCCTGCGTGCCGGTGTGGGCTATACCACCTCAATGGTCCGCGAGGAGCTCAACCTCTCGGCTCCGATCGCCGACCGCATCCTCGACATCTCGGCCGGTATGGGCTTTGTGCTGAGCCGCTCGATGACCCTCGACCTGGCCTACCGCTACAGCTCCACCTCCTGCAGCGACTACCGCCTCTTCTACGGCGCACGCGCAGGCGCCGATGGGGCCCTCTCGCTGCTCGATGCCTCGGAACTCTACTCCACCGACTATACACGCCACCACATCCTGCTCACCTTAGGCTTCCGTTTTTAGAGGCCAGCCCGAGGAAGAGTGAGAGGGGGATATCCGGGGCCTATTCAGAGCCTGCTTAAAATCAACCGCTTCGGCCGGACTCTTCGGGGTCCGGCCGGCTGTTTTGTGCAGCAGGGAGGATGAGAGACCGCCAATTCACCCATAAAGAGGATGAAAAGCTCTCTTTTTTATCCCTTTCGTTAAGATATCTGCGATTAAAAAGAGATTTTTCGTTAAAATATATTACCTTTGTTGTATAGGCGGGACAAACTCGAGGGTTGCCCGCACAGCAAACGGATTTCAGAGAGGTGTATTCGCCACAAATGCGGGGTGTTGTCAGCGGGTTCCGCAGATCCCGAAACCGCCACGCGGATAGACGAATCGGCTCCACACTTCTCCATTTTACTACTAATCCGCCATTGGGGAGTCGGGTGGCAAAAACATTTTTACCATGAAAAAACTTTTTGTGTTTGCCATCTGCATGATGGCTTGGATGACCTGCAATGCGCAGGAGTATTTTGAAGGCACGCTCAAGGCACGCAGCTATGAAAAGCATAGCAATATTGTTGTCAAGTTCTCAAAGGGCATGCTGGTAAATGGTGCACGCGATGCAGAGATGCATATTAAAGGCAAAAAATTGGCTGTGGTTGACAAAACCGTAAATGTACACACCATTTACAACCTGGAAGAGCAGTCGCTCTATTTCCTCTTCCCCTACATCAAGAAGGCGATTCAAATGCCGACCTCGCACTTCGCGAAGATGACCGCAAACAACGCCACCCCTACCCCGACCGATGTTTATAAAACCATTTCGGGGCAAAAGTGCCGCCTTTACACAGCTGAGAAAATCGAAAATGTAGGGGGTGGCGGCACAACAAAAATCAAAAATCAAGTTTACCTCTGTGAGGACCTGCAAGTTGATCCCGCTCTTGCTCCTTTCGTAACCCCTACAGGTCTTCCCTATCTGGGCATAAAGTATATTATTGACAGCAACTCCAGAGTAGGTATAATGACAATGGACTCTCACACTGCTTATGAGGTAAAAGAGGTTATTCCCTGCAGTGTGGATGAATCCCTATTTGAAGTTCCGGCCGACTATGAAATAGTTGATGGCACCTCGAACTCGAAGATGCTCGGTGTCTACAGCGAGAACAACAAGGTGATGAAGAAGATGAAGAAGGGCAAGCCTGAGACCGAAAAAGAGATTACATTTGATATCAATGAAGAGTGGGATTTCTAAAATAGTCCTTCTGTTGTTGCTCTGCCCGATCCTCTTTGGGGGTCGGGCAGTTGCCCAACAGAGAGAGGGTGAGTATCAACGCAGTTCTATCTACTCGCTGTTGGTTGCCCACCCCGAGTTTCGCTATGGCGAAGAGATTACCGAGGTTTTTGCGACAATTCCCATACCCGAGAAATTTAACGACCACAACCTCAATCGACGGATTATCAATTCTCTCTACCATAAGAAAAAGCGAGAGGCCAAGGATGAACCACTGGAACTCACTGAGTTTTTGCAAAAAAACGCCATAGCCCGCCGCCTGGTAGCCAAATGGTACAACCGCCAGAAGGGAAGTGGAGCCTTCGATATGGGGCTGATTCAGGAGCGCGGCTTCTACGACGCCTCGTTTCAAGATATTGAGTTCGCCAAGGCCGATATTCGAGGTTTGGCCCAGTTGGCCGATGCCGGAGAAGAGTTAATCAACAACACCTTCGTGCTGATTAACGACATCTACTATGTAGATAAAGAGCTCCAGGCACAAAAGTGGGCGCTTGCGCTCGATATTATCGGAGCCGTTGTCGGAGGATTAAGTGGTGCCGACACCTCGGGATTTAGTGATGCTGCCAACCTGATTCGAGAGATTGAGGGTTTTCGTGTAATGGTGATTTCACACCTCTACAAACTCAACTTTTCTGAGGAGGTGATGTGGGAGTTTTACAACGACTACTACTTCGACCCAAGCGCCACCGACCCCGCGAAAAAAGCCAAATTCGATCAATGCACCGACCTCTTCAAGTTGGAGTATGTGGGCTCACAGGTGGTCTCGAGCGGCAAGACCTCGATCAAGGGAGTCAATACCGACACCCCCGAACAGATGATCAAAAAGGTCTGCACGCGTGCCATAGACAAGTCGATTGTCGAATTGCAGCGCGAAAACGAGGTCTTCCGTGTCAAGACCCCGCTCCACACCACCGGACCCGTGATTACGGCAAAAATCGGCCTGAAGGAGGGGGTGAGCGAGAGCTCGCGCTATGAGGTCCTGCTCCGCAAAGAGGTCGATGGTCGCACCAAATATGTACGGCAAGGGGTGATTCGACCCGTCAAGGGGCTGATCTGGGATAACCGCTACATGTCGGTCGAGGAGTTGGCCGAAAATGCCACGCTCGATGCGACCACCTTCGAGGTGGTCAGCGGCTGCGGAAACCTCTTCCCGGGTATGCTGATTCGCGAGATCAAGATGTAGAAGCGGTTTAAATTTGTTTGCGAAGCGAATTTCGCTCCCTATTGTGTAATCTTGTATATAAGCACCTAAATTTTAAACGGCTTCCGCCAACCAAAGCGAATGGCCAAAAAAGAGGATCGGCAAATCTATTGCCACGGTCGATCTCTTTTGGCCATTTTTCGATAGGGCGAGAGGTCTGCCAAGCGGATTCGGCGACGAAAGGGTAACAATTTGTAAGGGTGATAAAAAAAATCGGGGCCAAATGGTACACCGAGCGCAAAAAATTGTTACCTTTACAGCGAATAGGGCTCTATTTGCCCCGAAAAGCGATTTACCCAAAAACGAAAACCTATAAAACTAAAAACCATGTACGGTAAAATGAAAGAGTTTCTTCAGCAGGAGCTGGAGAGTATCAAAGCTGCCGGTCTGTATAAGACCGAGCGTATCATCTGCTCGCCTCAGCGAGCCGAAATCGAGGTTGCAGGCCGTCCTGTGCTGAACTTCTGCGCCAATAACTACCTGGGGCTGTCGGACAATCCGCGCCTGATGGAGGCCGCCAAGAAGGCGATTGACGAGCGCGGATTCGGTATGTCGTCCGTGCGCTTCATCTGCGGTTGCCAGGATATGCACAAGGTGCTGGAGAAGGCTATTTCGGACTACTTCGGTACCGAGGATACGATCCTCTATGCCGCCTGCTTCGATGCCAACGGCGGTGTCTTCGAGCCCCTCTTCACACAGGAGGATGCCATCATCAGCGATGCGCTGAACCACGCCTCGATCATCGACGGTGTACGTCTCTGCAAGGCTGTGCGCTATCGTTACGCCAGCGCCAACATGGAGGAGCTGGAGAAGTGTCTGCAGGAGGCTCAGGCCCAGCGTTTCCGCATCATCGTTACGGATGGTGTCTTCTCGATGGACGGCCACGCCGCTCCGCTGGACAAGATCTGCGCCCTGGCCGAGAAGTACGATGCGCTGGTGATGGTGGACGAGTGCCACTCGGCCGGTGTGCTGGGTAAGACGGGCCGCGGTATCACGGAGCTCTACAACCTGCGCGGTCAGGTGGATATCCTCACCGGTACCCTTGGCAAGGCTTTTGGTGGTGCCGTGGGTGGCTTCACGACGGGTCGCAAGGAGATCATCGACATGCTGCGCCAGCGTTCGCGCCCCTACCTCTTCTCAAACTCGCTGCCCCCCGCCGTGGTGGGTGCCAGCATCGAGATGTTCAAGATGTTGGAGGAGAGCGACGAGCTGCACGACCGTCTGGTTGCCAACGTGGAGCACTTCCGCGAGGGTATGCTGGCCGCAGGCTTCGATATCAAGCCCACGCAGTCGGCTATCTGCGCCGTGATGGTCTATGACGCCAAACTCTCGCAGGACTTCGCCGCCAAGTTGCAGGAGGAGGGTATCTTCGTAACGGGCTTCTACTATCCCGTGGTTCCGAAGGGTCAGGCCCGCATCCGCGTGCAGGTTTCGGCCGGCCACACCACCGAGCAGCTGGATCGTTGCATCGCCGCCTTTACGAAGGTAGGTAAGGAGCTCGGTATTATTAAGTAAGGCCCGGCTCAATCCAAAAGAGGGGGTATACAACCTATACCCCCTCTTTTTTACATAAAAAATAGAATAAGGTTAAGCAATTTATGGCTAACAAGACAATATTGGATGCAATCGATCGCAAGATCTTGAAATATTTAATCAAAAATGCCCGTACCCCCTTTTTGGAGATCGCCCGCGAATGTGGGATCTCGGGTGCGGCCATCCACCAACGCATCCGCAAACTTGATGATGCCGGAGTTATTCGCGGCAGCCGTCTGATTGTCGATCCCCGCATGTTGGGTTTTGATATCTGCGCCTACATCGGGATCCGAATCGAGAATGCCAAGGACCTTGCCGCCATTCTTGAGTCGATGAAGAATATCCCCGAGATTGTGGAGTGCAACTATGTGACGGGAAGTTACAGCCTCTTCCTGAAACTCTACTGCATTGACAACGACCACCTGATGCGTGTCCTGAGCTCCCTGCAAGGAATCCCCGGGATCTCCTCGACCGAGACCCTTATTTCGCTGCACGAGGCCTTCCAGCGCCAAATCTTTGTCGATTGTCTGAAAGATTAACCCCGGGAGCCGACAGCGATTCGGCTCCCCGAAAAAACCACCTTTTTCCATGGCACATGTCATTCGCCTGACCAAACAATTCTCGTTCGAGGCCGCCCACGCCATCGAGGGCTACGACGGCCCTTGCCGCGAGATTCACGGACACTCCTACAAACTCTTCGTTACCATCAAGGGGGAGCCCGAGAGCGATGAGCGGAGCCCCAAATTCGGCATGGTGATGGATTTCGGTGAGCTGAAGCGCATTGTGGGCGAGCAGGTCGTAAGACCTTTCGACCACGCCTTCATGTTGCGTCGCTCACCCGAGAACAGCGAGCTCTACGACCGGCTGCGCGACCGCTTCGAGCGAATCGTCCTGCTCGATTTTCAGCCCACGACCGAGAACCTGCTCGGGGAGTTTGCCCGCCGCATCCAGCGCCAGCTGCCCGAAGGGGTGAAGCTGCACGCCCTGAAACTGCACGAAACGGAGACCTCCTACGGCGAGTGGTTCGCCGAGGACAATTAACCCCAACCCGAGACCCGCTATGCCCGCAACCGCCAATCGCAAACTCTTCTTGGTCGATGCCTACGCATTGATCTACAAATACTACTACGCCTTCATGGGGCGTCCGATGCGCAACCTGCAGGGGATGAACACCTCGGTGGTCTTCGGCTTTGTGAAGTTCCTGCGCGACATCCTCAAGCGCGAGAAGCCCGATCTGCTGGGTGTGGCTTTCGACCCCAAGGGGGGCTGCTTCCGCCGCGAACTCTTCCCCGAATACAAGGCCAACCGCCCCGAGACCCCGGAGGATATCATCCGCTCGGTGCCCTACATCAAGCGGGTGTTGGAGGCGATGTGCATTCCGATCCTCGAGGTTGAAAACTTCGAGGCCGATGATGTGATCGGCACCCTGGCCCACAAGGGGCTGGAGGCGGGATTGGAGGTCTTCATGGTCACCCCCGACAAGGACTACGGGCAGTTGGTTCGCGAGGGGTGCCACATCTACAAACAGAAGGGCGACGAGGTGGAGATCATCGACCGCAGGGCCATCTGCGAGAAGTACGGCATCGACGACCCCACGCTTGTGCGCGACATTCTGGCCATCTGGGGCGATGCCTCGGACAACATCCCCGGAGTACCGGGCATCGGTGAAAAGGGCGCCACAAAATTGGTGCAGCAGTGGGGTGAGGTGGAAAACCTGCTGGCCCACGCCTCCGAGTTGAAGGGCAAGCAGGGGGAGAACATTCGTGCCTGGGGCGAAAAGCTCTTGTTGGCCAAGGAGCTGACCACCATCCGCCTCGATGTGCCGATCGAGCTGGACGAGCAGAAACTTACGATCTGCAAACCCCACCTCGAGGAGTTGCAGTCGCTCTTTGCCGAACTGGGTTTTAAGGCCTTCCTTCGGGATCTCGAGAATATTGCCCCCTTGGAGGAGCCGGCTGAAGGGCCGCGCCAGGAGGCGCAGACACAGCTCGCAGAGGTGGCCCGTGCCAAATCCGCGGCAGCGAAAGCCGCCCGCCTGGCGGGTCAGGGCGATCTGTTCGCCCCCATCCCCCCGGCCGTGGCAGCCGTACAGCCGCTCGAGGCTCCGACGGAGGAGATCCCGACGGAGGAGTATGCCACAGCCCTGACGACCGAACACCGCTATACGATCATCGAGACCCCCGAAGAGCTTTGCCGGGTGGTCGAGGAGTTGATGCAGAGCCCCGAGTTTGCCTTCGACACCGAGACCACGGGCTTAGACCTCTTCCGCGACCACATTGTGGGCCTCTCGCTGGCCGTGCGACCCCATGAGGCGTGGTACCTCCCCTTCCCGCAGCCGGGCGTTCCGGTTGCCGAGCCGGCAGAGCTCCTCACGGAGCGCTACCTCGAGATCCTGCGCCCGCTCTTCGCCAACGAACAGGTGGCCAAAATTGGTCAGAACATCAAGTTCGACCTGCTGGTGCTGCGCCGCCTGGGCCTTGAAATCCGCGGCCGCCTCTACGATACCATGCTGCTGCACTACCTGCTCGATCCCGAGGCCCGCCACAACATGAACTACCTCTCGGAGAAGTACCTAAACTACCGCCCCATTGAGATCGAGACCCTGATCGGCAAGGGGGCCCGCCAACTGCGCATGGATCAGGTGGCCGTGGCCCGCGTGGCGGAGTATGCCGCCGAGGATGCCGACGTCACCCTGCGCCTCTACCAGAAACTCATGCCCCAAATCCGTGAGCAGGGATTCTCAGATCTCTACGCCTCGATCGAGGAGCCGCTCATCGGTGTGCTGGCCGATATGGAGTGGGCAGGTGTCCGGATCGACTCCGATGCCTTGGCCTCCTATGCCACGGAGTTGAACCGCAAACTCTCGGAGCTGGAGCAGGAGATTCGCACCATCGCCGGCGATCCCACGCTCAACATCAACTCCACACGCCAACTCGGCGAGCTGCTCTTTGCCAAGATGCGGATCACCGACAAGCCCAAGATGACCAAGACCAAGCAGTTCTCCACCGAGGAGGAGTATCTGCAAACCTTTGCCCGCAAGCACCGCATCGTAGACCTGATCCTGGAGTACCGCGGCATCAAAAAGCTCCTCTCGACCTATGTCGAAGCACTGCCACAACTGGTAAACCCCCGCACGGGGCGGATCCACACCTCTTACAACCAGGCTGTGACGGCCACCGGACGCCTCTCGTCGGCCAACCCCAACCTGCAGAATATTCCCATTCGCGACGAGCTGGGCAAGCCCATCCGCGCCGCCTTCATCCCCACGGATGAGGAGCACGAACTCCTCTCGGTGGACTACTCACAGGTCGAATTGCGCCTGATGGCCCACCTGAGTGGTGATGCGGGGTTGCTCGAGGCTTTTGCGCAGGGCGAAGATATCCACGCCGCCACAGCCGCCAAGATCTTTGGCAAGGGGATCGACGAGGTGAGCGCCGATGAGCGCCGCCGAGCCAAGACGGCCAACTTCGGCATCATCTACGGCATCTCGGCCTTCGGCCTGGGACAGCGGCTCGACATCCCGCGCAGCGAGGCCAAGGCCCTTATCGAGGGTTATTTCGCCTCCTACCCCGGGGTAAAGCGCTATATGGAGCAGGTGGTTTCAGAGGCCAAGGAGCGAGGATACGTCACCACCATCTTCGGTCGCCGCCGCTTCTTGAACGACATCGCCTCCCAAAATGCCGTAGCCCGCGGCCTGGCCGAACGCAACGCCATCAACGCCCCGATCCAGGGATCGGCCGCCGATATCATGAAGCTCGCCATGATCGCCGTCCATCGCCGCTTTCGGCAGGAGGGCATCCGCTCGCGGATGATCCTGCAGGTACACGACGAATTGGTGATCGACACCCTGAAGAGCGAGCGCGACCGCGTGCGGGAGATTGTGATCCACGAGATGGAGGCCGCTGCTCACCTGAGGCTGAAGCTGATTGCCGAAGCGGGCTTCGGCCGCAACTGGCTCGAGGCCCATTAACAAGTGGAAGCCGCCAGATGCCCCGACCCCGAAACAAAAAAATAGAAAAATGCGAGCCCCTTGGGGTTCGCATTTTTCTATTCGGGTTCTCCTCAACCTCTCGGCCTTTAGGGTTGATTATCGGCTATGGCCCTTCTGAACCAGCGAATCTGATGGAGAAGCAGGCCCGCGGCCAGCAGGGTGGCCACGCAGTCGGCAATAGGCATCGACCACCAGACTCCCAGGGTACCGTAGTGGGGGGGCAGCAGGATGAGCATGGGGACCAGGAAGAGCATCTGGCGGGTCATCGAGAGCAGGATGGCTCGCTTGGGCTTGCCGATATATTGGAAGAAGTTGCTCGTAACGATCTGGAAACCGACGATCGGGAAGCACATCACCACGATGCGCAACCCCTCACACACCGCCTCGATGAGTCGGGCCGAATCGGCATCGCCGCTCCCGACAAAGAGCAGGGCCACCTGGCGCGGAAAGAGCTGGCCGATCAAAAAGCCGGTTGTCGTGACACAGGTGGCGCAGAAGATGGTCATGAAAAGGGTCTTCATCACGCGCAGATACTGCTTGGCTCCGTAGTTATAGCCCACAATGGGCTGCATGCCCTGGTTCAGGCCCGACACCACCATGATGAAGAGCATCACCACGCGGTTGATCACGCCATAGGCCCCGATATAGAGGTCTCCGCCGTTGTTCTGCAGGGCCTTATTGACGAAGATCACCACCACCGAGGCGCAGAGGTGCAACAGGAAGGGGGCGGTACCGATGGAGAGGATGCCCGCCACAATCTTCTTTCTGAAACGGAAGACTCCGCGCTTGAAGTGCAGAAAAGAGGTTGGATTCGAGAAGTGCTTCAGCGAGATCGAAAGGGCCACCGTCTGAGCGATCACCGTAGCTAAGGCCGAGCCGCGGATTCCCCATCCGAAGACAAAGATAAAAAGCGGATTGAGCGCACAGTTCACCCCCACGGAGGTAAGCATCAGCATCATCGCCTTCTGGGGGTATCCCGAAGCGCGCAACACCTCATTCAGGCCTAAAAACATGTGGGTAATGATCGATCCCGCGAGAATGATCTGCATGAAGTCGCGGGCATAGGGAAGGGTCTGCTCACTGGCTCCGAAGAAGTAGAGAATGGGGTCCAAGAAGAGGATACTGAGGGTCATCAGCATCACTCCGATGATCGAATTCAGCAGCACCACATTGCCGAGGGTCTTCTCTGCTGCCGCCCGGTTACCCTCGCCCAAGCGAATCGAGATGATGGCCGCAGCACCTATGCCCACCATCGCGCCAAAGGCCGACGAGATGTTCATCAGCGGCATGGTGAGCGCCAAACCCGAGATGGCCATTGCCCCCACGCCGTGGCCAATAAAGATGCTGTCGATGATGTTGTAGAGCGAGGTGGAGGTCATGGCAATGATCGACGGAATGGCATAACGCACCAGAAGCGTTGCCAATCGGTCGGTGCCGAGCGAAAGCGGTGTGACGGCGGATCTCTGTTTCATCTTTCGAGGTAAAAGCTCCGCAAAGGTACAAAATAAATTAAGATTTAGGCGAGAGTGCTTCGGATTTATTTCCGCCACACCCCTCTGCCGAGTGTGTCGCGATCTGATCTTCCCAGAAGGCGCGCCGCTCGGGGCGGAACCAGCCGTGGCAGCCGAAGGGGAGACGGCCGCCGTTGAGCATCAGGGCAAGCTCGGGCTTGAGGTCGATCGAAAAGAGGCGGGCCTCATCGGCCGATGGGTAGTGCCACCCCTCGGGGACAAGGGCCCAAAAGGTATCTTCGTTATAGAGGGGATGCTGTTGCTGCAGGAAGTGTTCGATCTCCACCGCATAACGTGTGCAGGCCTCGATGAAGGGGGCGATGCGGCGCAACGAGAGGCCGCCATTGCCCACACGATTGAACAGATCGCTGCGCAGCACCTTCTTCCGCGGGCTGAACATCCGACGCAACGAGAGGTAGAAACGAATCAGGCCCAAGCTGTAGAGGCGCTTTTCGGGCCAGGGAGCTCCGATGTAATCATAGCCCCGCTCGCACCACTGATGGAGTTCATCGCGAAAGAGCCAGACATCGGGTTGGCAGATGAGCATATAGTCGTAATCGGCAAAGCGGGAGTAGAATTCCCGGGAGAGCATCATGCGGTTATAGCCCGCAATGCCGCAGCGCGTACCGAGCCATTCGTCGCTCACGCGCAGGATCTCAATCCCCGGGAAGCGCTCCTCCACGGCCGAGAAATCGACCCCCTCAGGCCCGAGAAAACGGACCGGGAAGCGGTTGCCGAGTAGCGAGAGATTCTGCTGAATCGAGGCCTGCTCTTCGGCCATCAATTCACTCTTATAGAGGGGAATAAGGACTATACAGGTCATGGCTGTGGTCTATCGTTTGATTCCATATTTCAGCGCCTTCAGGATCAGCGCCCACGATTTCGCATGTAAGGGGTATTTGCAAATGTAGCGACAGATGGCCCGCAGCCCCTCACCCCGCTCATAGAGCCCCATCTTGAGGCGGAATTTGATGAAGTAGGCCTCCGATTTTCGCTCCATGTTACGCAGCTGCCGCAACGTGGGCTGCCAACCGGCAAAGAGCGGGAGGTGCTTCTCATGCTTCTCGTGGTAGCGCTTCAGCGCCTCGAACCAGACCTTGGAGAAGCCCCCTTCCGAGATGTGCTCCACCTCGATGCGGTTGCTGACGTAGTTCCGATGGTGGCAGGCGATGGTGGTGGTAAAGTCGAGGTCGTACCCATGAAAGCCCGAAAAGGTCTTCTCATCGAAGGGGTTTGCCGCCCACACCTCGCGGCGCACGAAGAGGCAGAAGCCATCCAGGCAGACGGCGGGCGAGAAATCGACCTCCTCAGTGTTGTTGTAGAAACGACGGCGACGGCCCGAGCGGAGGCGCTGGGTATAGTTCTGTCGCACATCCGAACTATTGGCACTCCAGCCCGAGAGGCTCTGCAACTTGGTGTTGGCTCCGGCAAAGCCGATCACTCCCGTGGACTCCTCGGCAAGTTTTTGGGCGATCTGAGGGCCCCAATCGGAGGAGTGAAAGAGGACATCTTCATGAACAAAGCAGAGGTACTCGCCCCGGGCACGCGCGGCTGCCTCGTTATAGACGGCACCAATTCCCCTGTTCGATCCGCGATTGTCGCAGACCAACATCTCAAAAGGAGAGCCAATCGTCGAGGCGATACTCTTCTCCAAAGCCTCGGCCAACTCGGGTCTGATCGAACAGACGATAATCGAAAAGGAGCACTTCATATGACAAAGATACTATTTTTTGTCGTAACCCACCACCAACCCTCTCATTTTTTCGTATCTTTGCCATCGTAACGATGGAATTAACAACAAAACCGTTTTCCGCCTATCAGGGGTCGGATGTGAACGAAACCGTACCCGAATGAGATAACGATACATTTTCTTATGCCGAAAACTCTTACCCTGCAACTCTCGCCGCGCGAGGCGGCCGACAGCCACACCTACACCACGGCGGCAGCCCGCCGCCTGGGACTCAAAGAGCAGGATATTGCCTTGGTGCGTATCCTGAAGCGTTCGGTCGATGCCCGACAGCGGCAGATCAAGGTGAACCTCTCGCTCGAGGTCTATGAAGATCAGGAGCCACAACCCGCACCCGTGCATTTCGACTACCCCAATGTGCGCCACCGCCCTGAAGTGATCGTGGTGGGTTCGGGTCCGGCGGGATTGTTTGCCGCCCTGCACCTGATCGAGCAAGGCTTCAGACCCATCGTCCTGGAGCGCGGCAAGGATGTCTTAAATCGCAAATACGATATCGCCCGCATCAACCGCAACGAAGAGGTCAATCCCGAGTCGAACTACTCCTTCGGAGAGGGTGGAGCCGGCACCTTTTCGGACGGCAAGCTCTTCACCCGCTCCAAGAAGCGCGGCGACTACAACAAAGCCCTGCAGACCTTAGTCTTCCACGGGGCCGATCCGCGCATTCTCTACGAGGCACATCCCCACATCGGCACCGACAAACTCCCGCGCATCATGCAGCGCATGCGCCAGACAATCCTTGAGGCCGGAGGCGAGTACCTCTTCGAGCGCAAGGTAACCGATCTGAGGGTAAGAAACGGACGCATAGAGGCCGTGGCCACAGGCGACGAGTGGATCGAAGCGGCGGCTGTGGTGCTGGCCACGGGCCACTCGGCACGCGATATTTACCACCTGTTGCAGGCAAAGGGAATTCGCCTCGAGGCAAAGGCCTTCGCCATGGGGGTACGCATCGAACACCCACAGCAGCTCATCGACCGCATACAGTACCACAGCCCCGAGGGTCGCGGCGAGTGGCTGCCGGCAGCGGCCTACTCGTTAGTGAGTCAGGAGGCCGGGCGCGGAGTCTACTCTTTCTGCATGTGTCCGGGCGGCTTTATCGTACCGGCCCTGACCGAAAAGAGGCAGTCGGTCGTAAACGGCATGTCGCCCAGCGGTCGCACCTCGCCCTTTGCCAACTCGGGATTGGTGACGGAGGTTCGCCTGAGCGATTTCGAGCACTTGCGCGGAGCATGGGGTGAGCTCGCCGGGCTGAAGTTCCAGGAGCAGTTCGAGGAGCTGGCACGCCTGAACGGCGGAGAGAACCAGATTGCACCGGCGCAGCGCGTGGCCGACTTTGTCAGCGGACGGGCGAGCAAAACGCTCCCCCGCACCTCCTACATTCCGGGCATCACCCCCTCGCGACTCGACCAGTGGATGCCCTCGTTTATTGCCCAAGGCCTCAGAAGCGGCATTGCCACCTTCGATCGCAGGATGCGGGGATTTCTGACCAATGAGGCGTTGGTGATGGGTGTCGAATCGCGCACCTCAACCCCCGTGCGCATTCCGCGCGACCCGGAGTCGCTCATGCACCCCGAGGTGCGTGGGTTGTTTCCCGCCGGCGAGGGGGCAGGCTATGCCGGCGGCATCATCTCCGCGGCCTTAGATGGCGAACGTATTGCCGAGGCGGTCGTGCGTTACATCAAATAGGCAAACCGTCCGCACAGAATATTGGGGAGGGGGTTCAATGTGTGAACCCCCTCCCCAATATTTTTTCCGATGCACTACTTCTGCTTTTTGGCAAAGAAGAGGTGCAAGAGCAGGTAGTTGGTCGGCACGGCGATCATCAGCACCAGGATAGGGGCGATCAACTCCGGCACTCCCAGCCACAAAAAGCCATTAAAGAGCCCCATGTGGAGCAGGTAGTTCACCAGATGACTAAATCCAAAGCCCGCCACCTTGCCCGTCGAAGGGCGACCGCGGAAGGTGAAGTAGGTCGTCAGGAAGAAGTTGCAGACCAGGGCAATGCAGTAGCCCGCCGTATAGGCGATATTAAGCAGCATCCATAGTCGCAAGAGGCAGTAGCAACCGTAGTGAATGGCAGCCGCCGTGCACCCTACGATCACAAAGCGCACAAACTGCCAAAACTCCTGCCGATTGATTCGTTTAAGGAGATCCATCTGCTGATCTGTTTATCAATTTTTAACCGTCGGCTCCTCGCCGGGGGCATAGTCTTTGGTCACCATCTCCCACACCAGCTTGAACCAGATCAAAATACACGGGAGAGCCTTCAGGGCATAGGGCAGCACCCAATTCTGGCGCAGCGCACGCGGGAAGAGATCGGACGGAGAGAGACTCGTAAGGATAAAGGCGAAGATCATCAGCGCCACATCCCATCGGGAGCGTTTCCACGGGGCGGCCGTATACCAGAGCGAGGCTCCGATCAGGGCTATGATATAGCTGCTCGACTCGCTACCCGTAGAGAAGAGGACCACGAAGAGCAGCACCGAGGCCAAGAGCATCTCCCGAAAGGCGGCATGGCGATACTGCCCGAGGCGCAGATAGGGCAGAGCAAAGAGCAACAATCCCCCGCCAATAAGCCACAGATCAGAGTAGGCGGCCGAACCCGTAACCTTACGCACAAAGCCCAGCAGCGAGACATTCTGATAGAGCGAGAAGAGGTTGAGCGAGCCCTTTTCGGTAAGGCTTGCAACCCACTCGCCATATTGCGCAACCACATATTCGGGCGAAGAGATCACCATGGGAGCCACAAAGAGCACGGCACTCCACAGCACCCCCAGCAGCACGAAGCGCACCTTGCGCTTGGCGAAGAAGAAGAAGGCGAGGCCCACCACTCCATAGAGCTTGACGAGCATGCCGATGACAATAAAAAGGGCAGCCCAGCCCTCTTTGCGCCGCTCGATGGCGCTATAGGTGAGCAGAATCAGGGCTACGGTGGCCACATTGAACTGCTGCATGAAAAGAGCCGTAAGCAGCTCATGGGCGCAGAACCAGATCAGGAAGACCTGCTGCGGCTTTGCCACAGGGAGGCTCTTGACAGCCCACAGCAGCAGAGCCGCCAGCCCCACACACCAGAGCACAAGGCCCAACCCCTCGGGGAGCAGGGCAAAGGGGGCGGCAATCAGGCTGAAGAGAGGGCCGTAGTGGTTTGTGTCGCCATATTCGGGATAGGAGGCATAGAGCGACACCCGCTCCCAAGCATGCCAAAAGGTATACTTATAAATTAGAAAATTGTTGCAGCGGCCGAGTTTCATCACTCCCGCCACCAGACCGATGAGGAGCCACAGGCCGCTCATCGTGCGCCAATCGCTCCAAAAAGGTCTTCTAAAGATTGTCATGAGCGCTTTTGAGGCTCGGCTAAGGGATGCTTGCATGGCTACTCCTTCTTTTCGGGTTCGTGGTGCATAAAAGACTCGATGTTATAGCGCGGACGATTCTTCACCTCGACATAGATCTTGCCGATATACTCGCCGATCACACCGATTGCCAACAGCACAATCGAGCCGATGAACCACAGCGAGAGCATCATCGAGGTCCAGCCCGGGACAACCGAATGGACAAAGTAGGAGTAGAGGATGTAGCAGGTCATCAGCATGCTGACCACCAAGAAGAAGAGTCCTGCACCAATGATCAGGCGAATGGGCCTTACCGAGAAGGAGGTGATTCCGTCCACGGCCAGGTTGAGCATCTTCGAGAGGGTATATTTCGAGGATCCGGCCTCACGCTCCGAGATCACATCATCGACGGTTGCCGTGCGGTAGCCCAGCAGCGGGACGATCCCTCGAAGGTAGAGGTTGCGCTCGCCATAGCGCGCGAGTTCATCCAGGGCACGGCGGCTCATCAGACGGAAATCGGCATGGTTCGGGATGGTCTTCAGCCCCATCGAGCTCTGCAGCGCGTAGAACATTCGCGCCGAGGTACGTTTCAAGAAGGGATCTGCCCGGCGCGAGACCTTCACGCCATAGACGATATCGTGGCCCTCGAGATAGCGGTCGATCATCTGCTCGATTGCGCCGAGGTCATCCTGCAGGTCGGCATCAATCGTAATCACCGCATCAGCGAGCGAACGCGCCGTCATCATGCCCGCCATGATGGCGTTCTGATGGCCGACATTGTGCGCGAGGTTGATGCCCGAGAAGTAGGGATTGCGCCGATGGAGGTCGCAAATGATCTCCCAGGTATTATCGCGCGATCCGTCGTTCACAAGCAGCACAAAGCTGTCGGCATCGATCTTTCCTTTGGCCACCAACTCATCCAACAGACGGGTCAGCTTTTCGGCCGAGGAGTAGAGCACTTCGTGCTCGTTATAGCAGGGGGATACAATACCTAAACGCATGGTTTTCATCTATTTGTTTAGCAATTCCGAATACTTTTGCTCGGCAAACTCCCGATAGGTGCCGAAGCGGTGGCCGCGACGCTTGAGATCGTCAATCAGCTCACCCAGGCGCTTGACCATCTTCTCACCCGAATTGTTACGAATGATGAAGGGCATTCGTAGTTCGGGGTGGTCGCCAAGCTCATAAAACTCCCAAGGGTGGAAGTAGATTGACAGGTGGCCGTCGTGGTTCAGCGTGCGACGAGCCAATGCACGGTAGAGCCCCGCCGGCAGGTTGTGGTAAGAGAGCCAAAAGAGCGGGAAACGCAGCCAGGGGGTCACCGAGGCGGGAATCTGCAACACCCCCTCCTTCATAAAGGGGGTACGGGGCGTGGAGAGGTGCATGTAACGTCCCGGGATGCAGGTGGGGTTGAGCGAGGAGTTGTAACGGTAGCCGGCGCGGGCGATTTCGCCCTCATCGACGGGCATCATGCGGGCCTGACGATAACCCACCACGGGCTTGCCGGTCAGGGCCTCGAGGCGCTCCTTCGAGCGGGCCAGATCTTCGGTCTTGAAACTCCAGTGCGAACAGCCGTGCGAGGCGATCTCATGCCCCTCGCGGGCGATACGGGCCATCACTTCGGGGGCATGCTCGGCAAAGTCGGCCGTGCAGAAGAAGGTCGCCCGGATGGCTCCATGCGCTGCCAGGCAGTCCAAAATACGGGTCGTCCCCTCAACCGAGATGGCTACCATCCGGTCAAAAGGGAGCTCCACGCCATGCTCACGTGGCACATCAAACTCTTCGGTATCAAAACTCAGCAGCACCATAGGTCTCGAACGTTTGGCATCATTGCCCATCTTTTTAACCATTAAATCAACTTTTAAGGGAGGGTGTGGGTGGAAAAAAGAGCCGCACAAGACGGCTCTTTAAGAGGTTGCGGTGTCGATTAGAGACTCTTCAGCCACTCGGAGACGTTGCGTTCGATACGGCTGAGGACATCTTCTGTCTCGGCCTTACAGAACTTCTCGCCCGTAATCTGCTCATAGAGCTCCACATAACGATCGGTAATGCCCTCAACGATCTCAGGGGTCATCTCGGGGACCTGCTGGCCCTCTTGTCCCTGAAAACCGTTAGCCATCAGCCACTCGCGCACGAACTCCTTCGAGAGCTGCTTCTGCTTTTCGCCCTTCTCCAGGCGCTCGGCATAGCCCTCAGCGTAGAAATAACGCGACGAGTCGGGCGTATGGATCTCATCCATCAGGTAGATCTGACCGTTCTTCTTGCCAAACTCATACTTCGTATCGACCAGGATAAGTCCCATCTTGGCAGCGATTTCGGTGCCGCGCTGGAAGATGGCGCGGGTGTAGGCCTCCAACTGCTCATACTCCTCGCGGCTCACCAACCCCTGGGCGATAATCTCCTCCTTCGAGATATCCTCGTCGTGGCCCTCGTCAGCCTTCGTGGTGGGGGTGATGATGGGCTCGGGGAACTTCTGGTTCTCGACCATACCCTCAGGCATCTCAACGCCACAAATCGTGCGCTTTCCGGCCTTATACTCTCGCCAGGCATGGCCCGAGAGGTAGCCGCGGATCACCATCTCCACCTTGTAGGGCTCGCAACGGTGGCCGACCGTCACCATCGGATCGGGTACGGCAATCTTCCAGTTGGGCAAAATATCGGCAGTCGCATCAAGGAACTTGGCGGCGATCTGGTTCAGCACCTGGCCCTTGAAGGGGATTCCCTTCGGCAGGACCACGTCAAAAGCAGAGATGCGATCCGAAACGACCATCACCAGGTACTCGTCGTTGATGTTATAGACATCGCGCACCTTGCCGACATAGTGTCCCTTCTGTCCCGGGAACTGAAAATCATTTTTTACAATAGCATTCATCGTAATACTCATTTAGTAACTCTTAGCAAACAATACGCGGCGGTGCGAGGGCTTACCCGAGAAGACGCATACGCCCTCCTCATCCTCGGCATCGACCGGAATACAGCGAATCGTAGCCTTCGTGGCCTCCTTGATCGCCTGCTCGGTCTCAGGCGTGCCATCCCAGTGGGCCGAGATGAAGCCGCCCTTCTCCTCCAGCACCTTCTGGAACTCCTCCCACGAATCGACCTTCGTGATCATCGAATTGCGGTAGTTGAGCGCCTTCTGGAAGATATTCTCCTGGATCTCGGTCATCAGCTTCTCGATCAGATCCTCGAGGCCCTGCTGGCTGACAGTCTCCTTCGTGAGGGTATCGCGACGGGCCAGCTCGATGGTACCGTTCTCCATATCGCGGGGGCCCATGGCCAGGCGCACGGGCACGCCCTTGAGCTCATATTCGGCAAACTTGAAGCCCGAACGCACGTTGTCGCGGTCGTCGATCTTAACGCTGATGCCGCGCTTCTTGAGCTCGGCAGCGATCTGCTCAAAGCGCTCAACAATCTGCTGCAGCTGCTCGGGGCCCTTGTAGATGGGGACCATCACCACCTGAATCGGGGCGAGTTTCGGCGGCAGCACCAGACCGTTGTTGTCGGAGTGGGCCATGATCAGGGCTCCCATCAGACGGGTCGAAACACCCCACGAGGTGGCCCATACATACTCCTGCTTGCCCTCCTTATTGACATACTGCACATCGAAGGCCTTGGCGAAATTCTGACCCAGGAAGTGCGACGTACCGCTCTGCAGCGCCTTTCCATCCTGCATCAGGGCCTCGATGGTGAGCGTATCCTCGGCACCGGCAAAGCGCTCGTTGGGCGATTTGTGGCCTACGACCACCGGAACAGCCATCCACTGCTCGGCAAACTCCTGATAGACACGGATCATCTTCTCGGCCTCCTGAATGGCCTCCTCACGCGTGGCGTGGGCCGTATGGCCCTCCTGCCACAGGAACTCGGCCGTGCGCAGGAACAGGCGCGTGCGCATCTCCCAGCGCACCACGTTGGCCCACTGGTTGCACAGGATCGGCAGGTCACGGTAGGACTGGATCCAATTCTTATAGGTATTCCAGATAATCGTCTCCGAGGTGGGGCGCACGATCAGCTCCTCCTCCAACTTGGCGGCGGGGTCCACCACCACACCATTGCCCTCGGGGTCGTTCTTCAGACGGTAGTGCGTCACCACGGCGCACTCCTTGGCAAAACCCTCCACATGGCTCGCCTCGCGCGAGAAGAAGGATTTCGGGATGAAGAGGGGGAAGTAGGCATTCTGGTGGCCCGTAGCCTTGAACATATCGTCCAGGGCACGCTGCATCTTCTCCCAGATGGCGTAGCCATAGGGCTTGATTACCATACAACCTCTCACGGCCGAATTTTCGGCCAGGCCGGCCTTCATGACCAGCTCGTTATACCATTGCGAGTAGTTCTCGTCCGACTTGGTTAAGTCTTTCAGTTCAACTGCCATAATTTACATTGATTTTACTTTGACCGCAAAGGTACAAATAAATTAGGAATTAGGAATTAGGAATTGGGAATTATTTTTCCCACAGAAGTCGTTCCGCACAACTTCCGACTCCCCGCCCCTGATTCAGAGGGGGGAGTTCCCGTGGCGATAAACACCACTCCTAAATAAAGTAGAAGTAAGAAGGCGGAATCTTTTATATTCCCCTTACATCCGCCTTTGCGGCACGTCGTTTTGTGGCTCGTGGGCTATTTTGACCCCTCTTTTGACTTTTTTCGACAGGCGAAGGCCTCGCGGCGGGCAGAGAGGTTTCGGCGCCAGCCGTCCCAGCGCGTGTAGCGCTCCCGCTTTTCGGGGTAGATGTCCTTAAGGGTTACCAGAATTCCTGTCTCCTCCACATGACCGAAATCGGGATTGATCACCGTATCGAAGAGGCGCATCGTGGGCGAGAGGTTCATATAGAGGTTGATCAGCGGGGGAATCGACTCGCCGCGTTCGCGCAGGTGCAGCACCAGCTGTCGGTGATTCTCCTCGTAGCTCTCGGCCGTGAAGAGATCTTCGGGGAGCACGCCCTCATAAGGAGGAAGCGTTTGGATGCCCTGCATAAGTTCTTCGCGATCAGCGAAATAGTGTTCGAGGAAATGAAAGAGAATGGCCCGGGCTTCGCGGTTATAGGTGGGGTACATCGTCACCTTGCCGAAGAGGTAGCGCACCTTGGGGTTGAGCACCACTAAGGCTCCGAGGCCGTCCCAAAGGTTGTCGAGCGCATAGAGGCTCTTGGGGTTGCGGCGGGCCTGGTACTGCAACTGCACAAAGGAGCGGCCAAGCTCGATCGTATGGGGCAGGAAGCGCCGGCGGAAGCGGTCGCTGAAACGGAAGTAGTGCTCAGTCGAGAGGCACTCGGGGTGGGAGTTGCAACAGACAATGAAGCGGTAACCTCCAACCACCTCCTGGGCCACGGGGTCCCAGACGATCAGCTGGCTGTAGCCTTCGGGGTGGAGATCCTCGGCATCGATATCGACCTCCTCACCCGTCCCTCCGCCGGCAGCACGAAAGGCCTCTTCGCGCAGACGTCCCACCTCGCGCATCAGGGCGGGGCAGTCTCCAGCCTCAAAGATATAGATCTCGTTCGAGGCCTTCTTCGTATCACGGATTTTACGTTCGGGGGTCAGCTCCCGAAGCAACTCTTCTCGGGGTATGGGCTCTATCAACGTCTTCATCTCCAATCAATCTAACTAATCCGAAGCAACAAAACTTCTGTTTTCGAGGACAAATATAGGAATTTTTAGGCTTTTTTGAACAATCAATCCCCATTTTTCTTGAGTTTCTCGCCCAATTCATAGACCTTGCGACGGATGTATTCGGTCTGCTCGCGGGCCGAACCCCGGGCGTGCAGATCGCTCAACGGGATGGGCTCGCCGACAAGGATGCGGAAGCGCTGGCCGTGCTGGCGGAACATCTCGTCGGCCAGGTAGAGCATCTCGATATTAAACTTTACGCCCAGGCGGGTACGGAGGTTCGAGAGGCGGTAGAAGCGGTTTGAGAGGCACCCCTCAACAAAGACGGGGACAATCTCGCGGTGGGTGGCATGGGCCTTCTTCACGAAATTGGGCTTCCAGGGGGTGTCGCTCACCACCCCCTTATGGCGGCGCGAGCAGAGGCCCGCAGGGAAGGTCAGCACCGGCAGGTCGCCGTAGAGCACCTCGTCGAAACGACGGGCATACTCCGCACTCTGTGCTCCATGTTTATTGACCGGCACCCAAAGGGGGCACAGGGGTTCGATGTGCATCAACAGATCGTTTACAATCACGCGGGCATCGCCGAAGTGGTCGATCAGCTTATCGGCCAGCATCATGCCGTCCATTCCGCCGAAGGGGTGGTTCGAGGCGAAGAGGTAGCGGCCGTCGCGCGGCAGGCGGTCGAGCCCCTCGATCGTGTAGCTCACCCCCAGGGTCTCGAAGGCGGCATGGATGAAGGTCTGCGGAGCCGAATCCCAGTGGCGGGCGATTACCGCGTTGATCTGATCCACATGCAGGATGCGTTTGAGGTAGTTTACCACAAAGCGCGGCACATAACGAGAGGCCTTCGGGGCCTTCGATTTCAGTACCGCATCGATGTCTATTTGTGCCATGTTGAAAAATATATTGGAACAAATATAGTAAGAATTTCCCGTAAATTGACTAACTTTACACCCAAATTTACACAAATGAACTCCACATCGACCCAATATCATACGCCGGTGCTGCTTGAGGAGTCGGTCTCGCTCCTGGATTTGCAGCCTTCGGGTACTTATGCCGACCTCACCTTTGGTGGGGGCGGACACTCGCGCCGCATCCTCGAGGGGTTGGGCCCCGAGGGGCATCTCTACAGCTTTGATCAGGATCGCGACACGGAGGCCAACGCCCCCCAAGATCCGCGATTCCACTATGTCGCCAGCAACTTCCGATTCCTGCGTGGACAATTGCGCCTGCGCGGAGTAAAGGAGGTGGATGGCATTCTAGCCGATTTAGGGGTCTCTTCCCACCACTTCGATGCCACCGAACGAGGCTTCTCGTTTCGCGGCGAAGCGGCCCTGGATATGCGCATGAACCAGCGCGGACGCCTGACGGCAGCCGATGTGGTCAATCAGTACGACAACGCCTCCCTCAGCCGCATCCTGGGCGACTGGGGCGAACTGGATACCCCCTGGAAGGTGGCCAACTGCATCGAGCGGGCCCGCAAAGAGCGCCCCTTGGTGACCACAGCCGATCTGGTAGCTGCCGTAGCCCCCTGCACACCCAAAAAGGCCGAGGCAAAGTTCCTGACCAAACTCTTTCAGGCGCTGCGCATCGAGGTAAACGGGGAGATGGAGGCCCTGAAGATGGCCCTCGAACAGAGCCTTCGGGTATTGAAGCCCGGCGGGCGACTGGTCGTCATTTCGTACCACTCGTTGGAGGATCGTCTGGTGAAGAATTTTCTCAAGAGCGGCAACTTCGAGGGAGACATCGAGAAGGATTTCTACGGGCGGACCACCGCTCCGTTCGAGCTCATCACCCGCAAGGCGGTAGTCCCCACAGAAGAGGAGCTGAATCGAAATCCCCGATCGCGCTCGGCCAAGTTGCGGGCCGCGATCAAATTATAATCGACCCGCGAAAAGAGTCCCGAATACCATGCAGCACGACACCGATTTCAACCCGATGACCGACGAAGAGCTCCTGCGCCGACAACAGGAGGAGGAGTTGGCACGCCGTATTCGGCGTGAGGTGCGGCGTGTGCAGCGCGGCGATGCCGACGAAGAGATGGCTGCCGAGGAGGCCGAGGAGATTCAACAACGCGCCCACCAGGAGGCCCTGGCAGAGCGTGAAAACCAAAGATCGAAGCATCCGTTGCGTGGGCTCATTACCGGCAACATCCTGCGCCAGGAGTGGCTGACCGTACACTACCGCTACCCGCTGCTCATCGCCGCGGTCTTTCTGCTCAGCATCGTGGTGATGTTTTGGTCCCTGAGGCTCGACATGCGCCTCACGCAGACCGAACGCCGGGTACAGCTGTTGCGCGAACGCGCCCTGCACCTGAAGGAGGAGCGCAGCCGCCTGACCAGCCACTCGGCCGTGGTCGAGGAGCTCCGTCGCCGCAACATTCCGCTGGAAGATCCACGGGTTCCCCACGAAATCATCGACTAAACCATGGAGCAGGAGCATAAATCGAAGATCAAGGGCGACATCTTGTTGCGCGTGAGACTGCTCTACAGCCTCTTCATCCTGATGGGTGTGGTAATCCTGGGCCGGCTTGTATGGGTGCAGTTTCTGAGCGACGAGGTCCGGATCAATGCCGCACGCATCGAGAGCCGCATCTTCCGCAAGGACTCCGTGCGGGCCCGGCGCGGCAACATCCTTTCGCGCGACGGCGAGGCGCTGGCCACCTCGATCTTCCGCTACCGCGTGGAGTTCGACATGGCCGCCGAGGGCTTCGACTCGCTGGAGCTCTTCCATGAACAGAGCGACTCGCTGGCCAAGCTCCTGGCCCTGCACTTCAGAGATCGCTCAGCGGCCGAATACAGCCGCCTGCTGCGCGAATCGCACGCCAAACACTACCGCCTGGTCTATCGCAAGGATACCACCTACTACAACTCCACCTCGTGGTTCGGCCGCCTGATCGACCGCATGCGGGGAGAGGAGCAGACCACACGCAAGCTCTACGACACGTTGCGCGACCCGCGACCCGTGGAGATTCTGCCCCGCGAGGTGGACTACACGGAGTGGCAGACCCTGAAGGAGTTCCCGATCCTGAATTGGAATCTGGGCATGGTCTACCGCCTGGTGCAGTCGGATCAACGCCTCTACCCCCAAGGGGAGTTGGCACGACGCACGATCGGACGTCTCGACGAGCGAGGCGCCTATGGCATCGAGGCCCTCTGCCGCGACCACCTGGCCGGGAAGGATGGCGTGGAGTGGCGCCAGCGCATTGCCCACGGCTTCTCGGGCCGCGTGGCGGGCCATGCGGGCAACATCGACCCCGAGGATGGAGCCGATGTGGTCACCACGCTCGACCCTGATGTGCAGGATGTGGCCGACAAGGCCCTGCGCCGCCAACTCGAACGCCAGAATGCCCTCTGGGGCACCACAATCGTCATGGAGACCCAAACGGGCGAAATCCTGGCGCTGGCCAACCTCGGACGGAGATCCGATGGCTCGTATGGCGAGTTGGAAAACTACGCCCTGAGCCGCCGCATGGAACCCGGATCGACCTTTAAGGCGGCGGCTCTGCTGGCCCTTGTGGAGGATTGCGGTGCGGAGCTTACGCTGAGCTACGACTCGGAGGACGGCAAGCGTGTGAAGGTGGGCAAGGCCGAGGTGCAGGATTCGCACAGCGGCTTTGGGGTGGTCGATCTGAAGACCGCCACAGCCCAGTCGCTCAACGTCTTCTTTGCCAAGGCGATCTACGAGGCCTACAAGGAGGATCCGCAACGCTATGTCGATTTCCTGAAACATCTCCATCTGGATCGGCCCATGGGTCTTGAGGCCCTGGGCGAGCGTGCCCCTCTGCTCCCCGAACCGGGAAGCAAACTCTGGTATCCGCACGTCACGCTGCCCAACCTCGGCTACGGCTACGCCGTGGAGCTCACCCCGTTGCAGGTGGCAACCCTCTATAACGCCATTGCCAACGACGGCGAGATGGTTGCTCCGCAGCTCCTGCGCGAAATTCGGCGCGGCGACAAAGTGATAGAAAGTTTCGAGAAGCGGGTGCTGGTGGAGGAGATCTGCTCCAAAGAGTCGCTCAAAAAGGTGCGCGAATGCCTCGAAGAGGTGGTCCTGAGCGGCACGGCGAAATACTATTTGGGCGATACGACCCGTTATCGGGTGGCTGCCAAAACCGGCACGGCCAAGTATGCCCAAGGGGGAGTTCACTACTCGGACGGCTACTACCTGGGCTCCATGGTGGCCTACCTCCCGGCCGACAAGCCCCGCTACACGGTGCTCACCTCGATCTTCACGCAGCGCGGACGCGGCACAACGATCTATGGCGCCGGTCTGGCCGGTCCCGTGGAGCAGCAGTTGGTGGGCTACCTCTCGACCCGTCACCCCGATTTTCGCAAAGAGATTACGGGTGAGGATGGGCTGACCCCCACCCGGATCAAGGGGGGCGACCTGGCCTCGGTACGCCGCGTGGCCGACCACTACGACAGCGATGCGGGAGAGGTGCCCCGTAAGGGCTGGGGGCGCATGGAGCACGACTCGATGGGGATGCGGGTAGTGGAGCTCGACAACGAGACCGACCGGGTTCCCGATGTGCGGGGCATGGGACTGAAGGATGCCCTCTACCTCCTGGAGAGCCGGGGGCTCCGGGTAACCTTCTCGGGCCAAGGGGCCGTGGTAAAGCAGAGCCCCGAGGCGGGAGCACCCCTTAAAAGGGGAGCCACAGCCTCGATAACCCTGAAATAGCCCGCCGAGGGGGTTCGGTGTCGAAAGGCGGTGCCGGCTGCCGGTACAAGGCCCGTCGGCCCTGCGAACGAAACCCCGAAACCAGATGGTTGATTTTTAAAAATTTAACATTTACAAGAGCATAAAGTTTTGACAAGTAAACAGAAAACCATAGAGATGAAGAGTCTGAAATCTTTGCTTCGCGGGGTCGCCTGCACCGACTTTGTCGGACCCGAAGAGCAATCGGTGAACCACCTGGTCTACGACTCGCGCCAGGTGGCTGCGGGGGACTGTTTCTTTGCCGTGGTGGGGTCGGCAAGCGACGGCCACGACTACATCCCCAAGGCCATTGAGGCGGGAGCCCGCACCGTGGTCTGCCAGCACCTGCCCCAGAGGCTCGATCCGCAGGTGAGCTATGTGGTGGTTGCAGAGACCAACGCGGCCATGGCCGAGATCGCCTCGAACTACTACGAAAACCCCTCGCGGGAGTTGAAACTGGTGGGTGTGACGGGCACGAACGGCAAGACCACGACCGCCACCCTGCTGGCCGACCTCTTCCAGAGACTGGGCTACCGCACGGGGCTGATCTCGACGGTGGTTTATCGTGTGGGCGACAAGCAGATCCCCTCAACCCACACCACCCCCGACACGCTGCGACTGAATGCCCTGTTGCGCGAGATGGTTGATGCCGGCTGCGACTACTGTTTCATGGAGGTCTCGTCGCACGCCATAGCCCAGCATCGCGTGGCCGGGCTCCACTTTGCGGGAGGACTCTTCACCAACCTCACGCACGACCACTTAGACTACCATAAGACCTTTGCCGAGTACCTGCGGGTGAAGAAGAGCTTCTTCGACACCCTTCCGAAGGAGGCCTTCGCACTGGTCAATATCGACGACAAGAACGGCCGGGTAATGGTGCAAAACACCCGGGCCCGGGTGCAGACGCTCTCGTTACAGTCGCCCGCCGATTTCCGCTGCAAGATCATCGAGATGCAACTCGACGGCATGCTCCTGCAGATCGATGGGCGCGAGGTGTGGTTGCGCCAATTGGGCCGGTTCAACGCCTACAACCTCCTTACGATCTACTCGACAGCTCTGCTGCTGGGTGCCGAGCGTGAGGAGGTGCTGCGACTGATGAGCACGCTCGATTCGGTGAGTGGTCGTTTCGAGACGATTCACGCCGCCGATGGCACGGTGGCCATCGTGGACTATGCCCACACGCCCGATGCGTTGGAGAATGTGATCCGCACCATCGAGGAGATTCGCCGCCCCGAGCAGCAGCTCATTGTCCTCTGTGGCTGTGGCGGAGACCGCGACCGCACGAAACGTCCCGAGATGGCACAGATTGCCGTAAAGTACGCCTCGCTGGCGATCTTTACCTCGGACAACCCGCGCAGCGAATCCCCGGAGGCGATTCTGGACGACATGGTCGAGGGGCTCGACCCCGCGGCCCGCTACCTGCGCATAGCCCATCGTGGCGAGGCCATCCGCACGGCCGCCCTGATGGCCAAGGCGGGCGATATCATCCTGCTGGCCGGCAAGGGGCATGAGACCTACCAGATCATCGGCACCGAGAGCCACCATTTCGACGACAAAGAGGAGATCTCTGTCTGTTTGCAAACCTTACACCACTCTACACGCCGATAAAACCCGATTAAAAAAGAAAGTTTTGAATTATAACGAATAGAAAGATTATGCTTTATCATCTTTTTCAGTATTTGGATCGTCTCTACGACCTGCCCGGCTCGGGAATGTTTCAGTACATCTCGTTTCGTGCAGCTGCGGCCATCATCCTCGCCCTGTTGATCGCCATCGTCTTCGGCAAGTCGATCATTCGCTTCCTGCAGCGCAAGCAGATCGGCGAGGAGATCCGCGACCTGGGGCTTGAGGGACAGCTCGCCAAGCGTGGCACCCCCACCATGGGCGGTCTGATCATCCTGCTCTCGATCCTCGTGCCGGTGCTCCTGTTCGGCCGCCTGGACAATATCTACATTCTGTTGTTGCTGATCTCGACCCTCTGGCTCGGCTTTATCGGCGGCCTGGACGACTACATCAAGGTCTTTCGGCACAACAAAGATGGGCTGAAAGGACGTTTCAAGATCGTAGGACAGGTGGGTCTGGGAATCATCGTAGGCCTGACGATGTGGCTCTCGGAGGATATTGTGGTGCGCGAGAAGGTCACCCGCCCCGTCGAGACCGTTACGGTGGATGAATTTGGCAACGAAGTGGTAAACCACAGCCGCCAGGTAGTCCTGAGCCCCGAGGCTTCGAAGACCAACAAAACGACCATCCCCTTCCTGAAGAATAACGAGCTGGACTACAGCGACCTGGTTGGGGGTAATGAGGGGCTCTCGTGGCTGCTCTACATCGCGGTGGCGATCTTTGTCGTAACAGCCGTCTCGAACGGAGCCAACCTCACGGACGGCCTGGATGGCCTGGTGACGGGTGTCTCGGTACCGATTGTGGTGGTGCTGGGTGTACTGGCCTACCTCTCGGGCCACATTGTCTATGCCGACTACCTGAACATCATGTATATCCCGGGCAGTGGTGAGCTAGTGGTCTTCGCCGCCGCCTTCGTCGGAGCCCTGGTGGGCTTCTTGTGGTACAACGCCTTCCCGGCCCAAATCTTTATGGGCGACACGGGTTCGCTCTCCATCGGCGGCGTGATGGCCGTGATGGCCCTCTGCATCCGCAAGGAGCTCCTGCTTCCCCTCTTGTGCGGCATCTTCCTGGTCGAAAGCCTCTCGGTGATGATCCAGGTGAGCTACTTCAAGCATACGCGCAAGAAGTATGGCGAGGGACGTCGCATCTTCCTCATGTCGCCCCTGCACCACCACTACCAGAAACGCGGATTCTTCGAGACAAAGATCGTCCTCCGCTTCTGGATCATCTCCCTGCTTTTGGCTGCACTCACTTTGGTAACGCTTAAGATTCGTTAATGAGCAATGAGCAATGAGCAATGAGCAATGAGTAATGAGTAATGAGCAATGAGCAATGTGCAATGAGCAATGAGTAGAGAACTGAGTAATAAAGATTATAGACAATGAAAAGAATAGTTGTTTTGGGTGGTGGAATCAGTGGGTATGGTTCGGCCATTCTGGCCCAAAAGAAGGGGTTTGAGGTTTTCTTGTCCGATGCGGGAAAGATTGCCGAGCGCTACAAAGCAAAACTCGACGAGTGGAATGTTCCCTACGAGGAGGGCGGCCATAGCGAGGAGCTGATCCTCTCGGCCTCGGAGGTGATCAAGTCCCCTGGAATCCCCGAGAAGGCCCCCATCATTCAAAAGTTGCGCGAAAAGGGAATCCCCGTAATCTCGGAGATGGAGTTCGCCTTTCGCTACATCGGCAAGGCCAAGACGATCTGCATCACCGGTTCGAACGGCAAGACCACCACGACATCGCTGATCTACAAGATCATGCACGATGCCGGTAAGCGTGTGGCCCTGGGCGGCAACATCGGCGAGAGCTTCGCCTACTCCGTAGCCCAAGGCGGGTACGATTGGTATGTATTGGAGCTCAGCTCCTTCCAGCTCGATGGCATGTATGATTTCCGAGCCGATATTGCCGTACTGATGAACATCACCCCCGACCACCTGGACCGTTACGACTACTGCTTCCAGAACTATGTGGACTCGAAGTTGCGCATCACCCAAAATCAACACTCGCGCAACTACTTCATCTACTCGGGAGACGATGAGGTGATCTGGCACGAGATCGAGAAGCGCGGCCCGTCACTACACATGAAGCAACTCCCCTTTGCCGTAAAGTCGGTGGTGGCAAGTGGTGTGGGCGACGCCTTCCCCGATGGCGACACCGGGAAATTTACGGCCGTGGTAGGGGCCCGCGAGGTCAATATCGACACCCGCAAGATGCAGATCAAGGGGCTCCATAATACCTACAATGCCATGGCAGCCACCCTGGCCACCTTGGCCGCAGGGGTTACCCCCGCCAAGATCCGAAAGGCCATCTACGACTTTTCGCCTGTGGAGCACCGCCTCGAACCCTCGGGGACAATCCGCGGCGTGGAGTGGATCAACGACTCGAAGGCCACCAACGTCGATTCGGTATGGTATGCCCTGGAGTCGATGAAGCGCCCCGTGGTTTGGATCGCCGGCGGCACGGACAAGGGTAACGACTACGAACCCCTGAAGGCTTTTGCCCGCGAAAAGGTCCACACACTGGTCTGCATGGGCCTCGACAACCAAAAATTGGAGGAGAGTTTTCGCGGGGTGGTGTCCGAAATCATCTCCACCTCGTCGCTGGACGAGGCGATGAAGGCCGCCGCCGCAGCTGCCCGCGAAGGAGACACGGTCTTGCTCTCGCCCGCCTGCGCCTCGTTCGACCTCTTCAAGAACTATGAGGAGCGCGGCCGCCTGTTCAAAGCCTGGATCAAAGAGAATCTTTAAGCGTTTCGGATTGGCATCATGCAACTAAAAGCCCATGAAACAGGCGATGCAAACCAATGAGCCGACGCTCCTGGAGCGACTTTTTCGCGGCGACAAGGTGCTGTGGATCACGGCAGCCGTACTGGCCGTAATCTCGGTATTGGTGGTCTACTCCTCGACCGCCAAGATGGCTTATGCCGCCTCCACGGCCCGCACCTCGGCCCACTTCCTGAGAGATCAGATCATCATCCTGATCCTCTCGGTGGCGGTGCTGATGGTGGTTTACCACATCAACAGCCGCGTCTACAACTACTTCTCGCGTTGGATCTACCTGCTCTTCCTGGGCCTTACGGTGGCGGTCTACTTCCTGGGCCACTCCACCAACGGCGCCGCCCGATGGATCCCCATCCTGGGGTTCAACCTTCAGCCTTCGGAGGGGCTCAAGGTGGCCACCATCCTCTTCCTGGCCCGCCAGCTCGCTTCGCGACAAAAGGTGATTCAAAAACTGCGCATCGTCCCCTCTCTCAACCCCATACGCTGGCGCGAGAAGGAGCAGAAGGCGATCTGGCGCGAGGGAACATGGCCGATTTTGGTTCCGATGGTCGCCTCGTGTCTGGTAATCTTCCCGGCCCACACCTCCTCAGCCGTGCTGGTCTTCGCCACCTCGCTGGTGATGATGCTCATCGGTCGTGTACGCCTACAGGAGCTCGCCAAGATCGTAGGTCTCGCCGTGGTGGGAGTCTTTCTGATCATGACCCTCAACCTGGGGCGCAGTGCCACGGCCGGCGGGCGTGTAGACACCTGGATTGACCTCTGGACAGAGGACCGTACCGAGATCCCGGTGACGGATCTCAGCGATACCGAATGCTCGATGATCGCCATCCACAACGGAGGCTGGGTCGGCAAGGGGGCCGGACAGAGCGCCATGCGCGTAGAGATGACCCACCCCGAAAGCGACTATGCCTACGCCTTCTTTGTCGAGGAGTATGGCGTGATCATGGGACTTGTGCTGCTGATGCTCTACCTCTGGATCTTCTTCCGAGCCATCCTCATCTTCGAGGGGTGCGGCACAGCCTTCCCCGGCCTGCTGGTGCTGGGGCTCGCCCTGCTGATCACCTCGCAGGCGTTGCTCCATATCATGGTCACGCTGAACCTGATCCCCGAGACGGGGCAGACCCTCCCGCTGATCTCGCGAGGCGGCTCCTCAACCCTCTTTACGGCCATCGCCTTAGGCATGATCCTCTCCGTGAGTCGCCAAAACGAGGAGCAGTCACACGACAAACCCAAGGATCAAAACCTGACCGAAAAAGTTTAACCATTTCTATTATTTTCCGAAACCGAAGAGGTTACAACAAGTAGATCTAAATGTGAATGATAAAATTTCCACCCATCACTCCTAATTCCTCATTCAAAAATGGACGATATACGTTTGGATAAATACCTTTGGGCGGTGCGCATCTTCAAGACGCGCAGCGATGCCGCCGATGCCATCCGCAACAACCGGGTGTTGGTGAACGATGCCTATTGCAAACCCTCACGCGAGGTGAAGATCGGTGACCGCATCTCGGTAAAGAAGATGCCCGTTACCTACCAATATAAGGTGGTAGAGCTCGTTTCAAGTCGCCAGCCGGCAAAGAATGTCCCCATCTACTGCCTCAACATCACCCCCGAGGAGGAGCTTGCCAAACTCAACACCCCGCGCGAGACAATCTTCGTCTTCCGCGATCGCGGAACAGGACGCCCGACCAAAAAGGAGCGCCGCGACCTTGACTCGCTCATGGACGGCATCTTCTACGACGACGAAGAGGATCTGTAGCCCAGGGCAGCTCCTCCGACAAGAGGTGGTTTTCGGGCCCCAAAAACCCGAAAACCACCCCTTGTCAGCCTATTTTATATCCGATTTCGGCCTTCATAGAGATTTTGCAACAAGCCGGAATCTTAAAGAAAACTTGAAAGTTTTTCAAGAATTTTCAAGTTTTAAGTCTGTTTTCAAAAATTTCGACAGCCCCAACCGCATCATAGTCCCCTCTAAAAATTGCACGACCCGCAACCTCTTTTCGTCCCGCAAAAAGGGTTGGCAAAAGTCGATCCGCAAAGCCCAAAAGAGATAAAAATTACTTTTTTGCTTTGATTTTCAAAAATTTCGGGATTTTTTTCTACCTTTGCAACAGAATTCTGCGGATATGGTGTAATTGGTAGCCACGTCAGACTTAGGATCTGATGCCTCACGGCGTGGGGGTTCGAGTCCCTTTATCCGCACTTCACAAGCGACCTTTTGGGGTCGCTTGTTTCGTTTGCGGATAAAGAGACTCGTCAGCGGGTGGCGCCTCGGCTGACTTGTCTCCGAATCTTGTCAGACAATTGCTCCGCAATTTTAGGAGTTGAGAAACTGTTGTCTTTGAAAATAAATTTTCTGCCAAAGTTTCTCAACTCCTAAACCCTTCGGGACCGTCTGACAATCTTCTTCGGTCTGCTCTCGGCTACTGCCGCCGTTCGAGTCCCACTGCTGCTAGTTCGATAGTCTGGTACGATGTGGTACAGAACGCGACACCCTCTAATAGAAGGTGCCGCGGGGGGCAAAGATCGCATAGCCGAAGTTGAACATCAGGTACATATTGTCCCACGAGTCGAGTTCGTACTTCGTCAGCGAGAGGCTCACGGGGCCCAGGGGGGTATGGTAGATCAGCGAAGCCTCGGTGATATAGTGCAAGGAGTGGTTCGAGGTTTCGCGGTCACGGAACATTGTATAGAATCCCGCACGGAAGAGGAACGAGGGGGTGAAGCGGAAGGTGGGCATCAGACCACCGGCCACATAGCGCTTGGCATGGAAATCGGCCATATAGACCATATTGGCATGCGGCAGGGGCTGGTAGCTGGGTCGAGCCATATCGGTGGCCCGGCTGTTGGTGAAGTTGGGTTGGTTGGTGGCCACAGCATCGATATTCAGCCCCAGGGTAAGCCACGAGGCCAGGGGCCAATACTGGTCCCACTTGAAGCGGGCCCCCAGCCAGCTGCGCTCCTCGGTGAGGGTATAGAAGTCGTGGTCGCCCGGATCGAACTTCTCGCGCCCCCAGACACCGATTCCCGAGAGCGAGAGGTGGGCTCCTCGGGTCGGATAGAGGGGTTTATCGAGGGTATTGCGGGCAATCTCAAGCTTGCCGGCCAGGTAGGAGAAACGCGTGTGGTCGAGCCCTGCGGGATCACCCTCAATGGGGGAGTAGCGGTAGTTGATATTGCCGCCGTTCATGCGCAGGGAGATCACGCTCCGTCGCGTAAGGGGCAGGCCGAAGGTGAGCGATCCGAAGAGTTCGTTGCGCCGTACCTGCTCGGTATTCGACACCTCGGTAAGGGCTCCGAAGTTGCCGTGACGGAGGTTCTTGGCCGAGAAGTTGAAGCTGTAATCCAGGAAGATCGGCTCGCGCATGAAGAAGTCGGTACGTCCGCCCACCGAACCCGACGAATAGACCGGTCCGACGTAGAGGTCGCCATAGAAAGTTTGAGCCACGCGGTTGATGAGCTGGTAGCGCAGTCCGATGTAGGCCTGGTTGAAGGGGGTGGAGGAGATGTTTCCGCCGATCATCACCTTGAAACTGGGCTTATAGTTGAGCCTCATGGCAATCTTATAGTGTCCTGTCGAGGGGCGATACTCCACCTGCGGGAATTCGGTTTTGAAATCTCCGCCGGCGACGATCGAGTAGAGATTGTCGCGAAACTCCTCGAAGGCCAACACCTGCTCACGGCCACGGAGGGCTCCCCAGCGGTTGAACTCATCGACCTTGAGGAAGTCGCGCGCATAGTTGGTCTTGGCGTTGTTCACACCCTCGATCGCATAGTGGTCGAAGACCAACGGCTTACACCCCTCGCGGAAGCTCTTGCGGCGCTCCTCGACCTCAGACTTGGGGCGCAGGGAGGAGATGCGCGAGAGGATTTCGGGCAGCTTGGCTTTCGTGTCCTCATAGCCCCAGGCGATGATCTCCATGGCGCGGTCGAAGTCGAGCATACCGACCGGTACGGCACGTTCGATGGTTACACCCCGCTCCTCAGGCATCGAGTAGTCGGTCTTGTTCATGATAAACATCATCCCCTGGTCGATCAAGCCGCTATGCTCATCCACACGGCGCTTGCTGTCGGTGCAGACCGAGCCGATGATCAGCTCGGGTGAGAAGTCGTTTTCCAACTCCCGCCAGGGGTAGTTGTTGTATACACCTCCGTCGTAGAGCAGCATCGAGTCGCGCTGCACGGGGCTGAAGGCGAGCGGGATAGACATCGAGGCTCGCACGGAGGCCGCCAGGTCGCCATCGCGCAAGAGAATGGCACGACGCGAATTCATATCGGCAGCCACACAGCGATAGGGGACAAAGAGCCGATCGAAATCTCCTCCCGAGGCTTCGGAGGCGGGGGTAAGGAGCCCCACCAGGGCCATATCGATCTGCGTAGAGGAGATCAGGCTGTTGGGAAGCAGGAATTTGCGTCTCCCCTCCGCGGCCTCGGTAAACCCCACATGAATAGAGAACATCGGCGGGACGTTTCCGATCTCGCGGTAGTAGTAGCGGTGTCGGTTATCGATACGCCCCGAGACCCACTCCTTGATCTCGCCCGTTGCAACGATGGCCTCCATCTCTTCGGGCGAATAACCGGCCGCATAGAGCGATCCCACGATGGCTCCCATCGAGGTTCCCGCCACATAGTCGATGGGCACACCCTCCTCTTCGAGAGCCTTCAGCACTCCGATATGATAAAGCCCCTTGGCTCCGCCGCCACTCATCACCACACCCACCTTTTGGGCGAGAAGCGGGGTTGTGGCGAGAAGGAGCAGGAGAATAATCCTGAGCGTATGCAAAAAACATTTCATCTTTTTTCGGATCCTTCGGGGTGTTTGGCGGGAAAAATCCAAAAGATTTCTGCCCGCAATCGCCCTTAATTCATCATTATTTTGTAACTTTGTCCGCTAAAGGAGATGTTAACCTCTCCTGTTCATCGACAAAGGTAAGAAAATAGAAGAAAATATAAAAGCATTATGATCGAGAAAATTCAAACACTGTTGCAGCGTGTGGAGGCCTTTGCCCCCCAAACAGCTGCCGAAATCGAAGAGTTTCGCATCAAGGTTTTGGGCAAAAAGGGTGAGCTGACGGCACTTATGGAGGAGTTCAAGAGTGTCGCTCCCGAACTGAAGCGTGAATTGGGTCAGAAACTGAACCACCTGAAGAGTGCCGCTTTGGAACGCATAAACACCCTAAAAGGCGAGTTGGAGGAGAAGCAGATGGCCCAGAGCTCGGAGGTGGGCGATATGAGCCGCCCCGGTTCGGCCGAGGGTCTCGGCTCGCGCCACCCGATTTCGCTCGTAAAGAACCAGATCGTCGAGATCTTTTCGCGCCTGGGCTATACGGTGGCCGAGGGTCCCGAGATCGAGGACGACTGGCACGTCTTCTCGGCCCTGAACTTCCCGCCCGAGCACCCGGCACGCGACATGCAGGATACCTTCTTTATCGAAAAGCAGCCCGACATCCTGCTGCGCACCCACACCTCGTCGATTCAGGTCCGCACGATGGAGCACCAGAAGCCCCCCATTCGTGTGATCTGCCCGGGTCGTGTCTTCCGCAACGAGGCGATCTCCTACCGTGCACACTGCATCTTCCACCAGGTGGAGGGACTTTATATTGACAAGGGGGTCTCGTTTGCCGACATGAAACAGTCGCTGCTCTACTTCGCCAAGGAGCTCTTCGGCGAGAGCGCTACGATTCGCATGCGCCCCTCCTACTTCCCCTTCACGGAGCCTTCGGCCGAGGTGGATGTGTCGTGCAACCTCTGCGGCGGAAAGGGCTGCAACGTCTGCAAAGGCACGGGCTGGTTAGAGATCATGGGGTGCGGCATGGTAGATCCCAATGTATTGACCGCCAACGGCATTGACCCCAAAGAGTACTCGGGATTCGCCTTTGGTATGGGAGTTGAGCGTATCGCCATGCTGAAGTACGGCGTAAAGGACCTGCGCCTCTACTTCGAGAACGACGTGCGCTTCCTGCACCAGTTCGACTCGGCACTCTAAAGTTTAGAAACGCATCCGCAGAGCCATGCGCAAAGGGGGATTGACCATACTGCTGCTTGTGCTTTGTCTGGTGGGATTCCACCCGACAAAGGGAGGGGCAATTGCCCCCCTCGGAGCAGAGCCGGACAGCCTCAACACCCCGCTTGAGCACTATTGCGAAGGGATCAGGCTGCTCCACATCGTGGCAGATACCACGGAGGCCCAAAAGGCCTTTCAGGCAGCCCTCTCGCTCGATTCGACCTATGCTCCGGCCCACTACAAGCTGGCCGAGATGAGCCTCCGAAGCGGCTTCGACCCCGCGGCATTGGACCACGCCCGGACGGCCAGTTCAAGGGATACGACCAACAAGTTCTACCTGGAACTCTACGCTCGGGCGCAGATCCTGGCCATGGAGCTTGATGGGGCCTTGGAGAGCTTTCGTCGCCTCAGGAAGATCGATCGCCACAACCCCGACAACTACCGCATGACGGCTCTGTTGGAGGAGCAGGCGGGCAATCGCCCTGCAGCAATCGCCCTCCTGGATTCGGCCGAAGTGCTCTTCGGGCGCAACCCGCTACTCGGAGGGCTGAAGCGCCGCATGCTGATGCAACAGGGGGAGCACGAACGGGCCCTGGAGGAGGCGCTGGAGCAGATCGAGAGTGCCCCCTACGAAGCCGAGAGTCACCTCTCGTTGGGCAACATCTACCACCAAACAGGGCGGGATTCGCTGGCCCGGGCAGCCTACCAACGCGCCTTGGAGCTCGACTCCACACGCCTGGAGACCCTCCTCACGTTAGCCGACTTCCACAGCCGCCGCCGCGACTACGGAGCCTACTTCGAGGTGATGCCCCTGATCTTCCGCCACCCCGAATTTCCGCTCCGAGACAAGATTTCGACCTTCAACCGCTTTACCTCCGACATCCGTTTCTATCGCGAATTCTTCCCCCAACTCGGCACCCTGGCCCGCACGCTGATCCTCAGCTACCCCAAGGAGCCTGAAGCGGTGGAGCTCTACGCCGACTACCTGATCGCCTCGGGAGATATCGAGCAGGCTCTCGCCCTCTACAAACTCCGCCTTGAAGATCTGCCGCCACAATTCGACTACTACACCATGGTGGTCGATATGGAGAGCTACCTGGAGCGACCCGACTCCGCCCACCATTACCTGAGAAGAGCGATCACCCACTTCCCCGAAAATCCGCAGCTCCGCATCCAACAGGGACACCTCTACACGCTGCACGGCAATCGCTACGATGAGGCGGAGGCGGCCTATCGCGAGGCCCTGAAGTTGGCCTCGAGTGACTCGTTACGCAGCCGGATCTGGGGCTTCATGGGCGACTGCTACCAACGCCGCAGCCAAGGCTCGCTCAGCTCCACGGAGGAGCTCTTCGTACAGCACGAAAAGGCCCCCAAAGGGTGGCGCAAGTGGCTCAAGAGGTGCTATGCCGCCTACGACAAGGCGCTCCTGTTCGACCGCGACAACCTCTCGGTACTGAACAACTACGCCTACTTCCTCTCGCTCGAGAAGCGCGACCTGGAGCGGGCGCTTGAGATGTCGAGCCGTGTGGTGGCCATAGCCGGCAACGAGCCCACCTACCTCGACACACACGCCTGGGTTCTCTTCTGCTTGGAGCGCTACGAAGAGGCCAAAAAAGTGATGCAGCAGGCCGTCTCGCTCGATGGTCGCCGCAACCCCACCCTGCTGATGCACTACGGCGATATTCTCTTCGCCCTGGGCGAGGAGTTCCTTGCCGAGACCTACTGGAAACGAGCTCTCGAAAACGGCGGAGACCCCGTGGGCCTCAACATCCGCCTCGATGGGCTGAAAAACAAAAAAGCAAAGCCATGAGAGCCCTTCATATTCCTCTGCTCCTGCTGATCCTCATCTTAGCAACAAGCACCCTGCAAGCCCAGACCGACCAGAAGAAGATTGACGACCAAAAGCGCAAGATCGAGAATCTGGAGCGACAGATTGCCGACCGCGAGCGCGAGATCAACAGCCTGAAAAAGGGCCGTTCCACCGCCGAGCAACGGGCCCGCACGCTGGCCCGTCAGATCGAGACGCGCAACACGCTGCTGAACGAAACCGAGGCCGAAGAGCAGGATCTGAAGCGCGAGACCGCCTCGGCAGACAGTACCGCAAACCTGCTCGATGCCTCACTCGAAAGGCATCGCGAACGCTATGCCGGCATGGTGCGCGAGGCGTGGCGCAACTACCGCCACAACAACTACCTGAGCTACCTCTTCGCTGCCGAAGATTTTGCCGATGTGGCCCGCCGCATAGCCAACCTCAGGGAGGTGGCCTCGCTGCGGGAACGGCAGATGAAGGTCATCGATTCGCTCAAAGCACAAACGGCCGAGCAGCGAGCCCTTCTCGAGCGCCGGCGCTATGCGCTGGACTCGGTGCAGGAGAGCCTTAAGAAGCAGAAAAAACGGTTGCAGGAGGATGCCGCCGAGGCGCGAGCCAGTGTCAAACAGCTCTCCAAGAAGGAGCAGTCGGCCCTCAAAAAGAAGGTCGAACAGGAACGTCTTCTGGATGATGCCGTGGCCGAACTGCGCAAGCTCACAAAGGGCAACAAGCAGGGAGCCTCCTTCTCGAAGAGCACCTCGAATCTGAACCTGCCCGTTGTGGGGGGCAAGGTGAAGAAGTACATGGGCAACATGGCCGAGATTTCGGGCCCGAAAGGGGCCGAAATTCGCTCGATCTACGAAGGAAAGGTGGTAGACATCAAGCGCAACCGCATCACCGGAAAATACGACGTTTACATCGCCCACGGAGAGTATATCACCTCCTATGCCAACCTGTCGGCTGTCGTCGTGGAGCGCAACGCTTCGGTAAAGCGCAACCAACGGATCGGCACGATCGGCTCGTCGGTCGATGTGATCACCATGCAGAACGAGTACACCCTGGTGTTCGGCATCTACCCCCCTGATCCGAAGCAGAAGATGTCCGCCTCGGATTGCTTTCGCAAATAGCCCCAAAAACAACTCAAGAGAATCACCCAAACAAGGAATTCCCCAAAATAGAGATGGCCATTCGATACCATAAAGAGGAGACCGGCTACCTGCCCAAGGGGCGCCGCCTGCTGAGCGCCTGGCTGCGCGAGGTGGCCCTCGAGGAGCGCAACTGCCGCATCGAGGAGCTGAACTACATCTTCTGCTCCTCCGAAAAACACCGCGCCATGAACATCCAGTTCGTCGGCCACGACTACTTCACCGATATCATCACCTTCGACTACAGCTCCCTGAAGGAGGGATATGTGGCCGGAGATGTCTACATCGATGTGGAGACCGTGCGCGACAATGCCCGCATCTACGGGACTACCTTCGGGCGCGAAATGCACCGCGTGATCGTCCACGGACTGCTGCACCTGTGCGGACAGAAGGATAAGACACCCCACGCCGAAAAGCAGATGCACCGCAAAGAGGACAAATACCTGGCACTGCTGGACGAAATGGTCGGCAAAGCGGCCGGTTTAAAAGATTAAAAAACATCACAATCAACTGATTACCATGGTGTTGGACTATGATATTATTGTCGTTGGCGGAGGCCATGCCGGCTGTGAGGCGGCCTCGGCGGCGGCACGCATGGGTTCGCGCACGCTGCTGCTGACGATGGATATGAGCAAGCTGGCGAACATGTCGTGCAACCCCGCCGTGGGAGGTGTAGCCAAGGGGCAGATCGTGCGTGAGATCGATGCGCTGGGAGGTCGAATGGGAGTTATCACCGACCTGACGGCCATACAGTTTCGTATGCTCAACCGCTCGAAGGGGGCGGCAATGTGGAGCCCTCGAGCGCAGTGCGACAAGGCCCGCTTCTCGGAGGAGTGGCGCCGTGAACTGGAGAACACCTGGGGCCTCTACATCTGGCAGGATGCCGCAACCGAACTCCTCTTCACTCGCGAAGGGGAGGAGCTGCGCATAAGGGGAGTGAAGACTCAGATGGGAGTGGAGTTTTCGTGCCGCGCCCTGATCCTTACGAGCGGAACCTTTATGAACGGCCGGATGTTCTGCGGCGAAGCAATGGCCGAGGGTGGGCGCGCCGGAGATGCCGCCTCACACGGAATCACCGAGTCGCTCACAGCGATCGGATTCGAGGCCGGGCGCATGAAAACCGGTACGCCGGCACGCCTCGATGCCCGCACGATAGACTTCGAGGCTCTGGAGGTGCAAGAGGGTGACGAAAACCCCTCAAAATTCTCATATTCATCTGACACTCAACCGGTTAAAGACCAGCTCCCCTGCTTTACCGTACACACCTCGAAGCGTGTACACGATATCCTGCGCACGGGATTTGAACGCTCCCCCCTCTTCAACGGCACGATTCACGGCATAGGGCCCCGCTACTGTCCCAGCATTGAAGACAAGCTCCGCACCTTTGCCGAGAAGGACTCGCACCAACTCTTCCTCGAACCCGAGGGGCGATCGACCAACGAATACTACCTGAACGGCTTCTCCTCATCACTGCCTTGGGAGATACAATGGGAGGCCCTGCATGCCATTCCGGGCCTTGAAGATCTCCACATCTTCCGCCCGGGCTACGCCATCGAATACGACTACCTGATCCCCACCCAGCTACACCACACCCTCGAGACAAAGCTCGTTGCGGGGCTCTTCTTTGCCGGCCAGATCAACGGCACGACCGGCTACGAAGAGGCGGCTGCCCAGGGGCTCATGGCCGGAATCAACGCCCACCGCAAACTCAAGAATCTTGAACCGGTGGTCCTGCGCCGAGATGAAGCCTACATCGGAGTACTGATTGACGACCTGGTAACCAAAGGCGTGGACGAACCCTACCGCATGTTCACCTCGCGAGCCGAATACCGCATCCTCCTGCGCCAGGACAATGCCGACCTGCGCCTTACCCCAAAAGGGTACGAATTGGGGCTGATCAGCGAGAAGAGATGGCAACAATTCACCGAAAAAAAATCAGCTGTAGAATCGCTTAAAAAATTCGCGCGTGAACTGAGCATCAAACCAGGCGATGTAGAAAACTATTTAATTTTGCACAATTCCGACCCGCTGACCCAGGGATGCAAGCTGCAAAACCTATTGCTTCGCACCTTTTCGAGCTTCGAGAACCTCCGAACAACGCTTCCGAAGCTCGAAAAATTCCTCGCAGAAAACAACTTCTCGGAGGAGGTGATTGAACAGGCCGAGATACAAATCAAATACAAAGGGTATATCGAACGGGAAAAACTGATTGCAGAAAAGCTCCGACGATTGGAAAATATCCGCATTCCGGCCGACTTTGACTTCCACTCTCTTCAGGCCCTCACGATCGAGGCTCGACAAAAACTCACACGCATCCGCCCTGCCACGATCGGCCAAGCCTCACGAATCCCGGGAGTCTCGCCCGCCGACGTCAATGTGATGTTGGTAAAATTCGGCCGATAACTTCGTAAAAAAACACCAATCTTTAGAAAAAATTAAAAAAGAAGGAGGAAATTCTGCAAATTTACAGAATTTCCTCCTTCTTAATACCAAACAAAAGTGGGTTAAATCCTAAAAACAAGATTGTCTCACTCACACCCAAAAAAGAGGAACCAATTAAAAATGGGTTGTTCCACGTGGAACAACCCATTTTTAATTGAACAAGGTAAGGATTACTCCTCAACCTTTACCTCCAGCGTCCAGCCGTGCTTATCCTCGCAGCGACCATACTGGATGTCACGAAGCGTGTTGTAGAGCTTCATGCTCCACTCGCCTACGTTCTCCATATCGAACACGTAGTCCTTACCGGTCTGCATATCGTGCACAAAACCGATAGGCGAGATCACAGCAGCCGTACCGCAAGCACCGCACTCCTCAAAGGTCGAGAGCTCCTCGATGTCGATCGGACGCTCAACCACCTTCAGGCCGAGATCCTGTGCAATCTGACGAAGGCTCTTGTTGGTGATCGAAGGCAGAATCGAGGGCGACTTCGGCGTAATGTACTCACCATCCTTAATGGCGAAGAAATTTGCTGCACCGCACTCCTCGATGTAACGACGCTCAACCGAGTCGAGGAACAATACGTTGGCAAAACCATTCTTGTGAGCCATCTCACCGCAAAGGAGCGACGAAGCGTAGTTACCACCTACCTTCACATCACCCGTACCGTGCTGGGCCGAACGGTCCTGCGAACGGTCAGCAGCAACGCGGATGGGCTTGATACCCGACTTGAAGTACGGGCCTACGGGCGAGCAGTAAACCACGATCAGCGCATCCTTCGAGGGACGTACACCCAGACCCACCGACGTACCGAACATCACGGGACGGAGGTACAACGAAGCACCCGACTCATAGGGAGGAACGAAACGAGCATTGCGCTTAACACACTCCTCGCAAGCCTTCACGAACATTTCAACCGTAGGCTCGGGGAGGCACAGACGACGTGCCGACGAGATGAAGCGCTTGGCGTTCTCCTCGGGACGGAACAGACGAATCTTACCATCCACGCCACGGAAAGCCTTCAGACCCTCGAAGAGCTCGCAACCGTAGTGCAGGCACGATGCCGACATGTGCATAGGCACATACTCATCGGCGGTTACCTCCATCTCGCTCCACTTACCATCCGAGTAGGTGTAGCGCACGTTGAAATCGGTTTTGGTGTAGTCAAAACCCAGCGATTTCCAATCCAAATTTGCTGTCATTTTACTTGAAGTTTTAGGTTTTAATACTTATACTATTAAGCTAATTGCTTTATATTCAACAAATTAAACTATCCAACCAGGGCTCCGTTATTGGTCTTCTCCGAGGGTTGCAGCAGCACAAGTTTACCCGAGGCATCCTCGCCCATGAGGATCATGCCGCTCGAGAGAATTCCGCGCATCTCGCGGGGCTGGAGGTTCACCAACACGAGGACCTGCTTGCCAATGAGTTCCTCAGGGGTGAAGTGCTCGGCAATACCCGAGACGATCTCGCGCTTGTCGATACCCGTATCCACCGTCAGCTTCAGGAGCTTCTTGGTCTTGGCCACCTTCTCGGCCGCCAGGATCGTGGAGACGCGGATATCCATCTTCTGGAAATCCTCGAAGTTTACCGGATCCTTCTGCTCCTCAACATGTTGCGCAGCCTCTGCAGCCTGATTGGCAGCCTTCGTGGCGGCTAACTTGTCGAGCTGCTTCTGGATCACCTCATCCTCGATCTTCTCGAAGAGCAGAGCCGGGGTACCGATCGTATGGCCGGCCTCAATCAGCTCCATCGAACCGAGTTTCTCCCATCCGAAGGGCTCTACAGCCAGCATGTCGAGCATCTTTTTAGCCGAGAAGGGCATGAAAGGCTCGATGGCGATAGCGGTATTGGCCGTGATCTGGAGGGCGATGTTGAGGATGGTCTTCACGCGCTCGGGATCGGTTTTCACCACCTTCCAGGGCTCGGTGTCGGCCAGGTACTTGTTTCCGATACGGGCCACATTCATCGCCTCTTTGAGCGCCTCGCGGAAGCGGTAGTTCTCGATATTCTGCTCCAGCGCACCCTTCACCTTCTTGAGCTCCTCGATCGTCTCGCGGTCGTAATCGGTGAGCTCGCCACAAGCGGGAACCACGCCGGCATAATACTTCTGCGTGAGGACCAACGCACGGTTCACGAAGTTTCCGAGGATGGCCACGAGCTCGTTGTTGTTGCGGGCCTGGTAGTCCTTCCAGGTGAAGTCGTTGTCCTTGGTCTCGGGGGCATTGGCACAGAGGACATAGCGGAGCACATCCTCCTTGCCGGGGAACTCCTCGAGGTACTCGTGGAGCCATACGGCCCAGTTGCGCGAGGTGGAGATCTTGTCGCCCTCGAGGTTCAGAAACTCGTTGGCGGGCACATTCTCGGGCAGGATGTAGTCGCCATGCGCCTTGAGCATCGAGGGGAAGACGATGCAGTGGAAGACAATGTTATCCTTACCGATGAAGTGTACCATCTTGGTATCCTCATCCTTCCAATACTTCTCCCAGTCTGGTGTAAGATCCTGAGTAGCAGAGATATAACCGATCGGTGCATCAAACCAAACATAGAGCACCTTGCCGTCGGCGCCCTCCACCGGAACGGGAATACCCCAATCCAGGTCGCGGCTCACGGCGCGGGGCTGAAGGCCGAGATCGAGCCAACTCTTGCACTGACCATAGACGTTTGATTTCCACTCCTTGTGGCCCTCGAGGATCCACTCGCGGAGGAATCCTTCGTACTGATCCAGAGGCAGATACCAGTGCTTGGTCTCGCGCTTTACGGGCACCGAACCCGATACGGCGCTCTTGGGATTGATCAGCTCGTCGGGCGAGAGGGTCGAACCACACTTCTCGCACTGGTCGCCATAGGCGCGTTCGTTCTGACAACGGGGACAGGTACCGACGATGTAGCGGTCGGCGAGGAAGGTCTGCGCCTCCTCGTCGTAGTACTGCTCCGAGGTCTGCTCAATAAACTTACCCTCGTCGTAGAGTTTTCGGAAGAACTCGGAGGCGACCCGGCGATGGGTCTTCGACGAGGTGCGGGAGTAGATATCGAAGGACATGCCGAGGCCGCGGAAGGACTTTTCGATGATGGCATGGTAGCGATCGACAATATCCTGGGGCGTAACCCCCTCCTTGCGGGCCTTGATGGTGATGGGCACACCGTGCTCGTCACTGCCGCAGATGGAGATCACGTCATAGCCTTTCAGGCGAAGGTAACGCACATAAATATCCGAGGGGACATAGACACCCGCCAGGTGTCCAATGTGCACAGGGCCATTGGCATAGGGGAGTGCAGAGGTTACCAGATAACGCTTATATTGCTTAGCCATATTGGGTCTTAAAATATAGAATCTTTCAAATTTGTGTCAAATTTACAAATTTTTTGACAATCCGCAAGCGAAAAATTGAGTTTTCGCAAAATTGCCACTCCCGCCCCACAACGAAGAAGATTTACAATTCACAATTGACGATTAAAGGGGCATTAGTGGCAATAGGGGTAATTTCTAACTGCTAACTGCTCATTGCTCATTTCCCCGAATGCCCTTAACGCCCCCAGTCCCCTCTGCCCCCCCCAGTTCCCCCCAACAAAAAACAGCGGGCAACTCGTTTGAGCTGCCCGCTGTTTTTGGGGAAAGGGAAACTAAAAGTCGTAGCCGACAATATCAGCGGCATAGTCGCTCCAACCCTCGGCTGTTTTGTAGGCCGCAACCGAAGCGTTGGGAACATAGATTTTCAACGCGGTAGAGCAGGAGTCGAAGGCTGCCCAGGCACTCCAGGTTGCACCACCAAACGAGGTGACAGGAGGCGTTGTCGGATAGCAATAAACAGTTTCCAATTTGTTACAATCGTAAAATACAGAACCACCAATTGAGGTAACTCCGCTCCCTATTGTAGCGCTAACCAAAGCATCACAATTGAAGAATGCCTCATTGTCTATTGTCGTTACGTTGTCCGGAATAGTTATGGCCTCCAGACTATCGCAGCGATAGAACGCACCAGCACCTATCGAGGTTACTCCTTGGCCGATGGTCGCGCTCGCCAATTTACTACAGCCACTAAAAGCCTGATTGCCGATTTCGACAACTGCATCGGGGATGAGAATGGCAGATAAACTGCAATTGCTGAAAGCATACGCTCCAATCGAAGTAACACTTTCGGGAATGATAATACTCTCCAAATTCGTGCATTCCATAAAGGCATAATCCCCCATCGAGGTTATCTCCTTATCAAAAACAATTGTGCCTTTCCCGTTTGAGTAACTATTCGATACGATAGTAGGATAGGTCCACGTTGCATAATCGAATCCAAAAGCATAGTGGTCGTGAGGCTCCACAATTTTCCCATCGGTCGAAGTGTAGTAAATCTTCCAGGTCTCCTCCACGGGATCCATCGGGTAGATGCAGTCGGCATACTGCTTCCAGAGCCAGGCGGTTCGGTAGCTCTCCACCGAGGCGTTGGGGACATAGATCTTACGCTCCTCGGCCTGGTTGTGGAAGGGGTACCAATGGTAAAGGTCGCCGGTAAGGTCCCAGAAACTCACGGGCTTGGGGGTCGCCGGAGTGGCCGAGAGGCAATAGATCGCCTTTAGGTTGGCACATGTATTGAAACTATAGGAGCCAATCTCGGTGACATGTTCGGGGATGGTTACACTGACGATGCTGCTACAACCCGTGAATGCACCATCCGAGAGGGTGGTTACCCCATCAGGGATCGTTACCCCGGTAAGGGGGGTGCCATTCAAGTAGAGCGAAGCCCCATAGGAGCAGGGGTTGGAGAGTGAGGTCGTCTGATAGCTGAAGCCGCCGAAATCGCACTTGCACCAGGCCTCGAGGCTGGTAATATGGACACTCGAAATCGAGGAACATCCGCGGAAAGCATCGGTATTAACTGCGGGCGATCCGCTTATGGTTACACGCTCCAGATCGGAACAATGCATGAAGGCCTGGTTGTAGATCTCGGCTACACTCTCGGGAAGGATCAACTCGCGGAGTGCCGTGTAGGCAAAAGCCTCCTGGCCGATCTCGGCCAGCCCATTGGGGAGAGTAACATGCTCCAGACTACTGCACGACTCAAAAGCTCCGTACCCGATTTGGGTTACCGCCCCGGGAAGCACAATACTCTTGAGGGTGCTCTTACCATACATAAAATTATTGGGAATTTGGGTGATCACACCATCGAAAGTAATCACGCCCCGGCCGTTCTCATAACTGTTCGACACAAGATTGAGCCCGGAGGGATTGAAAAAAGAGGTAATGGTCTGCTCGTCTGTCGTAGTATAGTAGATCTTGGTAAGCTCGGGATCGACCTCCTCGGGCTGGGTGGCTATGACGGCGGGCTCGCTAATCAGATACTCCTCGCCGGCCTTGGC
>SUZM01000016.1 GCA_015059965.1 Rikenellaceae bacterium
AGGCTCAAATCAATAAAATCGTTAAATCTTCACCCTTTAGAATGCACCCTTAAAGGTCTATGACATATTTCTGACTTATTACGCACAAAATATTGAGTAATAACTGGTTGCAAATACTGGAATTGCAAGTCGCTGACAAGTATTACTATTCCCGATAGCGTAATTTCGATTGGGCGTTGCGCATTCTCGCATTGCAAAAGCCTGGTAAGTGTATATTGTAAGCCGATAGTACCACCAACGGGAGACAGTAACATGTTCGAAGAAAACGCTCCGGGGCGCAAGATTTATGTTCCAAGTACATCTCTTTCTGCGTATCAGAACAAAGAGAATTGGCACGACTACTATTCGGATATCGTAGGTTTTTATTAGCCATTGCGATTGGTTTTTTAGGGGATGACAAAATTTTTGTCATCCCCATTTTGTTGGGAGGTTACATGGCATTAAACCCCCTACTCCGATTCACAATTTTACTGGGAAGGCTGGGGAAACTGGGCTGTCTGTGATTTTACGCTGTCAAGCAAACTGATTACTGACAACTGATAACTAAAAAAGCTGAATGCTGACCGCTGAATGCTGACCGCTAAAAAATAATTACCAATTCCTAATTTGTCTGGGTAGGCTGGGGAAACTGGGCTGTCTGTGATTTCACGCCGTCAAGCAAACTGATAACTGACAACTGATAACTAAAAAAGCTGAATGCTGACCGCTGAATGCTGACCGCTAAAAAATAATTGCCAATTCCGAATTGCTAATTCCTAATTATTTTGTACCTTTGTTAGACTTTACCTTTGGTAAAACCTCAAAAGGAGCCAAAGAGTATAACCGAAAAATAAGATTGGTATGAAAGAGCAGTTCGGTTTTGAGTACACGCGCCACGAGTGCGCACAAGAGCTTCCGGCACCGGATCGGGAGCTGGTCGAGGCCGCCCGTGAGGCGACCCGAAAGGCCCACGCGCCCTATTCAAACTTCCATGTGGGGGCTGCTGCCCGCCTCAAAAGCGGCCGCATCCTGACGGGCAGCAACATCGAGAGCGAGGTCTACCCCGCCGGTCTTTGTGCCGAGCGCACCCTCCTGTTCCACCACGCCGCCTGTCACGCCGACGACCCGATCGAGGCGTTGGCCATCGCTTCGGTGCCCGACGAACGGGAGTGCTACCCCTGCGGCCAGTGCCGTCAGGTGCTGGTCGATTCGGAGCGCCGCCAGAAGAGTCCGATGCGCATCCTGATGTGCGGCCGCGAGACCATCACCGAGGTCGATTCGGCCGAACGGCTGCTGCCCTTTACCTTTATCCTCTGATTATCATGTTTCACGCAACCGACATCCTCTACGAAGACAACCACCTGCTGGTGGTCAATAAGCGGTGTGGCGACCTCGTACAGCCCGACCCCTCGGGGGAGAGTGCCCTTGAGAATGAGATCAAGGCCTACATCAAGCAGCGCGACCAAAAGCCCGGAGAGGTATTCCTGGGCGTTGTGCACCGCATTGACCGCCCGGTGAGCGGCGCCGTGCTCTTTGCCAAGACCTCGAAGGCCCTGGCCCGCCTCAACGAGATGATTCGCACGGGCTCGATCCGCAAGATCTACTGGGCCATCACCGAGCAGCGGCCGGCCGTAGAGTCCGGATCGCTGCGCCACTACATCCTGCGCGACAGCAAGAGCAACCGCTCGAAGGCCCTCGATACCCCGCGCGGCGAGGCCAAAGAGGGGCGACTGAACTTCGAAGTCAAGGGGGCTTCGGCCCGCTATACGCTCGTCGAGGTGGAGCTCCTGACGGGGCGCCACCACCAGATTCGGGCCCAGCTCTCGAAGATCGGCTGCCCGATCAAGGGTGACCTCAAATATGGAGCCAAGCGCTCGAATCCCGACGGGGGCATTTCGCTCCACTCGCGCGAGGTTACATTCGAGCACCCCGTGCGCCGCGAACCCCTGACCATCACGGCGCCCACCCCCAAGGGGGATAATCTGTGGGCCTTTTTCGAGGAAGCGGCACAGGGTTGATGAGAAATGAGCAATGAGTAATGTGCAATGGGTGATAAGCGATAATGGCTATTGTTAAAAATTGCTAATTACTATTTTTACTAATTTGGTAAGGTATGCGTGTTTTACTGCAACGAGTAACCGAGGCTTCAGTCGAGGTTGAGGGCCGCACGAAGGGGGCCATCGGAAAAGGTATCCTGGTACTGCTCGGCATCGAGGCGGCCGATACGGAGGCCGACATCGCCTGGCTGGTGGGCAAGATTTCGCGCCTGAGGATATTCGACGACGAGCAGGGGGTGATGAACCTCGATGTGCAACAGGTCGGGGGCCGGGTGCTGGTCGTCAGCCAATTTACGCTCCACGCCTCGACCAAAAAGGGCAACCGCCCCTCCTACATCAAAGCAGCACCCGAGGCGGTGGCACGCCCCCTATACAACCGCTTTATCGAGGTGTTGTCCCAGACCTTGGGCCAGGAGGTGCCAAGCGGCGAGTTTGGCGCCGACATGGCTGTAAAGCTCTGCAACGACGGCCCCGTAACCATTTGGATCGACTCACAAAATCGCGAATAGAGAAAAACAGATAACAGCATGAAGAGACTTCTAAGATTCGGGGTTGCCACGCTTGCAACCCTTCTGGTGGGTGCGATGCTTCTGAGCATCCCCGCCTGCAACTCCTCGGATGAAGAGCAACAAGAACAGGAGCACCCCGGGGTGCCCATCCTGAAGTGCGACACCGAATTCCTGAGCCTTGACAGCCGGGAGCAGCTCTTTACCCTACAGCTGACGATCGAGAACCCCACACCCGGAGCCGAGCTCTCCTGGCGTTGCAACGACGACTGGATCTCGGCCGAAGGGCTCCAGCTCCCGACCCTGCAGTTTCACATCGCCGCCAACCCGGGCGATGAGCGTTCCACGGTAGTGCGCCTGATCTACCCGGGAGCCCCCATTCTCCCCATTGAGATCACGCAGGGGGCCCAAGGGGAGGTGGTCGGCCCCACGATCCGCGTAGCCAAGAGCAGCTACAGTTTATCGGCGGCCGAGGAGGATATCTCGATCGGCTACACGATCCTCAACCCCGTGGAGGGGGAAAGGCTTGAGGCCGAGAGCTCCGCAGCCTGGGTTCACATCTACGCCATCGACCAGACCGAACTCTCCATGCTCATCGAGGCCAACGAGAGCGACCAGGAGCGCTCGGCAACCCTTACGTTGCGCTACACCGGAGCCCACGCCGTGGAGATCGTCCTCAAGCAGGCCGCAAAGGATGCCCCGGCACCCCCCGCCGAGCCCGAATTTAAGAATTTCTCCACCAACAACATCACCACCACCTCGGCCACCCTCTCCTGCCGCTTCGACTATGCCGGCAGCGAGGCCATCACCGAGACCGGCTTCTGCTACCGCGGCCCCTCGGGCAGCGAGCAGGAGGTTGCCAGCACCCCCACGACCGGCACGAAGAGCGTAACCCTTTCGAACCTCACAGCCGAGACCCTCTACGAGTGGTACTTCTATGCCGTGATCGGCGAAGAGCTCTACACCTCGACTACGCAGAGTTTTCAGACCTCGGCCGAGTCCAAGCCCGTCGAAGGAAAGGTCTACCGCACCGGCTGGCCCGAGCTCTGCGTGGAGGACGACACCAACTCGGACTACTACTACGCCCACCACATCACCGACCTGAAGATGAAGGGCAACAAAGCCCGCAACTATACGGTCTGCTACAGCGCCAAGCACCACTGTCCGGTTTGGGTGGCTGCCCCGCGCCACTCGGCCTACGAGGGCTCGACCAACCGCACCAATGCCTACGCCAAGGATCCCCAGATTCCCTCGAACATCCAGTACAACAGCAAGTCCACGGGTGGCGGCTGCAACAAGGGACACATGTTGGGTTCTGCCGAGCGTACCGCCTCGACAACGACCAACAAACAGGTCTTCTACTACACGAATATCGCCCCACAGTACTCCTCGGGCTTCAACACCGGAGGCGGCGGTTGGAACACCTTGGAGGACTGGATGGACGACCAGGTCTGCGCCGACACAACCTACCTGGTCATCGGCACCTACTTTGAGAAGTACACCGATGGCTACGGCGAGACCGCCTCGCCCAAGAAGATCTCGTTCGGCGACCGCGACGACGTCTCATGCCCCACGATGTTCTACATCGCCGCCCTGCGCACCAAGAAGGGTAACACCGGCAAATCGGTTATCAACTGCTCGGCAAGCGAACTGAAGTGTGCAGCCTTCGTGCGCACCCATACCAACAACCACAAGGGACAGAAGGTTACGGCCCGCGAGATGATATCGATCGCCGACCTCGAAAAGCTCACCGGCCACAAGTTCTTTGTCAATGTCCCCAACGCCCCGAAACAGAGCTTCTCGGCTTCGGAGTGGGGATTATAGGCAAGAAAAATTCATGGATAAGCCTTTCCGCTCCTATGCCGCGTGGTTCCGCGAGCAGCTCGGCGGGCGGGTGCAGAAGCTCTCGCTCGATGCCGGTTTCGGCTGTCCGAATCGCGACGGCACGCTCGCGACTGGGGGCTGCACCTTCTGCATCAACGGGGCCTTCACCCCTTCGTACTGCACCCCCGAGAAGAGCATCACCCGCCAGCTCGACGAGGGAATCGCTTTCCATAGGTGGCGCTACCGCAAGGCGACGAAATATGTGGCCTACTTTCAGGCCTACTCCAATACCTACGCCCCTTTGGAGGTGCTGCGCGAGCGCTACACCGAGGCCTTAAGCCATCCCGAGGTGGTGGGGCTGGTGATCGGCACACGCCCCGACTGCGTGGACAATGAGAAGCTGGACTACCTGCAGGAGCTGGCCCACAACCACTTTGTGGCAGTGGAGTACGGTGTGGAATCGACCTCGGACGAGACCTTGAGGCGCATCAACCGCGGCCACGACTTTCAGACCGCACGCCACGCCATAGAGGCTACAGCTCGCCGCGGACTGCATGTGGGGGCCCACTTCATCCTGGGACTCCCGGGCGAGGAGGAGGAGTTTCTGATCCGCCAGACCGAGGTGATCAACTCCCTGCCTCTGACGACCGTCAAGTTCCACCAGCTGCAGCTCTTCCGCGACACAGCCATGGCCCGGGAGTATGACCGCCACCCCGAAGCATTCCGTTTTCGGAGCCTGGATGAGTACCTGGACCTGGTGGTCGAGATCATGCGCCGCCTGCGCCCCGACCTGATCGTCGAGCGCTTTGCGAGTGAGGCTCCGCCCCGTTTTCACCACGGTCCGAACTGGGGACTGATCCGAAACGAGCAGCTTTGGCAGCTCCTGGAGAAAAGATTTTCAGACAAAAAGAGCTATCAAGGAGAATTTTATATATCTTTGCCCCCTAAAACGGAGTAATTCGAAACATAAAAGTAAAACAAATAAATCGAAAAGTATGAAGAGCGGAAAAATCTTTACCCTCATCAAGGAGTATGTCCTGATGATTGTGGGTATGTTCCTCTATTCGTTCGGCTGGATCGGCTGCATTGTTCCGGCTGGTGGTGTCGGTGGTGGTGCCGCGGGTTTCTCGTTTATCCTCTGCACGGCCCTGAACAACTTCTTAGGCATTGAGGTTCAGCTGGGTACGATGGTATTCATCATCAATGCCATCCTGCTCGTTGCCGCCGGATTCATCGTGGGCTGGAACTTCGGATTCAAGACCCTCTTCACGGTCGCCTTCATGTCGGTAGCCCTGAACTTCTGGCAGACCCTGCTCGAGGGGGTAAACCTCTTCGAGGGACTCGACCCCGTGCTGGCCGTAATCCTGGGCGGTATGTTCTCGGGTGCCGGTGTGGCGCTGGCCTTCATGCAGGGCGGTTCGACCGGTGGTGTGGATATCATCGCCATGATCATCAACAAGTACCGCACGGTGAGCTATGGCAAGATCCTGCGCTACGTCGATGGCACGGTGATCGCCTCGTCGCTCCTGGTGGGCTATGGTATGGCTGCCGTGATCTACGGTTTTATTATGACCGCCGTAATCGGCTATACGGTCGATATGCTCATGTCGGGTAACCAGCAGTCGAACCAGGTCTTCATCTTCTCGAAGGATTTTGAAAAGATCCGCGCCATGCTCATCGAGAACGCCCACCGCGGCGTAACGCTCCTCCGCTCGGAGGGCGGCTACACGCGCGAGGAGTCGATGGTAGTGATGATGGTCTGCCGCAAGCGCGAGACGAGCAACGTGCTGAAGCTCGTCAAGGAGATCGACCCCAACGCCTTCATCTCGGTAGGCTCCGTGATGGGTGTCTATGGCCGCGGCTTCGAGGCCCTGAGCAAGATCTAAGGCTTTCGTGCAATGAGGAATTATTTCCTTGACGCTGGAGATCTGGAGATATTATATTCTCTGCAAATATTCCGATGCGTAACCCTCTTTGCTAATTTCTAATCCGTGTAAAGCTTTTGCCCAAGTACGCCGATATCCTTCTTCCGTTGGCACAGCCGACCTACACGTTTGCTGTCGAGGAGGATATGGCTCTTGAAGCGGGAATGGCCGTAGCGGTTCCCTTTGGGAATCAGCGCGACAAATACTACACAGGAATCGTCTGGAAGGTGCACGACACGCCCCCCGCAGTCAAGCGGGTGAAGCGTGTCGCGCATCTGCTTTATGGCGGCCGCAAATTGCTCGACACCGCGCAGCAACGTCTCTGGGAGTGGGTGGCCGACTACTACCTCTGCACCCTGGGCGAGGTGATGCGCATAGCGCTGCCCTCGCTCCTGAAACCCGCAGCCCTCGATGCCGAGGCCTTCACAGAGGCCGAATACCGCCCCCGCACGGAGCGTTTCCTGCGCCTCTGCATCCAACGCGAGGAGGAGCTCCACCCCATCTTTGAGAAGCTCGAGCGCCGTGCCCCACGCCAATATGCCGCCCTGCTGCGCCTTGCCGAATTGAGCCGCGAGGCCGGGGAGGAGTGGATTCCCCGTCGCCTGGTGGAAGCCGACTCCGAGGTGTTGAATACCCTGCGCAAAAAAGGGCTCCTGGATTGGATTGAAAGAGAGCGCTCGGGGGATCGCAAATGGTTGGATCGGCGTGGATCCAGGGCCTTTCAACTGCCGCTGCTCTCGACACACCAACAAGCGGCTCTCGACCAACTCCACAGCGCCTTTGAGGGCCACCAAACCGCCCTACTGCACGGCATCACCGGATCGGGAAAGACCGAAATATACATCCACCTGATTGCCGAGACGTTGGCCCGGGGCGGGGATGTGCTGATGCTGGTCCCCGAGATCGCCCTCACCACACAGCTCGTCGAGCGCCTGGAGCGTATCTTCGCCAGCCGCGTGACCCCCTACCACTCGAAACTCACCGCCGAACGCCGCACCCAGACCTACCTGGCACTGAGCCGCAGCCAAGGGGGTGAATTTATCGTCGGAGCCCGCTCGGCACTCTTCCTGCCGCTGAAAAACCTCCGCCTGATCATCGTCGATGAGGAGCACGACGCCAGCTACAAGCAGAGCGACCCCGCACCCCGCTACCACGCCCGCGACTGCGCCGTGGCAGCCACACGCCTGATCGGTTGCCGCACCCTGCTGAGCAGTGCCACCCCCTCACTCGAGAGTTGGACCCACGCCCAGACCGGCAAATATGGCCTGGCAACCCTCACCGAACGCTATGGCGGAACTCCTCTGCCCGAGATCATCTGCTCCGATACGTTGCGCTCCGTTAAACGCGGCGAGCGCAAGAGCCACTTCAATCTGGAGTTGCGCGAACGCATCACCCGGGCCTTAGAGCGCAACGAGCAGGTGCTCCTCTTCCAGAACCGCCGCGGATACTCACCCTTCGTGCAGTGCAACACCTGCGGCCACACCCCGCAATGCCCCCACTGCAACGTAACTCTTAGCTACCACAAAGCCTCCTCGCGCCTCGAGTGCCACTACTGCGGCTACCATACGCCCCATAGTTTGGAGTGCCCCAAATGCCACCACGAAGGGCTTGCCCCCGCAGGCTTCGGCACCGAAAAGCTCACCGAGGAGATTGCAAGGCTCTGGCCCGAAAAGAGAACTCTGCGCATGGATCGCGATACGGTGAACTCCGAGACGGCCTTTCGGCGCACGGTAACGGCCTTCGAGCGGGGGGAGGCCGACATTCTGGTCGGCACGCAGATGATCACCAAGGGATTCGACTTCGGTCGTGTCTCGCTGGTGGGGATTCTCAATGCCGACAACCTGCTCTTCTCACCCGACTTCCGCTCCTCGGAGCGTGCCTACCAGCTGCTGAGCCAGGTGGCCGGGCGTGCCGGGCGCCGTGAGCAGCGAGGCGAGGTGGTCCTCCAATGCTCCGATCCCGGACACCCCGTTATCCGGCGCCTCCTGGAGGGAGACTACGAGGCAATGGCCCGCGCCGAGCTTGCCGAACGCAAGGCCTTCCAATATCCGCCCTACGCAAGGCTGATTCGGATCACGATGCGACACACGGATCGCGAACTGCTCCACCGCGCCGCCGTGGAGCTGGGGCATACCCTGCGCAACTCCTTCGGGCGTCGCCTGCTGGGCCCCGTGACCCCCGCCATCGACAAGATTCGCGACGAATACCTCGTCGAGTTGCTCCTCAAGATCGAGAGCGGCGCCTCCTCGCAACGTGCCCGAGCCCTGCTCCGCCAGGCAATTTCGGACTTTCGGTCGGGGGGCTTTAAACAGGTAACAATCGTTTGCGATGTCGATCCTCAGTGAGCTCATCCATGACCTCGGGGCCCTCTTCTTCCCTCCCCGCTGCCCGGTCTGCCGCGGAGAGCTGAAGGCCGGCGACCGCACGGTCTGCACCCGCTGCCTGGCCGAGGCGCCCCTGACCCGCTACTGGCTGGCCATCGACAACCCGCTCAGCCGCTCCTTCTGGGGTCTGCTGCCCGTGGAGCAGGCCTCGGCACTCATCTTCTTCTCGGCCCACAGCGGCTGGCGACAACTCATCCACGACTTCAAGTACCGCCACCAATGGCGCCTGGCCCTCGAAATGGGGCGTTGGTACGGCACCGAACTCCAAGAGAGCGACCTCTACCACACGATCGACGTCGTGGTCCCCATCCCGCTCCACTGGCGCAAGCGCCTGTTGCGTGGCTACAACCAGTCGGAGTACCTGGCTCGCGGTATTGCCCAAAAGCTCGGCATCCCCTGCGACCTTGACAGTGTCCGCCGCCACCGCAACAACCCCAGCCAGGCCCGGCGCTCACGGGAAGAGCGATGGCAGAATGTCGAGGGGATCTTCTCGGTACGCCACCCCGAGCGGCTCGAAGGGAAACACATCCTGCTGGTGGACGATGTGCTCACCACCCGCGCCACCCTCATCTCCTGCGGCGAGGCAATTCTGAAGGCTGTCCCCGACTGCCGCCTCAGCGTAGCCGTTCTGGCCACCTCGAAGCACCACATTCAACATCCGTAGCAGGCCTCCGATCCCTCCTTTAGCCCCGATTTTGGGGCACTCTTCGGCCCCTCTTATCAACTTGTTGATAACCCCCTTTTGCCCTGTTGAAAAAAAGATTCTTTTCGCGGCTTTGAAAATTCGCGCCAAATGCCTAATTTTGAGGGCTGAAATTTGCACGAAAGAATCCGCTATGGCAAAAGAATACCACAACTCCACCCCCGCAACCCGCAACCGCTCGGCCTACGAAGAGCTGATCGACCCCATCGGCACCGTGCCGCCACAGGCCGTAGAGCTCGAAGAGGCGGTCCTGGGTGCCCTGATGCTCGAGAAGGACAGCATCATCACCGTACAGGAGTTCCTCTCGGCCCCCTCGTTCTACAAACCCGAGCACCAAACCATCTACAAGGCTATCGAGGAGCTCTCCACAGAGCTCAAGCCCATCGACCTCTACACCGTTACCGAGCGGCTGAAGGTACAGAAGAAGCTCAAGGAGGTGGGTGGCGCCACCTACCTCGCACAGCTGACCCAGAAGGTGGGCTCGGCTGCCAATGTGGAGTTTCACGCCAAGATCATCGCCCAGAAATATGTGCAGCGTGAGCTGATCCGCTCAGCCACAGAGATTCAGCGCCGCTCCTACGACGAATCGACCGACGTAACGGAGCTCATCGGCTTCGCCGAGGGCGAGATCTTCAAGGTGGCCGAGGGCCATGTGAAGCGCTCGGTGCAGTCGGCACACGACATCCTGGCCCGTGCCCTTTCGCAAATCGAGGAGGCCTCGAAAAACTCCTCTTCGATCAACGGAGTCCCCTCGGGCTTCCGCGATATCGACAAGGTAACCCTCGGTTGGCAGCTTTCGGATCTGATCATCATCGCCGCCCGCCCCGCCATGGGTAAGACCGCCTTTGTCCTCTCGATGGCCCGCAACATTGCCGTGGATCACGAACGCGGAGTAGGATTCTTCTCGCTCGAAATGTCATCGGTGCAGCTCATGATGCGTCTGATTGTGGCCGAGACGGGCCTCAACGGCATGGATATCAAGAGCGGCCGCCTCACCCCCGAGCAGTGGCGACACCTCGAGTCCTCGACCAAGCCCTTAGGAGCCGCCCCCCTCTACATCGACGATACCCCCGCCCTCTCGGTCTTTGAGTTCCGCTCCAAGGCCCGCCGTCTGAAGATGCACAACCATATCGAGATCATCATCATCGACTACCTGCAGCTCATGACCGGAGGTCAGGCCGGCAACGGCGGCAACCGAGAACAGGAGGTGGCCTTCATCTCGCGTACCCTCAAAGCAATCGCCAAGGAGCTCGATGTGCCGATCATCGCCCTCTCGCAGCTGAACCGCTCCACGGAGTTGCGCGGCGGATCGAAGCGCCCGCAGCTTTCGGACCTGCGCGAGTCGGGAGCCATCGAGCAAGATGCCGACATCGTGGCCTTCATCCACCGTCCCGAGTACTACGGCATCAATACCACCGAGGACGGACAACCCACGGCCGGCATGGCCGAGTTCATCCTCGCCAAGCATCGTAACGGTGCCGTGACGGATGTAAACCTCCGCTTCCTGAAGGATCAGACCCGCTTTGCCGATCTCGACGATGCGGGAGTGCCCATGGGGCAGCCGATGGCAGCAACGCAACAATACGAAGACTTCTCCTCCGAGTCGAACGCCTCGCTGGGGGCCATGCCCAACGATGAGTTCGCCGTGGGCCCGGTCAATATGACCCCGCCCCTGAAGGATGAAGAGGTACCGTTCTAATTCAAAATTCAAAATTCAAAATTCGTTACGACAATATTTTGATATTTCCCCGCTAAGAACTGAATCTTTGAAATGTTTTGAAGATTTCAGAATTCGGATTTTGAATCGATTGAATCGGATCGGGCCCCAAAGAACCTATTTAGCAGATTACGACCCATGTTTGTCAAAACCTATGCCGGAGCACTTGTCGGAATCGACGCCGTGGAGGTCACCGTGGAGGTGAACCTCTCCATAGGCACCGACCTCTATTTGGTGGGCCTTCCGGATAATGCCGTTCGCGAGAGTCTGGAGCGCATTCGCTCGGCCTTCGAGAATTGCGAGCGTCGCATCTCGGGTAAAAAGATCGTCGTGAACCTCGCCCCGGCCGACCTCAGAAAGGAGGGCTCGGCCTTCGATCTGCCGATTGCCATCGGCATGCTCGGGGCCATGGAGCAGATCATTGTCGAGAAGCTTGGCGAGACCCTCTTTCTGGGTGAGCTCTCGCTCAACGGCTCGCTGCGCGGCGTGAAGGGCGTGCTCCCCATTGCCGTGATGGCTCGCGAAAAGGGGCTGCGGAGAATCGTAGTCCCCGAGGAGAATGCGGCTGAAGCGGCCGTGGTGAGCGGATTGGAGGTTTTGGGTGTCAAGCACCTCCGGGAGGTGATCGAGTGGCTCAACGGCGAACGCGAGCTCTTCCCCACGCTACCCATTCCGAGTGAGGAGTTCACGGGCGAGGCTAACCGCTATGCCGAGGACTTTTCGGATGTAAAGGGGCAGGCCCATGTCAAGCGAGCCTTGGAGATTGCCGCCGCAGGCGGACACAACGTGATCATGATCGGAGCCCCGGGATCGGGCAAGACGATGCTCGCCCGCCGCATACCGACCATTCTGCCTCCCCTCTCGCTTGACGAGGCCCTGGAGACGACGAAGATCCACTCCGTGGCCGGCAAGCTGGGCTCACAGCGCGGACTGCTCTCGGGGCGCCCCTTCCGCACTCCGCACCATACCACCTCACCCGTGGCCCTGATCGGCGGCGGACAGTCGCCCCAGCCCGGCGAGGTGTCGTTGGCCCACAACGGTGTGCTCTTCCTCGACGAGCTGCCCGAGTTCGGCCGCTCGGTACTGGAGGTGATGCGTCAGCCGCTCGAGGACAAGCGCATCACCGTCTCAAGAGCCCGATACAGCGTGGAGTACCCCGCAAACTTCACCCTCGTGGCCTCGATGAACCCCTGCCCCTGCGGCTTCTACAACCACCCCTCGAAGGAGTGTACCTGCGCCCCGGGGATGGTACACCGCTACATGAACCGCATCTCGGGACCGCTGATGGATCGCATAGACCTGCACATCGAAGTTACACCCGTTTCGATTCAGGAGATGGCCTCGGCCGAACCCGGCGAGACGAGTGCCACGATCCGCGAACGCGTGATCCGCGCCCGCAAGGTGCAGCAGGAGCGTTTCCGCCAGATCGAGGGGGTCCACACCAACGCCATGATGAATGCGAAGATGTTGCGCGAATATTGCCACCTGGAGGCTGCCCCGGCCCAACTTTTAGAGCGAGCCATGGAGCGACTGAACCTCTCGGCCCGCGCCTACGACCGCATTCTGAAGGTGGCCCGCACGATTGCCGACCTGGCCGGCGAGGAGCAGATCCTGGCGGCCCATATTGCTGAGGCAATCAACTACCGCTCGCTGGATCGCGAGACGTGGGGACGATAGAACGCCAATTCAAAATTCAAAATTTTGGTTATTGGAGAAGACGAACATAAGAACAAGATAAGGATCTCCTCGATTTTTTGAAGATTGAAAATGAGTTTTGAAGAGGCAATTTTGAATTTTGATTTTTGAATTTTGAATAGATGAAAAAGGTTATCCTCTCCGGTGGAGGTACCGGAGGACATATCTACCCGGCGGTGGCCGTGGCTGAAGCCCTGCTCCGAGATGCGGAGTTGCACGGCGAGAAGCTCGAAATCCTCTTTGTGGGAGCCGAAGGGAAGATGGAGATGGAGAAGATCCCGGCCTTAGGCTACCGCATCGAAGGGGTTCCCATTGCGGGGCTGCAGCGCCGCATGGATTGGCACAACATGCTGGTCCCCTACAAGGTGGTGAAGAGCATCCGTCGCGCCAAACAGATCATCCGCGAATTCGGTGCCGATGTGGTGGCGGGCTTCGGTGGCTACGCCTCGGCCCCTGTCCTGTGGGCTGCACAGCACATGGGCATCCCGACGCTCATCCAGGAGCAGAACTCCTACGCCGGCCTGACGAATAAGATTCTGGCCAAGCGGGCCGAGCGAATCTGCGTGGCCTATGAGGGGATGGAGCGCTTCTTCCCCAAGGAGAAGATTACCCTGACGGGCAACCCCCTGCGCGGAAAATTTGCCAAGGGAACAACCGACCACCGAGAGGCTCTCGAACACTTCGGATTCGACGACAAGAAGCCCGTGATCCTGGAGCTGGGAGGCTCTTTGGGCACGCGCACGCTGAACAACATGCTCAAGCGATGGAGTGCCGGGCTGCAGGGCGAGAGCCCCGTGCAGGTGATCTGGCAGACGGGAAAATATTACGAAAAGGAGATGCGCGACCATCTGGCAAAGCATCCGAACCGGGATATCTGGCAGGGGGCCTTCATCGAGCGCATGGACTACGCCTACGAGGCGGCCGACCTGGTGATCTCGCGCAGCGGAGCCTGCACCGTATCGGAGCTCTGTCTGGTGGGTAAGCCGACCCTCTTCGTTCCGTCTCCCAACGTAGCAGAGGACCACCAGACCAAGAATGCCATGGCGCTGGTGGAGAAGGGGGCTGCCTGCATGGTCAAAGATGCGGAGGCCGTGGAGCAGGCCATGGAGGTGGCGCTGCAACTGGTCGGCGACCGTGAACGCCTGAACCAACTCTCTGCAAACATCGAACGGCTGGCCATCCCCGACTCGGCCGAGCGGATTGTCGAAGAGCTGAAAAAAATTTGGTAACCGAGCAAATAGCATGGAGATACAATATCAAAACATCTACTTTTTAGGAATCGGAGGAATCGGCATGAGTGCCCTGGCCCGATTTTTTCTGCACGAAGGGCGCAATGTCGCGGGCTATGACCGTACACGCACACCCCTCTGCGAGGAGCTCGAACAGGAGGGGGCGGCGATCCACTACGAGGAAGGGGTGGAACTGATTCCCGAGCCCTTCCGCAACCCGCAGACAACCTTGGTGGTCTATACCCCGGCCGTGCCGACCGATCACGCCGAATATCGGTGGTTCACCGAGAAGGGCTTTCGCATCGAGAAGCGTTCGCAGATGCTGGGGCACCTCTCCGAAGGGAAATTTGTGATGGCTGTAGCCGGCACACATGGCAAGACCACCACCTCAACCCTGGTGGCGTGGCTCAACCATCGCGCCGCAGGCGAAGGATCGGCCTTCCTGGGGGGGATCTCGAAAAACTTTTCGAGCAATCTGGTTCTGGGTCGGGGCGATCGTCTGGCTGTGGAGGCCGATGAGTTCGACCGCTCGTTCCTGCGCCTGAACCCCGATGTGGCCGTCGTCACCTCGGCCGACCCCGACCACCTGGACATCTACGGCACCCACGAAAAGATGAAGGAGGCCTTCACGGAGTTCATCGACCGGATCAAGCCGGGAGGAAGCCTGATTATCAAGAGCGGAGTGGAGCTCGAGGTTCGCAACCGCGAGATCACCTGCTACCGCTACTCGTTCGACACCCCCTGCGATTTCTATGCCCGCAACCTGCACCTGACGCAAGGGGGATACTACCTCTTCGATCTGGTGATGCCCGATGCGGTCTATGAGGGGTGCTCGCTCGGCATTCCGGGCTGGGTGAATATCGAAAATGCCGTGGCGGCCGTGGCGGCACTGTGGTGCGCAGCCCGCGCCCGGAAGGGTTGGCTCGACCGCGATCTGGTGATGCGCGCCCTCAGCTCCTTCTCGGGGGTGAAGCGCCGCTTCGAGTTCTACCTCAACACTCCCCGTCAGGTCTATATGGACGACTATGCGCACCATCCGCGCGAACTCGCGGCAGCCATCTCCTCCGTAAAGAAGATGTTCCCCGACCGCAGGCTGCTGGCCATCTTCCAGCCCCACCTCTATACCCGCACACGCGATCTGTATGAGGAGTTTGCCGAGGCCCTCTCGCTGGCCGATGAGGTGGTACTGCTGCCGATCTACCCGGCCCGCGAGGAGCCCATCCCGGGCATCACAAGCGAGCTGATTGCCGAGCGCGTGAAGGTCCCCTGCCAAATTTTCACGCGTGAAGAGCTGGTGAGCCGCGTAGGGAGGATGCCGACGGATGTGGTGGTAAGCTTCGGCGCAGGCAACATCGACGCCTGCTGCCAAAATCTGGCAGCCATGTTGAGCCGCAAAGGTTGATAGAAAATCGGACTCCGAAGAGGCTTTAGATGGAAGAATGAAAGATCGGGTATTACATTATCTGCTGCATGGGCTTCTATGGCTCTTGGTGGGCACTTCGCTGTTCATCGCCGCGGAGCGTGCCCGAAGCCATCGCTCGAGCCGAAATTTCAACCGCTTGAAGATCGAGATTCTGGACAGCACCTCGCACGGACAGCTCATCACGCGTGAGATGGTCGAGGGGTGGCTCGCCGAATCGAAACCCGCGCTGTGGGGCCGGGACTCCAAGGAGCCCGATCTCGACCGGGTGGAGGCGCTGATCGCCCGCAACGGATTTGTGGGCGAGGTAAACGCATCGCTGGGCTACGACGGAGAGCTGGTGATCCGCATCCGCCAGCGCGAACCCCTCTTCCGACTCCTGGCCGACGGCTACAACCACTACGTCACCGAGGAGGGCTATCTCTTCCGGGCCCCGCATCGTTCGTCGATCTGCGTGCCGGTCGTCACGGGCAGCTATCGCCCCCCCTTCGAGAGCAGCTTTGAGGGTGAGCTCTCGGCACACCGGGCCGCCTCGGCCGAAGACCACAGCGCCAATATCGAGGCCTTGGAGAGGGAGAAGTACCCGCTCTTCGCCCGCGAGAGGGAGAATATCGAATACCACCGAACCACGCGCCGCATGTTCATCCGCCAGGGGCTCCTGGAGTCGGATGAGCACTTCGAGGAGCGGGTCGAGAAGCTGCGAGCCGAGAAGCGACAGCGCCGTCGCCACTACCGCTATGTGCAGCAGCAGATCAATCGGGGCATCGACCAAATCAGTCTGAAACAACAGGCAGAGAGGGATCGACAAAAAAAGTTGGAAAAAAACTACGAAGATTTTGAGAATCTCATTACCTTTGTGAAAAAGATTGAAGAGGAGAGCTTTTGGCGCTCCGAAATCGTGCAGATTATCACCTCCCAAGCCCACAGCGGGGCCTTGGAGGTGGAACTTGTACCCCGTAGCGGAGCCTTTACCATCCGCCTGGGGCGCTTAGAGGAGCCCATGGAGAAACTGGAGCGTGCCGAAGAGTTTTGCCACCATGGTCTGGGGCGCCTGGGCTGGGATCGTTTCCGCACGATCAACGTCGCCCACCGGGGGCAGGTAATTTGCACCGAACGCTAAACCTGAGGGGCAAGAGTCTCCCCGGCAGAGCAAGGTGGGCAAGGACAAAGGTGGGCAAGGACAAGTGATACCTGACCAAGCTGAGGCGAGTGATTTCGCCAATTTGCCCCGGCGAAAAGCCCTTCCACGGAAGGGAAGGGGGAACCACACAAGACGAAAAAGATAAGAGACAAAGATATGGAAAATAAGAATTATGTAGTTGCCATCGACCTCGGTACGACCAATGTGGCCATCGCGGTGGGTGAACGAACCCCTGAGGGGGTCTCGGTGGCAGCCCTGGTGAGCAAGCCCTGCCAGGGGGTCAATGCCGGCCAGGTGGAGAACATCGAGCTGGTAGCCCGCGCTATCGATGAAGCCAAAGCCGAGATTCGCTCGCAGCTGGGCATCCGCATCACCGAGGCCTATGCCGGCATCTCAGGCCCTTATGTGCGCTGCGCGAGCCACCGCGACTACGTCTTTACGGAGGATAAGTTGGGCGGTGTGAGCCAGTCGGATGTCGATCGGCTCTTCGACCGCATGCGCAACGTCCAGGCCCCGGGCGATGAAGTGGTTATGGAGCGCATCCCCCAGAACTACCTGACGGACAACAACACCGAGGTGCAGAATCCGGTGGGTTGCTTCAGCGGCAAGCTCTCCTCGACCTTCAACTTCATCCTCTGCGACCAGACCCCCATCAAGCGTCTGGAGCTGGCCATGAAGCGCTGCGGTATTCAGCTCAAGGAGGTCTTTACGAATGTTCAGGTCCTGGCCGAATCTGTCCTCTCGCCCGACGATCGCGAGGAGGGTGCCGCCGTGATCAACATCGGTGGCGGTGTAACGGATGTGGCTGTCTACTACGGCAATGTGCTGCGCTATGTGGCCTCTATCCCCCTGGGAGGCGTGGCCATCAACCGCGACATCCGCTCACAAAGCATTCCCGAACGCTTCGTGGAGCGCCTGAAACTCCGCTACGGCTCAGCCGTAATGGAGCTTGCTCCCGACAAACAGATCCATATCGAGGGCCGCACGGCCCGCGAGTCGAAGGATATTCTGCTCAAAAACCTCTCGTCGGTGATCGAGGCCCGCATGAAAGATATTGTGGAGTATGTGCAGATGGAGCTCAAGAACTCGGGCTTTGCTCAGCGGCTGAACTACGGCCTGGTTCTCACAGGCGGTACGGCCCGCATGAAGGATGTGGACGAGCTCTTCCGCCGCCAAACCAAGTACGATGTGCGCATCGGCATCCCCGAGGAGGGGATCACCGAGGCCTCGCGCCGGCTGGTGCAGTCGCCCGATGCCGCCACGGTGATTGGTCTGCTGCTACGCGGTGCCCAAACCGGAGTCTGCACCACCCCGCTGGATGAGGAGTGGATGGCTCAACGGGCTGCCGAGGAGCTGGAGCGCCGAAGGGCCGAAGAGGCCGAGCGTCTGGCAGCCGCCCAGGAGGCTGAGCGCGAGCGCCGCCGCCAAGAGGAGGAGGCCGAAAAACAGCGCCGCATCGAGGAGCTCAAGCGCCAGATCGACACCCTGCAGGATGGGGGCACACAACTCCCTCCCCAGGAGCCGGAGAGACCGGTTGTGTTGCCGAAAGCAGAGCCGCCGAAAGTTGTCCCCGCAAAGCCCGAGGCTCCCAAAACCGAGGCTCCGAAGCCTGAGACCCCGAAGCCTGAGACCCCCAAACCCGAGATCCCGAAGCCCGAGGCTCCGAAACCTGAGGCTCCGAAGCCCGATTCGGGAGAGGTGAATCCCAAATCGAACGGTTTAATAATCGATCCTCCGATCGACGTGCCCCCCACAGAAGGCGAGAAAAAGCGCAACTGGAAGTCGCTCTTCTCGAAGATGATCAACTCCGTGAACGAGTCCTTCGAGAAGGTGGACTCGGGCAACGACGACGAGGAGATCTGATCCCGCGGCACGGGAGCCCGAAGGTCCGGAAAACCCTAAAGAGAAAAAGCAGTAAGCCGTTGAGTAGGCCATAGCCCAAAGCAAAACGGTACACAATTCATCAAAAGCAATATATGAACAACGATATGTTACAAAACGAGGTGGTTGCCGAGCGTGAGGAGCCGATCATCATCACCGTGGCCGGAGTGGGTGGTGCCGGCGGCAATGCCGTGAACCACATGTGGAACCTCGGCATCGAGGGGGTGAACTTCATGGTCTGCAACACCGATAGTCAGGCCCTGGGCAAGAGTCCTGTGGAGATCAAGGTCCTCCTGGGAGAGGATGGTCTGGGAGCCGGCAACGACCCCGAGCAGGGGCGCAAAGCGGCCATCTACTCCGAGCAGGAGATTCGCAACCGCCTCAAGGGATCCAATACGCAGATGCTCTTCATCACGGCAGGCATGGGTGGCGGTACCGGTACCGGAGCCTCGCCCGTGATCGCCAAGATCGCCCAAGAGATGGGAATCCTCACCGTGGCCATCGTCACCACGCCCGACCCCGTAGAGGGAAGCAAACGCTATCGCCAGGCCTTTAAGGGTGTCGATGCCCTGCGCCAGCATGTCGATTCGTTGTTGGTGATCAACAACGAGCACATTGCCGAGATCTTCGGTGAACTATCCCTGAAGCAGGCCTTCGGCAAGGCTGACGATATTCTCGCCTCAGCCGCCAAAGGTATTGCCGAGATCATCACCGTGGAGAGCGACCTGGTGAATGTCGATTTCGCCGATGTAAAGCGTGTGATGAAGGATAGCGGCCGCGCCCACATGGGCGTCGCCTCGGCCGAGGGTCAGAACCGTGCCGAGGAGGCTACACGCGCCGCCCTGAGCTCGCCTCTGCTGGGCCACCACAGTATCGCCGGAGCCAAGGATATTCTGGTGAACATCTCGGTGGCCAACAGCGACGACCTGAAGCAGTCGGAGCAGCGTAAGATCCTGGAGATTCTCCAGACCGAGGCCGCCTGGGTCAATGGTGAGGGAATCCAGGAGGATGCCAACATCATCTGGGGAACGAGCGAGAAGCGTCAGCTGGGCAAGGCCCTGGAGCTGGTGGTCGTTGTCACGGGATTCAACGATGCCGAGGTACAGCCCCAGCCCAAATTCCACCGCCCCGCAGCAGTACGCCCCGCAGCACAGCCCGAGAGCCCGCTCAAGCCCATTGGCGAGAAGAAACCCGTGCCTCCGATCACGCAGCCGCAACCCGACGACCCCGTTGTCCTGGGCAAGAAGGAGAACCGCTACGAGGGGATCGAGCAGATCTACGACGTTCCGGCCTACCTGCGCCGCGAGGCCCCCATTGTGGCTGTTGCCGCCGGAGAGCGCCACAAGGAGGTACTCAAAGAGGAGAGCGAGAGCCCCAAAGAGCCCGAAAAGAGTGCTTCACTCTTCGATCTGTAACCCTGAAAACCGACCGACTTGGATACAACACCCATCATCGTCCTCAACAACTTCGGCTCCGAAGTTTGGTTGCAGTTGGCGGGCACCCTGCTCCTGCTGATAGTCTCGGCCCTCGCTTCGGGCTCCGAGACAGCCTTCTTTTCGCTCACGCACAACGATGTCCGAATCCTGCGCGAACGGAATACGGGCTCCTCGCAGGCAATCCTGAAACTGCTGTCGAATGTCGATCTGCTGCTGGCCACCATTTTGGTGCTCAACAACCTGGTCAATATCTGCATCGTCATCCTCTCGGCCAATCTGATCGACACACTCTTTACCTTCCACCGCTTTGAATTCCTCTTCAAAACGGTGGTGGTCACCTTCCTGCTGTTGCTCTTCGGTGAAATCCTCCCCAAGGTCTTCGCCCAGACCGTACCGATGAAGTTCGCCTCGCTGGTAGCCCATCCGATCTCGGTGATTCAGAAGCTCCTCTACCCCCTCTCCTACATCCTTTTGCACACGGGCAGCCGCCTGAGCGAAAAGGCCGCACACCACAGCGAGCTCTCGATCGACGAGCTGGCCGATGCCGTGGATATGACCAAGGATGCCACCCCCGAGGAGCACGAGATCCTGTCGGGAATCGTCAATTTTGTCAATACGGAGGTCGAGGAGATCATGCGCCCGCGCGTGGACCTTACGGCTGTGGCCCTCACGGCCCCCTTCACACAGGTGATGCGCACGATCGTCGATTCGGGATTCTCGCGCATTCCGGTCTATGACGAGGATCTGGACAACATCTGCGGCGTACTCTTCGTCAAAGACCTGCTCCCCCACATCAACCGTGGCGACGAGTTCGGCTGGCAACAGCTGATTCGTAAGCCCTATTTCGTCCCCGAGCACAAGAAGATCAACGACCTCCTGGAGGAGTTCCAGACCAACAAAGTCCACATGGCCATCGTGGTCGATGAGTACGGATCGACTCTCGGTCTGGTCTCGCTCGAAGATATCATCGAGGAGATCATTGGCGAAATCTCGGACGAGAGCGATGCAGACGAGAAGTACTTCACCCGCCTCGACAAGAATACCTATCTCTTTGAGGGAAAGACCCATATAGGGGATTTTGAGCGTATTCTGGAGCTCGAAGAGGATCTCTTCTCGGATGTGAAGGGTGAGGCCGAGACGCTTGCCGGACTCCTGCTGGAGCTCAAACGCAACTTCCCGAAAAAGGGCGATCACTTTACGACCCACAACATCCGTTTTGTCGTCCACACCCTCGATGGGCACCGCATCGACAAGATCAAAGTAATCCTCCCCGAAGCATAAGCCGCGCAAAGATGGAGCTCCCATTGAAACTGCACAGCCAGGAGGGCGGATGGCTCTGCATAGAGCCCCTTGCAGAGGAGACCGAGAGCCTTCTTGGCCGGGTCACGCCACAAGATCGCTGCCTCGCCGCGAAAATCGCCTCCCCGACACGCCGCCGCGAAACCCTCGCCTGGCGGGCCCTGCTCTACCGCGAACTGGGAATACAACCCATCACCTACGCCCCCTGCGGAGCCCCATTGCTGCCCGAAGGGAAAGGCTTTATCGGCGTCTCGCACAGCCGCCACAGCGTGGCCCTCTGCTACTCCCCGACACACCCCTGCGCCGTAGATATTGAGAGTTCGGAGCGAAATTTCGAACGCCTGATCACGCGCTTCCTCACCCCCGAGGAGCAGCAACTCAGCTGCCACCCCGCCTTCCCCTGCATCGCCTGGTGCGCCAAAGAGTCTCTCTATAAACTCGCCCGCCGCCGCGAGTTGAACCTCCTGAGCGACCTGCAGATCCTTGCGATCACATTTGCAAACAACGATTCGGGGAGATTAGAGTGCCTCCTAAAAGACGAAGAGCACTCCCTCAACTTTCGCCGATTCGGCCACGAGTGGGTTGTCTGGAAGGTATAAGACCGCAAGCGAAGAGCCCAAAGAGGCAGACCCCTGACTTTTCTGCCCGACAAGGGGGAGATAAAAAAATGGGGGGCAAGGGAGATCTTCACGACTTTTCAAGGGAAATCTTCACGACAAGAGGCTGTCCGACAGGAGTGTCAGACAGCCTCTATAAGTAGCCCCACCGCGACTCGAACGCGAATTTAAGGTTTAGGAAACCTTCGTTCTATCCCTTGAACTATAGGGCCGGATTATTCAATTCACAATTTTCAATTCACAACGATTCTTAGAAAATTTCATTGCTCATTACTCATTGCTCATTACTCATTACTCATTGCTCATTGCTCATTTGCTAGTACTCCACCTTGTCCTCCTTCTGCTGCCAGAGACGGAAGGTGTGCAGCGCCTCTTCGCGCAAGAGTTGGAAGGCCGGAATCTGGCGCTCGGTATGGGCCTTCGGGATCTCATCGTAGATCAGCGAGTCATCGAAATCGATAGCGGCGGCATCGGAGCGCGTATTGGCGTAGTAGATGCGATCGACACCGGCCCAATAGAGGGCACTCAGACACATCGGGCAGGGTTCACAAGAGGTGTAAACCGTACACCCCTTGAGGTTGAAGGTCTCAAGTTCGGCACAGGCATGGCGAATAGCCTGCACCTCGGCATGGGCCGTGGGGTCGTTGAGCTTCGTCACGTTATTCGTGCCGCGGGCAACCACCTCGCCATCACGCACAATCACAGCGCCAAAGGGACCTCCGCCCGTGGCTACGCTCATATCGGCCAACTCGATGGCCATACGCATGAAACGCTCATGCTGCTCCTGGTTCTGATTCTTTGCTTCCATTCTGTTACATTTGTGCCATGCTGAAACAAAAACGGTGCGATTCTTACGAACCGCACCGCAAATATAACGATTTTTTTTCTTCTGCCAAAAGGCTACTTCGTGCCGAACTTGAAATCCAGACCCAGGCCCCACGAAATCGAGGAGCGGCTGTAGATGTCCTCGAAAGGAACGCCCTGATAGGTGCCGACAGCGGTCACATCCTCATAGAAGGTCTTCATGAAACCGGCGTTGAGCGCGATATTGTCCGTGATGCCGAACTTCAGACCCAGACCCACCGAGGTCGAAGAGGTCGAGAAGTTCATATCCGAATAGTACTGCTCGTCGAGGTTGTACTGCGTGCGCTGCACACCGAGGCTGACCAGCCAACGCTTCGAGATCGTCCACTCGGCACCGGCCAGGTACTCGTTCGTATCGCCCAGAACCGTGCAGTTCATGTTGTTGTAGAGGGCCTTCACACCACCAATCATCTGATTCTTGGTAAAGCTGTTGCGGGCCTTCTTGTCGAAGAAGTGGTGCCACTCCACCGTAACCTTCACGGGACCGCAGTGGCGGCTCACGGCCAGAGCCAACAGGGCGGGAGTCTCATACTCGATCTCCGAGCCGTTGGGGAAGATTGCGTTGATCACCGGATCGTTGGCCGAGACCTCAGCCGACTCGATCTCAAGCATGGTGGGCATCTTGAACTCATACTTCAACGAAGCATCCCACTTGCCGTGGTGGAAGGCCAGAGCAATCACAGGGCTCCACGAAGTACCCTTCTGCTTCACATCGAGGATGTGGTCGGCAGTCTTCACGGCATTGGTGCCGAGAGCCATCTGCATCTCGGGGGTCAGCATACCCATCTGACCCAGCATCTGAGCGGCTGCCGTAAAGAAGGCGGGAGCCGACATCATCTGGCCCGAAAGGCCCATGGCGGGAGCCGAGGGGTTGGTCTGAATATCCTTCATGTAACCCTCATAGCTGTTCGAGGTGGAGCTGAAACGTACCATAGCCGAGAGCGACAACCAGTCCGTAAGACGCACGGCAGCACCCAGGTTGAAGGCCAGGGTCATCGACTTACCCTTCAGGTACATATCCATGGCATACTGGTTGGCCGTCAGTCCATAGGCCTGGCCCAGCTGCGTAATTCCGGCCGGCAGCACCGAGAACTGACGCTCAAACGAGGCCAGTCCGCCGTCGTACTCCATCGTACCGCCACCGCCGTTTACGCCCATACCGAACATCACGGCCCAACGATTCTTCTTCCAGGCAAGGTGTACACCGGGAATCAGCGGCGAGAAGACCTCACCCTTGAACTCCTTGGTCATCAGGCCCGGGTTGGCAGCGTTCATCGCAAAGGGGGCAAACGTAGACTCCGTCGAGCGGGTCTGGATGGCCATCTGATCACTCAGGCCAAAGTGCCAGCCGTTCTCCATGAATACCACACCTGCCGGGTTGTGCAACACCGCATCGGGATCAAGCGACGTACCACGGGCAATGCTGCGCAGGAACGAGGCGCTCTGGTTCGTGTTGGTCATCAGACCACCTGCCAAGGCGGGCAGAACCACCACAGCAGCAACGATCGAAAGGAAAATTTTCTTCATTCTCTTCTTTTTTAAGTTTTACATTTCCCCACCGGAGCCCTATCCGTCCCCCTTCGGGGAGATAAAATCCGGCCCACAGGAGGGCTTTTTCATATAAAAAATCGGCACAAAAGTACTACTTTGCCCCTCTGTGTCCAAATTTTTTGTGCGAAATCTCCTCTAAATTGGCAAAAACTGCCCACATTTGGCCGATTCTTCCACCGCAAAATCGCCAACAGCGGGGCATGAAGTTTGCAGGCGCATGGCAACAGGAATAAAAACTTAACAATTTCTTAACAGGAAAAATTTGGCGCTCTCGATACGACAAGCTATCTTTGAAATCGAACAACCGATTGCTCGAGAGCGAACAACCGATTGTTCAAGTGCAAATAACCAAATAAAAACATTAAACTTAACACCAAAGCGATGAAAAAAGTATCTTTGTTTCTATTGTCGCTCATGATGACAAGTGCGGTTTTTGCCGCCGGCGACGACGACAAACCCATTCGTGCGGAGGAGCTCCCCGCAAAGGCCCGACAACTGCTTAGCACCCATTTTACGGGTGATCCTATTCGTTTTGCCACCCTCGACAACGACTGGTTCGGCGGCACCTACGAGGTGCATCTGCAATCGGGCAGCGAGGTGGAATTCACCAAAGAGGGTGAATGGGTGGCCATCGACACAGAGCCTCGCCCCGTACCCGAGGGGTTGATTCCTGCCCCTATCCTCAAGGAGGTAACCGATCGCTTCCCGGGCCGCACGATCACCAAGATCGACCGCGACCGCCGCGACTATGAGGCCGAACTGGATAATGGCCTGGAGCTGAAATTCAACCTGAAATTCGAGTTGATCGGCATCGACGATTAGCCGCAACGAGCGACCGACTTCGCCACAGACCAAAGCAAGGAAGAGCTCAAGCGACCCTTTGAATTCTACAGCCGCACGGTTGGGGCATCACAACGCCCCGACCGTGCGGCCATAGAATAACTCGCGGGAGTTGCCCCTCGGCAATTCGCCACAACGACTAAGCCGAGCTTAGGCTCCATGCGGAGCCCATGCACAAGCACAATCTTTTTCTCTTCGCGCAGAGGCTAAATCCTCTTGTCTGCCTCTATTTCAATTTCTTACCTTCCGAGAAGGCATTGCCGACGATGGCCCCTAGCTCGATATAGTGGTGGTTGATGGGATCGTAGGTGATAGGGCGCAACTTGCGGTAGTCGATCTTGCCGTCGGTGAGGATCTCTTCATCGGCACATACATTGACGATACGACCGACAAGGTGGTTGCTCTGCTCGTCGTATGAGACCATCTCGCACTCCAAGGTCAATGGCAGCTCCTTGATAATCGGGGCATTGACCACCTCCGAGCGCACGGCGGTAAAACCTGCCTTGGCAAACTTTTCGGGCTCCTTATTGCCCGACACGATGCCGACATAATCACATGCCGTGAGCTGTTCAACGGTCGCCATACTTACGGTAAATGCCTGGGTGGCACGGATGTTCTTCGTAGTCTTGTGCTCCTCCGAGATGCAGATGCCGATATGGTCATCGGTAAATATTCCGCCCCACGCGGCATTCATCGCATTGGGCTTCCCCTGCTCATCATACGCCGCCACAATCAGCACCGGCATCGGATAGAGCCAACTCTTCGATCCGAAATTCTTACGCATAACTATCTAATTCTTAAATTTATACCTCATCCATACAGTCTCGCCCAACTGTCGGAGACTTTCCAGGCGCAGTTGTGTGGCGGGGCGGCTCTGATCGCTAATGCCATCAAAGACCGCAGCCATTCCTGCGCGGCCGTCAATACCCGGAGCAACCATAAAGCTCACCTCATCGAGCAACCCCGCCTCCAAGAAGGCTCCGTTGATATGACCACCGCCCGTAATGGCCAATCGCTGAACCTTAAACTCCTCGGCAAGCAGTTCCATGGCTCGCGCAAGATTAATGCCGTTTTTGCCCACGGCGATCCACGAAACGCCCTGCTCGGTGAGGCGGTCGTGGTAGGCCTTCGGAGCCTCTTCATCGGTGATAACGAGCAATGCCTGACCATCAAACTCTGCCTCACCCCACTGGAGCCGGCCATGGGTGTCAATACCAATGCAGTAGGCATCTGCCTTGCGGGCAATATGGAACGCCTCTCCACCAATCGGTGTGGGATCCTTGGCCACAAAGGGCTCGGCAAGGGCGTAGTGCATCTGCATCGTCACACGTCCCATCAGCATCGACGGGCAGGCAAGCGCCTCCAGGGCCTCGTAATACTCATTTCCGCCCTCAATCTGCTCGGTCATATCACAGTCGATGCGACCATCCACCGAGGCGATCATATGGCAAATAATATAGGGTCTCATATTTACGCTCTACTTATCGGGTTATTCTTTAACTCTTAGATTCGGGTCTATCCCACGATTTCAGCTTCTCCTCCTCCGTAATTGGGCGCACGACTCGGCAGGGGTTGCCCACTGCCACCACATTCGACGGGATATCTTTGACCACCACCGAGCCGCCGCCAATCACGACATTCGAGCCGATCGTGACACCCGGCATCACCTGCACGCCCGCACCAATCCACACATTGTCGCCCACGGTAATGGGATAGGCGTACTCTAATCCCCGATTTCGGCGCTCGGCATCGACGGGGTGTCCCGCCGTATGAAAACCGCAGTTGGGGGCAACGAAGACATTGTTGCCGAACGTCACCTTTGCGCCATCCAAAATCACCGTGTTGTGGTTGGCAAAGAAGTTCTCGCCAATCTCGATATTGTAGCCGTAGTCACACCAGAAAGGGGCAACGATACAGAAACTATCGCCCGCTGTCTGGCCCAACAGCCGGCGCATAATCTTCTGCTGTCCGACGGTATCCGATGGACGCAAATGGTTGAAATCGTAACAGATGTCTTTCGCCACCTTGCGCTCCTCGATAAGATCCGCATCGTTGTTTGCATCATACAACATCTGACGCAACATCTTCTCTTTTTCGGTCATAAGAAAATTCTTTAATCCATATCTCTACCCCAAAGGTAACGATTTTTTCTTCAAAAACGCCCTATTTTAATGAACGATCTTTAGGCCGATAACAGATGCGATCAGCGTAAAGGTGAAGAACAAGCGCCAAAACGATGTCGGCTCCTTGAAGATCAGAATGCCGATCACCACGGTGCCCACAGCTCCGATGCCGGTCCACACGGGATAGGCCGTGCCGAGCGGGATGGTTTTGGTGGCTTTGGTAAGAAGTACCATACTCAGCAGACAAAGAGCAGCGAAAGCGGCATACCACAACACGGCTTTATTGCCTGTGGCGAGATTGCCTTTTCCAAGGCAGAATGCAAAACCCGCTTCACAGAGCCCTGCAATAATTAAAATAATCCAATTCATCACAATCGATTATCCTTCTTGAGGGCTGCAGAAATTTCCGGCGTCTCCTTCTGAGGAAGGCACAAAGATACAAAATTCCCCCTGAAGAGTTCTACACCAACCCTCACTTTCGCTAAAATTTTAGGTAATTTAATCTTTAACCGCAGAAATATCTTCTATTAAGATCTCACCACCCTTATTGGTGATTTTGATTCTATTGGTGAACTTCCAGCCCATATCCAATGCGGTATAGACAACCCAATCACCATCCGCTTTTACTTCAAGCATAATGGTCTTGTTGTCTGCCCCGGGTTTACTATCCTGCTGACCACTTCTAAATAGCCAAGTGGCGTATGCTATATCATCGGTATCGTAAGGGTAGGCATCTTGAAGTTTTTTGAGCAGTTCCGCCGAGCAATGCTTTTGCAAGAAGTCGTAATCCTCATAGAGTTTGTTATTATACATCAGCGTGATGAAAGACTTAATCTCATCACTCTTTGAGGTGGGCACATGCGCAGGATGCAGTCTATCTTGTGCGCTAACATTACACAACGCCCCAATGAGCAACACAATTAAAAGGATTAGCCGTTTCATAAATCTTCTCAAATTTACTCTCTTTGTACAAAGGTTATAAGAATTTAGCAAACTCAACTATACATTCACTCGGTCAATCTCCCGCTGCAAGATATCAAGGAATTTCGCGGCGTGGGCACCGTCCATTTGGGTATGGTGGAATTGGAACGATACGCTCAGCGTAGTCTTAAACAATCCTCGCTTGTACTTGCCCCAAATCATAAACGGATTGTTGAAAACGCCGCTATACATACCCACCGCACCATCAATTTCATACTGCGCCAATGCCGAAGTGCCGATAACCATACTGCCTGCCGAGAGGTCGTGGTCGGTGCAACTCTCCGCCACTTGCTGTGTAAGGCGCAGATAGTCGCTGCCAAATTGCTCCAAATCCTCGTTAAAAGGCAGGTCGCACGAACTCACCTCGCCCGCCGAGTTGGCAACAATGGTGTTTACAGCGATGGTGTCGTACTGCATCAACTTGTCGCCGACGGGCAACAGATAAAACTCCTTGACTTGCGAGGCGGCACGACCGATGCAATAACACATCAGCATGTTGAATTTCAGCCCACTCTTGCGGCTGATTTTCAAAAGGCGTGACACATCGAGTGTCTTAAAAAATGTAACCATCGGATTGGGTGCCTGCATCCACATCTCAAAGGCGTATGCACGTGTTGTCCCTTGGGGATTTATCTCTCTCATAGCTGTAATTTTTTGATAAAGGGTCGCAAAGGTAATCATTTCTTTGCAAAGTCCGCAAAAGGCGGGGTTGTATGTAATGCTATTAAATATACAAAAAAGAGAAAAAGCCAAAACTTTTTCTCTCCACACGCAACCCACATAGTTATAGCCAACTATTGTTGCACCCGAAATCTGGCAATGTATTTGGGGTCGCTTCGTGCGAGACTCGTGTCAAACGAAAAAGCAGCCCAAACGGACCGCTTCTTCGTTTGAGCGGAAAACGAGACTCGAGCCCACGATGCTCGTGGGCAGTTTCTCGCGAGTTGTTATTGACACCCCCTAACCCCCTGGAAGGGGGTATCTTTGGGGTCGCTTCGGGCGAGACTTGTTTTCCGATCAAAAAGCCCCCTTTACAGAAAGGGGGTTTGGGGGATAGGTAACACAATCCAAAAGGCAGAAAAGAAAAAGGTCGAGAAAATATCTCGACCTTTTCTGCCTTTTGGAGCGGAAAACGAGACTCGAACTCGCGACCCCAACCTTGGCAAGGTTGTGCTCTACCAACTGAGCTATTTCCGCAATATGTTTCAGCTTTCGGGCTGATTGCGGGTGCAAATATAAGGCAAATATTTTATTCCGCCAAATATTTGCTCGAAAAAATTAAAAATCCCATACTTTTAATATAGAACCTGTTTTAGATTTATTTTTCTCCAAACCTTTGGGGACACTTCACAGGGAAGGGGAGAGCGACGAGGGGGCTTTTGGGGAGTTTTCGGAGTGCTTTCGGGGCCGAAAATTTGAAAATTTGGAGAAAAACCGATACCTTTGGAGGATGGAACAAAGGGTTGTGCTCTCCGACGGCAGAACAGAGCTCCTCCACCGGAGGATGTCGAGGCGGGAAGGCAACCCAAAACAGGCGTAAAAACAAGCGGGTTATGAAGAAGATACAGATCGGATATGATGCCAAGCGGGCAAATGCCAACCGCACGGGGTTAGGCAACTACAGTCGGTTTATCATCCGGGCACTCAAGGAGTCGGGATCGGGGGATCGGCTGCGGCTCTACATCCCCAAGCGCAAGGCCAACACCGAGTATGATGAGTTGCTGACCCTGCCCGGCGTGAGTTCGCACCTCCCCGATCGTCCCTGGTGGCGGGTGCTGAGCGCCCTCTGGCGCACCTTCTTCATCGCTCCGCAGCTCAAGCGTGAGGGGGTGGAGCTCTTCCACGGTCTGAGCAACGAGCTCCCCACGGGACTGCGCGAAAGGGGCATACGCAGCATTGTAACGATCCACGATCTGATCTTCGAGGTGCTGCCCGCCTGTTACAAGCCCGCAGATCGGCTGATCTATCGACTGAAGTTCCGCTCGGCGTGTCGGCGTGCCGACCGCGTGGTGGCCGTGAGCGAGTGTACAAAACGCGATATCGTGCGCCTCTACGGCATCGACCCCCGGAAGATCGAGGTGATCTACCAGGGGTGCGATGAGATGTTTGCCAAGGAGTATAGCCCTGAGGAGATTCGCGCCGTGGCCCAGAGATACGACCTCCCGGCACGCTATCTGCTCAACGTGGGCACCCTCGAGGAGCGCAAGAACCTCCTGGAGATCGTTCAAGCCCTGGAGCACCTGCCCGAGGAGATTCACCTGGTGGCGGTAGGCAAACACACGGCCTACACCTCACAGGTCGAGGCCTATGCCGCCGCGCATGGGCTGAAGCACCGTCTGCACCTGCTCCACAAGGTAGCCTACCGCGATCTGCCGCTCATCTACGGCGGTGCCGAGGTGATGGCCTACCCCTCGCGTTATGAGGGGTTCGGCATCCCCATTATCGAGGCCCTCAACATGGGGATTCCCGTGGTGGCGGCCACGGGTTCGTGCCTCGAGGAGGCGGGAGGTCCCGCCACACTCTACGTCTCACCCGACAGCCCCGAGGAGCTTGCCGCCGCCGTGCAGCGCATCCTGAACGAAGAGGGGCTTCGCGAACGGATGGCAGAGGCGGGCCACCGCTATGTCGAGCGATTCCACAAAGAGGTGATTGCCAAGCAGATGAGCGAACTCTACGATCGAGTAATCAGCCTTTAGGCCGATCGCCCGATTCCCGTTCCGACGGCCCGATCCGGGCGGCCCACTCCCTCTTCGGCCCCTCGGTCGAAAGATCACTCCCCGACCAGCAGATGCGTGGCCAGAGTACGTTGCAACCCCTTGATATCGGTACCGCGCTTAAATTCGCGGATCAGCGGCTCCTTGGCCCCCTTAATCCACAACTTGAGCTCACAATCCTCGTCGAAAGTACCCGAGGTCTCGACCGCGAATTGGTTGATCGAGCGATAGGGGATGGAGTGATACTCGCGCTTGGTGCCCGTTACCCCCTGCACATTGACCACAATGAGTCGTTTGTTGGTAAAGACCCACTTGTCGCGAATCAGTTTGTAGGCGGCCTCGATGCTCTCGCCCTCGACCAAAATCTCGGCGAACTCGCGCAGCAAATCCTCGCGCTTTATCTCGCTTGCATTTCCCAAAATGGCATTCAAAAGTGACATAGTGCTAAAATTAACTATTTGAGAGGGTTATAATAAGTAACGATGCAACTTTGTTTATCCCATTCAATCTCCCATTTGCCAACCCAGTAGTCGATGCCGAATCCCAGCACCTGCTGAATATAGAGTTCGGCTTTCACCTGGGAGTAGGTGCTGAAGTCTGCATCCTTCGAGTAGGTTACGGTATAACTGAATCTTCCCGGAGTATTGGCCTCGGTGAAGTTGTAGATCTTCCACCGCTTTACCACCCAGGGCATCGCATAGGTGGTTTTCCAGGGCTCACCCTCGGTGATAACCTCCTTGCCGACCATCTTCAGGGTCGAGAGGTAGCCATGCGAGTGGGGCGGAATGGTTAAAATCCGCTCGTTGGTGTAGGTGGTCGTCACAGCATTGGTCGCTCCACCGCCGATGCTGACTCCGGCTCCGAGATGAACACTTACACCCGTTGAGCCGGCATTGGTTACCGCGGTCTGACGCGAACCGTCGTAGTAGGTGTGCGACGAGCCGTCAAGGTTGATGCGGAAGCAACGAGACAAATCAACATAGATGGTCTTATCGGTTTTGTTCGTGATTCTGATATCGCGATGAGAACGGGTCGGAGCCTCATTAACCAGATAGACAACCTCGACATCCTGGTTCGAGAGGACCGAATTTTGGGTAAATCCAAACTTGTAATAATAGTCGCTCTTCATCTCCTTGTCGGCACTCTTCTGCCTCAAGATTTTCACCTGGGAGTTGTTATATCGATCCAACAGGGCCTGGTTGTTGGCATCGGCCACGACCTCGATCAACTGCGGCTCGGCAGGTTTTGCCGGCTCCGCAGCGGGGACCTGAACGGCTGCCGCCTGATCGAAACGCTCCACTTCGCCATTCTCGAAATTGATCGAGAGCACCTCGGAGACCTTCAGCGTATAGAGCGGTCCATCGGGGTTCGTGAACTTTTTATACTTGATCTCCGACGAGGAGATCTCCATCACCTTGGAGGTAACGATGGTTCCGTCCCGGCGCACAATCATATCCTGTGCCACGAGGGGAAGGGCGGCAACAAGCAACAAAACAAGCAGGAACAGTCGTTTCATAATAATTGATAAATTTGGGGTTGTTTCAAGGGTTAATAGGCCATAAATCCGATGATGCAGTTGTCGTGGTCATACTGCATTTCGTAATAGCCCAAACCTAGAACCTGTTGAATAAAGAGGTTCATCTTCAGTTCGGAATAGGTGCTGAAATCGGGCTCTTTGGAGTAGGTGATCGTGTAGCGGATAAAACCCGGCGAATCACTCTCGGAGTAGTTGCGCACCTCGCCCTTCATCACCTCGCGGGGTAGGGTATATCGAATGGCTCCGCGGTAGAACTCCTCGCCATGGGCAATAATTGTGTTTTCGGTTCGCTTCAGCGTAGCCAGGTAACCATTCGAGTGAGGAGGAATCACGAGGAATCGCTCATTGATGTAGGTGGTCGTGGTGGCCGAGGTGCCCCCTCCACCGATGCTGATTCCGTGGCCGAGATGGATGCCTATGCCCGTTGAGCCGGCATTGGTTACCGAAGTCTGTTTCGAACCGTCATAGTAGGTGCGCGACGAGCCGTCGGGGTTGATGCGGAAACTCTTCGAGAGGTCGATATAAAGGGGCTTGTCGGTTTTGTTGGTGATCTTTATGCTGTACTCGAAAGAGGGGGTGGTATTGGAGTAGAGAGGATACCACTCGCCCCGCTCAAAGGCGATCTCCAGGTCGGCACTCGAAAGCACCGAATTTTTCGTAAATCCGAACTTGTAGTGGTACTTCTGCACGGCACGTCCCGAAGCTCCGTTTTTGAGCGAACGGACCCTCGGCCAGTTATACTTCTCCAGCAAGCGCAGGTTATTGGCATCGGGCCCCACCTCGATAAAGAGCGGTTCCTCGGGGGTACCCTTCGGGGCCGAAGCGGGCTGTGGAGTGGGCTCGGCCACCTGGTCATAGCGCTCCACCTCGCCATCTGCGTAGTTGATGGAGATAATTTCGGAGGTCTTCAGAACGAAAATCGGTCCATCGGGTTTGGAGAGTTTCTTGTATTTAATCTCCGAAGAGGATACCTCGACGATTTTGGACTGGACCACCGAACCATCTCGACGCACGATGATATCCTGCGCGAAGAGGGGCACTGCGGCCAAAAGGGCCAGCAGAAGAGTGGTTGTCTGTTTCATAATTTGAAGTTTTGTTATTGTTAGTAAATTCTTTTCACAGCCCATCCGAGGATGCAGGTTAGAGGGTCAAAATCCATTTCACCAAAGCCCGACCACGGATTGTACAGGCCCAATACCTGCTGGATATCATTAGTGTCCCATAAAAAATAGGGACTAGTTAAACATTAAATAAATTTGGCCCATTTGGTCCGAAACGGTCTTTGTCATATTGAAATTTAGTTTTGTCGAAGAGGTCTTTCAAGTGCGTTTTGTCA
>SUZM01000017.1 GCA_015059965.1 Rikenellaceae bacterium
GGTCGGGGTGCTCGATAGGGAACACGGACAATTAGTAGCCCATGGTCTTCGAAGCGGCATAGGAGATCTTGAGTGCGTTGGCACGGCGGAGCTCCTGCTTGATATCGGTAACCACACCCATCTTGGTGTTCTCGTCGGCCTTCAGGCAGACGGTCATCAGGGCACGGTCGCTCTCGTTCAGAGCATCACGCTCCGAAGCGATAAACTGGCCGATGTCACGCGGCTTCTTATAGGAGTCGTTGAGCTGAATCTGAGGGGCCGTACCGAACTTGGCCTGCATGGCCAGGGCCGGGGGACCTACATGGATGTAGCTCACCAGCGACTTGTTCTCCAACTTCTGAACCTCGGTAGCGGTCGGCAGCTTGTAGCGGACCAACAGCTCCTGATCACGCATAGAGGTCGAGACCATGAAGAAGAACAGAATCATGTAAATCACGTCGGGAAGCGACGCGGTCGAGATGGCGGGCAGCTCTTTGTTGCCCTTTTTCTTCATTACTGCCATGACTACTTTCTTCCTACTTGACGAGGCTCAGCCTCCGAGATCTTCAAGGGAACAGCGGTCGTAAGGGCCTTGTTCTCCTCGTCGGTCAGGTCGGCGAACTTCTTGTTAAACTGCTTCATGGATACCTCGTCGCGGATCTCGTTGAAGGCACGAGTCAGCTCGTTCTGCACCATGATATAAATCTGATAGCCCGTATCGCGCGTGGTCTGCAGCGATACAACGCCTTCGCTCACGGGGTAAACCCACTTGCCTCCGCCGGGAAGGTCGATCTCCTTCTCCTTCTTCTCGGGAAGGTTCTCGTCGTCCATGGGGTTCAATACGAACTCCTTGGTCATATCCTTCAGCTGACGGAAGTCCACGAGGGTCTGCTTGCCGGGGGCACCTGCCATGATCTGGCCGGCACCGTTCACCAAGACGAGAAGCATATTACGCTCCTTCACCTTGACATCCTCCTGCTTCTGGTCTTCGGGGGGCATGGGGGGCAGCATACGCGCCAGACCCGTGTCCACGTTCATCGTGGTAGCCACCAGGAAGAAAATCAGAAGCGAGAAGGCGATATCCGCCTGCGAGCTACTGTTGACTTCGGGTACTTTTCTCTTATTGGATGGCATAATTGTTTACTTTATTTGAGCGAGTTGGCAACCTCCGAGTAGATGGCCGAAAGAACGGCACCTGCGCCGGCGATGTATGCTACCAGGATGCTGGCATCGGCCAGTACGGTCTCCCAATGCTCGAAGTAACCACCCGTATCCAGGTTGATAATCTTGAAGTCGTTGCCCGAGGCAATGAAATAGGAGACAGCGATTACGGCCACAACAAGCAGCAGCGAGAGCAATGCGCCCTTCAAACCTGCCGGGCTCTTCAAAAGACCCCAGGTAGCGCAGGCCAGAGCGGCAACAACGGCACCGGCCAGCAGCGCATAACCCCAAATGAGGTTCAGGCTGATGGCAGCGTCTTTGCTCTCCGGCGAGGCAAATACGGCATAGAACGTAAGTCCTACCGTAATCACCAGCAGCGTTACAAGCAGAATATTTGCAAATTTTTTCATCTTAAATCTTCTCTTTTATGAAAATTACTTCTTGTAAGCCGTCAAGATGTCGGTCAGCGTGATCGACGAATCCTCCATCTGGTTCACCAGCGAGTCGATCTTGGCGATGATGTAGTTGTAGAAGATCTGCAGAATAACGGCAGCGATAAGACCCATAAGGGTAGTCAGAAGGGCAACCTTAATACCACCGGCAACGAGCGTCGGGCTGATATCACCGGCAGCCTGGATGGCGTCGAATGCACCGATCATACCTACTACCGTACCCATGAAGCCCAACATAGGAGCCAGAGCGATGAACAGACCGATCCACGAGAGGTTAGCCTCGAGCTGACCCGTCTGAACCGAACCGTACGATACAACGGCCTTCTCAACAGCGTCAAGACCCTGGTTGTAGCGATCCAGACCCTGGTAGTAGATCGAAGCCACGGGACCGCGCTTGTTGCGGGCAACCTCCTTGGCAGCCTCGATACCGCCGTTCTTCAGAGCCTCCTCGATCTCGGCAATGAACTTCTTGTTGTTGATGGTCGACAGGGTGAGGTAGAGAATACGCTCGATAGCGATGGCCAGACCGGCAACCAAGCAGAAGAGTACGGGAAGCATCCACTCCCAACCACCTTCCAGGAACTTCTGCATCAGCACCTGGTGCATCGACTCACCCTCGAGGGCGGTCTCCTCTACAGCAGCGGCCTCCTCAGCAGGAGCGGCTACCTCTTCCGTTGCGGGAGCGGCGGCCTCGGCTGCGGGCTCCTGTGCGATTACGTTAGCAGCGCCGAACGTGAAAGCGGCAACTGCGAGCATCAAAAACAGTTTTTTCATAGTTTTTTTAATTAAAAATTGATTAGTTTGTTTGTTATTGTTTTAGTTAATTCTCAATTTTCAGCGTCCCTCAAAAAATCTCATTTTCCTCAAAAAAATTCATCGTTCGGGCTCTCTCTGCCTCCCGAAATCGGGATTCGAGTCCCGTTTCGAGGTTGTGGTCACCCGGCGGACGACCCCAAAAGTTACACCCAAAACAGGCTTACAACTGCTTATCAAACAATTACTTGCCCGTAATTTGCGGTCTATTTTTGTCCTAACAGACTAATTTTAAGCCCGCTTTGCAGTGCGAAATTTAGGAAAAATTTTTCATACTTGCAACGCCTCAGACCGTAAATTCTCCACGAATCGGTCGGCGGAAGAGCTCCAAGGTCTCTTCGCGAGGCAGATTTTTGCCCAGCACATACATCATCTTGGTAACGGCAGCCTCAACAGTCATATCGTAGCCGCTCATCACGCCGATGCGCTGCAGGCGCTGGCCCGTCTCGTAGATATCCATCGAGACCTTACCACCGCCGCACTGCGTGACATTCAGGATGCAGACTCCGCGACCGATGGCCTCCTCCAGGGCTTCGAGGAACCACTCCGAAGTGGGGGCATTGCCCGCGCCGTAGGTCTCGAGAACCACACCGCGCAGCCCCTCGATCGAGAGCATGCACTCCAGCATGCGACGGTCAATACCCGGGAAGAGCTTTATCACCATCACATTGGTATCGACCCCGTCCGCCACGCGAAGCTCCTCATCGATCGAAGCCTCGGGGCGAAGGATTCCCTGCGTATTGTAGGTGATATTGACACCCACCTCGGCCAAGGGGAGGCAGTTGTAGGAGCGGAAGGCGTTCAGGGCCTCGGCGCTGCGTTTCGAGGTACGGTTGGCGCGGAAGAGGCGGTTCTGGAAGTAGAGCGACACCTCGGGAACCAGAGGTCTCCCCTCGCCATCCTTTGCGGCGGCAATCTCGAGGGCCGTGATCAGGTTTTCGCGGCCATCGGTACGCAGCACACCGATCGGAATCTGGCTACCGGTGAAGACCACCGGCTTGGCCAGGTTCTCCAGCAGGAAGCTGATGGCCGAGGCCGTATAGGACATCGTATCGGTACCATGGAGCACCACAAAGCCATCGTAGCGGTGGTAATTCTCGCGGATCAGGCAGGCCAATTCGTGCCAATCCGTGGGGACGACGTTCGAGGAGTCGATCGGTCCGAGGGTCTTTACCTCCAGGTCGATATTCAGGCGACGGATGGAGGGAAACTCCTCATAGATGCCGCTGAAGTCGAACGGGACCAATGCACCGGTCTTCTCGTCGGTCTTCATGCCGATCGTACCGCCGGTATAGATGATCAGAATGGATGATTTCATATTTTTCGGGTTTTAAGCGGGGCAGATCAGAAGCTTACGGCATAGGCCCGTTGTGAAGAGCAAGAAAAGTGCTTCTTCATTTCGGCTCCCGACTCCGCACCCACGGGTCGGTTACAACATCATATAGAGCACATAGAGCCAGTGGGCCACGATGGCGGCCACGATGCCTCCGATCGTATGCGAGAGGATCGCCTTGGAGGTCAGCTCACGATAGCCCATCGAGTCGAGCATGGCCGTGTGGGTACTCAGGTAGCCGCTCCAGCACATACCGATGGCCGTAAAGACGGCGATGGCATTACCATCGAGCCACCCCTGGGCCGCGAAGTTGGGAATCAGGCTCAGCGCCGCGCCCACGGCACCGAGGGCCGTGATGGGGAAGGCGATCAGGTGAGGATCGTGAAAGCCGAAGAGCCAGTCGAAGAGGAAATTGACCTTAGCGGCAAGCCACGGCAGCAGCTCCACGCCCTGGTAGGCTCCGCCCGTATAGACAGCCGCGCCATCGGCAGCCACCTCCGAAGGACCAAACGTGAGGATCATCACCAGCGACGAGATGATCAGCACACCCGGGATGATGGCGATACCCACATCCACTCCCGTCTTACCACCGTCAAGCAGCGAGTTCAGCACACGCAGGAAGAGCGACTTCTCCTGACGGAACTCCGAGTTGTCGGAGCGAATCTCGTTCTGCGGGCGCTCGTACTCCTCCTTGAACTGCGGGTAATTTTTTACCACGAAGTACTGCATGAATCGGGTCGAGACGATACAGCCGCAGAAGGCTCCGAAGAAGCCGATAAAGGGCTCCACGAAGTATCCCTGGCCCACCATAAAGACGATCACCAGAAGGCCCATACCGAAGGCCGTTCCGAAGTTGGTGAGCGAGATGAACTGATACTTCTTGAAATAGGAGGCGAAGCCGTGGTCCTGCGAAAGCGAGATAATGGCGGGGTTATCCGACAGGAAGGTCATCACGGCACCCAGCGAGGCAACGCCCGGCAGATTAAAGAGCGGTTTCATTAAGGGGCGGAGGAGCTTCTCGAGGAGCTTCACAACGCCAAATTCGACAAACAGGCGGCCGATGGCACCCGTGATCACGCAGATCGACATCAGATAGAAGACCGTGTTAAGCAACAGATCGTGGCCCGTCTTCATGATGGTGTTGAGCATGTTGGCAACACCCATCTCGGCGCCGATGTAGCAGAAGAGGCCTATCACAATCACCAGGCAGGGGATTCCCGTGGGGATATACTTCCAAATGCCCTTCTTCTCTTCGTTGGGTTGATTCATAGTAGGTAGGTTTAAAGTTGGTTATAGACTATTCACACTGTTTTTTGGAGCAGAAGACCTGTTTGATGGCATTCAGGATATCCAGGCGCCAAGTCAGACCAAAATCGACAAAGGTCTGCTTGTCGAGAGCCGTGCCGGCAGGGTTGGTATTGTTCCCAAAGGTATAGCTGCAGGCGGCATGCAGGCGGATCGAGCGGTTGCCGCGTCCCCCCAAGGGGTAGTACTCCACACCGCCACCCACGCGCGTGAGCTCCGTACCGGGGAAGATGCAGAGGTCAGCCATGGGCACGAAATCTTCGCTGCAATGGTCGTAGGTCGCCCGGGCAAAGAGATTTACGCGATCGGCAATCAGGTAGGAGAACTCACCCATGACCGAGAAGTTCTCAAAGGCGTTGTTCACGTTGGTATTGCGCTCCATGTAGTCGATCTGTAGGGTGGCATCGCCCCACTTGAACTGGTTGCCCAGAGCCAAATAGAAGATATAATCTCCGTGGAGATACTCCGAGGCGTTGAGCGAATGCAGGCCCGAGTAGCACCCCTCGCTGACCGTCCAGAAGAGGTTATAGGCGTATAGGTTGTGCGTGGTGTCGGCCTTGCGGAAGGGGCTTTGGCACACCTGGGCCGTAATCTTGTTGTTCCCCGCATTGGTGGTATAGGTAACACTTGCGCCGAGCTGGTAGCAGGCAATATTATTCCAATACTCCGAGGCAAAGTAGACGTCGGTCGGGTTGCGGTCGTACTCGAAACCTCCGATCATGACGACCTGCTTACCGGCCGAGATGCCCCAATTCTTCGTGGGCTGATAGTTGAGCCAAAGCCAGTCGGTGGCATCGAAGAAGCCCTCATCGCTGTGTGCGCGATTCAGGCGCTGACGATAAGCATAGTTGAATTTGTCGGAGATCTTGCCATCGAGGGCAATGTTCAGATAACGCCCCTTGAAGCCCGAATTGGCGGCGTTCTGCACACCGTCCACATCGTCATACTGCCAGTCGAAGCGCACCTCGGCGCGGATGTTGATCGGACCCTCCTCCTGCGCCTTTGTCTCCAGGGCCGTCCACAACAGGGGCAGCACAAGAAGCCATTTCCAGTTTTTGGTTTTCATCTTTATAAGTGGTTAGTTTTAGGTTTTCTATTTTGGTTTTTCTGCTTATGAGGCTCGTTCGTTTTTGGTTCCTTTCCGCTTTTAGCTCTTTTCCGTTTTGGACTCTTTTCTGCTTGGGGCGATCAGAGACCAAAAAGCTCCCGGGCATTTTCCGTGGTGATCCGGGCTACCTCATCGGCCCCGACACCCTTTAACTCGGCAATCTTTTGGCAAATATACGAAATATATCCCGATTCGTTGCGTTTTCCGCGAAAAGGTGCAGGTGTCAGGTAGGGGCAGTCGGTCTCCAAGAGCATATCCTCGAGGGCCATTTCGCGCACCACCTCTGCCAAAGGGCTCTTCTTGAAGGTTACCACGCCACCGATGCCGAACTTAAAATCGCCCGCCTTAAGCAGCCTGCGGTAGCTCTCAACCCCGTCAGAGAAGGCGTGCAGCACTCCACACAAGCGCTCACCGCGCTCATGAGCCGCACGGGCCTCCCGCTCCAACATCTCCACCATCTCGGGCCAGGCCGAACGCGTATGGATCGCCACCGGAAGCCCCAGACGGGCCGCCAGGCGCAACTGAACGAGAAAGGCCTCCCTCTGCTCCTCGATGTAGTCGCGACTCCAATAGAAGTCCAGCCCGATCTCACCCACCGCCACAAAGCGGTCAATCCCCTCAGGTGGAGTGGTGGTCAGGTAGTGCTCCACCTCTGCCAACTCCTCTCGCCAACGCGGGTTGTCGTTTACCGAGGTAGGATGCAGGCCCATCATCACCGCACAATAGCCCGCATAGCGCCGTGCGGTATCGAACATCCGGCCATGGCTCTCGGCATCGATGGCCGGAAAGATCAGCCTTTCGACCCCCGCGGCACGCGCCCGCTCAACGGCCGCATCGCGGTCCTCGTCAAACTCCGGCTCATAGAGGTGGCTGTGTGTATCGATCAATCTCATTTGCGTAGTTTTTCATAGCGGTTGCCCGGCAACTGACGGATCGCCCCCGAGAGTTCCAAGCCAATCAGCAGGGCCGTAAGGGTTCCCATATCCAGCGACGAGAGCTCCTGCAACTCCCCCACCGTGAGGGGATCATCCGAGCGGAAGCAGCTCAACAGCCCCTCCTCATCGCGGGTCAGGGCCACGGGCTCCTCCTTTTTGCGGTCGCGCACCCCCTGCAGGTTCACATCCCACATCAGCTCGCGTATCACATCCTCGGCCGAGAGCACCATCTGCGCCTTCCGGTTGCGGATCAGCGTATTGGGTCCCTGCGCCGTGCGGTCGCCCACACGTCCCGGAGTAGCCATCACCACACGGTTGTAGCCGTCGGCATACTGCGCCGTGAGGAGCGACCCGCCCGAAGCGGCCGACTCGATGAGCACCATACCCTCACTCAAGGCGGCGATGATGCGGTTGCGCGGCACATAGAAGTTCCCCTTCTGCTTGGCCGACGAGGGGAGCTCGGAGAGGATCGCTCCGCCATGGTCCACAATCTCGCGGGCCAGGCGCGTATGCTGCGCGGGGGTCACCTCCGGCAATGGGTTGGCAACCACGGCCACCGTGCGTACTCCACACTCCAAGGCCAGGCGATGACAGATGCTGTCGATGCCGAAAGCCAGCCCGCTGACAATCACCAAATCGGGCACGCGCTCCGCCAACTCACGAATCAGGTAACCGCAGACCCGCTCCCCATAGGAGGAGTAGTCGCGCGTACCGACCATCGAGAGGCAGTTGCCTCGCAGGGCACCAAAATCCCCCATACCATATATTATATGGGGATAGTCGTTCGCTTCACGCAACAACGGCGGGTACTCTCGATCGGTCGATGCGAGGATCCCAATGCCGTTCCGCTCACAATACTCCATCTCCCGCAGGGCCGCTCGGAATCCCGTGCGCTCCACAATATTACGCAAGGCCTCTTCGCGCAGTCGTCCGACCTCGCGCAACTCGGCCTCCGAAGCCGAAAAGATACGCTCGGCCGAGCCGAAGCACTCCAAGAGGTGCGCCACGCCCTTCACGCCCAACTGCGGGGTAAAAACCAGTGCCAAATCCTCGATTTGCATCCCAAATGTTGGTTTCCAATATGTAAAGTTACGAAAAAAATCAAAAAAATGGAGTTGTGAGGGCGAAAATTTCAATCCGCAACCCGCATTTTGCCATTTATAATTTGCCCCGCACACATAAATACCGCATAGGCAGCCCGTGTTAATCGGCTTTGTTTTAGGCAAATAGTTCCTATTTTGCATTGAAACTTTCCGGATCTTTGCAACCATCGGATAAAAAAAACGCGAATGAAAAGTACATGGAAGTACTTCTCATTCGCGATTTGCTGTTTGCGGGCTGATAGCGCCCCCGTTGTCAAACTATACGAAGGGGAGCTTCACCACCTCGGCCTTCAGATAGCGGCCGCGAACCTCCACGGCGATCACCGTGCCGGCCTTGGCATAGGCGGGCTTCACATAACCCGTACCGATGCCCACCTTCAGGCAGGGCGACATCGTTCCCGACGTAACGTGACCGATCTCCTCACCCTCGGGGGTCGTGAGTTTATACTCATGGCGCGGAATACCGCGGTCGATCATCTTGAAACCTACCAATTTGCGCTCCACGCCCTCGGCCTTCTGCTTCTCCATGTAGGCGCGGTCGATGAAATCCTTGCCCTCGGCAAACTTGGTGATCCAACCCAGACCGGCCTCGATGGGCGAAGTCGTGTCGTCGATATCGTTGCCATAGAGGCAGAAGCCCTTCTCCAAACGGAGCGTATCGCGGGCACCCAGGCCGATGTTCTGCAGCCCCATCTCCTTACCGGCAGCCCAGAGAGCCTCCCAGAGTTTGTCGGCATCCTCATTGGCCACATAGATCTCGCAGCCACCGGCGCCGGTGTAGCCCGTAATCGAAAGGATGGCATCGATACCGGCTACCGGCATCTTCTTAAAGGTGTAGTACTCCATATCCTCCACGGGCTCCTGGCACATCTTCTGCACGATCTTCATGGCATTGGGACCCTGTACGGCCAGCTGGCAGATCTCGTCCGAGGCATTGTAGAGCTCCTTGCCGTGACCGGCCTCCATGCCCATCTTCTTACCCTCGGCGCAGATGTGGTTCCAATCCTTCTCCACATTAGCGGCATTGACTACCAGCAGGTAGCACTCGGCATCGACACGATAGACCAGCACGTCATCCACGATGCCGCCCTTGCCGTTGGGCATGCACGAATACTGCACCTTGCCATCATACAAAAGGGCTACGTTGTTCGAGGTGATGCGCTGCAGCAGGTCGAGGGCCTTGGGACCCTTCACCCAGATCTCACCCATGTGGCTGACGTCAAAGACGCCGGCATTGTTGCGCACGCAGAGGTGCTCGTCGTTGATTCCCGAGAACTCGATCGGCATGTTGTAGCCGGCAAACTCGGCCATCTTCGCCCCATTGGCGATGTGGTACTTAGTAAATGCGGTTGTTTTCATTTTGGTTATAGTATTTTGGTTTTCGGTTTTTCGGTTGTTTTTGTTTTATAGAGGCCCGAGGGGTTCCATGTTTATAAATTCAGCCCACAGATTACTCATTGCTCATTACTCATTGTTCCCCCTCTTCCTTCTCAGGCTCGGACAGCGCTTGAACTCCTTCGTGCGGTCGAACAAGTAGCGATAGGTGGTGTGCATCTTGTGTTTTTTGGCACAGACGTAGTTCTCGACCATGCGCATCATCACCGGATTGAAATCACCGACCCAGGCCAGCTCCAGGCTCTTGTAGGGAAGGCTCTGCACCTGCTGCTCGAAGGCGTAGATCATGCCCGACTCGATCCCCTTGCCGTGGTATTCGGGGGCCACGCCGAAGGTCAGGCCGAAGACACGGTCGGCCTTGCGGCTGACCTTCAGGGCCCACATCAGGCGCAGCTTATCCCACCAGTTCAGGCGACCGTTGAAACGCCCGATGATGCGGTTCAGGTCGGGGATCATGATGAAGAATCCGATCGGCTCGTCATTGTAGTAGGCGAAGTAGATGAGCTTTTCGTCGATGATCGGGCGCAAGGAGTTCATGATCTTTCCGGCCTGCTCCTTCGACATCGCCTTCACGCCCGAGAAGTTGGCCCACGCCTTGTTGTATACGGTGCGGAAATCCTCGGTCAGGGCATCCAGATTTTTCTTCGAGATGTAGGAAAAACGATAGCCCGGAGTCTCCTGCAGGCGCTTCACGCGCTCGTAAACCGAATCGCTGAAGAGTCCTTCGCGCAACTCACGCAGGTAGGTATGCTGATTGAAGTAGTTCTGAAAGCCGTAATTCTCGAAGAGCGCCCGATAGTAGGGCGGGTTGTAGGGGTTCTCGAACAGGGGCTGGAATTCGAAGCCCTCTACCAGCAATCCCCAGAAGGAGTCGCGCGATCCGAAGTTGATCGGGCCGTCCATCGCCTCCATGCCGCGCGCACGAAGCCACTCGCGGGCGGCATCGAAGAGCAGATTGGCCAGCTCCTGGTCATCTATGGCCTCAAAGAATCCACACCCTCCGGTGGGCTGCTCCTCCAGAGCGGCCTGCTCGCGGTTGTAGAAGGCGGCAATGCGACCCACGACCTCGCCCTCCGGATTGCGGGCGATCCAACGGATGGCCTCGCCCCCATTGAAGAGGGCGTTGCTCTTCGGATTAAAGATCTTGCGCACCGAGTCGTCGGTGGGACGCACCCAGCAGGGGTTGCCGGCGTAGATGCGATCGACCACATCGAAGAAGGCGCGATCGTCCGAGGTGCTCTTCACCTCCTGTAGCGTATATTTCACTCTGTTCATCTGCTTGGTTTGGTGGGATCGGAGGCGGTGCAGAAGGCTTCGAGGCGAATCGCTGCCGCCAAAACAGCCGAAGCGCACCACCGGCACAACCCTTCTTATCCGGAAGAGCGGCTCTCCAATCCATACGTTCAGGCAAAGATAATAAAAATTATTTTAATTTCGGATTCCGGCAACGCTTTGTTTCAAAAAAAGAGTCCGGAAAAGGGGTTAGTGAAAAAAAATTGCAAAAAAGGGTGTGAAATCGAAAAATAAACACTACATTTGTAGGAGATAACGGAAGAAACGCAAAAATCGGTAATAAAAATAGTTTACCTTAACTTAAAACTTTTTAATAAACTACTATGGAAGTAAAAAAGATTATGGCTGCGCTCGAGCTTAAGCACCCGGGCGAGAGCGAGTACCTGCAGGCAGTGCAGGAGGTGTTGGAGTCGATCGAGGAGGTTTACAACCAGCACCCCGAGTTCGAGAAGGCTAAGATCGTTGAGCGTATCGTTGAGCCCGATCGTATCTTCACGTTCCGCGTAACGTGGGTAGACGACCAGGGTGAGGTTCAGACCAACCTGGGCTACCGCGTACAGTTCAACAGCGCTATCGGTCCCTACAAGGGCGGTCTGCGCTTCCACAAGGCTGTGAACCCCTCGATGCTGAAGTTCCTCGGTTTCGAGCAGACCTTCAAGAACGCCCTGACGACCCTCCCGATGGGTGGTGCCAAGGGTGGTTCGGACTTCGACCCCGTAGGCAAGTCGGACGCTGAGATCATGCGTTTCTGCCAGGCCTTCATGCAGGAGCTGTGGAACAACATCGGTGTAGATACCGACGTTCCCGCCGGTGACGTAGGTGTAGGTGGTCGTGAGATCGGCTTCCTGAACGGTATGTATCAGAAGCTCGCCCGCAAGTACCACACCGGCGTATTGACTGGTAAGGGTATGACCTGGGGTGGTTCGATCCTCCGTCCCGAGGCTACCGGTTACGGTGCCCTCTATTTCGTTGAGCACATGCTGGCCAAGGCCGGTAAGAACCTCAAGGGCAAGACCGTTGCCGTTTCGGGCTTCGGTAACGTAGCCTGGGGTGCTTCGCAGAAGGCCGTAGAGCTGGGTGCCAAGGTGGTTGCCATCTCGGGTCCCGATGGCGTTTGCGAGATTCCCGCAGGTATCACCTCGGAGATGATCGACTACATGCTCGTTATGCGCTCGTCGAACCGCAACAAGGTAGAGGATATGGCTACCAAGTTCCCCGAGGCTGCCAAGTTCACCCCCGGCAAGAAGGCTTGGTCGGTGAAGTGCGACATCGCTCTGCCTTGCGCCTTCCAGAACGAGCTCAACGAGGCTGATGCCAAGGAGCTGCTTGCCAACGGTACCTGGTGCTGCGCCGAGGTTTCGAACATGGGTTGTACGCCCGAGGCTATTCACGCTTTCCAGAGCGCAGGCATCCTCTTCGCTCCCGGTAAGGCTGTGAACGCCGGTGGTGTAGCTACCTCGGGTCTCGAGATGACGCAGAACTGTATGCACATTTCGTGGGCCGGTAAGGAGGTGGACGAGAAGCTCCACTTCATCATGGAGTCGATCCACGAGGCTTGCGTGAAGTATGGTCAGCAGCCCGACGGCACGGTGAACTATGTGAAGGGCGCCAACATCGCCGGCTTCATGAAGGTGGCACAGGCTATGCTCGAGCAGGGTATCATCTAATCCTTTCGTGTGATAAGGCCGCATTTGCGGCCTATCCCTTGAAACCCTCGAATGGAATGTACGAAAGTACTATCCATCCGAGGGTTTCTTCACGATAGTTGCAACTGCAGCCTTCTGACACGAAAGAGGATGTACGATAAGTACTACCCATCGTCGGGGTTTTTTCGTCGAGCGTTGCAGCTTACCGCCTCTTGCAACAAATTAACCGCTTCCCATCCAGGGGATGTTTCATTACGCCAAATCTGCCCCATTATAATCAATTTTGTGCAAGATCCGGCAAAAAAAATAGGACAAAGTGCGGAAAAGAGCGAAATAAATAAATTTTAATCCGCTTCTCGATTTTGAATTTTAAATTTTATTCGTACCTTTGCCCTCCCAATTGGGCGTATATCAACCTCTTTCATTGGGTGTCAAGCCGGAGGGCCGAACCGAAGAATGGGGCAGAGGATGAAGATTCTCGGGCCTATATACAATAAGGTATCGGTCGGGATTAGCGGGCAGAGGCTCACTATGGTAGGCAAGGCGCAGCGGGAATGTTGAGTGCGAAACTTATAAAAAATTATTGTTCAATGAACAAGGATCAAATCATCAAGCTCGTCAACGAGCAGCTGTGGACCAAGCCCGAGGCTGAGGTTCCCGCATTTAAGGCCGGTGACACGATCACCGTAACCTATCGCATCATCGAGGGTAGCAAGGAGCGCTTGCAGAGCTTCCGTGGTGTGGTAATTCAGATCAAGGGTACGGGTAAGACCAAGATGTTCACCATCCGCAAGGTATCGAACGGTGTGGGCGTTGAGCGTATCTTCCCCCTCTACTCGCCTCACATCGACAAGATCGAGGTTAACAAGGTGGGCGTTGTTCGCCGTGCTCGTATCTACTACCTGCGCAACCTTACGGGTAAGAAGGCCCGCATCAAGGAGAAGCGTGTGGTGTCGAAGGAGAAGTAGTCTCGCTGACGAACCAAAAAAAAGACGAATCCCAACTCTCGGGATTCGTCTTTTTTTGCGGTATTACCCGCCGCAATTCGGATTCAGCGCCCCCTTTCGACCTCCTCCTCGATGCGCAACAGGCGGTTATACTTGGCTGTTCGCTCCGAGCGCGAGAGGGATCCGCACTTGATCTGTCCGCAGTTGAAGGCCACTGCAAGGTCGGCAATCGTCGTATCTTCGGTCTCGCCCGAACGGTGTGAGAGGATCGTGCGGTAACCGGCCTCGCGTGCCATCTGCACCGCCTCAGCGGTCTCACTGAGCGTGCCTATTTGATTCACCTTGACCAGCAGGGCGTTGGCACATCCTTCGCGAATGCCGCGTTCGAGGTAGCGGGTATTGGTGACAAAGAGATCGTCGCCAACAAGCTGACATCGCTCTCCGATGGCCGAGGTCAGGGCCTGCCATCCCGACCAATCCTCTTCGGCCATGCCATCCTCTATGGAGTCGATGGGATAGCGGTCGATGAGCCCACGCAGGTAGTCGATCTGCTCTTCGGAGCTGCGTCGAGGTGCCCCCTCGCCCTCGAAACGGGTATAGTCGTAGCGCCCGTCGCGATAGAACTCCGAGGCGGCACAGTCCAAGGCCAGCGAGAGGTCGCCTCCCGTCTTGGCCGTTCCGGCTCGGTAGCCCGCCACGGCGATGGCCTCCATGATCAGATCGAGCGCCTCCTCCGTCGAGCCGACAAAGGGGGCAAAGCCTCCCTCATCCCCCACAGCGGTGGAGAGTCCTCGTCCGCGAAGCACCCGCTTGAGGGCGTGGAAAACCTCGGCACCCATACGCAGCGCCGCATGGAATGAGTCGGCACCAATCGGACGGATCATAAACTCCTGGAAGGCGATCGGAGCATCGGAGTGGGCTCCGCCATTGAGGATATTCATCATGGGCACCGGCAGCAGGTGGGCAAAGGCACCGCCCAGGTAGCGGTAGAGGGGCAGGTGAAGGCTGTCGGCCGCAGCATGTGCCACGGCGAGCGAGACACCCAGCAGGGCGTTGGCCCCCAGGTGAGACTTGTCGGGGGTGCCGTCCAGCTCGCAGAGCAGCCGGTCGATTCTCCCCTGTTCGGTCACCTCATACCCCAGCAGCGCGGGGGCGATTCGCTCAAGGACGTGGCCCACGGCACGCCGTACCCCCATGCCATGGTAACGCTCGCCCCCATCGCGCAACTCCAGAGCCTCATGCTCGCCCGTAGAGGCCCCTCCGGGCACCGAAGCGCGACCGTATCCGCCCGATTCGGTGAAGATTTCGACCTCAACGGTGGGATTTCCACGCGAATCGAGGATCTCTCGGGCCATAACTTTACAGATTTTACTCATTGTTTTTGGTTTTAGGGTGCCCCTCCCGCAGGGGAATGTGGCACACAGTTCTGCCATTTTCGCAGCAATTCGGATTCCAAAAAGCAATTTTTTTTCATTTTTTTCTCCTCGGGCGATTCAGTTTGCCAAAAAATAGTTACCTTTACTTGGATTTTTCTGAAAAAAGGCAAAAAAAGACCAACTTAAAATAGAAAACCTTATGAAAAAGATTCTCATTGTCGGTGCCGGTGGCCAGATTGGATCCGAGCTGACGACCTACCTGCGCAGCATCTATGGTGCCGCCAACGTAATTGCAACCGACGTGCGCGAGTGCAAGATGCTCTCGGAGACTGGCCCATTCGAGGTCCTCAATGCCTTGGATGCCACCTCGATGGCTTCGGCCGTGGCTCGTCACAAGTGCGATGCAATCTTCAACCTCGTAGCCCTTCTCTCGGCCGTAGGTGAGAAAGACCCCCAGAAGGCATGGGCCATCAACATGGGTGCCCTGATGAACTCGCTGGAGGTGGCTCGTCAGTACAACTGCGCCCTCTTCACCCCCTCGTCGATCGGCGCCTTCGGCCCCACGTCGCCCAAGGATGGCACCCCCCAGGATACGGTGATGCAGCCCACGACCATCTACGGCGTCTGCAAGGTATCGGGTGAGCTGTTAGGCAACTACTACCACACGAAATATGGTGTTGATACCCGCTCGGTACGCTTCCCGGGCATCATCTCAAACGTAACCCTGCCGGGTGGCGGTACGACCGACTACGCCGTGGAGATCTACTACGAGGCGATCAAGTCGGGTAAATTCACCTGCCCCGTGCCTGCCGACGTCTACATGGATATGATCTACATGCCCGATGCCCTGCGTGCCTGCGTGGAGCTGATGGAGGCCGACCCCGCAAAGCTCGTGCACCGCAACAGCTTCAACCTCGCCTCGATGAGCTTCACCCCCGAGATCATCTATGCCGAGATCAAGAAGCGTCTGCCCGACTTCGTGATGGACTACAACGTAGATCCCGTGAAGAAGGCTATCGCCGAGAGCTGGCCCAACTCGCTGGACGACTCGTGCGCCCGTGAGGAGTGGGGTTGGAAGCCCCAATGGGATCTGTCGAGCATGACCGACGATATGCTCAAGGTGATCCGCGAGAAGTACGGCAAGTAGTCGCGTATTTGCTGGTTGTGTCGGATGCTCGACAGATCCGAGATTCTGACCCACCCCCTAAATCCCCCGCCTCAGGCGGGGGACTTTGTTTGCCCTAAGGCAAAGAGAGCATGACCGACGATATGCTCAAGGTGATCCGCGAGAAGTACGGCAAGTAGTCGCGTATCTGCTGGTTGTGTCGGATGCTCGACAGTTCCAGTGTTCCGTCCCCTAAAGGGGCTGTCCAACAAGTAGTGTTGCGACAGCCTCTTTATTTTTCACTAAAGGAGATAACAGCAGATGGGCTGCACTTTCGTACAGCCCATCGTTACTTTTGGTTTGGCGGCTATGAAGGCCGCTCGGTTTTGCGAATGAATTACTCCTCGGTGGCGGCAACTACCGTAAACTTGATGGTAGCCTTCACCTCGCGGTGGAGCTTGGCAACAGCCTCATACTCACCTACGGTCTTCACGGCATCCACGGTGATCACCTTGCGATCCAGGGCGATCTCCTTCTGAGCCAGAGCCTCGGCGAGGTCAGCCGACGTTACCGAACCGAAGATCTTACCCTCCTCGGCCTTAACGGTGATCGTCAGGGGCAGGTTCTCGATCTTCTCGGCCAGAGCCTGGGCATCAGCCAGGATCTTGGCATCCTTGTGAGCACGCTGCTTCAGATTCTCAGCCAATACCTTCTTTGCCGAAGCGGTAGCAGCCTTGGCAAAACCCTGAGGAATGAGGTAGTTGTTGGCATAGCCAGGCTTCACGTTCACGATATCGTTGGCGTAGCCCAAATTCTCGACGTCTTTGATCAGAATAATCTCCATAATACTCTCCTCCTCTTAATTATTTCATACAATCGGTTACGAAGGGCAGGATGGCGAGGTGACGGGCGCGCTTCACGGCCTGGGCCACCTTCTTCTGGAACTTCTGCGAAGTACCCGTCAGGCGGCGGGGCAGAATCTTACCCTGCTCGTTGAGGAACTTCTTCAGGAACTCACCGTCCTTGTAATCTACATACTTGATACCCAGCTTCTTGAAACGGCAGTACTTCTTCTTCTTCACGTCTACCGATACGGGGTTGAGATAGCGAATCTCCGACTGCTGTGCGTTGTTCTCCTGTGCCATAGCTTACTCCTCCGACTTGTTAGAAAGTTTTGCACGACGCTTGGCCGAGTACTCTACGGCGAACTTGTCCTGCTTGAAAGTTAAGAAACGGATGATGCGCTCATCGCGGCGATACTGGGTCTCGAGGGTGTTGATGATGTTACCCTCACCGGTGAACTCTACCAAGAAGTAGAAACCGGTGGTCTTCTTCTGGATGGGATAAGCGAGCTTCTTGAGGCCCCAGTTCTCCACATTCACAAGCTGACCGCCGTTCTCGGTAATTACACCCTGGAATTTGTCAGCAACCTCCTGTACCTGAGCCTCAGACAGAACCGGCGTGACAATGAAAACGGTTTCGTAATTGTTCATAATGGTTTAAATGTTTTTTAATTTCCCGTTATTCGGGGCTGCAAATATACGAATAATATTTCAATTTGCAACTCTCAACGTGCAATTTTTTGATTTTTTGAATTTTAGAGCGATCCCTTTGGGTCTCGAGGTTAGAGCGGGCGTAATCGGAGGCGGCCTCCGGGGAAAAACAAAAGCCACTCGTTTGAGTGGCTTCCATCTTCTTTGTGGGAGCTGAGGGATTCGAACCCCCGACCCTCTGCTTGTAAGGCAGATGCTCTGAACCAGCTGAGCTAAGCTCCCGAATGGTTGGCTTGGGACTGCAAAGGTAACTCTTTTTTCTGAAACTCCAAACTTTTTCTCAAAAAAAGTTCACTTTTTTTTGCAACCCGCGCGCAAGCGCCTGAACAAGGACTTGAACCTAGGACCCCATGATTAACAGTCATGTGCTCTAACCAACTGAGCTATTCAGGCATTTTTTAAGAACTTTGGGACGTATATCCCTGTTTTGCGAGTGCAAATATAGAGCAAATTTTTATTCCTGCAAAATTTTTGTGCATTTTTTTTGAAAAAAATATAACTTTGCAAAAAGAACCAGAATGGAAAAGCGGCTGTATATCACATTTATCTCATTGTTGGCCTGCACGTTAAGCCTCTTTGGGCAGTCCGGGCTGGTTATCCCCTCTTCGGTGTGGGATTTTGGCACCATTGCCGAGGAGAGCGAGATTTTGCGCCATCGCTTTGTCGTCAGGAACACGGGGAAGGTGCCCGAGGTGATTCTCGACGTTACGGCTACCTGCGGCTGTACGAAGCCCTCTTTTTCGCGCAAACCGATCCTGCCGGGTGAAGAGACGGTGATTGAGGTAACCTTTCAGCCTGCCGGGCAACGCGGGGTGATCAACCGCACGCTGACCCTCTTCGGCGATCGCCACCAGGTGATCGGCCGTCTTACGGTACGCGGTGAGGTAATTCCGCGCAAGCGCACCATTGAGGAGCAGTTCCCGGTGGAGGTTGGCAAGGGGGTGCGCCTCTCGAGCAACCACCTCCCCTTCGGCACGGTCTCGCATGGAGAGATCTCCCCTGTGGAGTTGCGAATCATCAACACCGACAGCCGGTCGCATCACATTCGGTTTGTTCCCGAGGAGCAGAGCGGCGCCCTGGAGTTGCAGGCTCCCGCGTTGCTGGCCCCGGGCGAAGAGAAGCGCATTGTTGCGGGCTACATGCTCCCGGCCGGAAGTCGCACCTATGGCTCGTTGCGCGACACCTATTATATAGAGGTGGACGGAGTACGTCAGCTCACCCGTTTTGCTGCACGGGCCATTGCCATCGATGCCCCCGACAATCGGGAGCGGAGGCCCGAATTGAAGAGCGAGAGCGACCTGCTGCGTTTTGGGGAGGTACACCATGGAGGCTCGGCCACTCTGACCTTCAGGCTCCATAACGAAGGGGATGCCCAGCTGGCGATTCGTGCCGTGGAGCTCCCCGCGGGGATGAGTTCAACGCTCCGGGCCGGAGAGAGTATTCCGGCGGGCCAAGCTCGGGACTACACCCTTACGATCGAAACCTCGGAGGCCGATTTCGGCTCCCTGGTGGAGCGCCTTCTGGTTGTCACCAATGACCCGAAGCGCCCTTTGTGGCAACCGCGTGTGGTGGTTTTTATCATCGAATAGCCTCCCTCAACACCCAACGCGCACCATTGTCGACAGATATTTACGGCAAGAGCAATCGAATGATCGTCCCTCCTTTCAGAGTCCCGATCAATAACGTGTGCCTATGGGGACTCGAATGGGTTGGCATTGCGTAAAGAGACACTCGCGACAACAAACAAAGCCGCCACAACACAACTTGTTGGGCGGCCTTGTGGCATCTATGAGTAGCGCCAAAGTGGCCAAGGAGGCGACTTTGCAACAAGGGTGAAATTGTATGTAAATAGTGTAAATTTTGGGCAAGTCCCATCCATTCTCGATATTTTTTCTTATCTTTGTCTGTTGGGAGGTGTGCCTTTGTAAAAGAGGAGCGATAAGCAAGAGAAAAACCCCGTCCCGGATATTGCACACATTACAAACTACAACCAAATAAAATGTACACAATTCTTGAGAAACGGCTTTTGGCCGAAGGAATCTATCTGATGCGCATCGAGGCTCCGCGTGTGGCACGCTCCGCACAGCCCGGGCAGTTCGTTATCGTGCGTGTCGATGAGCAGGGCGAGCGTATTCCGCTCACCATTGCCGACTACAATGCCGAAGAGGGCTGGGTGACGATCGTTACCCAGACGTTGGGCGTCTCGACTCGAAAACTCTGCGCCCTGAACCAGGGTGAGGCCCTGGCCGACTTTGCCGGTCCGCTGGGTCGTCCTTCCGACTTTGTGAAGGAGCCCATCGAGGAGGTCAGGAAGCGCCGCTACCTCTTCGTGGCGGGCGGTGTGGGCACCGCACCGGTCTATCCGCAGGTGAAGTGGCTGCATGAGCGCGGGGTGGAGGTCGATGTGATCATCGGCGCCAAGACCCGATCGATGCTCATCTACACCGACGAGATGCGCAAGGTGGCCTCGAACCTCTACATCGCCACCGACGATGGCTCGGAGGGTTTCCATGGCCTGGTAACCAACCTGATGGACGAACTCATCGAGAAGCAGGGCAAAACCTACGACCTCTGCGTAGCCATCGGCCCGATGATCATGATGAAATTCGTCTGCCTGACCACCAAAAAGCACAACCTCGGAACGATTGTCTCGCTCAATGCGCTGATGGTCGATGGCACGGGCATGTGCGGAGCCTGCCGCGTTACGGTGGGAGGCAAGACCTTCTTTACCTGTGTGGATGGCCCCGAGTTTGACGGCCATCAAGTCGATTTTGACGAGGCGATGCGCCGCCAGGGCATGTATAAGACCCAGGAGCAGCGCGCAGCGGCAATCTATGCCGAGCGCCAGGCCGGCCACAAGTGCAAGGTCGGATTGGACAAATAGTAGCAAACGCTTTTTTTAACCTAACTCAACCCAATGCCTTATGGCAAATAAGATTCCCCGCGTCCCTGTACGCGAACAAGACCCGCTGGTGCGGGCAACCAACTTCGAGGAGGTATGCCACGGTTACAACCTCGAGGAGGCATCTTTGGAGGCTACCCGCTGCCTCGACTGTAAGAATCCCCGTTGCGTGGGCGCCTGCCCCGTGAACATCCATATCCCCGACTTCATTCGCGCCATCCGTGAGGGCGATCTGCAGAAGGCGGCCGATGTAATCCATCAGGACAGCTCGCTGCCCTCGATCTGCGGACGTGTATGCCCGCAGGAGAGCCAGTGCGAGGGTTCCTGCGTGCTCGGCATCAAGGGCGAGCCCGTGGCCATCGGCAAGCTGGAGCGTTTCGTGGGCGACTGGTCGCTGGAGAACCCCTCGGAGGCCCCTGCCATCGAGAAGAACGGCCGCAAGGTGGCTGTGGTGGGCAGTGGTCCTTCGGGACTGGCCTGCGCCAGCGACCTGGCAAAGGGCGGCTACGAGGTACACGTCTTCGAGGCCCTGCACAAGCTGGGCGGTGTGCTGGTCTATGGCATTCCCGAGTTCCGTCTGCCGAAGAGCCGCATCGTGGAGCGTGAGATCGATGCCGTGCGCCGTCTGGGCGTAAAGTTCGAGACCGACGTGATCGTGGGTCGCACAATGACCGTTGATTCGCTGCTCGATGAGGAGGGCTACGATGCCGTCTTCATCGGTTCGGGAGCCGGTCTGCCCCGCTTTATGGGCATCCCGGGCGAGAACCTGAACGGAGTGGTCTCGGCCAATGAGTTCCTCACGCGAGCCAACCTGATGCGCGCCTTCGATGAGCAGTACGATACGCCGATCTATGTCGGCAAGAAGGTGGTGGTTGTCGGTGGTGGCAACGTGGCCATGGATGCCGTGCGCACGGCCAAGCGCCTGGGTGCCGAGTCGGTGATCGTCTACCGCCGTTCGGAGGCCGAGCTGCCTGCCCGTGTGGAGGAGGTACACCACGCCAAGCAGGAGGGCATCGAGTTCCGCATGCTCACCAACCCCACGGAGATCCTAGGCGACGAGAAGGGCTGGGTGACGGCCATCCGTTGCGTGGAGATGACGCTCGGCGAGCCCGATGAGAGCGGCCGCCGCTCGCCCGTGGTGAAGGAGGGCTCGGAGTTCGATATGGCCTGCGATGTGGTGATCATGGCCCTGGGCACCTCGCCCAACCCGCTGATCGCCTCCACGACCGAGGGGCTGGAGACCAACCGCCGCGGCTGCCTGGTGGCCGATGAGGTGGGTACGACGACCCGCGCCGGAGTCTTTGCCGGAGGTGATGCCGTCACGGGTGCCGCCACGGTGATCCTCGCCATGGGTGCCGGACGTCGTGCAGCCAAGGCCATCGACGAATACATTCGCAACAAGTAACTCCTCTTCCGACAGAATGAAGAGACTGCTGTTTGTAGCCTTGGTGCTGTTGCTGGGGGGCTGCGGGTCGAAAGAACCCGCACTCTTCACGGGCACCTTTACCGAGGCCGAACTCAATACGGTGACCATCGCTCCCGAGCAGGGGGCGGCGGTCACCTTTTCTACCGATGAGGCCGAACTGATCGGCTTCGAGGAGCTCTTGCCCGGAGCCCCCGTAAAGGTGACCTACATCGGCCGCTTGCGGAAGGGGGAGCCCACGCCCGCGCAGAGGGTTGAGGTGAACCCCGTTTATGCCCGCCTTGTGGGACGGTGGATCGAGACGGGCGAGGGTGCCGATGAGTATGGCATGGGCTTTGAACTCCTCCCCGCTGATCCCGAGAAGCGGGATCGTCGGAGCCGCAATGCACCCAACGCCCACTCCATCGGGATGAACACCTTGGTCTTTCGCCAGTGGCGACTCTTGCCCGACGGCCGCTTGTGGCTTGCCGGCCACAGCCTGGGCAACGGCAGCACGATCTCCTTTGGTGAGGAGTGGGAGATCAAAGAGCTCGAATCCGATCGGCTGGTGATCGCGCAACCCGACATCACGCTCCACCTGCGCCGCGAGAGCCCCAAGGATGTGGAGCGCCGCCTGGAACGAGAGGCGGCCGATGCACACCCCTCCCGGGTGCAGAAAACGAAAAAGTAACAGGCCCAAAGCTCCTCATAAGTTCCGCCATGCGCCTCTTTATGCTCCTCTTCCTGGCCGCCTACCTGGGTGGCAACTGCTACCTCTTCGTGCGTGCGCTGCCCCTTCTGGCGAGCTTTCCCACGCCGATAAGATGGCTTTTCGGCCTCCTCTTTTGGGTGGCAGCCTTGGCGATGATCCTCTCTTTCGGAATGCGCCATACGGCCCTGCCCGCTCCCCTGCTGCAGGGGCTCTTTGTGGTGGGCAGCTGTTGGATGGTCTTCACCCTCTATATGGTTCTTTCGCTTGGCGCGCTCGACCTCCTGCGCCTCTGCGGCCTTCAACTCCGCTATCCCATCCTCCCGACCTTGGGCTTCACGCTCCTGCTGATGGGCTACGGCTATTGGAACTACCGCCATCCGCAGGTCGAGCACCTTTCGATCTCGATTCAGAAGGAGCTCGCAGCCCCCTGTCGCATCCTCTTTGCGAGCGATATCCATCTGGGCGAGGGGACACGCAAGAAGGCCCTGAAGCGCTATGTGGAGTTGATCAATGCCCAAAAGCCCGACCTGATCCTGATCGGAGGCGATTTGATCGACAACTCGATCGAGCCTGTCCGCAGACAACGCATGGAGGAGGAGTTGCGATGCCTGCACGCCCCGCTCGGGGTTTGGATGGTGGCCGGCAACCATGAGTATATCTCGGGGATCGACTCCTGTCGCCGCTTCCTGAGGAATACCCCCGTGCAGCTCCTGCGCGATAGCGTTCTCACGCTCCCGGGCGGCCTGCAGCTCATCGGCCGCGACGACCGCATGAATCGACTCCGAAGCCCCCTCGAGGAGCTTCTGGCACAGACACGCCCCGAGCTCCCGCTTCTGCTTGTGGAGCATCAGCCCTATGAACTCGAGCGGGCCGATTCGCTGGGTATCGACCTCCACCTCTACGGCCATACGCACCATGGTCAGGTGTGGCCCCTGAGCCTTTTGACCGACTACCTCTATAGCCAGAGCCACGGCTACCGCCGCTGGCCCCACAGCCATGCCGTGGTCTCGAGCGGCCTCTCACTCTGGGGCCCGCCCTTCCGCATCGGCACCCAGAGCGACCTGTGGGTCATCGACCTCTCCTCCTCCCACTAAAACCCCTCTGCACAGCCCCCTCTGCGCCCCTTTGCTCCGCCCGAAGGAGAACCCTTCCGGCCGAAGAAAGAGCGGGTTTCATGTGCTTATTTCGGAATTTTTCGTATCTTTGTCTTTGTAAACGAGCCGTAGATGTATATCAGCTACTATATGCGGCGCGATCTGAAGCGCCTGGGTCTTGTGCTGCTGCTTATTGCCGCGGCCGTTTGGGTGTGGTTTCAGCTCAACGAACGGATGCTTCCAGCCCTTGCTCGCGCCGAGGCGTTGTGCGAGGAGAAGCCCGCCCTGACACGCGCCACGCTCGACTCCATCCCCCCGCGCTGGTGGTGGCACCCCGAGCGCCGGGCCCGCCACTCGCTCTTCTACAGCAAGGCCCTCGACCGCGAGCTGGTCGATATCACGAGCGACTCGCTGATCCTCCCGGCCGTGGAGTACTACAGCCTCTGGGGCCCCGACCACTACGCCATGCTGGGCTACTACTATGCGGGTCGCGTGGAGCAGAACAGCGGCCGCACGGCTCGCGCCTATGCCTACTTCACCTTTGCCGACCGCTTAGCCGACTCGCTGGGCGACTACCACACCGGTGGCCTGATTGCCCGCGGCCTGGCGGAGATCCACAACTACACCAACGACTTCACATCAGAGTTGCGCTACGCCCAAAAGGCCTACGACCTCTTTACCCGGGCGGGCTCGTCCCTCCACGCCGACTGGGCCTGCTACGACCTGGCAAATGCCCAAGCCAACAACAAGGAGTATGAGGCAGCCATCGACCATTATGAGCATTTTTTCCGGGCGGCTCTTCTTCGGGCCGACACCCTCGCCGCATCATACGCCCTGACCGATATGTCGGCCTCCTACCTCTCGCTGAATCGCGGCCCCGAGGCCAAGGCGCTCCTCGAGCGGAGCCACCGGGAGTATGGCTATCCGATCAATGCGAAGTGGCTCTCGGATTATGCTTGTGCCTGCGCCCGCTCAGGGGATGGGCAAAAGGCTTTGCGGACCATCGCTCAAGCCGAGCAGCTGATTACGGATGCCAGTTCGCGCATGCGCGTCTGGGGCCGCAAGGCGCAGATATATGCAGCTTGCGGCAACTACGATTCGGCCTACACGGTCGAGCAGGAGTTGGCCCGGATGGTGGACTCTGCGGTTCGAATCTCCCTGGAGCAGTCGGTGGTCAGCCACCACCGCGACTTCTACCGCCATGAGACGGATCGTCTTACGACCCGTCTTTCGCACCGTACCCGCCTGCTTTTGGGGGTTATTCTCATCCTTATGGGGCTTTCGGTAGCCGTGGTGGCGGGGCTTATGCACCGAAATCGCATGCGCCGTCGCGAGATCGAGGAGTATATGGCCCAAATCGAGTTGTTCCGTTGCGACCTGATGAAGCGCGAAACGGCCCTTGTCGAGTCGGGCACCGAGACCATGCAGCAATTCAAGGAGCGATTCTCCCTTGTGAATACGCTCGCCGAGACCTACTATACCCACCAAAACTCGCCCGTGGAGCAGCAAAAAATCTATAGCCTGATTCTTGAGAATCTTCGAGAGTTCGGCTCAAAGGGCTACGTTGAGCGCGAGCTGCTGCCGATAATCAACCGCACGCACAATCGAGTCATCGAGCGGATGAAGAGCCAACTCGATCCGCTGAAGGAGTCCGAGGTCCAGCTGATCTGTTATCTGCTCACCGGATTCTCCACATCCACCATTGCCCTCTTCCTGAATACCTCTGCCGAAAACATCTATCGACGCACCTACCGACTGCGCGAACGCATCCGCAACTCCTCGGCTCCCGATCGCGAGGAATTTTTGGAAGTATTGCGCTAACTCGCTGATTATTAAGTACATAAATCTATCTCCCTGGCAATCAATGAGTTGCATATTTGGGGAGATTTTTTCTTGATTCCATTTTTGAACCCTCTGATAACCAATTCGTTACAAACGGCTTGGGGAGATTTATTTTGGCCGAAAATTTGGTGAATGGTTTTTTGTGTCGTAATTTTGTCAGAAAACAAAACCTATTTTTATCATGAAAAAGTTACTTTATACCTTGGCTCTGCTGATGGGCTGTGTGGCCTGCAACGAAGAGGAGAGCATCACCACGGAAGAGCGCCCGATGACCGAAACCGAGACGCGCGTACAAAACCTGATCAACACCTATTCGGACTATGACCCCTACGCGGTGGAGGAGCTGCTCACCAACAAACTGCTCACCCTGGATGCCTGCCTGGAGTACGACAGCCGGTGGGATCGCATCGTGGCCGAGCCCTACGCCTTTGGTGTGAAGAACGACCCGGAGTTTACCCCCGACCGCTACCTGTTGCGCGAGGATGGCACGGCCGTACACTACACCCTGGAGGAGGGCGTGTGGGTTACCACCGAGGGAACCTGGTCCTTCGATGCCGCAAGCCAAACCCTCCGTCTTCTGGAGCAAGAGGAGCATATTATTGCCCTCACCCCCTCTTCGATCATCTGGGACAAGGAGACCACCAACGTCCCGGGTGGCAAACCGCGCTTCTACCGTATTATATATAAGGTATCAGAGTACGACCCCAACCAACCCAATCCCACTCCCGACACGGTGTATGAACCGATAGAGGTGAAGATTTTGACCGAAGAACAATTTATAAGAAACGAAGATATGAGTGTTGATCTTGAGGCTAATTATATATTCCCATACTACAATCCCTATACAAATAGGTATGATTTAGGTACATACATTCTAATATATTTCCCTGAAAACGAACTTTCCAAAACCCTGAGTGGAACCATATATTATAAAATTATTGCAGATGATCCCTCGCAATTTTACATTTACTGGGGATGGGTAAACGCGAATGGTTGGCAAAAAGAGGAAGAATTAGGCAGAGGCATGTGCATAAATGAATACGCCGGCTATTTGTACAATGTTACTTCAGCTGTTTTAACCCCAACCTTTGGGATCCAAAAATTCAAATTGCACATATACCATTTAGAATCAAATCGTTACTTTAGTACAGAACAATATCAATTTGTTCTTTTGAAGAATGAACCCTGTTACATTGAAAAATTATAAGTTTTATGAAAAAGTTATTTTATACCTTGGCTCTGCTGATGGGCTGTGTGGCCTGCAACGAAGAGGAGAGCATCACCACGGAAGAGCGCCCGATGACCGAAACCGAGACGCGCGTACAAAACCTGATCAACACCTATTCGGACTATGACCCCTACGCGGTGGAGGAGCTGCTCACCAACAAACTGCTCACCCTGGATGCCTACCTGGAGTACGACAGCCGGTGGGATCGCATCGTGGCCGAGCCCTACGCCTTTGGTGTGAAGAACGACCCGGAGTTTACCCCCGACCGCTACCTGTTGCGCGAGGATGGCACGGCCGCACACTACACCCTGGAGGAGGGCGTGTGGGTTACCACCGAGGGAACTTGGTCCTTCGATGCCGCAAGCCAAACCCTCCGTCTTCTGGAGCAAGAGGAGCATATTATTGCCCTTACCCCCTCTTCGATCATCTGGGACAAGGAGACCACCAACGTCCCGGGCGGCAAGCCGCGCTTCTACCGTATTATATATAAGGTATCAGAGTACGACCCCAACCAACCCAATCCCACTCCCGATCCCGGCGATATGATCTTCGATTTTGTGAACTACTCGATCTTTGCCTCTCTTCTCGATGCCGAGACGGGGGCCGATCTGCTGAATCCCGAGACCGAGGGCAATATTCTCGGCAATGAGATTTGCGCTCACTATCTTGGCGAGAGTTATCCCCGCTGGGAGGTGGAGAGTCTGACGGCCAACCGTCCCGAAGATGTAACGCGAGCAATGAAGCCCATGCCATTGGGTTTGCGTTGGGGACGAGCCCTCTATTACAATGAGGAGACCGTTTGCTATTCCGATCGCTACTATCTGGCCTTTGGTGAGTTTGCCCCCGGGGAGTACCGCAACGAATCCTTTACGATCGACTGGGGCGATGGTACGCAGACGGAGTTCAGTTTCGACTGCTACATCACCTGGGAGAGCCCGACCGATCCCGTGGTACACCGCAACCTGTGGGTAGATGGCATCGAGTATGGCGAGAATTGGACGGTTACTATCACAAGAGAGCCGAAACAACCCACAGAGGAGGAGTTGCTTATTCAGAGAGCGGAGGAGCAGATGACCGAACTTTTGGAACGTTCGGGAAGTTACGATACGGCCCGTATAACGGAGATGCTTTGCGGTAAAGATTTTCTTCAGTGGGCTCTTTTAGGTTATGACAGCACCTGGAGTAACATCATTAGCCCTATATATGTTTTCGGTGAATGGTTATGGGTCGGCTTGTCAGCCGAAAGCTATCGATTCGAGGCCGATGGCACTCTGGTTTGGACTCCGGGAGGGTCGGATAACCCCAATGTGACTTTTGATCCCATGAGCGGTCGTTGGAGTTTTGACCCCGCTACACGCACGCTGACTATCCTTTATGACGTGGAAACAGAGCCGGTGATCTATACGCTCATTGCTCTGGACGAGAGCACCTTTGCCTGGGAGCAGGAGCGAATCTTCTACGAAAAGGATGGATCGGAGTCTTTCCGCGACTATATTCGCTCGGTCTATATTGTGCTGTAGCAGTACGCCGAGGTGAGCTCGGCTAATTAGGTATTGAGTTGGTAATATGCCGCTCCGGCCGGGCTCTTTGGGGTCCGGCCGGCTGTTTTCCCTAAACGGGGGGGCGAATCTACTCAAAAAAAGGTAAAAAGGGGTGAAAAAAGCACGAAAAGAGCAGAAAATTTGTGTTTTGAATGTTGATTTCTGAATTTATTTGTATCTTTGTGCGCTAAAAACCCCGAATCGGGTTATGCGTAATTTTTTATTAACCAACTAAAGTTTTAAAGCATTATGGCTGTTAAAATTCGTCTGGCACGTCATGGTAAGAAGGGTTATGCCTTCTATCACATCGTCGTTGCCGATAGCAGGGCGCCACGTGATGGTAAATTTATCGAGAAGCTGGGTACCTACAACCCCAACACGAATCCTGCTACAATCGATCTGAACTTCGAGCAAGCTCTGAATTGGTTGCAGAAAGGCGCACAACCCACCGACACCTGCCGTGCAATCCTCTCGTACAAGGGTGTTCTCTACAAGAAGCACCTCCTGGGCGGTGTTGCCAAGGGTGCATTCTCGGAGAGCGATGCCGAGGCCAAGTTCAACAAGTGGCTCGACGAGAAGAACGGTAAGATCAACGCCAAGACCTCGAAGCTCGCTTCGGATGCCAAGGCTGCCGAGAAGGCTCGTCTGGCTGCCGAGGCCAAGGTGAACGAGGAGCGCGCCAAGGCTATCGCCGAGAAGAAGGCCGAGGCTGAGGCTGCTGCCAAGGCTGCTGCCGAGGAGGCTGCCGCAACGGAGGAGACCGCTGAGGCTCCCGCCGCTGAGGAGTAGTCCCGCGCAACGTGTCGAAAGAAGGGGTAGACGTAACGTCTGCCCTTTTTTTGTCCTCAGCCGCCGGCCGCTCCAATCTACCCGCTCCCCGGACTTAACGGTCCACCGCAGCCCCTCCTCTGGTCGGGAGGCTCGGACTCCGCCGACAGCCCGCCCCCAAATGAGGCCGGCAAAGTGGCAAACAATGTGGTTTGTGAAACAAAAAATGATTTTTTTGACCAAAAAGTTTGGAGAATTAAAATTTTTCACTACCTTTGCACCCGCAAACATGGGGGATTAGCTCAGTTGGCTAGAGCGCTTGCATGGCATGCAAGAGGTCACCAGTTCGACCCTGGTATTCTCCACAAAATAAGACAACCAAATGGTTGTCTTATTTTTTTCTACCCCCACCCCTCCGAAATCTGCAGGTGAACCGGAACAACCATAGTTGCCGTTCAAAACAACAGACAAGACGAAATGGGACAAAACAGAACAAGCGACTGGATTCAGTCGCTTGTTCTGTTGTAGTGGATAGGGGATTCGAACGGCGAAGCCGTCGCGCGCTCACCGTAAAATAATAAATCAAACGAGCGCGCAACCCCCACCTCAAGTGAGTAATCACGATCACGAGCGCAGAGCATTCGCCGTAGGCGATTGTTGTTTTTTGTGGAGTCATGGAGCTTGCTCTGATGAGACCACACAAAAACAAAACAGACGACTTGTTAGTCGTCTGCTCTGCGGTTTGTAGTGGATAGGGGATTCGAACGGCGAAGCCGTCGCGCGCTCACCGTAAAATAATAAATCAAACGAGCGCGCAACCCCACCTCAAGTAAGTAATCACTATCACGAGCGCAGAGCATTCGCCGTAGGCGATTGTTGTTTTTTGTGGAGTCATGGAGCTTGCTCTAATGAGACCACACAAAAACAAAACAGACGACTTGTTAGTCGTCTGCTCTGCGATTTGTAGTGGATAGGGGATTCGAACCCCTATGTCATGCGTGAGAGGCATGTATCCTAGCCCTTAGATGAATCCACCATGATTTTGATGATGCAAAGGTACGCATTATTTTTATATTTCCAAATTTTTTCATACAAAAATCGTGGAAAAAGTGAAAAAATATTCAAAATGGGTCCCAAAACGCCCTTTTTAGGCTGCTTTTGTGGGGATAATTCGGCCCGGAGTCGGGCGAACTCCGGGGATCAGAGCTCGGCCGCGGTGGGCAGAATCTACATTTTTTTTGCTCATGCCTCTCCAAAAAGATGAATTTTTGCCAAAAAATTCCTAATTTTGTAAAAACGAAGGGGTTCGCCCACACGTTTCTAACCGGCGAGCCGCTGCAGCAGAACAGACAACCTAAAACTCAAACCGATATGAGACGATTTTTTATGCTACTGATGGCCACTGTCCTGATCGGAGCCGTGAGCTGTACAAGTGATGACGAGGTAGATAACGGAGGAGTCCAACAACCTACGAAACCGACCATTACGCTCGATTCCACAACATCCGACTTCACCGCCGAGCGACAGGCTCTGACCAAGGATTTTGCCGACAAAGTGGCTAAAAAGGGGGGCGAGGTACGCTACATCCCCCTCAAGGGCTACGACGATAACTATGCACACCTCAGCCCCGAGCTCCTCGAGTGGATGTTCTCCTTCCGCCGATAGGAAATGCCCCCCTCCCCCAAAATCACCTTTCACACTCTGTGAGAGGTGATTTTCTATTTTAATATTTCATCGATTTGATATAATCGTTTGAAGAATAAACAATTGAAGTTATTTTGAAAAGAGCGTGGTAACGATTTGGAAATCGTGCGAATTTCTGCGGTTTGCGGGAGCAATACCATCAAACAACTCTTATTGTACAAAGGTAATGAAATTTCTTTAATTATTGATAAAACCCTAAATATTTCGATGAGATTATGATAATATGACAAACAAGCGGCATAGCTAAATACTTATGCCGCTTGTCGATTAAATCGTTATATATTATTCTGGTACATATATTATTTCTCCATTCTCTAACTCATAGGCGATGCCGACTTTCTTGCCGCGTTTACCACTCTTTGAATCTTGGTCTTCGGAGGGGGTATAGCGGTTGATTTTCTCACCCTCTTTGGTGATAATCTCCATATTCTCCTTGCCAGGGTTTTTAACCATTGTAAAATCCTCTT
>SUZM01000018.1 GCA_015059965.1 Rikenellaceae bacterium
CAAGTAAATGTACATTTCGTTTTGCGCCCAAATTTTAGACGCTCTTCCGTAACTCACTGATTACTACACTGCTATCCCTCTTTTGTCCTCTATACTACTTGTACATTTCGTTTTCCTGCCCATAAAATATTACCAACTTAATAAATTAATGTAATATAAATTATAGGAACCTATGAAATACTATGCATCACTATTTTTAATGTTGCTCTTCTGCTCCTGCAAAGATGTAGATACAGACGAATTTCGCTTAATCACCGTTTCGCCATACGAACGGATTTCGGTAGAGCAAGGTGTTAGTTTTCATAATAAATTTACCACTTCCGATCCGGTGTATTTTACTGGCATACAAGTAAATGATTTAAAATTGGAGGTCGGTTCGGAGGTTTACGAAAATCCTCCTTTTGAAATTGTCGGAGACGGAATAAAAGGAATACAACACGATTCGAAGACAATCGAAATTTTGGTGAGTGGGGACCTGGAACTCACTGAAGGAGAACATTGCGTTGTATTCGATTTGTCTCCGATTCGTTTAAGGTATAATGAATCCTTGATTTGGTGGGTGAATGATATTGTGATCACCCGTACCCAGCCGGCCGAGTAGTAGGCTCATGCGGCTGATCTTAGAGTCGGCAAGTGTGTGAAAATTAGTGAATATGCCGCTCCGGCCGGGCTCCAAGGGGTCCGGCCGGTGTCGTCTTTGGGAGGATCTCCCGAACTCCGCTTTTGGCCCCAAAAGAGGAGTTAAAGACGAAAAAAGAGCGAAAAAGTGGCTAAAGTTCGTTTATTTGTCTTTTTTTCTTTATATTTGCGATAGAATATCTCCCCGAAAGCGTATAACCTAAAAAATATTGTGTTATGAAGAGACTTTTTTTCTTCCTATTGTTGTTGATGGGGGCTGCGGCCTGCATTGACGAAAGCTACGACCTCACGAAGGTGGAGGGCGATGATGTAGCCATCGGTGACAACAGCAGTGAGTTCCGAATGCCGCTTGTAAACATCACCCTTACCGCCGAGGAGCTGATTACTCAGAGCGATGATTCGGATTCCGATATCATCGAGATCTATCAGGAGGCTGATATTTGGCTTCCTACCGAGTTGCCCGGAGGGGCTGATTTTGTGGAGGTGATCCTTCTGCAGGAGGATTCGGCCTACCTGCAATCGATCCTCGATGCCCTCTTTGAGGAGATGCTCACCTCGGAGCAAAAGCGAGTGGAGGTTTGCTCGCTCATTGCCCGGAAGTACCGCGAGGAGCTGATCTCGGTTTTGCCCGCAGGAGTTCCTTCGCAGGTGATTGAGCAGATTCAGGCGGCCACCCAAGAGGAGGCTGCTGCCCTGATTGGCGATCTCTTCCTGGATGATGCTATGCATGCCGACATGAAGATCTCGATCGGGCAGGTGGCCGAGTATCACCTGACCAACATGCAGGTCAAGGATGTGATCTACGATCTGGGTGATCTGGGATTGAGCTCCGACATCGAGGATATGATCCTGAACAACCTCGACCCCAAGGGTACGGAGCCCGTGGTCAATGCCCTTTACCTTTATGGTACGATCGACAGCGAGTTCCCCTTCTATCTGCTGGTCGATCCCCATCTGGATGGTACGCAGATCGACTTGGGGCCCCTGCGCGTGACGCATGAAGTCTATCCGATCGAGGAGAAGCGCCTCTATGCCGACGACATTCTGGTTATCTTCGATGGTACCACCCTTACGATGCCCATCCGCATTACGCGCTACTATCCCAAACAGGGTCTTGACGACCAGAGCGAGGTGCACATCCACCTGTTGCTGCGCAAGACCGGCGCCTTGAAGTTTTAACGCCCTAAAACAAGAAGCCTTATGAAAAAATTATATCTCGCACTCTGTATGATGGTTGCGGCAGCAACTCTCTCGGCTCAGAATCCTACGACCTATTTTATGGAGGGTACTCCGTTGCGCAGCCAGTGGAATCCCGCCTTTACCACCGAACGCGGCTACGTCAATATCCCCCTCATCGGTGGAATTCAGCTCGGTACGGATGGCAACATCGCCCTCTCCGACATCCTCTATCCCACGGCCGATGGCTCGCTGACCACCCTCCTTTCGGGTACCGTCCCTGCTCAGGTGGCTCTTGACGGCCTGGAGGAGATGAATCACCTGGGTTTAGGGGTCAATATGAACCTCATCGGCTTTGGTGCCTACACCAAAAAGCGCCACCACTTCTGGTCCTTTGGCCTCAATTTGCGGGCTGAGGCCGACACGGGACTCCCCTACGGCTTGTTCGAATTCATGAAGAGCGGACGTTCGACCCGGATTCAGGATCTCGACCTGGCTGTGGAGAGCTACGCCGAGCTCGCCTTCAGCTATACCTTCCCGATCTTCAAGGGGCTCGACCTGGGCCTCCGCGGCAAGGTGCTCTTCGGCCTGGCCCGCGCCTCGATGCACTTCGACCAATTCGATGCCCACCTCGGTGCCGACAGTTGGTCGGCCCACGCCGTGGGAAATATGGAGTTCTCGGGACTTGTGCCCTCTACCAAACGCCTCGATGACGGTCGCCTGGTCTACGATATGGGTGAGCTGGTTAATGACTTCAAGGCCCCGGCCGGATATGGATTCGGCGTTGATGTGGGTGCCACCTTTACCCCGATCAAGAACCTTACGGTATCGGCCTCGGTGAACGATATCGGATTCATCAGCTGGTCCAAGTCGGCCAACTCGATCGGTACCGTGGATCGCGAACTGCTCTTCACGGGTGTCGAGACCGACGGTAGCGGTAATGCCGTGCAGCCCGAGTTCGACTTCGAGGAGTTGCAATTCGACGTGCAGGAGAGCAAGGGCCTCACCAAGGCGTTGCGCGCCTCTGTCAATGTGGGTGGCGAGTATAACTTCCTGGATCGCCGCATCGGCCTCGGCCTCTTCTATCAGGCCAAGTTCCGCGAGTTTGACACGCGTCACAACCTCACCTTCTCGGCCAACTTCCGCCCCCTGAAGTGGTTGCACCTTACGGGAAGCTACTCCTTCGTAAACAACGAAGGCGGTGCAGTAGGTCTGGCATTGAACCTCTGCCCCCGATTCATCAGCTTCTTTGTCGGCACGGATATTCTCCTCTCGAAGAAGACCCCGCAGTGGCTGCCCATCAATCAGGGTACGATGAATCTGACCTTTGGCTTGGCGGTGCCGATCGGCAAGTAGCATAGGCTCAAAGAATACGAGCGAAGGGATTGTACACTATGGCGTACAATCCCTTCGCTGTTTTACTCCCTCTTTGTCGCTACTTCACCGCTACCTCAAACCAGGTATCCTCCAGGCGGTAGCGGGCTTTTCCGTCGCGGAGCGATTTGGCGGCGCAACATCCGGCGGGCAGGGTATAGACCACCCGTAGGGTGCGGTCGATATAGTGGCGGCGCTCGCCGAGGCGAACCAGAGCCCACCCCTCCGAGAAGTCGAAGGCTTCGTCATAGAGCAGTGGGGAGGTGTACTCCCCATTTCGGAATCCGGCCAACCCTTTGTCAAAATAGCTCTCTGCCTCGATCAGGGGTCGCAGTGGGTCGTGGAACCGCAGGAGCTCCTCCACGCCGTCGAGGCGGTGGGTGGGGTAGGTGAGCAGTTTGCAGAGTCGGTAGTGTACGGCATCGCCCCGGTTGGCAAAGAGCTCCAGGATTCGTCGATACATCCGACACCCCGGGCCATCCTCTCCCTTCACGGCTCGGAAGGGCTCCTCGGGCTGAAAAAGGGTTCCTTCGTCCATCTGTGCCTCTCCGGTCAGCGTTGGATCGAGAGCCAGGGCCCGTAGTTGTACGGCAATCAGAGCTGCGGGGTAGTGGTCGAGCCAGCGATCACGCGCCGCACCTCGTGTCGGATGCCGATAGGCCGGTGTCCCCATCTCGAAGCAGACTCCCTCCCTTTCGCTCGGCAGGAAGCAGGCATCGAAGTCGATCAGGTGTAATCTTCCCATCTGATCAACAATCATATTCTCGGGCTTCAGGTCGCCGTGGGCCCACGGCTCTGCGAGCAGGCGCGATGCCAGCTCCTCGAAGGCCTCCGAGAGGTGCCAGAGTTTGCGTCTGTCTCCCTCTTTGCAGGCCAGACGTACCTCTTGCTCGAGGTTTTCACCCTCGATCCAGGGCTCCAGAATTACATCCACCCACTCTCCCTCGTCGCCCTTATAGAGATAGAGCTCCTCTTCGAGCAGCCTCTCGCCATAGATCCTCTTCGCATCGTCTCGCGGTGGTTGCGTGTAGCACCTCAGCCGCAGGAGCTGATCCCGGTAGCGGATCTTGAAGACGATTGCGCGATTCCCGACATGGAAAATGGGTTTTCCGTCGCGCTCTCGCAGCAGTTCAAACCCCTTCAGACGGCGTGTCAGCCCCTCGGGGTTCTCAAGAGTTTGCAGGTATTGGCTCAGCGTGTGCATCTTCGACTTTCGATCGGATTGTGGTTTTCTGTTTGATTTGGCTCACTATGGGGCCTCTTTGGGGCCTGGCTCTTCTGATGGCCGGGGGGGGTATATGGCCGAAGAGCACTCAAAAGGGGAGTGCTCTTCGGTTCGTGTTGGTTTTGTGGTAATTAGTTGCAGTGGCCGCAGTCGCAACCGCCGTCGCCACAGTCGCCACCGCAGTCGTCGCAGCCGCACGAGCAGCCGCCCTTCGGAGCCAGATCCTCGGGCGTTACGTCGCGTACTGAGATCACCTCCACCTCGAAGTTGAGGGTCTTGCCGGCCATCGGGTGGTTGAAGTCCATCTTCACGGTCTCCTCACCTACCTCGCGGATCGTACCGATCATGCGGTTCCCCTGGGCATCGGCCATGGGTACCTGCGAGCCGACGAAGAGGATATCCTCAGCCAACTTGCCATCGACCATGAAGATCGTCTTGGGCAGATCTACCACAGCCTCGGGGTGCAGCTCGCCGTAACCATCGGCGGGGGCGAGCGTGAAGGCTACCTTCTCGCCGGGCTCCTTGCCCAGGATGGCCTCCTCAAACTTGGGGAGCAGCATGCCCGTACCGAAGATAAACTCCAGGGGCTGACCCGGCATCGACTGATCGGCAATGTTGCCATCTACGGTGAGCTTGTAATCCACAGCCACCATCTTGTTCTGTTCTACTTTCATTGTGCGTGTGTTTTATCCTATTAATAAGCTTTTCATAATTTCACACCAAAAGCAGAGGGTCTGTTCCACCCTCGCTTAAGGTTTTCTCTCATTTTGATGGCCCGAACTACGACTTCTTGCCCTTGGGGGCAAGCATCATGTTCATCTTTTTGCCATCGAGTTTGGGCATCATCTCTACCTTGCCGAACTCCTCCAGGTCATTGGCAAAGCGCAGCAGCAGAATCTCTCCCTGCTCCTTGAAGACGATCGAACGACCGCGGAAGAAGACGTAGGCCTTCACCTTTGCCCCCTCCTTGAGGAAGTTCTCGGCGTGCTTGAGCTTGAAGTTGTAGTCGTGATCGTCGGTCTGCGGGCCGAAACGAATCTCCTTGACCACCACCTTGGCCTGGTTGGCCTTCAGCTCCTTGGCCTTGCGCTTCTGCTGGTAGAGGAACTTCTGGTAGTCGGCAATACGACATACGGGAGGCACGGCCTTGGGCGAGATCTCAATGAGATCGAGCTCCATCTCATCGGCCAGACGCAGGGCCTCACGGATCGACATGACGGTAGGCTGTTCGATGTTCTCGCCTACAACGCGCACTTCGGGTGCCGTGATCTCTTCGTTGATGCGGTTCGGATTCTCCTTCTCCGGCTTGCGGGGACCACGCGGAGCGTTGGGGCCTCCGGGTCGCTGCTGATTGTTGTTGTTCCCCGAGAACTGCGGTCTCGGCTGGAACGGTTTTGGTGCTGCGATAGCTTTAGTTGTTTGAAATTAGACATAAAGGGTGGGGTGAGCTCGTCGGAGCTCCACCCCCTCCCCGGTTGGTTTTACTCCTGTTGCATCTTGTTGGCCTCGATCTCGGCGCTCACCAGGCCGCGAATCAGGTCGCGGAACTCCTCCAGCGGCATCTGGCCCTTGTCGCCTTCGCCCTGGGCACGCACCGATACCAGGCGGTCGGCCTGCTCCTTCTCACCCACGATCACCAGATAGGGGATGCGCTTGAGCTCGTTGTCGCGAATCTTACGGCCGATCTTCTCGTTGCGGTCGTCGATCTGGGCACGCACATCGTGCTTGTTGAGGTACTCGACCACCTCATAGGCGTAGTCGTTATACTTCTCCGAGATGGGCAGTACCACGACCTGGTCGGGCGAGAGCCACAAGGGGAACTTGCCTCCCGTGTGCTCCAGCAGCACGGCCACGAAGCGCTCCATCGAGCCGAAGGGGGCACGGTGGATCATGATCGGGCGGTGCATCTTGTCGTCCGAACCCTTGTAGGTCAGATCGAAACGCTCGGGCAGGTTGTAGTCCACCTGGATCGTACCCAGCTGCCACTTGCGGCCGATGGCATCCTTGACCATAAAGTCGAGCTTCGGGCCATAGAAGGCAGCCTCACCCAGCTCAACCACCGTCTTGAGGCCCTTGCGCTTGGCCGCCTCGATGATGGCGTTCTCGGCCTTCTCCCAGTTCTCGTCCGAGCCGATATACTTCTCCTTGTTGTTCGGGTCGCGCAGCGAAACCTGTGCCGTGTAGTTGTCGAACTTCAGGGTCTTGAAGATGTAGAGCACGATGTCGATCACCTTCTCGAACTCCTCCAGCAGCTGGTCGGGGCGCACGAAGAGGTGGGCATCGTCCTGCGTAAAGCCACGCACACGGGTCAAACCGTGCAGCTCACCCGACTGCTCGTAGCGATATACCGTACCGAACTCGGCCAGACGCACGGGCAACTCCTTGTAGGAGCGGGGCTTCGAGCGGTAGATCTCGCAGTGGTGGGGGCAGTTCATCGGTTTGAGAAGGTACTCCTCACCCTCGATCGGGGTGTGGATGGGCTGGAACGAGTCCTTGCCATACTTGGCGTAGTGGCCCGAGGTGACGTAGAGCTCCTTGTTGCCGATGTGCGGGGTGATCACCTGCAGGTAGCCGTACTCCTTCTGTACGCCACGCAGGAACTGCTCCAGGCGGTCGCGCAGGGCGGCACCCTTCGGCAGCCACAAGGGCAGACCCTGACCCACGCGCTGCGAGAAGGTGAAGAGCTCGAGCTCCTTACCCAGCTTGCGGTGGTCGCGCTTTTTGGCCTCCTCCATCATCACCAGATACTCGTCGAGCATCGACTTCTTGGGGAACGAGATGCCGTAGATACGCGTGAGCATCTTGTTCTTCTCGTTACCGCGCCAGTAGGCACCGGCCACCGAGGTGAGCTTGAGGGCCTTGATGAAGCCCGTATTCGAGATGTGCGGACCGCGACAGAGGTCGGTAAAGGTTCCGTTGGTATAGAATGAGATGGTGCCATCCTCCAGGTCCGAGATCAGCTCTACCTTGTAGGGATCCTGCTTCTCGGTGAAGGTCTTCAGCGCCTCGGCTTTCGACACCTCGGTGCGCACGAGCTCCTCCTTCTGGCGGGCCAGCTCCATCATCTTGTTTTCAATTTTCGGCAGGTCGGCCTCGGTGATGGGCGTGGGCGAGTCCACGTCGTAGTAGAAACCGCTCTCGATGGCGGGACCGATACCGAACTTAATGCCCGGATAGAGGCTTTGCAGCGCCTCGGCCAACAGGTGCGACGAGGTGTGCCAGAAGGCGTGCTTGCCTTCGGGGTCGTCCCACTTAAAGAATTTTACGGAGGCATCCTCCTCGATGGCGCGTGACATGTCTACGGTTGCGCCGTTTACCGAAGCGGCCAAGCAGTCAGCAGCTAAACGAGGACTGATGCTCTCGGCAACCTGGTAAGCCGTAATTCCTTTGGCGAACTCCTTCACGTCGCCATTGGGAAAAGTAATTTTTACCATTTTTTAGTTTAAATTTGTTAATTATTATCATCCCTTCGGCGCTTCCACAATTACGAGACGGAATACACCTACAAGACCTCTTTCCAAATGTGTTGGGCTACTCCTCCTCTTTCGCCCCCTTGATCTCTTCGCGGCGCTCTGTGCGCTCTTTGCTGTCGCCACGCTCCTTGCGCTCGCGCTCCACATGGGGCAGCGGATTCTCGGTCCACTCCTCCCAGGCGCGACGATGGCGCACGATGTCGATGGCCATATAGATCGCCGAGCGCATCGACTGCGGGTCGGCCAGATCCTTGCCGGCGATGTCGTAGGCCACGCCGTGGTCGGGCGAGGTGCGTACCTCACTCAGGCAGGCCGTGAAGTTCACGCCGTCTGGCGCGAGCATCTTGAAGGGGGCCAGCCCCTGGTCGTGGTACATCGCCAGTACGGCATCGTAGCGCGTGTAGTTGCCGCTGCCGAAGAGCCCGTCCGAGGCAAAAGGACCGTAGGCCAATACCCCCTCTTGGAAGGCCTCCACGATCGCGGGGCGGATGATCTCCTCCTCTTCGCGACCCAGCAGACCGCCGTCACCGGCATGGGGGTTGAGCGAGAGGACGGCAATGCGGGGCTCCACTACACCGAAGTCCTGCTTCAGCAGTGCGCGGAGCTGCTTGAGCCGCTCCACGATCTTCTCCCGGGTGATCGCCGCGCTGATCTCGCTCAGCGGGATGTGAATTGTCACCAGGCCTACGCGCAGGCGCTCGCTGCACATCATCATCAGAGGCTCGCCCTCCAACTCTGCGGCCAGAAACTCGGTGTGGCCCGTAAAGTGAAAATCCTCGCTCTGCACGGCCTCCTTGTTGATCGGGGCCGTAACCAGGGCATCAATCTCTCCGGCCTTGAGGTCGGCCACGGCGCGGCGCAGGGCATCGACTGCCGCCTTGCCCGATATGGGGGTGGCGGTTCCGGGCTCGATCTTGATCTCCCCCTCCCCGATGGGGATGATGTTCACCTTTCCGGTGCGGGCGTGTGCCGCATCCGACACGGTGTTCAGGGGCACGTTATCCACCTCGCGCAGGGTGTTGCGATAGTAGCCGGCGGCCTTGGGCGAGCCGTAAATAACGGGGGTGCAGAACTCCACGATGCGCGGATCGGCCAGGGTCTTCAGAATCACCTCCCAGCCGACACCGTTCGTGTCGCCTTGCGTAATGCCTATTTTCAAGATCTCGTTTTCCATCTTTATCTCTCTTTAGGATCCGGGCGTTGCCTTTCGGGGCGCCTTCAACTTACAAAGATAGGCAAAAAAGATGAAAAACTCCCCGCCCGGCAGGAAAAGTCGTTGATTTTTCCTAAAAAAGTGGCCATTTGCCCCTCCTGTACCTCAAAATAAAAGGCGGACGGCATAAACCGCCCGCCCATTGCGGGTTTAGAATGTCAGCGTTTCATTCGTTCTCGTTCCCGGCGCATCTGCTCTTCGTACTCCTTGGCCTTGCGCCTCAGCGCCTCGCCCTGCGCCTTTTCGCGCTTGCGCTGCTCGATGGCAGCATAGTAATTCTCAAACTCTTCGGTTGTACTTACCGTTACTCCGTGCGATTTCAGTTCCTCAATAAGTCGCAGCACATCCTCATCGCTCACCAAATTGATGGCGTATTTCCACGACTTGCTCTCCGGGGTATGAATCCGCAGGTAGATATAATGAGCATAACTCCCTCTGGTAATACCAAATTCAGCCATTTTGAGATCCGAATACCCAACCCTCTTTTGCCAAAATCGGTAGATCAGGTTTTTAATAATAAGGCCCTGCTCATCAGAAATTATATAGAAATATCCGATGGACATAAATGAGAAACAGATTGTAATATACGCCAAGATGAATATCCAAAGCCAATAGTAGTTAAATGGTAATTTCCATATCGGCCTTATTAGGCTTGCCCCAATGGCAAGAACAATACCCAGTTTGATTAACCATTGGAGTCGGTTTTCGCGGGCTTTCCAAATGGATGTTCTATATGTTTTTTTCATATCCTACTATGCTAAATATAAGTAAGCATCTTCGCCATCCGGCATCTCTAAATGAATTAACATAGGACCATTGTAACTAACAAAGTTGCTTGCTAACCCTATAAGGCAACTTGTTACACCAGCTACACCTCCAACAATGGCAAATGGTGCTGGACATGGTGCGATGAAATCCCGCTCCTTTCGTTTCTACAAAATTAGGAAAAAAATTGGAATCGGCAAACAAAAATGTTCAAAAATACAGAAAATTTGATATATTAAGGTGGATTTATTGCCTTTGCCGCCAACTTTGATTATAGGCGCGAAAATTCCGTGCCGAGGGGCGTAACGCCCCTTCTATTTTGGCCGTATGAGTTGTACGGCCTTACATTCATTGGTCAGTTGTGATTTTAGAGGAGCAGATTTTCCATAACGAGGTATGCCCTATAAAATTACAACTGCTTGCAACGATATAATTTCGAGTTCGAGGTGGTTAGTTGCAACGCTCGACAAAAAAACGACGATGGGCCGATAGGGCAACTTTGATTATTAGCGAGGAAATTCCGCTCCGACATGAAATACCCCCGGATGGGTAGTACTGGTGTACGTCCCATTCGGGGGTATGATTGAGGTGCGGAATTTACCGCCAAGAATTAAAGTTGGGGTCCGGCAGCTACCAACGACTTACCCTCCTCGTTACCGGTGAACTTCACGAAGTTCTTGATGAAGCGGCCGGCGAGATCCTTGGCCTTCTCATCCCACTGGGCGGCATCGGCGTAGGTGTCGCGCGGATCGAGGATCGAGGGATCCACACCGGGCAGCTGGGTGGGCACCTTGAAGTCGAAGATGGGGATCTGCTTGGTGGGGGCGTTGTCGATCGAACCATCGAGGATGGCATCGATGATACCGCGCGTATCCTTAATCGAGATACGCTTGCCTGTACCGTTCCAACCCGTATTGACGAGGTAGGCCGTGGCACCCGACTGCTCCATACGCTTCACGAGCTCCTGACCGTACTTGGTGGGGTGGAGCGAGAGGAATGCGGCGCCGAAGCAGGCCGAGAAGGTAGGCGTAGGCTCGGTGATACCGCGCTCGGTACCGGCCAGCTTAGCCGTGAAGCCCGACAGGAAGTAGTATTTCGTCTGCTCGGGGGTGAGGATCGACACGGGAGGCAGCACACCAAAGGCATCGGCCGAGAGGAAGATCACCTTCTTGGCGGCGGGAGCCTTCGATACGGGCTTCACGATGTTGTCGATGTGGTAGATGGGGTACGATACACGGGTGTTCTCCGTTACCGACTTGTCCGAGAAGTCGATCTTGCCCTTCTTGTCTACCGTTACGTTCTCGAGCAGGGCGTTGCGGCGGATGGCGTTCCAGATGTCGGGCTCGTTCTCCTGCGAGAGGTTGATCACCTTGGCGTAGCAGCCGCCCTCGAAGTTGAAGATGCCGTCATCGTCCCAGCCGTGCTCGTCGTCACCGATCAGCTGGCGCTTGGGATCGGTCGAAAGGGTGGTCTTACCCGTACCCGAGAGGCCGAAGAAGATAGCCGTCTCACCCTTCTCGTTGGTGTTGGCCGAGCAGTGCATCGAGGCGATGCCGCGCAGCGGAAGCAGGTAGTTCATGTAGGAGAACATACCCTTCTTCATCTCACCGCCATACCAGGTGTTGATGATCACCTGCATCTTCTCCGTGAGGTTGAAGACAACGGCCGTCTCCGAGTTCAGGCCCAGCTCCTTGTAGTTCTTTACCTTGGCCTTCGAGGCGGTCAGTACCACGAAATCGGGCTCACCGTAGTTCTCCAGCTCGGCATCGGTCGGACGGATGAACATGTTCTTTACGAAGTGAGCCTGCCAGGCTACCTCCATGATGAAGCGGATCTTCAGACGGGTGTTCTCGTTGGCACCGCAGAAGGTGTCCACTACATAGAGCTTCTTGCCCGAGAGCTCCTCCGAAGCGATCTTCTTGAGCTCCTTCCAAGCCTTCTTCGTTACGGGCTTGTTGTCGTTCTTGTACTCGTCGGAGGTCCACCAGATCGTATCCTTCGTGGTCTCGTCCATCACGAAGAACTTATCCTTGGGCGAGCGGCCCGTGTAGACACCCGTCATCACGTTTACGGCGTCCATCTCGGTGAGCTGACCCTTCTCGAAACCGCGCAGACCCTTCTTGGTCTCCTCGCGATAGAGTTCGTCGTAGGAAGGGTTGTAAACCACCTCGGTTACCCCCTTGATCCCATACTTCTTCAAATCAATCTTAGCCATAGTTTTCTATTTTTTTGGTTATACTTGTCTGTTTGGTTATACCTAATCCCTGTATGCTCATTAACCTTTTCCGGCTTTCTGCTCCAGGCCCTCGCGGGCTCTCGGTCCAAAGCCTTTTTCAGGGTGCAAAGTTAAGAAAAGTTTTGTTATTGTGAAATAAATAACAGAAAAATTATAAATTTTTTTAATTATTTCCCGCTCTCTTTGTCACATTGTTCATTTTTAGTTGGTTATAATTTCTCCTTGCCGCCGATCTTCGGGGCTTTCGCACGCTTTTTACCGGCAAACGACGGCCTCGGATCTTTTATTGTTTATCGGCTCGTTGATGCAGTTGAAGTCTCTGTTTTGACCATTCGTCAGGAAGATCTTGCGTATGTCAAACTTTTTTTTCATTTTTGCAAAGCCTATACCGAAAAAAGAGAGAGCCGCATATTTTATTATACCTATAATATATAGAAAATTGATCGCCTTATGGCCGGAGTCTACCTGCATATCCCTTTTTGTAAGCGTCTGTGTGCCTATTGCGATTTTTATAAGTCGGTGCGCCTGGCCTTGATCGACGAGGTGGTCTTTGCGATGCACCGCGAACTTCTCGAACGACGGGATTACCTCCACGACCGAAAAATAGAGACCCTCTATTTCGGGGGCGGAACCCCGTCGCTCGTTTCGGTGGAGCAACTCGCAGGGTTGAAACGTCGCGTGGAGGAGCTCTTCGACTGCTCTTCGCTCGACGAGGTGACCCTCGAGGCCAACCCCGATGATCTGAACCCGGCCTACCTCGCGGGGTTGCGTGAGGCGGGTTTCAATCGCCTTTCGATCGGCATCCAGTCCTTCGATGATGAGGAGTTGAGGTGGATGAATCGCCGTCATACGGCCCGCCAAGCCGAAGAGGTGGTGCGCGAGGCTCGCGATGCGGGCTTTTCCAACCTGACCATCGACCTGATCTTCGGCGTGCCGGGATTTGGCGAGGAGCTCCTGCGCCGCAGCCTGGATCGAGCCTTGGCCCTCGATGTGGAGCACATCTCGGCCTACCACCTGACCATTGAGCCCGATACGGCGCTCGGACGACGTGAGGCGCGTGGCGAGTTGCATGCCGTGGAGGAGACGGTCAGCGAACGGGAGTATGCCCTGGTACACGAAACCCTGACCGCAGCGGGCTATGAGCACTATGAGATCTCGAATTACGCCCGCCCGGGCTTTCGGGCCCGCCACAACAGTGCTTACTGGCGGGGGAGCGAGTATTTGGGCATTGGCCCTGCAGCCCACTCTTTCGATGGTTCTTCGCGGTGCTGGTCGCTCGATACGGTGGAGAGCTATATCTCTGCAGAGCCGTTTCGTTTCGAGTGTGAGGAGCTCTCGGCGCGGGATCGGCTGAACGAATACCTGATGACCCGTCTGCGCACTGCAGAGGGGATCTCGTATGGCGTGATTGCCGAGCGTTTCGGTGCGGCAAGCGCCGAGCGGATTCGACGTGAGGCGGCGCAGCCCCTTTCACGAGGACTCCTCTCCTCTACGCCCGAAGGGGTAAAAATTCCCGCAGAACACTTCCTGCTTTCGGACCATCTGATCGGAATGCTTTTTGAGCCGGAGCAGTAGCAGGATGCCCTCTTTTCGCAAAGGCCCCAAAATTGCACAATCAGAATTAATAAAAATCTTGAAAAAATTGGTTATTAGATAAATAAATGTTACCTTTGCGGCGACTGATTTTCAGCCTATAGGGTTAATGAACAAAGAAGAAAATAGTTGTAAATACATATAAATAAGAAGATTATGACGACTGCAAAACTCTCTCCCGACTACTTGTTTGAAGCCAGCTGGGAGGTATGCAACAAGGTCGGCGGTATTCATACCGTGATCTCGACCAAAGCCCTGACGACCACGAAGAAACTCGGCGATCGCTACATGCTCATCGGTCCTGACTTTTCGCATGAGGGGGTAAACCCCGAATTTGAGGAGGATGGCGAGCTGCTGAAGGCTTGGCGCCAAAACCTCTACCACGAGGGTATTCGTATCCGCGTGGGTCGTTGGAAGATCAACGGCAATCCCATTGCCATTCTGGTTGATTTTACCTCGCTTTTCTCCAAGAAAGATCAGATTCTGAAGGAGTTGTGGGATACTTATCACGTTGATTCGCTCTCCGGACAGTGGGACTATGTGGAGCCCGTACTCTTCGGCTATGCTGCCGGTATGGTGATCTCCTCCTATGTGGATAACTTCTGCGCTTCGACCGATAAGGTGGCTGCTCATTTCCATGAGTGGATGACGGCTGCCGGTGGTCTCTACCTGCGTCAGCACTCGCCCTATGTGGCTACGCTCTTCACGACCCACGCCACGGTGATGGGCCGTTGCATCGCCGGCAATCGCCTGCCCCTGTATAACGACCTGGAGAAGTTCAACGCCGATGAGCTGGCCCGCCAGTTCAATGTGGTAGCCAAGCACTCGATCGAGAAGATGGCCGCTACCTACCACGATGCCTTCCTCACGGTGAGCGACATCACGGCCAACGAGTGTAAGTACCTGCTGGGCCGCGAGGTAACGTGCGTGACGCCCAACGGTTTCGAGAACGACTTCGTTTGGACCGGCAAGGAGTATGATCAGAAGCGCAAGGAGGCTCGCAAGGCGATGATCTCGGTGGCCGAGGCCTGCCTGGGTACCAAATTCTCGACCGATCCCCTCATTGTCGGCACTTCGGGCCGCTATGAGTTCCGCAACAAGGGTCTGGACCTCTTCTTCGAGTCGCTCAAGCAGCTGGCAACATCGGAGCTCGACCGCGAGATCCTGGCCTATGTAACCGTTCCTGCCGCCAACAATGGCGCCCGCAAGGATCTGCAGGAGCACCTGGCCGATAAGAAGAAGGCGATCGACCCCACTCAGTACAAACACTCGACCCACTACCTGCAGAACCAGACCTGGGATCAGGTGTCGCTTGCGATCGACAACAGCATCCTCGCATCGGCCGACTCGAAGGTGAAGGTGATCTTTGTGCCCACCTATCTGAACAAGGCCGACGGCATCTTCAATAAGGACTACTATGAGCTGCTGGTGGGTATGGACGTAACGGTTTATCCCTCCTACTACGAGCCCTGGGGCTATACGCCGCTGGAGTCGGTAGCCTTCTCGGTGCCCACCATCACCTCGACCCTGGCCGGCTTCGGTCTGTGGGTCAATAAGCTCAAGGAGCACTCGGGTGTTGAGGTGGTTCGTCGCGACGACTACAATGACAAGGAGGCTGTGGCCAACATCGCTGATGCCCTGATGCGCTTTGTCAAGCTCTCGGCCGATGCCGTGAAGAAGGCGCGTAAGTCGGCTGCTGCCGTGGCCAAGACCGCCCTTTGGGAGAACCTCTTCTCCTCCTATGAGCAGGCTTATGCCGAGGCCATCGAGCACTCGATCCAGCGCACCAATCGCGCCATTCTGGATGATGGCGGTTCGCAGAACGAGCAGATCAACTTCGTTCGTCAGCAGCTCGTATCGGAGCGCCCGAACTGGAATCGCATGATGGTCGAGAAGTCGCTTCCGGCCCGTCTGCGCCCCCTCGAGGAGCTCTCGAAGAACCTCTGGTGGAGCTGGACGCTGGGTGCCCGCGACCTCTTTGAGGCGATCGACAAGGAGCTCTGGATCCAGGTGGAGCGCAACCCCATTGCCCTGCTGGATCGTCTTTCGATGGAGCGCCTGCACCAGCTCGAGAACGATGCCGACTTCCTGCACAAGCTCGACACGGTATATGCCCAGTTCAAGGCCTACATGAACGAGGCCCCCGATGCCAACACCCCGACTGTGGCCTACTTCTCGATGGAGTTCGGTCTGCACTCGTCGCTGAAGATCTACTCGGGAGGTCTGGGTATTTTGGCCGGTGACTACCTGAAGGAGGCTTCGGACAAGAATGTCCCCATGGTGGGTGTCGGTCTCTTGTACCGCTACGGATACTTTACCCAGCGCCTCTCGTCGCAGGGTGCCCAGGAGGCCACCTACGAGGCGCAGAACTTCGATAAGCTCCCCATCTCGCCCGTGCGTGATGCCGAGGGCAACTGGATTACCGTTGAGATCGCCTTCCCGGGCCGTACCCTCTCGGCACGCGTCTGGAAGTGCCAGGTAGGTCGTACCCCGCTGGTGTTGCTCGATACCGACTATGAGGCTAACCTCGAGGAGGATCGTCAGATTACCCACTACCTCTATGGTGGTGACTGGGAGAACCGCCTCAAGCAGGAGATCCTGCTCGGTATCGGTGGTGTTCGCGCCCTGCGTGCCATGAACATCAAGCAGGATGTCTACCACTGCAACGAGGGTCACGCCGCCTTCATCGGCATTGAGCGTATCCGCACCCTGGTAGGTCGCAAGAAGCTCACCTTCTCGGAGGCTATGGAGGTAATCCGCTCCTCGTCGCTCTTCACGACCCATACCCCCGTACCGGCCGGTCACGATGCCTTCCCCGAGTCGATGATTCGTCAGTACATGTCGCACTATCCCGATGTGCTGGGTATCACCTGGGAGCAGTTTATCAACCTGGGTAAGACCAACCCCAACGACCCGAATGAGAAGTTCTCGATGTCGGTATTGGCCTGCAACCTCTCGCAGGAGGTTAATGGTGTGTCGTGGCTCCACGGTGAGGTCTCGAAGGATATCCTGAACAACATGTGGCCCGGCTACTTCAAGAACGAGCTCCACATCGGCTATGTGACCAATGGTGTACACTTCCCCACCTGGACGGCTTCGAACCTGCGTCGTCTCTATGCCCGTCACTTCCCCGAGGGATTTGAGGGTCACGTCTACAATATCCCTGCATGGCAGAAGATCTACAACGTGCCCGATAAGGAGCTTTGGGAGGAGCGTATGTTCCTGAAGAACCGCCTGATCAAGCATATCCGCAAGCGCTATAGCGATCCCAACCAGGTGCGCCTGGATTCGCCCCGTCAGATGGTGCAGATTGTCGATAGCATCAAGCCCGATGTGCTGACCATTGGTTTCGCTCGCCGCTTCGCTACCTATAAGCGTGCTTACCTGCTCTTCACGAACCTCGACCGTCTGTCGCAGATTGTGAACAACAAGGAGCGCCCCGTACAGTTCATCTTCGCCGGTAAGGCCCACCCGCACGATAAGCCCGGTCAGGATCTGATCAAGCGCATCGTGGAGGTGTCGTCGATGCCGCAGTTCGTGGGTAAGATCCTCTTCCTGCAGAACTACGACATGGAGCTGGCTCGCAAGATGGTACAGGGTGTCGATGTATGGTTGAACACCCCGACCCGTCCTCTCGAGGCTTCGGGTACCTCGGGCGAGAAGTGCGTAATGAACGGTGTTATGCAGTTCTCGGTACTCGACGGCTGGTGGGTTGAGGGCTACAAGGAGGGCGCCGGTTGGATGCTTCCTATGGAGCGCACCTACGCCGACCAGAAGTTCCAGGATGAGCTCGATGCCGAGATGATTTACAACACCATCGAGGAGGAGATTGCTCCCAAGTACTACCGCCGCAACTACGAGAACATCCCCTACGAGTGGGTGGGCTCGATCAAGAAGTGTATCGCCGATATCGCCTCGAACTTCACGATGAACCGCCAGCTGGTAGACTACGAGGATCGCTTCTACTACAAGCTCCGCGACCGTAAGCGCGAGATCGTTGCCGGTGACTATATGATGGCCCGCGAGATTGCCGCTTGGAAGCGCAAGGTTTCGGCCGCCTGGGACAAGGTGAAGGTGGTAGATGTACAGCGTGTACGTGACGCCAACGAGGCGATCTATGTCGGTTCGCAGTACCACTTCGAGGTGGCTGTCAATGTAGACAACCTCAAGCCCGAGGATATCGGTGTTGAGCTTGTGATTGCCAACCAGATTGAGTTCGGTCAGGCAGCCAATGTCTTGAAAACCATCGAGCTCAAGCGTGTAAAGGTGGAGGGTTCGGTTGTAACCTATACGCTGGACTACACCCCCGACCACGCCGGCACCTTCGACTGCGCTCTGCGTATCTTCCCGCAGAACCCGCGTCTGCCGCATCGTATGGACTTTGCGCTCGTAAAGTGGGCATAAATTTTTGTGATAAGGCGGCATTTGCTTCCGCTAACCTTAAAACCAACAATGGGCCGTACCACAAGTACTGCCCATCGTTGTTTTTAAGGCCGAGCGTTGCAACTGCCGCCTTCTGACAAAAATTGTGGTAATTGTGTTTTGGAATGTAGTACCGAAAATAGAGGGGTCGTTACGACCCCAACCCTTCCGGGGGATTTTCATGTCGGCACAAAATCTGCCGCTCTAAAATCAAAATTATAGCCGTGGGGCCGAGCGTTGCAACTGCCCCCTTCTGACAAAAATTGTTGTAACGAAGGTCTTATTATCTCTTTATCTCTTGCTTTGCATTTTGGGATGTAATACCGGAAAATAGAGGGGTCGTTACGACCCCAACCCTTCCGAGGGATTTTCATGTCGGTGTAAAATCGGCTTCCCTAAAATAGAAATTATGGCTTTGGCCTCTCGTGGAGAGTGTGTATGGTGGGGGTGGGGTAGGAGAGGTATTCGGATGAGATGTTGTAATCTGTTTTCCCGCTCTCCCCACACCTTACCCCCTCCAGGATGCCCAAAAGCGCTCCTTTAATGGGCCGAAAATGAATTTTTTAGCAAAATTGATACAGGATATTAAAAATTTTTGTACCTTTACAAGAGAAAATCTTATAATCCTATGTCAGCACTTACTTTCGACAAAAGCGAGTTGGGCAATTTGGAGTATTCGCTCCAGCGCGAGATGCTCGCCACCGACCGCCGTGGCGGCTATATGAGCACCACCATTGTATGCTGTAATACGCGTAAATATCATGGTTTGATGGTGGCTCCGATCGACCAGAGCGATCGGACCTGCGTCCTGCTCTCTTCGCTTGATGAGACGATCGTTCAGCACGATCAATCCTTCAATCTGGCTTTGCACCGTTTTCGCGGTGTCTATGAGCCGCGCGGCCACAAGTACATCACCGATTTCGAGTACACGCCGACTCCGACCATTACCTATCGTGTGGGCGGTGTGATTCTGAAAAAGGAGTTGCTGTGGATTCACAAGCGCACGCAACTGATGATTCGCTACACGTTGGTGGATGCGCACTCGGAGACGAAACTCCGTCTGCGCCCCTTCTTTGCCTATCGTGACAAGCACGCCCTCTCGAAGGCCAATATGGAGGCTAACGGCCGTTCGCTGCCCATTGTCTGCGGTGTGAAGAGCCGTCTGTATGAGGGTTACCCCTGGCTCCATCTGCAGACGAACCGTCCCGATGCCGAGTTTGTGGCAGCCCCCGACTGGTACTACGATTTCGAGTACCCGCAGGAGGCTCTGCGCGGCTATGAGTGCCACGAGGATCTGCTGACAACGGGTTATTTCGAGGTGAACATCAAGAAGGGCGATACGGTGATCTTCTCGGCCTCGGTGGAGGAGATGTCCTCGCCCAAGGAGATCGAGGAGCTCTATGCGCAGCAGCTGGCCCGTCGCACCCATAAGGAGGACTTCCTCTCGTGCCTGCACCACTCGGCCCGTCAGTTTGTGATCCGCCGTCCGGGAAACCGCACGGAGATGATCGCCGGCTACCCCTGGTTCGGCGTGATCGGTCGTCAGACCCTGCAGTCGTTGCCCGGCGTGGTGCTGGAGCAGGGCTATAAGGAGGATTGCTTCGAGATCCTGGATACGATGATTCGTGAGATGCAGGAGGGTGATTTCGCCGGCTCGGCCTCGGCTACTGTGGCCGCCGATGCTCCGCTGTGGCTCTTCCGCACGTTGCAGGAGCTCGAGCGCCAGATCGGCCGAAAGGAGATCTGGGCACGTTATGGCGAGGTGATGAAGTCGATCCTTCAGGCCTACAAGCGCGGCATCGGTGGTGCCGTGGTGATGCACGACAACGGCCTGGTGTGGGCAGCGGCCGACCACCGTGCCCTGACGTGGATGGATTCGATGGCCGATGGCGAGCCCGTGACCCAGCGTGCCGGCTATGCCGTGGAGATTCAGGCCTTGTGGTACAATGCCCTGTGCTATACCCTCTCGCTGGCCGAGGAGCATAAGGATAAGGCCTTCGTGGAGGCTTGGAAGGGTGTGCCCGAGAAGACAAAGAGCTCGTTCATCGAGAAATTCTGGCTTCAGGAGGAGGGTTACCTGGCCGACTATGTGAACCCCGGGGAGACCAATGCCTATATCCGCCCCAATATGATCATTGCCTGCGGACTGAACTATAAGATGCTTGAGGAGCCGCAGATCGTCCAGGTGCTTATGGTGGTTCGTCAGCACCTGCTCACCCCGCGTGGCCTGCGTTCGCTCTCGCCCCGCAACCCCCTCTATAAGGGACGCATCGAGGGTGATCAGTATCAGCGCGACATCGCCGGCAAGAACGGTACGGTCTGGATCTGGCCACTGAGCTTCTATGTGCGCACCTGCTTCGATGTGATGGGTAAGAAATTCCTGGACGAGGCCCGCGAGATCCTTGCCGGCTTTGAGGAGGATATTCAGGCTTACTGCATCGGTTCGGTCAATGAGGTCTACGATGCCGATCCCCCCTATACGCCCCGAGGTTCGATCTCGCAGGCTTGGTCGGTGGGTGCCGTGCTCGAAATCTGCCGCATGGTCTCGGAGTATGGCTCTGCGGCTCAGCCGGAGGCCAAGAAGACAAAGCGTGCTGCCTGCAAACGCGTAAAGCGTGCGGAGCAGAGCGCCGCCAAGGAGCCGAAAACCGCAAGTAGAAAAACGACAAAAAAATAGTAATATGAGAGTTTTAATGTTTGGTTGGGAGTTTCCTCCCCACATCGCAGGCGGTCTGGGCACGGCGTGTTACGGCATGACGCGCGGTCTGGCTCGCAACGATGTCGAAGTGATCTTCGTGATGCCGAAGGCTTCGGGCGATGAGGACCAGCGTTTCGTGAAAGTGGTCAATGCCAGCGACGTAGAGGCTCTCTACGGCGATGTGACCAATGGTGCTGAGGATATCATCAAGAAGATGACCTTCATCCATATCGACTCGAACATGGTTCCCTATATCTCGCCCGAGGAGTTTGAGAGTTACCACGACGAGTATCAGAAGACAGGCCGGAAGGTTTGGCAGACGGGCGATGTTTGGTCGCAACGCTACACCTTCTCGGGTAAGTATGGAGCCAACCTGATGGAGGAGGTGGCCCGCTATGCCATGGTCGCCGCCCAGGTGGCCAAGGATCTGGAGGGTCAGTTCGACGTGATCCATGCCCACGACTGGCTCACCTACTACGCCGGTATTGCCGCCAAGCGCGTATCGGGCAAGCCTCTGGTGGTACACATGCACGCTACGTCGTTCGACCGCGGTTCGGTCGATAATATCGACACGCGCGTCTATGAGATCGAGCGCACGGGTATGCACGCAGCCGACCGCGTGATCGCCGTGTCGAATCTCACGCGCAAGATCATCATCGACAAGTATGCTGTGCCGGCCGAGCGTGTCGTAACGGTACACAATGCCGTGCGCTTTACGAACAAAGATACGGCGCTCCCCGAGCGCGGTGTGAAGGATAAGATCGTCACCTTCCTGGGTCGTATCACCTTCCAGAAGGGTCCCGACTACTTCGTGGAGGCCGCTGCCAAGGTGCTGAAGCGTGTGCCCAACGTGCGCTTCGTGATGGCCGGTTCGGGCGATATGATGAACCATGTGATCCGCCGTGTGGCCCGCCTCGGAATTGCCGACCGCTTCCACTTCACGGGCTTCCTGCGCGGAGACGATGTGGATAAGATGTTCCAGCTCTCGGATGTCTATGTGATGCCTTCGGTTTCGGAGCCCTTCGGTATCTCGCCCCTGGAGGCTATGCGCTCGAACGTGCCGGTGATCATCTCCAAGCAGAGCGGTGTGGCCGAGGTGTTGGACTATGCCGTGAAGGTCGATTATTGGGATGTGGATGCCATGGCCGATGCCATCTACGGACTGATCTCCTACCCGAGCCTCAATAAGATGTTTGCCGAGAAGGGCCTCGAGGAGGTGACGCGCCTGAAGTGGAACAACGCTGCCGCCAAGATCAAGCAGGTCTACCAGGACGCCATCGACGATCCGAAAAGCTAACCCGAGAAAGCCAACCTAAATTGTAAAACCGAAATAATCGAAATATGAAAACTATCTGTTTATATTTTCAGGTTCACCAGCCCTGGCGCTTGAAGAAATATCGCTTCTTCAACATGGGCAAGGATCATAACTATCTGGACGATATGCTCAATCGTTCGATCATGCAGAAGGTGGCCCGCCAGTGCTACCTGCCGATGAACGCCCTCTTGCTGAACCTCATCCGGGAGCATAAGGGAGCCTTCCGCTGCTCGTTCTCGATTACCGGCAGCGCCATCGAGCAGTTCCGCGCCTATGCCCCCGAGGTGCTCGACTCGTTCCGCGCCCTGGCCGAGACGGGTTGCGTGGAGTTCCTGGCCGAGACCTACTCGCACTCGCTGGCCGCTCTGGCCTCGAAGGAGGACTTTGAGCAGCAGGTCAAGCTCCATGCCCAGACCATCAAGAAGGAGTTCGGCTTCAAGCCCACGGCCTTCCGCAATACGGAGCTCATCTACTCGGACGAGATCGGTGCCATGGTAGCCGATATGGGTTATAAGACGATGCTGGCCGAGGGTGCCCGCCATATCCTGGGTTGGAAGTCGCCCAACTACCTCTATGCCAATGCTATCGACCAGAAACTGCGCCTCCTGCTGCGCAACTATAAGCTCTCGGACGATATCGCTTTCCGCTTCTCGAATCAGGGCTGGGATCAGTATCCGCTCACGGCCGATAAGTTTACCTCGTGGCTCACGGCCGAGGAGGCTCCGGGTGAGGTGCTGAACCTCTTTATGGATTATGAGACCTTCGGCGAGCACCAGAACGCCGATACGGGTATCTTCGACTTTATGCATGCCCTGCCCGCCGCCGCTTTGGCCTCGGGATGCCTCGAGTTTGCTACTGTGAGCGAAGCTGCCAAGAAGTACCAGCCCGTCTCGGTGCTCCACTGCCCCCATGTGATGTCGTGGGCCGATGAGGAGCGCGATATCACCGCCTGGCTCGGCAACGAGCTCCAGAACGAGGCCTTCTCGAAGCTTTACAGCCTCAAGGAGAAGGTGGCCAAACTGAAAAATGCCGACTTCGACTACGTCTGGAATTTCATGCAGACCTCCGACCACTTCTACTATATGGCCACCAAGTGGCTCTCGGATGGCGATGTTCACTCCTACTTCAACCCCTACGACTCGGCTTACGATGCCTTCATCAACTACATGAACGTCCTTGCCGACTTTGAGATTGAGGTGGAGAATGCTTTGGCGGCTAAAAAACGCAAGTAATTTTTGATTTTATAGGGCATATTTTGCACCGCCTTGCTTGGGCCGAATGGGCAGTACGCTAAGTACAGCCCATCCGGCCCAATCTTCGTTGGCACAAAATCTGCTCCTCTAACTGCGCCCCCAGCCGAGCGCAAAGCGGAAGGCGAAAGCCTAACCAAAAAAGAAGATTGGGCCTGCAAATTTACTTGCAAGGCCAATCTTCTTTTTTGGTTATCCCCTTGGGGATCGCTTTGCCGAGGCGCCAGAGTAGAAACGGCGCAAAAAGTTGCCAACGGCAACGCGCCGTAAAATGCAAAAATTTGCGGCCGCTTACTTTAAAAAATGCAACAATGGGCAGCGTTCAAGCTGCCCATTGTTGCATAAATGCACTGCTGTAGGCGATGGGATCAGAAGGTGATAGCCATGGCCATGGCCGGCTCGCCGGTTGCGGTCAGTGTGGGGCTCAAGGCATAGGTGTTCCCGCTTCGATCCACTCGCTTGAACTGCACATAGCGGGCACCCGGGGCCACGATGGCATCGATCAGGTTGTAGACGTAGAGCGCCCCCAGAGCGCCGATACAGATGTTTCGGCCCATGGCAAAATTGTCGCTTTTGGTGGCGTAGGCGCGTTTGTGCTCGGCTACATGCGTTTTTTCGATTTTGTTCATGTAGTCTTTGCGCATCGTCTCGGTATAGACGATTCCGCCCACGAGGAGTGCCGTTCCGCCCAGGATCAGACCACCTTTCAGATAGGCCCCCTTATGGAACTGGCCCCAACCCGGGATAATTGCCGAACGCCACAAACCTCGAGCTCCATACTTATTGGTAATTTCCGTGGGACAGAACTCTCCGTTGTAATAGGGCTTTGCCACCTGATACAGCTGCGAGTGTTTGTATTGAATCCCGCTTCCCAGATCAACCTGCACCCAATACTCATCCAGCAATTGGCAACGGATGTTCACGGGCTTTCCCTCGCTGATTACCTGCATGTCGAACTCCTGGACCTGTTCGGCAGCCTCCACTCCGTTCAATCCGCGCTTGAGGTATCCCGACTCGTTGGTTTGAACCCGCGAGGCTACGTTCCACTCTCGGGGGAGATTGTTGGCCAAAGCATCAAGTGCCGAACCCTGGTCTAACCGGGTGCTTGAGGTAAAGGTCGTGGTGGTGACAAATTCCACCGCATCGGAGAGGATTACCGGGGCGTTTTTTATCCACTTGGGAGCTATCTTGTCCGAGGAGGTTATTCGCTGCTGGGCTTGGGCTCCGTGGCACGCAAACAACAGCAAGAGCACCCCGATCCGAATAGAGAGAGTTCTCATGGCTTATTTCCCTTCGGCCTTGGCCTGTTTCAACTCTTCAAAGCTCTGCGTCAGCGATTGCCCGTATTGCTCCGATTTGTAATCAATCTCGGCCTGCATTTTGGAGTTTACAGCCTCCTGATACTCCGTATTCTCCTGAATTGCCTTGAGGATGTTCTGCGGATGGAGCTCTACGGCCACATGAGCCGTCTTGGTGCCGTTGGGCTGCATGTATTCATTCGACACCTTGACGGGCGCAAAGCGAACCAACTCGGCAGCTACCTGCTCGATCTTTTGGTTGGCCGAGCTGTTTGCCAGCATGATCTGCTCGATCTGCTGTCCGGAGAGTTGTTCTTTGGAGTACTGCTCCATGTAGGTGGTGTTCGCCGCCTTCACCAGTGCGGCAATGCTGAGGGCCAACTCGCCTCGGGCCTGATTGGTTGCCAGGGCAATGACATTCATCGAAGGCAAAGCGTTGTAGGAGGCGTAGGCACGGAGCGTGGTTGCATTCGGATCCTCGGCATAGATCTGTGCGGGGCTTTTGGCGACTTCGGCGCCCAAACCGCCATTGGCAACCTGGTTTTTGCTTGTCGAGGAGTAGTTCTGCGGAGCATACTGCTGAACCCGCTTCGTCGTTCCGCACGAAATGAACATTGTGGCGGCAGCCACCATCAAAATGAATTTTTTCATAATTGTAAGTTTTTAAGGGTTAATGATTAAGTTTTATACTATTAACTATTTAATACTGCGCACGCAGCGGACGTATTGGTAGAATTTTTTTTCCGAGTAATCTTTTTTACCGGTACTGAGACTTACATAATAATACATTGTACTCATAAGATCATATCTATCACCACTCCAAAAATAGCCTGATGGATACCCCAATTCAGAGCGATGCTCATACATGGTGCATAGTTCATCAACGGTCGGTAGTCGCCAATCGCTGAGGCTTTCATATGTGCTGTTTTTGCAGTATGAGTATGCTTCATCCCAAGGCATATGTCCTCCATCCTGAGGTTGTACGCCAATTCCTGCTGCGGTGAGTTCGATATAGTCTTTTGGGAAAAGTTTGACCACATCGCCATAAACAACGCCCTTGGCACTGATGGCATAGGCACGGACATAGTAGCTCTTGCTAGCCGAGAGGGTGGAGCGGTGCTCGAAGGTGCCGGTTCCCGTTCCCTCGACGATAATCTTCGAGTCGTAGATGGTCGGCGACTCATAGATATTGCTATAGACAAAGCCGCGCTCGGTGTAGGCGGGAAGGCCCGTGTGGGTGATTTGGCCGTGCAGCACGGCGCTGTTGTGCTCCGCATCCTCATCGGTGATGGCGAGGGTCTTCACCTCGGGAAGCGAGGTGGCCAAAATTCCCTGCTTCATCTCGCTGTAGGCGGTGCCGGCGGCGTTGGTGGCGTAGGCGCGGAAATAGTAGTAGGTGTCGAAATCGGGGCAGGGGATATTGTGGATCTCGAACTTGCCGTAACCATCGGCCGTGGCCGTAAATTTCGTGTCGTAGATCGTGGGGTTGGTGTTGGTGGTGCTGACGGCGATGCCGCACTCCGTATAGGCCGGATCACCGGGGTCGGTAATTTGAGCGTAGATGGTGGCCGTCATGGTCTCGCTGTTCAGTTCGCCACCTAACAAGGTTACCTCGGGCAGGATAGCCTGGGTGGTAAAGCGGATCTGGTTCGTGCTGTAGGCGGTGCCGATCTCATTGACCGCATAGGCGCGGGCGTAGTAGGTCTTGCCCATTTCGAGCTCGCTGAGCGCAACGGAGAACTGGGCATCGTCGGTAACCAGTGCCGTCATTACGGCGATGGTGTTCTGGTGATCGGGCATCGGGCTGAGGCTGTAGACAAAGCCGCGTTCGGTGTAGGCGGGGTGGCCCGACGAGAGGATCTCGCCGTTCAGACGTGCCGTGCAGGCCTTTACCTCGGTGGCCTCGAGGGTGTTGAGGGTTGCTTTGCCCTTCTCGAAGCCGGTAGCACGCACCTTCAGCTCCGAACTGCCGTCCGAGGTGCTTACCACCACCATGGTCTCGTTCACTCCGGCCAGCAGTGCCTCGCGATCGATCTTCACCACCACGGTACCCGTCTTGCCGTAGGGCAGGGTCCCCGAGGCGGGATCCACGCTCTCGATCCATCCGCAATTCTCGATGATGCGGTACTCCAGGTCCACATAGTTGTTGTTCACCATGTTGAACGAGAGGGTGTTCATGCTGGCGTTGTCGCCAAAGTCGAGCACCTCGCGATCGAGGGTGATCACGGCCGGGATACGCTCGATAAGCAGGTGGGTCTCCGTGGGGATGCCGGCCTGCACCGTGACACTTTGCTCGGTCGATTTGTAGCCCTCCTTGGCTAATTTAACGGTGTAGTTGCGTGCCTGCAGGCTCTTGAAACTGAAACTGCCGTCGCTGCCGGTGACAGTTGAGGAGCCGCCCGGAGAGAGCTCGAGACGTACCGTGGCAACCGGCTGTCCGGTCGTCTTGTCGGCCACAATGCCGGTCAGAGAGCCTGTCGAGGCCCCCTCTTCGGAGATATCCTCCGAACATCCCATGCCGAATCCGATCAGCATGCAGATTGCAAAGAGATACTTCTTCATGATTTATGGTTTTAAGGTGTTGTTATCGCATGTGAGATTATTCGGTCGGGATCTTTTCGAGCTGAATAAATACCGTGACCGTCTCGCCACTGATGGCATCCACGATCTTTCGGTTGGCCTGATAGCCGCTTTTTTGGATGGAGAGGGTGTACTGTCGAGCCTCCAGATTGCCGAATTGGAAGTTGCCGGAGTCATCGGTTTGCACGGTCTGATTGCCCGGAACAAGCATCACGGCGGCGCCACTGATGGCCTCCGAGGTTTCGGCATCCACCACCTTGCCACTGATAGACGAGAAGAGGTCGTAGTCTTCGTTTGAGCAGGAGCTGAAAGCAGTGAGCAGGGTTGTGCTCAACAGCATGATGAAGAGTTTGGGAAGTGTAAAAAGGCTTCTCATACAATGAGGTTTTAGCTCGCCATTAGACTTCCCCGGAGTAGGCGTATAAATAAAAAAGACGTGGGAGTCTGTACTCTTGCTCATCCCACATTCAGGCCTTCGCATTGCCCTCTACCGGAATAAGCAATGCAACCAGCCCACGTCAAGATGAATATACAGAACACCACGCACCTATAGGCACGATTGTGTTTGAATATACATCACCCATGGAGCTAACATTGCCGTTTCTTCAGGTAGATTTCAAAGTTGCGAAGTTCACTACTGTCCCATTAAAATCTGAAAAAGTTCTTTGAAATTATTGAAATATAGTTAGTTACAGAGATTTTTCGAGCGAACGGACTTGAAATTTTATCTTTGCGGTAGTTTTACTATGACCGCATAT
>SUZM01000019.1 GCA_015059965.1 Rikenellaceae bacterium
GCCAAGGCCGGCGAGGAGTATCTGATTAGCGAGCCCGCCGTCATAGCCACCCAGCCCGAGGAGGTCGATCCCGAGCTTACCAAGATCTACTATACTACGACAGACGAGCAGACCATTACCTCTTTTTCCAATCCCTCCGGGCTCAATCTTGTGTCGAACAGTTACGAGAACGGCCGGGGCGTGATTACTTTCGATGGTGTGATCACCCAAATTCCCAATAATTTTATGTATGGTAAGAGTACCCTCAAGAGTATTGCGCTTCCCGGGGCAGTAACCCAAATCGGGTACGGAGCTTTTGAGTCGTGCAGCGCCTTGGAGAGTCTTACCCTTCCCGAGGGAGTTGCCGAGATCGGCCAGATGGCTTTTGCCTACACGGCACTCCGCGAGTTGACCCTTCCCGAGAGTGTAGCCGAGATCGACAACCAGGCCTTCATGAATTGTTCCGATCTGGAGCGTGTAACCATAAGCGGATCGCCCGCAGTTAATACCGATGCCTTCAGCGGATGTTCCTCGATTTCGAGTGTCCATATTACCAGCCTCGAGGCCTGGTGCAAGTGCGACTTTGGTGGGTGGGCCTACTTGATGTACTCCGCATCCAACCCCTGCTCCTATGGAGCAACGCTCTACCTGAATGGAGCGCCCGTTACCGAGGTGACGATCCCGCAAGGGGTAACCTCCCTCTCGGATGGGGCCTTTGCGGGTTGTGGCAGTCTGCTTAAGGTTACCATTCCCGACCATGTTACCGAGATCGGCTCCCGCTGTTTCAACGCCTGCGAAAATCTCGAGACCGTCTATTGCCTCTCAACCACTCCGGCCACTCCCAAGCCCGAGGTTTTCCCCGGCACCTACGGCGACCAATACGATTGGCACCCCTTCTCTAATGATACCGGGGCGCTCACCATCTATGTCCCCAACGCCTCGGTGGAGAGCTACCGAACCGCCTGGCTCTGGAAGCAGTATGCCGACTGCATCTACCCGATGGATGGTATAACCTCTATTGCCAACGTATCTAAGGCTGACGTAATTTATACCGTTGAGGGAATTGTAACAGCGGTACAACAGAAAGCTTATATTCTTGCCGATCAAACAGGGACTATATTAGTTTATGGAGAAGGGCATAATCGCTCTATAGGTGACAAGATTAGACTTACAACCTCTTCTGCTTCGTATCACGGTTTAATTCAGCTTAACACGACGTATGACACAATTGTTGAACTTCTTTCTACGGGTAATCCATGGAATTATACGCCTCAAATAATGAGCGGCCCTGAATTGGACAAATTGGCAGGATCGAGCAAGTGCATGGAAATACAATTTTCGGGAAAACTTTATCATAAAGCAATGTACGCGGAGATGATCGTAGAAGATGCAACCGTAATTCCTAGTCTCTCCTACTGCGACTCCTCGCAATATAAAGATGGAGATACTACAATTAAAGGATACTATGTTGGAACCAACAATCAGTATTTAATGATTTTAAGCTATGATTCCGAACTTATAAACTCGAGCACTCCCGAGACCTGGAAGATCTACTACACCTCGACCGATGGGAATATCATTACACCCAAAACAGAGGGAGAATCCGTTACGGGAAGCACATTTGGTTTCGGCGCCAATGTTGTGTCGAACACCTACGAAAACGGACAAGGTGTGATTACTTTCGATGGTGAGGTGCAATATGTAGGCAGCTTGGCTTTTGAACACATGACCACGCTTCAGCGTATCACATTACCGAATACGGTGACGGAGATTATGGCGAGGGCCTTTGACGGCTGTAGCGGATTGGAACAGTTCGAACTCCCAGAAAAGGTGTGGCGTGTTACGGCCTTAGCATTTAGGGGGTGCACGGCTCTGAAATCGGTTCAATTCAATAGCTCATTGCAAATTATCGGCGTGAATGCATTTGATGGTTGCACGCTGCTGGATGGGGTTATTATTCCTGACAGTGTAACAAGTATTGATGGCGCAGCATTCCAGAATTGTAGCAGCATAACGACGATTACCATTCCGGAGGGTGTCGCATCGATTGGTGGAAATGCGTTTTATGGTTGCAGTACCCTAGCTACGGTCTATTGCAGTTCGTCGACACCGCCTACCGGAGGTTATCAGATGTTTGATGGCAATACTTCGGACCGCAAGATTTATGTGCCCAACGCTTCGGTTGATGCGTATAAGGCAGCCGAGTATTGGAGCGACTATGCCGCCGATATTGTTGGCTACGACTTTTAGGTCACCTTTTTCCTACTGCGGGCAGCTCAATGCGGGTTGCCCGCTCTTTTTTTGTGGGTAGCTGAGGGGGGGCAATTCACAAAGCGCAGTCCTTTTTTGTCGGGGAGACTGGATTCGAAGCGCAGGTCAAAAAGGCCAAGCTCGCGGGGATACCGCTGAAGCGAGCCGAAGGCAAGCGAATAGATCAATTTTATCCCCGCAACCATTCATCAAGAATACCAACCTCCCGGACAAATTTCGCTTTGCAGAGGTGTGCGCTAGCGTAGCGTACCCAGGGTGGCGGGGTCTCTGATGCTTGCATCGGGAAGAGATCGCCACCCTGGGTTGGCTTGGTTGGTAAGGCAAGCGCGCACACCTATAATCATCGCTCTGCAAAATAAAAAAAGACAGCATAAATCTGCTGTCTTAGTTTGTCGGGGAGACTGGATTCGAAGCGCAGGTCAAAAAGGCCAAGCTCGCGGGGATACCGCTGAAGCGAGCCGAAGGCAAGCGAATAGATCAATTTTATCCCCGCAACCATTCATCAAGAATACCAACCTCCCGGACAAATTTCGCTTTGCAGAGGTGTGCGCTAGCGTAGCGTACCCAGGGTGGCGGGGTCTCTGATGCTTGCATCGGGAAGAGATCGCCACCCTGGGTTGGCTTGGCTGGTAAGGCAAGCGCGCACACCTATAATTATCGCTCTGCAAAATAAAAAAAGACAGCATAAATCTGCTGTCTTAGTTTGTCGGGGAGACTGGATTCGAACCAGCGACCTCCAACTCCCGAAGCTGGCGCGCTAACCGGACTGCGCTACACCCCGAACTGGTATGTGATGAAAACCGTAAATGCTTTTCAAGTAGTCGGGGTAGCGGGATTCGAACCCACGACCCCCTGCTCCCAAAGCAGGTGCGCTAACCGGACTGCGCTACACCCCGTTGGTTTTCGGAGTGCAAAGATAAGGGCTTTTTTTTGTTATCGCAAATTTTAGCTCCATTTTTTCTCCTTCACGCCCGAAAAAGATGCTATGCAGGGCGAAAAAGGGGTTATTTTTTGCTGTAGAGCGTGGTGATGTAGACTGTGAAGATAGGGAACATAGCCATTCCGACGATCGGAAGCAGTACGCAGATCACCTTACCGATGGGGGTAACGGGGAAGATGGCGGCCCCCACGGTCGTTACATTCATCCAGGCCCACCAGAGGGCGTTGCCAAAGCCGTGGAGGTGTGGGTTCACGGGGGCCTCAAAGTCGTAGAAGAGCAGTGCCGAGAGGTAGGTGAAGACCACCACGGTGATCACATAGGCCCAGAAGAGCCGGCGGGCACGCCCCTCGATCATCCAGCTGATCACCAGGTAGAGGGCCAGAAAGGCGCGTAACAGGGGCATGGTGGCGATGATCATCGCCTCTTCGCGTGTGAGGTGCCAGTGGCTCCACTCGGCGATGTTGAGCCAGGGGATGGCCAGCAGCAGGAAGATCAGGTAGCCCGGGGCCTTCCACCCTTGGGCGCCATGTTCGATCCATCGCAGGGTGAGGTCGGCCAGGAAGAGGATGCAGACTCCGAGCTGCAGGGTCATGTACCAGGGCGAAAAGGTGGTGCGCTCTCCGGCGATGATCTCTGTCGAGAGGGCGATAATCAGCACCACGGCGCCGATCAGCGAGAGCAGGTGCAGCCTTTGCACCCACGGCTTGAGTGTGAAATTCTTCTCCATGCTTGCACGTTTTCGCGGATGGGGGGCAAATTTGGTGCCAGGCTGAAGCAGAATGGCCGAGATAACTCTTTAGATCCCCTTTCTCTCCCCGATTTATGGTAGCCCTCTCGGCTCTTCCGAGGCGGGCGATGGGCCCTATAGGGGTTGATGCGAGGGTGGGGATGCGCGTTCGGGGCGGTGGGCAGAGAGTGAGGTGGGGCCGAAAGTTAAAAATTTTGAAAAAATAGGCGAAAAATTTTGGAGGTTTGAAAAAAAGCATTACCTTTGCACTCGCTTTTGAATCAATGGCGAGATAGCTCAGCTGGTTAGAGCGCATGATTCATAATCATGAGGTCGAGAGTTCAAGTCTCTCTCTCGCTACAGAAGTGGGGTATTGTGCGGGTTGCAGCTTTGCAACCCGTTTTTTTTGTTATTTTGTGGCCCGATGAGTTCGGACAACATGAAAGGAATAAAGATATGATACATCAGATTGATTTGCAGGAGCGCGTGCAGCGGGCGCGTGAACTCTTTACCTCGGGATACAACTGTACGCAGTCGGTATTTTTGGCCTATAGCGACCTCTTTGACCTGGATCCGCGCTTTGCCGCAACGATTTCGGCACCCCTCGGAGGGGGTATGGGGCGTTTGCGCGAGGTGTGCGGAGCTGTCAGTGGCATGACCCTCCTGGCGGGACTTCTCGCTCCGGCCTATGACCCGAAAGATCAGGCGGCCAAGGCGGCCAACTATGCCTTGGTGCAGCGTTTTGCCGAGCGCTTCCGCGAGGAGAACGGGGCGATTGTCTGCCGCGAGCTGTTGGGCCTGGTGCAGCGCAAGGATGAGCCCACCCCCTCGCCCCGCACGGCCGAATACTATAAAAAACGCCCCTGCGCGGAGTATGTGGCTACGGCCGCCCGCATCGTGGGGGAGTATCTTGTGGACTCATGCAATAAGTAATAAGTAATAAGTAATGAGTAATGAGCAATGAGCAATGAGTAATGGGCTTACGCAGCGAAATATTCTCTGGCAATATCCCAGGTAATATTTCCAACGACAAGAAAATCATTGCTCATTTCTCATTTCTCATTTCTCATTTCTCATTACTCATTACTCATTACTCATTACTCATTACTCATTACTCATTATCCATTGCTCAGGCTGTCTATTTCAGCATTTTGTAGGCCGAGGGTGAGTAACCGGTCTGATGCTTGAAGTATTTGCCGAAGAAGCTCTGGTTCGGGAAGTTGAGCTCATAGGCCACCTCCTGGATGCTCATCGTGGAGTAGCGGAGCAGGTTCTTGGCCTCCAAGACCACATAGCGGTCGATCCACTCGGCGGCCGAACGTCCGCTCACCCGTTTGATCAGTGTGGTGAGGTACTTGGGGGTGATGCAGAGCTGTGAGGCGTAGAACCCCAACGAACGTTCGCGCTTGTAGTTCTCGTTCAGCAGTTGCATGAAGCGTTGGAAATACTCCTCGTTGCGGCTCTTGATCGAGCTTTCGGCGGGCGACTGCTCGGGCAGGTTGAGGGTCATGATGCTGCACAACTTGTAGAAAAAGAGGGTGAAGTAGTTGCGGATGATCTCGTCGTGAAAGGGCTCCTCTTTAGAGGATTGAATCTCGTAGGCGATGTTTTTGATCAACGAGATAAGTTGATCGGTCTGCTCTTTGGTGATCTCCATCACGGGCTGCTCTTTCAGGGCCAGGGCGATGGGCAGGATATGTTTAATGTCGAAATTCATCTCTCGGGCCAACTCCTCATCGAAGCCCAGAATCACGCCTTGGGTGTTTTTCCCCTTGTGGTTTACCTGAATGATGCTGTTCGGGAGGTTAAAGAAGAGGCTGTTGTCCGATATCTCGTACTCTTGCAGGTTTACATTTACCGAGCCCTCTCCCTGTTTGCAAATCATCAGAAAGAAGGTCTCGATGCGATGCGGGTATCTTACCACCTCGTCGCTGATCTTATTGTCCGTTGCACTCTCGGCGTCTAAGATGAAGCAACCCTTGTAGCTGATTCCTTTCGTTGCGATGCGATTGTTTCGCAAGACCTCGGTGGTCAATGAAAAAATTTTCTTTTCGTCCATTTTTCTACTGAAATTTTCGACAAATATAAGAGTAAAATCCAGATCATTGTTCAAAAGGTTTTATTTTGGCTCATTTTAGGTGTGATAATAAGACAAATAGACCAATCCTAAAAAATTTGGCACTTCAAACCCAGTGAAAAACCCACCAGATCCGAGGCGTTGAGGTAGTGGTTGCCCACTTTGCGCACGATGTAGAGGTCGCAGCTGTTGATCTCGAAGAAGAGGGTTACCCCCTTGATGCGCGACCCTTTTCGGGGGTGCCAGGAGGCGCGGCAGCCGACAAAGGCGTGGATGCGCATGCGCGTGGAGAACCAGTAGTAGCCGCTCGGGTAGCGGTCGGGTTGGCGAGTCCAAAACTCGTCGCCGAGGATGGTGTTGAGGTAGATACCCGTGTAGAAGGGCTCGAACGAGAAGTGGTCGGAGGCGTAGAGAGCCCAGGGGATGTAGTTCTGCTTCAGGGTAAGGGTGGCGTGGCCCTTCGATCCCTCGAATTTGGGGACGTAGCCTGCCAACAGGTCGGTCTCCCAACGACACTTTCGGCCATAGTCCCAGCCACACCCCACCGAAATAAGGCCCATGCTGCCCGCATACTGCACCTTGAGGTGGGTGGGGATGATGCGCGACCAGCCCGAGCGGCCGAGGTGCTCGCGCCGGTCGAGAGGCGGACGTGAATTGCCGGTTCCCTCGCCGGCCAGGAGCGGCGATGAGGCCAGGAGCAGCAGCCCGACAAGGGCGCCGTTAAAAAGCGACAGCTTCATATTGGTAGCCGTTTTCGGTGATCGTGAAGAGCAGGTAGCAGCGCTTGGCGATGTCGGGGCATTGGTAGTAGATCACCCCATCACCGAAGAGATCGTCTTGGCGCAAGGTGTGCTCATGTCCATAGAGGCAGAAGGGGGTCCCCGGGGCACGTTTCAGGTAGTGCTGGAAGAGGGTGGCGACGTTGTTGTTGAACTGAAATTCGCCCGGACGGACGTGCATGGCATAGACCACGCGAACAACCCCTTCGGGGAGCATCTCAAGCTCGCGATCCAGAAATGAAAAATCGGGAATGGGGGTCGCATAGTCGTACTCCATGGCATTGGTATTTAGACAGATGAAACGGGTATTGCCGGCCGTGAAAGCGAAATTCTCGGCCCCGAATACCTTGCCATAGACCACCTCGCCCGTGGCCAGGCAGTCGTGGTTGCCGATCAGTGCCACGAATGGCACGTTAAGCCCGGAGAGGATGTCGCGTTGAAACTCGAACTCCTTCCTCAATCCGAAGTCTGTCAGGTCGCCACAGTGGATGACAAAGTCCAGGTCGGAACGTGCATTGAGGGCCGCCACAACCTCTTCGGTCTCGTCGTAGTGTCCCTGGGTGTCGCTGATGACGGCAAAGCGAAACTCGCGCTTCTCCTTGAGGCGCTCCTCGATACGGGCGGTGTGGGCGGCAGTCAGCCCCGTGGGGCCTTCGATATAGGTGTCGTAGGGGTGGTACTCGAAGTATTCGCACCCCTGGCTCAGCGCGAGCAGCAGGGGAACACATCGGCGGAATATCAGGCGAGCTCTTCTCATGTCGGTTCTTTTGAGGCAAAAGTCGCTCAAATTCGCAACACCCGCAATGCTAAAAGGTCGGTTGCAGTTGTCTAATTTCCGATTCGGACAAATAGAACAGCAACCCCGCCCTTTGGCTTGCCGGGGCGGGGTTGTGGGGTGTTGAGGAGAGATCAACGATAGATTTCGTTCAGCAGATGCGCCAGGCGCAGACCGCCGCGCAGGAGTTGCTCTTCGATGCGCGGGGTGAATTGCGCCACATAGTCGTAGGAGAGATTGGCCCCCTCGGGGGTCGATTCATAGACCTCGCAGCAGAGGGCGTGGGTCTCCAAGAACCACTCTTCGAGGCCGCCCCGAGTCAGCTCTTTGGCCTCGGAACGACTTACGCGGTCGATCTCGCGTTGCCATTCGGTGTAACTCCACCGGTGGGCCGACTCCACGATCGACGAGTCCCAAACGCTGTGCAGATTGCTCTTCTTGCCGAAATAGGTTACCTCATGGCGGTTGCCGCCCAGATCGCTCAGCCGTCCGGTGTGCATGGGGCAGTGCAGATCACCCATCAGGTGGATCAGCATGCGCAGCGAGATCTGCTCCTGCTCGGGGGTGAGCTCGCGGCTCTTCAGCCGCTCGATCAGCGAATCAAGGGCGCTGAGGATGTCCCCTTTGGGCTCGAGCGGCATCGTCTCGAGGGTGTGGCCTCGGTCGATATTCTTGTAGTGCCAGGTCTTGGTGTGGGCGTAGGCCGGCGTGTGGCTGGCGTTGTCCATCCAGTTGGCCACATAGACCGGCGAGTGCCCCTCCAGGATGCGATCCACTTTGCGGGCGGCGCGGGGGGTGAGGTGGCACTCGGCAATGTAGGCCACCACGTCGTGCCCCTTGGGGCCCCAGGCAAAAAGCGGCGTTGCACTGCCCAGGAGCAGGAGCAACGCCGTAAGGATTGTTCTTCTGTTCATCGGTTACTGGTTCATTGTGGCCAAGAACTCCATGTTGGTCTCCGTGAGCCCCATCTGCTTCTGCAGGAACTCCATCACCTCGCTGGTGGTCATCTCCGAGAGGTGCTTGCGCAGAATCCAGGTGCGGTTCATCACCTCGCGCGGCAAGAGCAGGTCTTCGCGGCGCGTACCCGAGGCGATCACATTCACGGCCGGGTAGATGCGTTTGTCGGCGAGCTTGCGGTCCAGCTGCAACTCCATGTTACCCGTACCCTTGAACTCCTCGAAGATCACCTCATCCATCTTCGAACCTGTGTCAATCAGCGCCGTGGCGATGATGGTCAGCGAACCCTTCTCCTCGGTATTACGCGCTGCACCGAAGAAGCGCTTGGGCTTGTGCAGGGCGTTGGCATCGACACCACCCGAGAGGACCTTACCCGAGGCGGGCTGTACGGAGTTGTAGGCGCGGGCCAGGCGGGTGATCGAGTCGAGGAAGATCACCACATCGTGGCCGCACTCCACCATGCGTTTGGCCTTTTCAAGCACCATCTCGGCCACCTTCACATGGCGCGAGGCCTGCTCGTCGAAGGTTGAGGCCACCACCTCGGCTTTGGCGTGGCGGGCCATCTCGGTTACCTCCTCGGGGCGCTCATCGATCAGCAGAACGATGATGTAGGCTTCGGGGTGGTTGTCGGCAATGGCATTGACAAGCGACTGCATGAGCATCGTCTTACCCGTCTTGGGCTGGGCTACGATCAGCGCACGCTGACCCTTTCCAATGGGTGAGAAGAGATCTACGATACGGTTCGAGAGGGTGTTGTGCCCGTTGCCCGTGAGGTTGAACTTCTCGCTCGGGAACAAGGGGGTCATGTACTCAAACTGTACGCGGTCGCGCACATAATCGGGTTTCAGGCCGTTGATCTCCGAGACGTGAACCAGCGGGAAGTACTTCTCGCCCTCCTTCGGCGGTCGGATCTGACCCAGCACCGTATCGCCGGGCTTGAGTCCGAAGAGCTTGATCTGCGAGGGCGAAACATAGATGTCGTCGGGCGAGTTGAGGTAGTTGTAGTCGGCCGAACGAAGGAATCCGAATCCGTCGGGCATGATCTCCAGCACGCCCTCTCCCTCGATTACGCCGGCGAAGTCGTCTTTGGTGATCACCGCCTCCTCCTCGACCGGTGCGGAGGGCTCCGGAGAGGGTTCCGGTGTCGGCACTGCCGCCTGTGGCTCCGATGTAACCTCCGGGGTGATGCTCTCGGCCGTTTCGGCTTCGACCGCATTTTTGGGTTTGCGACCGCGGCGCTTGGGAGCGGGGGCCTCGGCTTCGGCCGGGCTCTCGCTCTTCTCCTCGGCCAGGGGGACGGGGATGGGCTCGGCCTTTCTATCAAAGGCCGGCTCGGGTGATGGGGTATCGGTTGTCGGCTCGCTCTTGCTGGCCGGCTCGCGTGGTTGCGGCGGGGTGGGGGGCTCGATCTTAATGAGGCGCGGACGGCGACCGCGGCGCGAAGGCTCGCTTGCTGCGGGGAGCTCTTCGGACGAGCTTTCCGGCGTTTCGGCCAGAGTGGTCTCGGCCTCCTCAGGGGTGGCCTGGGACTGCTGTGTGGCGGTGGCAGCCTGAATGATGCGCTCTCTGAGCTCTTGTTTCTTTTGGCCCAGGATGTTTTTCAGGCCCAATGCTTTGGCGATCTCTCGCAACTCCACCAAGGTTTTACCCTCGAGTGTTTCAAAATCCTGCATATATAATTAGGTTAATTTCGGATTGTGTAAGGCAACCGGTCGGTTGCGTGTGAAAAAGTAGTGCAAAGATAGTGAAAAATGTGTGAAATCCAAATAATTTTTTTCTTTTCGCTCTTCGTTATCGCCTTTTGGGCAACCTCTCCATGATATAATGCCAACCTTAAGTTTAGGCTCAAAGCCCGGTGATGCCCCGTGTTGTGGGCTTCTAAATAAAGAGGCTGTCGCAACTCTATCGGTTGGACAGCCTCTGCTGTAAATCGGCACTGATTGCTCAGCGCACGCTGAGAAGATCACGGGCGGCTGCTTCGTCCTCCGAACTTACGATCAGCTGCACGGGGATGATTCCCGTGGGGTAGAGCGTGGAGGAGTACTCGTTGCGCAGCGAGGCGGTGATGCCTCCGCTGGCCAGAATCGAACGGGCAATTTCTGCCTCGGCCAAGGTGTTGTAGCTTTTGATCACTACCAATGTCTGCTCAATCATAGTGGTAAATTTTATTTGAGTGTTGGTTTTCTCCTTTCGACCCCCTTACCCCCCCCTTAGCCCTTCCTCGGACTTTAGCCCTTCCTCTTGGGCCACGAAGTGGGGTGGGGAGTATTTGCTCACCGTAAAGATAGCAATAATGTTGATAAAATGCAAGCCCCGGGCCAATTTTTTTCTCAAAAATTTCGCTTATCTTTGCCCGTCGGTTCCATTTCCGAAATTTTCTTGCGAATTTTTGCGGATCCGGGATTTTCTTACTACCTTTGAAAAGTTGTTGCCTCTGCTTTTTTGCCGGGGCGTGAATTACGAAAAGACGTTATGTTGGATTTTGTACATCTGCATGTGCACTCGCAATACTCGATTCTCGACGGGCAGGCCTCCATCCCCCGACTGGTGGACAAGGCCATGCGCGACGGGCAACCCGGCATTGCCATCACCGACCATGGCAACATGTTTGCCATCAAGGAGTTTTATAACTATGTGTCGAAGCAGAATGGCAAGAAACACGATAAGATCAAGGAGCTGAAGAAACTCCGCGACAAGCTCGAAAAACTGCTTTCGCAGGAGCCCGACATGGCGGCCTATATCGCCCGCCTGGAGGCCGAACTGGAGCCCCTGAAACCCAAGATCGAAAAGGACGAGGCGCTGCCTGAGGAGGCTGAACACTTCAACCGCACGAAGGGCCTGCTGGACGATGTCCTTTCGATGCAGAAGGATTTTGATTTTTCGGTTCAGAAGGCCACGACCCTGATTCAGGAGCTGGAGGCAGTCCCCGATTTTAAGCCCATCATCGGCTGTGAGGTCTATGTGGCTCGTCGTCGCCTCCACCTCAAAGAGAAGGCCGAGGGCGACCTGGGCGGCTACCACCTCATTCTTTTGGCCAAGAACCAGACCGGCTACCACAACCTGATCAAGATCGTCTCGAAGGCCTGGACCGAGGGCTTTTATGGCAACCCCCGTACCGATCGGGTGGAGCTTGAAAAGTACCACGAAGGGTTGATCTGCTGCTCGGCCTGTCTGGGTGGCGAGATCCCGAAGGGCATCACGACGAACCGCTTGGAGGCTGCCGAGGAGGCGATACAATGGTACAAGAATCTCTTTGGCGAGGATTTCTTTTTGGAGTTGCAGCTGCACAAAGCCACCGTCGAAAGGGCCAACCACGAGGCCTATGAATTGCAGCTCAAAGTCAATGAAAAGCTGATCGAGTATTCGGAAAAATATGGCGTGAAGCTCGTCTGCACCAATGATGTGCACTTCGTGGACGAAGATAATGCCGAGGCGCACGACCGCCTGATCTGCCTCTCGACGGGCAAGGATCTGGACGACCCGGATCGCATGCTCTACTCCAAGCAGGAGTGGATGAAGACCCGCGCCGAGATGGAGGCCATATTTGGCGATCGCCCCGATGCGATGCTCAACACGGTCGATATCTGTAACCGCATCGAGCACTACTCGATCGATCATGCCCCCATCATGCCCAACTTCGAGATCCCCGAGGAGTTTGGCACCGAGGAGGGGTACCGCCAAAAATATTCGGAGCAGGATCTCTTCGACGAGTTTACGCGCGACGAGAACGGAAAGGTGGTCCTCGAAGAGTCGGCGGCTCGCAAGAAGATCGAGAAGTTGGGTGGTTACGACAAACTCTACCGCATCAAGCTGGAGGCCGACTACCTGAAAAAACTCACCTATGAGGGGGCCCACAAACGCTATGGCAAGGAGCTGACCGAGGAGCAGGAGGAGCGCCTGAATTTCGAGCTTCACATCATGAAGACGATGGGTTTCCCGGGCTACTTCCTCATCGTGCAGGATTTCATTCGTGCCGCACGCGAGGAGTTGGACGTCTCGGTGGGTCCGGGTCGTGGTTCGGCTGCCGGTTCGGCTGTGGCCTACTGTCTGGGCATCACGCAGATCGACCCCATCGCCTATGACCTGCTGTTCGAGCGATTCCTCAACCCAGACCGTATCTCACTGCCCGATATCGATGTCGATTTCGATGATGACGGCCGCGGCCGCGTGCTGAACTGGGTGACCCAGAAGTACGGCAAGGAGAAGGTGGCCCATATCATCACCTACGGCACCATGGCCACGAAGATGGCCATCAAGGATGTGGCGCGTGTGCAGAAGCTGCCTCTGCCCGAGAGCGACCGTCTCTGCAAGCTGGTCCCCGATAAGATCCCCGATAAGAAACTCAACCTGCCGAATGCAATCGAGTATGTCCCCGAGTTGAAGGCGGCGGCCGAATCCTCGGAGCCGATTATGCACGACACGATGCGCTATGCCCAGATGCTGGAGGGCAACGTGCGCGGAACGGGTGTGCATGCCTGTGGTACGATCATCTGCCGCGACGACATCACCGACTGGGTTCCCGTATCGACGGCCGACGACAAGGAGACGGGTGAGAAGATGCTCGTGACCCAATATGAGGGCTCGGTGATCGAAGATACCGGACTCATCAAGATGGACTTCCTGGGGCTGAAGACCCTCTCGATCCTGAAGGATGCCGTGGAAAACATCCGCCAGACCCGTCACAAGGAGGTGGATATCGACGACTTCTCGATCATCACCGACAAGCCCACCTACAAACTCTTCAGCGAGGGACGTACCGTGGGTACCTTCCAGTTCGAGTCGGCCGGTATGCAGAAATACCTGCGCGAGTTGCAGCCCTCGACCTTTGAGGATCTGATCGCCATGAATGCCCTCTACCGTCCGGGCCCGATGGATTATATCCCCGACTTCATTGCCCGTAAGCACGGCCGCAGTCCGATTGTCTACGATATCCCCATCATGGAGAAGTACCTGAAGGATACCTACGGCATTACGGTCTATCAGGAGCAGGTCATGCTCCTCTCGCGCCTGTTGGGCAGCTTTACGCGCGGTGAGTCCGACACGCTGCGTAAGGCGATGGGTAAAAAGATCAAGTCGAAGCTGGATGAGCTGCGCCCCGAGTTCCTCAAGCGTGGCCAGAAGAACGGCCACGACCCGAAGGTGCTGAAGAAGATTTGGGCCGACTGGGAGAAGTTCGCCTCCTACGCCTTCAACAAGTCGCACGCCACCTGCTATTCGTGGGTAGCCTTCCAGACGGCCTACCTGAAGGCCAACTACCCCTCGGAGTACATGGCTGCCGTGCTGACGCGCAACCTCCAAAATGTCGACCAGCTGACCATCTACATGAGTGAGTGCAAGCGAATGAATATCCCCGTGCTTGGCCCCGACATCAACGAGTCGATGCGCCAATTCTCGGCCAACGAGAAGGGCGATATTCGCTTCGGTCTTGCAGGCATTAAGGGAGTGGGAGAGGCGGCCGTGGAGTCGATCATCGCCGAACGTGAGCGCGGAGGGCGTTACAAGGATATCTACGACTTTATCGAACGTGTCAATTTCTCGGTTGTGAACCGCAAGTGTATCGAGAGCATGGCCTATGCCGGAGCTTTCGACTCGATCTCTGATGCGCATCGCTGCAAATTCTTCGCTCCGGCTCCCAACGACCCCTCGGGCCCGGTCTTCCTGGAGCAGCTCTCAAGCTATGGACAGCGCTACCAGCAGGAGCGCAACAACGCCCAGCAGAGCCTCTTCGGTGGGGGAGTGGCGGCCGATATCCGCCGTCCGCAGGTACCCATGTGTGAGGAGTGGAGCCAGTTGGAGACCCTGAACCACGAACGGGATATGATCGGTCTCTACCTCTCGGCTCACCCGCTGGATGCTTACGACGTGATTATCAAGAATATGCACACCACCAAGCTCGAGGAGTTGGATCACCTCGACGAGCTGAAAAACCGGGAGGTGGCCGTGGTTGGCATGGTCACTGATGTGCAGCACATGATGACACGCAACAACCGTCCCTGGGGCCGATTTAAGCTTTCGGACTACAACGGCACGCATGAATTTGCACTTTTTGGCAAGGATTATGAAAATTTTCGTAACTTTGTCAACAAAGATTACTTCCTTTTCGTGCGCGGCAAGGTGCAACCCCGCATGCGATGGGACAAGGAGACGGGGCGTTCGGTCGCCACGGATGAGATGGAGTTTAAGATCCTCTCGATGACGCAGCTCGCAGAGATGATGGACAACATCAAGTCTATCCATGTGCGCGTGCCGCTACAGATGGTTGATCGCAACCTCACGGAAGAGTTGCCCAAGGTGCTCAAGAGGGTGAAGGGCAAGGCTACGCTCTACCTCACGGTCTTCGAGCCCGAGACGGGAGTCAAGGTGGGCTTCCTCTCGAAGGGATTCAAGGTTGAGGTGGGCCGTGTACTGCTCGACTACCTCGACGAGCAGGGGCTGGAGTACAGCATAGCTTAATGAGCAATGAGCAATGAGTAATGAGTAATGAGCAATGAGTAGTAAGTAGTGAATAGTATGAAATGGGCTCTGAAACGAGATTACAAAAATAGAAAACCATAGAAAACTATAGTTATAAACCTTAAAAAATTAAAAATTATGGCATTAGCAATTACGAACGAGAATTTCAAAGAGGTAACGGCAACGGATCTGCCCGTTGTGATTGATTTTTGGGCTGAGTGGTGTGGTCCCTGCCGCATGGTAACCCCCCTGATCGAGGAGATGGCCACGGAGTTTGAGGGTAAGGCCGTGATCGCCAAGTGCGACGTGGAGTCGGCTGATGAGATCGCCATGCAGTTCCGCGTGCGCAACATCCCGACCATCCTCTTCATCAAGAACGGTGAGGTGAAGGACAAGCAGGTGGGTGCCTGCTCGAAGGATGTTCTGGTAAGCAAGCTCCAGGCCCTGCTCTAATCCCTCTCCTTGCGGCTCTTTTTGAGCCGGCAAGCAAAAACTCGGGTGCAACAACTGCACCCGAGTTTTTTGTCTGTGTTGATCGCTCAGAACTTCACGCCGACCTTCACATAGAAGGAGTTGTTCTTCTCCTTGAGTTCGTAGCTCTCCGGTTCCGAACCGCCTTGGCCGCTTGAGGTGGACGCTGACTTGAGCGTCATGGCCTGGTGCATCAGACCGAATCCGAAGTTGATCATTTTGTAGTTGAGGCCCAGCCCCAGGTCGTAGTAGAACCCGCCCTTATGCTTCACGTCCACCGTCTCGGTGAAGTCGTATCCGCCTGGCAAGGGGCTGTGTTTTGGGGATGTCGCTATTCGGTTGCTGTGTCCGTATGCAGAGCCTGCCGGGCTTCGATCTTCGGTGAGCGGCCAATCTGATATACAGAGATAGGAAAATAGTCCGAAAATAGGGTGCGCATGCAGGCCGATTTCAATTTTTTTGCTCACGGCAGACGAAAATTAAGAAAAAGATCGCCATGAGAGGGTAAGAAATAGCGTGGAAAGGGCGGCTGATTTCTAAATTTTCATTACCTTTGTACGTTATTTGTCCTCTTTGAAAAAAGGGGGCAAACGCGAAGTGCAAAACCTAAAACAAAACCTGATATGAAAGAGAAAATTTACAAACTGATCGAGCCCGCCTTCTCATGGGCGTGGTGGCGCTCCTGGCTCCTGATCTTCGTGGGCTGTGCCATCATGGGCTCGGGATTCGTCTTCTTCGTCAACCCCTACAACTTCGTGCCGGGCGGTGTCTACGGTCTGGGTATCGTCTTGCACAACATCTTCCCCTCGATCCAGGTGGGTACCTTCGGCTACATGTTCGACATTCCGCTCATGATCACCGCCGTCTTGATCTTCGGCGGTCAGTTCGGTGCCCGCACCGTGGCCGCAGCCCTCTTTACGCCGGGCTTCATGAATATCCTCACCCGCCTGGTCTACCCCAACGAAGAGGCGGTGCAGTCGCTTGATCCTGCACTGCTGCTGGGGGGTAACCTCGACCTCTCGGGCGACCTGCTCTTTACGGCCATCATCGGAGCTACGATTATCGGTATCGGCCAGGGTATCGTAGTGCGTCAGCAGGCCACGACGGGTGGTACCGACATCATCGGTATGCTCATGCAGAAGTTCCTGGGCATCAAGTTCTCCACCGGTATTCTGATTGCCGATGGTGCTGTGGTGATCTCGGGTCTTTTGGTTATCGGTTTCGGCCTCGGTCTGGATGGTGAGGCCCAGGGCGGCTGGGTGCTGACCCTCTACTCGCTCATCAATATCTTTGTCGCCTCGCGTGTGGTGGCGCGTGTCTTGGATGGAGCCTCCTACGACAAGATGCTCTTCATCAACAGCCGCGATCACCATGAGGAGATGCGTCACTTTATCATCGACGAGTTGGGCCGTTCGGCCACCTACATCAAGGCACGCGGTATGTATACCGGAGCCGAGCGCGAGCTGATCTTCCTGGTCATTTCGCGTAAGGAGGTACGTCAGGTGCAGCATAAGATCCGCGAGATCGATCCCGGAGCCTTTGTGGTGGTGACCGATGCTTACGATACCTTCGGTGAAGGATTTAAGCCGCTGCCTTCGCCTGATGAGATTAAGGCCGAGTAAAATTATTTTCGATTTTATAGGGTAAATTTTGCCCCTTGCTCATTTGCCCCGAAAAGGGCAGTACGAAAGTACAACTTAATTTTGGGGGCGGATGTTTGAGACGGAAAATAAAAGGGTCGTTACGACCCCAGCCCTTCCGAGTCAAATTTCGGGCGGCACAAAATTTCCTCCTCTAAAATCAAAAATACCTCGGGGGAGGGGAGACTGAAAAGCTCTTTTGCACCTTGCTCATTTGCCCCGAAAGGGCAGTACGAAAGTACAGCTTAATTTGGGGGGCGGATGTTTGAGACGGAAAATAAAAGGGTCGTTACGACCCCAGCCCTTCCGAGTCAAATTTCGGGCGGCACAAAATTTCCTCCTCTAAAATCAAAAATACATCGGGGGAGGGGAGACTGAAAAGCTCTTTTGCACCTTGCTCATTTGCCCCGAAAGGGCAGTGATTAATGACGGTCTCTCCGGGGATCCGCTTCCCGGTTAATTGTAAATTGTGAATCGTGAACTGTGAATTGAAAAACTCGCTTCGTCCCCTGACGGGCGAAGGACGTAAACTCTTTATCGAGACCTACGGTTGCCAGATGAATGTGGGCGACACGGAGATTGTGGTCTCGATTCTCCAGCAGGAGGGCTACCGTTATACGGAGCAGATAGCTGAGGCAGATGTCATCTTGATAAACACCTGCTCGATTCGTGATAATGCCGAGCAGCGCATTTGGGGGCGTCTCTCGGAGATGCGCCGCTTCCGTAAGGCGAAGCCTTCGCTGATCATCGGCATCATCGGCTGCATGGCCGAACGCCTGAAGGAGCGCCTGACGGAGGGTCGGGATGCTGTCGATGTGGTGGCGGGCCCCGATGCTTACCGCGATCTGCCCCGTCTGTTGCGCGAGGCCGAGGCGGGAGGACATGGGGTCAATACCCTCCTCTCGACCGAGGAGACCTACGCCGAGATTGCTCCCGTGCGTCTCGACAAGAACGGGGTGAGTGCCTTTATTGCCATCATGCGTGGTTGCAACAACTACTGCTCCTACTGCGTGGTGCCCTACACGCGCGGCATTGAGCGCAGCCGCGACCCCGAGACCATCGTGCGGGAGGCTCGCGAGCTCTTTGCCAATGGCTATAAGGAGGTAACCCTGCTGGGGCAGAACGTGAACTCCTACCGCTTTGGTGAGGTAAACTTCCCCGAATTGATGCGCCGCGTGGCGGCCATCAATCCCGCCCTGCGCGTGAGATTTGCCACCTCCCATCCGAAGGATATCAGCGACGAACTCTTGGAGGTGATGGCCTCGCACGAGAACATCTGCCGCACCATCCACCTGCCCGCCCAGTCGGGATCGTCGGCCATGCTCAAGCGCATGAACCGCAAATATACGCGCGAGTGGTACTTGGAGCGCGTGGCGGCTATTCGCCGCTATATGCCCGACTGCGCCATCACCACCGACCTGATCGCCGGCTTCTCGGGTGAGACCGAGGAGGAGCACCGCGAGACCTTGTCGCTGATGCGTGAGGTGGGCTATGAATTTGCCTACATGTTCAAGTACTCGGAGCGCCCCGGCACCTTTGCCTCGAAGCACCTGCCCGACGATATCTCCGAGGAGCTTAAGACGGCCCGCCTGCAGGAGATCATCGAGCTGCAGAACGAACTCTCGATGGAGAGCAACCGCCGCGATATCGGCAAGGAGTTTTCGATTTTGGTTGAGGGGACCTCGAAGCGACGGAAGGATCAGCTCTTCGGCCGCAACTCCCAGAACAAAGTGGTGGTCTTCGATGCGGCCGATGGCGTGAAGGTGGGCGACTATGTGCGCGTGCGGGTCTCGGACTGCACCCCCGCCACCCTGCTCGGCAAACGGATAGAGTAGGATTTTTCTAATTTTTCAAAAGCCTCTCAAGGCCGTTGAAATAAAAAATAGAAGTATGCGTTTTGACGAAGTAGATTTACACGATGATATTTTAGATGCCCTGTGGGATATGAATTTCGAGGAGATGACCCCTGTGCAGGAGGCCACGATCCCCGTGATCCTCGAAGGGCGCGATGTGATCGGCTGCGCCCAGACCGGCACGGGAAAGACGGCAGCCTACACCCTGCCCCTGCTGAACCGGATCCTCGAGGAGGGGAATCCCGAAAATAAGGTACTCTCCGTAATCATTGTTCCCACGCGCGAACTTGCGCAGCAGATCGACCAGCAGTTTCAGGGCTTCTCCTACTATGCTCCGATCTCCACGACGGTGGTCTATGGTGGCGGAGACGGCAAGGGCTGGGACGTTCAGAAGCGTGGCATGCTGATGGGTGCCGATGTGGTGATCGCCACTCCGGGTCGCATGATTGCCCACCTGCAGAACAGCGGTGTGGACCTCTCGCATGTGAAGTACCTGATCCTCGACGAGGCCGACCGCATGCTGGACATGGGTTTCTTCGACGATATCATGAAGATTGTGGGCACGATGCCCAAGGAGCGCCAGACCCTGCTCTTCTCGGCGACGCTGCCTCCCAAGATCCGACAGCTCGCCAAACAGATCTTGCGTGATCCGGCCGAGATCAACATCGCCATCTCGAAACCCAACGAGGCGATCGACCAGTCGATCTACGTCTGCTACGAGAATCAGAAGATGGGCATCATCCGCCATCTGTTTGAGGGCAAGGAGCTCACGCAGAAGACGATCATCTTCAGCTCCTCGAAGCAGAAGGTCAAGGAGTTGGCCTATGCCTTGAAGCGGATGAAATTCCGCGCTGCAGCCATGCACTCCGACCTCGAACAGTCGCAACGTGAGGAGGTGATGCTCGACTTCAAGAACGGTAAAATAGACCTACTGGTGGCTACCGATGTGGTGGCCCGAGGTATTGATATTCAGGACATCGGTACGGTGATCAACTACGACGTGCCGCACGACCCCGAGGACTATATCCACCGCATCGGCCGCACGGCTCGCGCCTCGGCCACGGGTCGCGCCATCACCTTTGTGAGCGAAACCGAGCAGGGTAAGTTCCACCGTATCGAGGAGTTTATCGAGCGCGAAATCCCCCAGAACCCGATGCCCGAGGAGTTGGGCGAAGGCCCCGAATATAAGCCCGAGAACGACCGTGGAGGTCGTGGTCGCGGTCGTGGTCGTGGAGGTCGCTCGAAGAGTGAGAATCGCGGTGAGGGAAATCGCGGTTCGAAGGATCGCCGCCGTAAGCGCGGGCGGGGTAAGCGCTCGGCAACCGAGGCGGGTGAGCCCTCGCAGGCTGCCGTTCCGGCAGAGGCCCCTCCGACGACTGAAGCCCAGGGAGGTGAGGCCAAATCCGGCGAAGGCAAAAAGCGCCGTCGCCACCGCGGAGGCCGCCGCCACCGCAAAACAGAAGGGGCCCCGGCCTCAGCGCCCGAAAAGCAGGAGTAGCCCTCCTCGACCTGCACCAATGCTAAAGCTCTGGAGTGTGTCCGATATTTTATTGGGCACACTCTATTTTATCGGTGGTGATAATATGCCATTTTACACCAGAGTGTACCGAGACCTCTTTTTCAGCCGTCAGGCAGACGAAGTCCCCTGCCCGAGGCGGGGAGTTTTGGGGGGCAGCACTGATAGCACGACGTCCGCCGTGCATAAAAAAACGCTACCCAAAACCTATTTCGTGCCCGATTGCCTAATCGCGTATATAAGCACCTTATCAGAAATCGTATAGATACGCTTCCGGCCCGACGGGCAAGAGTGTTATCCTCGATCTAAAACGAGATGGGACAAGTTTGTTTATGCCGCATTGGATATGGGCTGGAAATTTACAGCGAACCCTTTTTTTGCTGCCCCACCGGAATTTTTCACTGAGCCGGAATTCACACTGAGCCGAAATTTTACAGTGAACCAATACTCGATTTGTACACTTTCAGTTGCTCCGAAACACCCTAAATGGGCATATAGCACAAAAAGAAAAACGCTGTATTTCAACAAAATACAGCGTTTTGGTTAAATTTTTGTCTTCTTCAAGTGGTGCCACCAGAAAATAGTTTCAAGCGTGTAACCTATTGTGTGTTAGCGTAATTGATGTTTAGCCCAATCCAATGCTCACGAATTGCACACGGCTATAATTCACCATTTTTCACTACTCTTTATCGGCTGTTTTCTACTGCTACAAAGGTAGTAAATTTCCTCGATTTTCGTGCATGAAAGCGGGAATATAATTTTGTTGCAGCAGAGCCAAAATATCCGACTCCTTGTAGAGCATCTTGCCGGGCAGTGCAACAAACGACACAAGCCCATCATCACGGTATTGCTGCAATGTGCGTTTAGTAATTCGCAAAGCCTTGCAGACCTCCTCGCCTGATAGATAATGCTCTCCATTCAGCACGGGACGGCAGAGCCCTCGAATCTGCTCGATGCCGGCATCGACCTTTGCTAGGTCGCCGAGCACCTCCCGTAAATTTTCGTTAAATACCAAGTTCATACTATTTGCTTTTTATTGTGTTGATTTTAATAAGTTTCTCCACCTCGGCACGACGGTAGTAAATCTTGCGCCCAATTGTCGAAAAGCCCAGAACACCACGCTCACGATAACCCTGCAACTGGCGTTTTGAGAGCCCAAGAATCTCTGTCAATTCGCTATTCTCCACCCACTCCGAATTGATGCTGCACTCCTCTGCAATGGCACGAATCTCCGTGGCTGCCTTTTTGATGGAGCCGAGCATCTGCTCATACTCACTCTTTTCAATCGCTACATATTCCATAATTCATCGTTTTTAATTTAGAGTAGGTGGCATTTGGGGGAAAGGTTTACAGATTTTACCGTTTTATTCGATTATTGTAAAAATGTGGCCTATAAAGTTTAAGCCACATTCCCGATTTGCTCTACCATGCTGTATTTTTCCAAAGCAACTAGCGGGTGTATTATGCAATTTTCCAAAACAAAATACTCCCGATTTTTACATTTTTCCAAAAATCTTTGTTGGGGAACTTTTGGTATGAGGTACGCCACTCTATGATAAAAAGTGCTTCAATCGTGCGGAAACTATCAAAAAATCACACATTCCGCACGATTGCGAACATATTGATTGATACCCAATCCCGATTTCCCCCAAATTTTATACGGAGTTTTTGCGACTTCCAATCAAATTATAGTCTTCCCGAAGCGAGTATTCACGAGCTATACAGCACATTAATTGGGGGGTAAAACACATCATTTCTTCACAAATCAACACATTTATCAATTTTGCACGCAAAATCGTTTCACTTTTGTTTGTGTATTGTGTTGGTATATAGGCTATCACGAGTATTTCTGCTGTACACTTCTTAAAGAGGATAGTCCAATCGGGACTGCCCCTTTTCGGAAGTGAATAACACATTATTTCCGAATTAACTGATTGACAAAGTGTTAGGTTGTTTGACGGTGAAACGACTTTTCGTTAAAAAACCGTTTAAACCTTTATTTCACGAAGATTCTACTCTTCTCATGTAGTCATCTATGTAGTCTAAATTAAAAACAATTAGGACTCCAGAAACTTATCCAATATAAGAAAGTTTTTTTGGGATTTATCGTTATGGCGGTAGATCCTATTTTTTTATATCAGAGATATAACTTTCGGAGTTTGTGTTTTTTTTACTGCTACGAGAACAAGTTTAAAAATAAATTATTATCTTTGCACTACATAAGGAGCCTTTACGGACTACGCGTTACGAAAGGTGAAAAGGGAATCCAGTGAGAATCTGGGACAATACCAGTTGCTGTAAATCCCACTCCATCAGGAGTTTGTTTATCGCACTCTTTGCCACTGATTGAAATCGGGAAGGCGCGATAAAGGGGATAAGTCAGAAGACCTGCCTTGTGTTTTAATGGATTGCTACCTACTGGGATATGGGTTGAAATCAACATTTTTTAATTGCTACATTTTATAGCCAAAGAAGTCTAAAAACAAGGGCGCATTGCATCTTGTTCTTCTTGCAAATGCACCGTTTGTGTGCGGATTACTCCGCTATACACGCGTAGTGTATTCAATGCCGGCTATTGGTATGTGCAATTAAAACCTATTTAATTAGTTGCAATATAACCCATTAGGAGTATGGATAGTATCCAAACCAACAGCCGCAAGCAGGATAATCACATCCTCAAAAGTAACTTGTGGAAGTTTTTTAAGACTCTACGAGCGCAGGCAAATCCAATCTATTGTCTGCTCGTGGCGAGCCCTATTTCGTATGCGAGGATTACGATTTTCGACAAGTCGGACTCTGCAGTTCAAAAGCGTATATCCATTGCCCAGTTTATCAATTCGCTCAAAAAGATGCCTTCTACGGGCAAATATTATCGTTTGAGCCTCAATACCTATAATATAGAAAAAGGCAACAAGCAGATTTTTGAAGCCTCATTACTGCACGAATTGTCATTCGATGTTGCGGCACAGTTGCTACCTGCGATTATCGCCTACCACTGCGTGGAGGCTCAAGGCCGAGGAGAACGATTTGAGATGAATGATTCTATCCGAAAACAGTACAAGTTCAAGGAAAAATATATATACGAACTGCAACTAATTATGGAGCAGTGTAATAATGCAATAGATGAAAAATCCGAATAAAATAAAACATATACAAACATTAACACATTAAAAATTAAAAACTATGCAGACAACTATTTATCAATCTCCCGAAGTGGAGATTATCGATGTGGCAATTGAGCAAGGTTTTGCCCTATCTGATTCACAACAAGAGCCATCTCCTTGGGAAGATATGTAATGTAAAATTATTAAATTATACAACTATGAAAAAGAGTCTATTAATCATTATGACAGCGGCACTGTTTGTTGCTTGTCAAAAGGAAGAAACCTTTGTTTCATCAACGGAGGAGAGTCTAATAGTAACCGGAAATTGTAACACTGAAACCCGTACCGCTTTTGGCACGCCAAGCAGCACCGAGATACCGTATAAGTGGAGTGGTGGCGACTATATCTGGTTGGGTAACAACAAAAGTTCTGTTATTGCGGAAGAGTGCACCTTGGCTCAGTTTGAGTTTAAGGGAGGTACCGCCATAGTAGGAACTGGCCACATATTCTACAATATGACTGGTCTGGCAAAGAGTGCCAAGGTGCTATCTTCGCAATCGGCTGACGGCAACCTTGGCAACGATGGTGACTTTGGTTACGCAACGCTCGACGAATACAATTCGTTCTACTTGGAGCATAAGACCGCTTATGTGTGGTTTGATACCAAAAGTAACGATGCGAATATGCCAAAACTACGCTCCATTACACTCGCTACCGAGGGTGTAGAGATTGCCGGAGATCGCATCTACGACTTTGCAAATGGCGATTGGGATAATACAATTACAAGTGGCAGTTCCACTATTACGCTCAACTTTGAAGGGGGCAAGCAGTTGCAATCAGCAAATGAGGGTGTTATGGCTGCTATGGTGGTGCTCCCGGCAAAAGTTAGAGGAACCAAACTTACAGTAACCTATACCTTCGAGGACGAGAGCACCTTTACCGAGGTGAAGACTCCATCCAAGAATTTTGAGAGCGGTGCAACACAGCGTATTAGCACCACCATTGCATTGGCCGATTTGACAAAGCCGGAACCATACGAGTTGCGTATCTTGACCTTCGAGGATCAGGATGTCAAGTTCTCCCCATACACTTTGGACTATGCCGGAGTGGAGATTACCAAGTGGAGCGAATTGATTGACAACCCTCCGTATGGAGGTCCACTTACCTACGGAGATTATACGACTACAGCCTACACCTGGTGGGACAAGGGTAACACAGAACTTTGCCACACTTTCCCAAACAACTATGCTTACTGCTTCTGGGGCGGTGGTCACGCCATCTCAAACTATTGGGGCGAGGGTTGGAGCGATGAGGACAGAGATAAGCACATTGCCAAGTATTACGGCGAGGACTATGTTGCCGAGAATGCAGGTAACGACCAGATGCTTGGTTGGTTCAATCTCCAACTTATGATCCCGGTAGAGGCCTATTCGGGTAGCAACTTTGCGGTACATTACGGCTATAAAGATCACTATTCGTATATCGAGAATCTTCCAGAGATCTCGTTTGGCGACGATGTAGCGCGTGTAATTGACCACATGAGGGTTACCAATACGAACTACACCCTCAACCAACTCTACAACGGAGTAAAGAGCGAGGCCGGTAATACATTTGGTGGCAATTGGGAGGGTCTCACAGAGGATGCTTGGATGAAGATTGTGGCTTACGGATTTGATGATGTGGAGGCCGATGCTTACGCCGAGCCTATCAGCGAGGTTGAGTTCTACTTGGTGCAGGGCGAAAATGTCGTAACCGATTGGCAGAAGTGGGATCTTTCGGGTCTTGGTGCAGTCAAAAAGGTTCGCTTCAACTTCCTCTACTCCGATGAGATGGGTGGCCGCTATGGCTTTACAATCCCTGGTTACTTTGCTTATGATGATATTGCTGTAAGATTTGAAAAGTAGAATATGAAGCGATTTTTAGGATATTTAGTTTTAGGATGTTTTTTGTTGATATCCTCGTCTTGCGATATAGACGAGGATATCACCACAGATTTGGGTAAAGGCGAATTTTATCGTGCCAGAACAGCAGAGTCGAAGGCGGATTGGAACAAGGTCTACGAATACACGCCTGCCCCCGGACAATTCATCAACGAGACGAAGACGGGAGGATTCGATGGTACGCAGACAACGCCAGAAGCAGCAATCGCATACGCCGAGAAGCGTATGTCGGAGGTGGATAACAACGGTAATCCCTATCCTAATTGGGTGTCGTTGGGTGGTTTTGGCGGCTATATTGTAGTAGGCTTTGACCATAGTATCGACAACTCTGGCGGCTATGATATTGGAATCCTTGGCAACTCGTTTAGTGGTTCATCCGAGCCGGGTATTGTATGGGTTATGCAAGACGAGAATGGCAATGGTCTGCCCGATGATACTTGGTATGAATTGGCAGGCTCGGAGACAGGCAAGCCCGAAACAATTCAAAATTATGCCGTAACCTACTATCGCCCAAGCGAGCCAAAGCAGCCCGTAAAGTGGACGGATAATCAGGGTAATAGTGGAGAGATAGACTATCTCCTACAGTTCCACCGACAGGAGTACTACTATCCATTATGGATTGAGGCGGATAGTTACACCCTTACGGGAACTTGCTTGGCGGCTCGCAACTACGACGCTTCGGGAAATGGCTCTTACTGGGTGAATGTGGAGTACGATTGGGGCTATGCCGACAACTTTAGCCCAATCGACCGCTTGACCGATGAGGATAATACCTCTGCAGGAGCCAATGCCAACCATTTCAGAATTTCGGATGCAATAGACGCCAATGGCAAACATAAAGACCTGGAATACATTGACTTTGTAAAGGTGCAGGTAGGCGTAAATGCCAAGAGCGGTTGGTTAGGTGAGGTTTCGACCGAGGTGTTTGGCTTCTACGATTACAATATCAAAAGGGAGTTGTAGAAGATGAGAGGTGCTGCCAAATATATAGTATTCGCTTTACTCCTGCTTCATACTGCGTGTATGAAGTGGGAGTATGGCTTGGTAGAGGAGTTAGACTACTCTGGCTCAAAGGGATTGTTTGTCTGCAATGAGGGAAATTTCCAGTACGGCAATGCAACGCTCTCGTACTACGATCCTGCGACCAAGAAGGTGGAAAACGAAGTGTTCTATCGTGCTAATGCAATGAAACTCGGCGATGTATGCCAATCGATGATTGTCCGCAATGGTGTAGGGTGGGTTGTGGTCAATAACTCGCACGTTGTCTTTGCTATCGACCCTCACACCTTTAAGGAGAGGGGGCGCATCGTAAATCTCACCTCGCCACGCTATATCCACTTCGTATCTGATGAGAAGGCTTATATCACGCAGATTTGGGATAACCGCATCTTTATCGTAAACCCCAAACTATATAAGATTACTGGCTATATCGAAGTGCCAAACATGACAATGGAGTCGGGCTCAACGGAGCAGATGGTGCAGTATGGCAAATATGTATATGTAAACTGTTGGTCGTACCAAAATCGCATTCTGAAAATAGACACCGAGACCGACAAAGTTGTTGACGAACTTGTTGTAGGCATTCAACCCACTTCGCTTGTTATGGACTGCAACAACAAACTATGGACCGTAACCGATGGTGGCTACGA